>NZ_JARVTB010000004.1:0-630612 GCF_030208885.1 Arthrobacter sp. fls2-241-R2A-172 | reverse complement strand
GGGTTATGAGCCCAGCGAGCTACCGAACTGCTCCACCCCGCGTCGCAAGAACAACTCTACCGTACCCGCGGTGTGCTTCTGACCAGTCGGGTCAGAACGTGCCGGAGATCACCTCAACCCCTCCCCCAAACCGGTGGGACGTGAGAGAGCGTCTCCCCCAAACCGGAGGGATGTGAGTGAGGGTTTGGAGGCAGGCCCTTCAAGGCAAAACAAAAGGTCCGGATCAGTGATGACTGATCCGGACCTTTTTCCAGTTGCGGGGACAGGATTTGAACCTGTGACCTCTGGGTTATGAGCCCAGCGAGCTACCGAACTGCTCCACCCCGCGTCGCAAGAACAACACTACCGTCCGGTGAACGGCAGACCAAATCCTGGCTACGTGATGTGCATCTCCCCCGCACGAGCGAGGGCCGGTACCGGCCTCCAGAAGGAGGCTGGCACCGGCCCTCGCCGAACGTGCCGCTCTTAGCTACTGGGCGAAGGCGACGGGGTCGCGCTCGGAGTAGCTCCCGGCGTCGTGGTTGGTGCTGGTGTGGCACCCAAACGGTTTTCTGCGTCCACGGCCTTC
Source organism: Arthrobacter sp. fls2-241-R2A-172 (assembly GCF_030208885.1). Lineage (NCBI taxonomy): Bacteria > Bacillati > Actinomycetota > Actinomycetes > Micrococcales > Micrococcaceae > Arthrobacter > Arthrobacter sp. fls2-241-R2A-172. The sequence continues at coordinate 630,044 of NZ_JARVTB010000004.1, read as the reverse complement.
TTCAGCGCCTCGGAGAGCTTGGTCTGCTGTGCGCCGTATCCGGCGAAGTCGCCCTTGGCCAGGGCCGCCTGTCCGTCCTGGATGGCCTTGTTGGCCTCGTCCAAGGCCGCCTTCAGGTCAGCCTTGGCATCGCTGGGACCGGCCGGGGGCGTCGTGGTGCCCGGAGGGGTGGTTGGCGTTTGGCCATTGTTGGCGACGTCGCCGGCAGAAGCGCCGGAGTCTCCGCCGAACAGCTGGTTTAGTGCCGCATCCAGTGTGGGCGCGAAGCCGATCTTGTCACCGAAGGCCACCAGGACACGCTGGAGCGTGGGATAGGACGTCTCACCAGTGGACTTCAGGTACACCGGCTGAACGTAGAGCAGACCGCCACCCACAGGCAGTGTCAGCAGGTTGCCGTTGAGCACATCCGAGGCACCCTGGCGCAGGAGGTTCAATGCCTGGGACACGGTGGGGTCCGAGTTGAACTTGTTCTGCGCCTGGCCCGGTCCCGGTACCTGGGTGTCGGTGGGAAGTTGCAGGAGCCGTAGCTGCCCGTAGCTGTCCGCCTTCACGCCCTTGACGTTTCCGGCGTCGGAGTCGGCCGCCAGGAATCCGTAAAGAATGTTCCTGGCACTGCCATTGACCGTCTGCGGAATGAACGAGGACGTCAGCTGGAAGGCAGGTTTGTTCTGGTCCGGCATCTGCAGCGACATGTAGAACGGTGGCTGCTTGACGGCTTCCGAAACGGTGGGATCGTTCGGGACGCTCCAGGCATCGTTGTTCTGGTAGAAGCTATCCGGATCCGTGACGTGGTACCGGCCAAGCAGTTCACGCTGGACCTTGAAAAGGTCCTCCGGGTAGCGGACGTGGCTCATGAGGTCGCCCGACATCTCAGAGAAGGGCTTAATGACCGTGGGGAAGACTTTCTGCCATGCCTTCAGGATGGGATCCTTGTCATCCCAGGCATAGAGATTCACGGAGCCGTCGTAGGCGTCCACGGTTGCCTTAACCGAGTTGCGGATGTAGTTCACCGAGCTGTTGGGCAGCGCGACGGTACGCCCGGCGTTGGTCTGGGAATCAGCGGTGGCATTCTGCAGCTGTTGTGGTTGGGAGTACGGGAAGTACTGGCTGGTGGTGTAGCCGTCAACGATCCATTTGACCCTGCCATCAACGACCGCCGGGTAGGCGTTGCCATCCACGGTCAGGTAGGGGGCCAGCTTCTCGACGCGTTCACGGGGGTTGCGGTCATAGAGAATCTGGGATTCCGCATTGACACCATCCGAGAGCAGCAGATCAGAGGACTGGAACTTGATGGAGTAGAGGATCCGGTTGAGCCAGTTGCCCACGTTCGGGCCGCCGTTGCCATTGAAGGTGTACTGCGTTTCACCCCCGCCTTCGCGACCAACGGGCCGGTCCTGCTCGCGGTTCGGGGCACCGTCCGGGGCTCCCACGATGGAGTATTCCGGCGAGTTTTCGCCGAAGTAGATGCGCGGCTCGTACGAGGTGTCGTTGCCGAGGACGCCATTGGATGGGATGCCTGACTGAAGGAAATCCGGTTTGCCGTCGGGGGTGAACTTATTGCCCTTCGCAGCAACGACGCCATATCCGTGCGTGTAGACAATGTGCCTGTTGACCCACGTCTGCTGGTTGGCGCTCAGGCCGTCAGGGTTCAGCTCACGAACCGCGATCACTGTGTCCTGCACCTTGCCGTCAACCACGTAGCGGTCGACGTTGAGTGTCTGCGGGAACTGGTAATAAGGACGGAACTGTTCCAGCTGCGCAAACGCCGATGAGATGAGGTTCGGATCCAGGAGGCGGATGTTTGCAGTCGTTTGGGCGTCGGCGGCCAGCGCACCGGACGTAGCGTTGGTGGTGGCGTTGTAAGCCGACACATCAACCTTGTCCAGGCCGTATGCCGCACGGGTCATCTTGATATTGCGATCAATGAAGTCTTTTTCCAGGGTGTTTTCCGAAGGACGGACCTGGAACTGCTGGATGACCCACGGGTAGACGCCACCGGCCAGGATCGCTGTGATGACCAACATCGCCGTACCGATGACCGGCAGGCGCCAGCGTCCGATGATCGCGGCGATGATGAAGAGGATCGCCACGAGTGCAGCGGCAACGGCAAGGATGGCCTTGGTGGGAACCACCGCGTTGACGTCCGTGTAAAGGGCACCGGCCCAGCGGCCCGAATTGCTTTGGACGGTGGTGTACCTGTCCAGCCAGAAGTTGATACCCAGGAGAACCAGGAAAATCGCGCCGGTCACGGCAATGTGGATCTGGGCAGCGCGACTGGTGAAGATACCGCGCTCCATGAGCCGGATGCTGCCGTAAAGGTAATGAGTCAGGATGCCCGCGATACCAGCCACGACGGCGATGCTGATGAGGAATCCGGTGACGAATCCCAAGAACGGCAACGTCATCAGGTAGAAGCTGATGTCGAGGTTGAACAGTGGATCTGTCTGGCCGAACGGTTCCTGGTTGAAGAACAACAGGGCCTTTTGCCATTGGCTGGCGGCCGCACTGCCGGCGAAGAGCCCGAACAGGATAGGCAGGCCAATCATGACCACCCGGCGCACCGGCTCAAGCTGCGCTTGGTAGCGGTTCAGGTTATCCCTGGACTCGGCATCGGGAGCGTAAACGGGCCTGGACCTGTACGCAATCCGGATGGCAAAGAACACGGCTGCGAACATCATCGCGAAACCAATGAGGAAGGTAATGATCCGGGCAAGGTTTTCGCGCAGATAAACTTCGAAGAAGCCGAGCTGCTGGTACCAAAGGACGTCAGTCCAGACATTGGCGAAGAAAATGAACCCGACGACGGCCACTGCCACGACAATAAGCGTCGGCGTCAGGGCACCTCGTCTCAGCGGTGATCTTCCGGGCGGGTTGGAGCTGGCGGGACGGGACAAACTCTGTACCTCATTGGTGTCAGTGAACAGTCGGTGTGCGAGTGATTGACATTCTCTGCCGCTGGGATATGGCGGAGGCCGTCATATATGCCACGAGTGGCAGTAAAGCTAAGTTCCACCGTCAGTCTAGTTGTTTGTGCAGGTGGGAAGGCCCGCCGTGTCTTGTCCCGACGCAAGCCGCTCCACTGCGGAGGTGGCATCGGCAAGCGTGTCGACCTTGACCACCTGCAAACCGTCGGGAACGTGGCCTACGACATCGGCGCAATTGGCGGCCGGGGCAAGGAACATCGTGGCCCCGTGGCTGCGCGCTCCGATCATCTTCTGTGCGATGCCGCCGATCGGCCCCACAGCACCGTCGGCGTTGATGGTTCCGGTGCCTGCAACATGCTTTCCACCCGTGAGGTCGCCGGGTGTAAGACTGTCCACGATCCCCAGGGCAAACATCATTCCGGCGCTCGGCCCGCCGACGTTATCCAAGGAAATCCGGACATCGAACGGGAACGTGAAATCGCTGGCGAGCAGCACACCCAACACGTAGCGTCCGGCGTCGTTCTTGGTCGGCGTGACGGTTTCGGTCACCTGTGTGCCTTTCCGGTCAACGACGACGGCGGCAGGGGCTCCCGCCGCAGCGGCCAGTTCCGCCTGGATCACGCTCATCGACGTGATGGACTTGCCGTTGATGGAGATCAGCCGGTCACCCTCCTGGATCTTCCCTGTCGACGGCGACGGGTCGGACAAGCCGGCCACCGTCAGCCGCTGTTCAAACGGGATATCCAGCTCCCGCAACGCCGCTGCCACAGCATTCTCCTGGGACGTCTCCATGGCGATTTCGCCCTGCTGGACCGTCTGCTCCGCGGTGGTGCCCTTGGGGTAGATGAGTTCCTCAGGATAAATGGCTTTGGAAGGGTCGACCCACGCACGGAAGACATCGAAGATGGTGGCGGGGCTCTTCGGGCCGCCTGTCATGACCACGGTGGTCAGGTCCAGGTTGCCACTGGCGGGGAAAGACTCATGGCCGGAGATTGTGATGACCGGCTTGTCGCCGTCTTTACCCAACGTATTGAAGGTAGGACCGGCTGACTCAATAACGTACGGAACGGGCAGTGCTGCTGCGCCGACACCAAGACCCACGGCCACCAGGCCGGAAATGACCATGACCATGAACCGGTTGTCGCGAGCAGGTGCCGGTGGCACGGAGGAGGGATCGGCGTCGTGCACTTGACGCGGGTCCAATGAGCCCTCGGGGCTGGGCGAAGTAAGCATTGGGACCTCTCTATGCCGGTATTGCATTCCGGTGACATGGCTCGGCCGCCGGAGTCGACGGCAGCATATATACCAAACATCAACAGTACGCGTTCAGCCGTTGTGGCACTGCTTTGCCTACAGCGAACGACGCCCCGTCCGGGGAGACAGCGTTGGACCCGCGCGGTACGGTGAAAGAGATCACCAGCCAGTTCGACGATCGGCGGCACCATGACTTCCAACCCCAACAATCCGTCCAATGACGACGAGAATCCCCAGGATCCGCTGGCAGAAATGCTCCAGAACCTGATGGGCGGGCAGGGCATGGGCAACATCGATCCCGCCGAGCTGGCCAAGGCTGCGGGGCTGCCCAACGATCCCCAGCTCCTTCAGCAGATGTTCGCGCAAGTCCAGGCCATGATGAGCTCTTCCTCCGATGGCCCGGTCAACTGGCAGCTTGCCCACGAGAATGCGCGGCGCGTTGCGGCTACTGGCAGTGACCCTTCGGTCAGCGCCCACCAAGCAAAGGAAATCGACGAAGCTCTTCGGCTCGCGGAGCTTTGGCTCGATCCCGTCACAGATCTTTCCGCCACGGGCCTCATTGGCCGTGCCTGGTCCCGTGCCGAATGGGTTGAAGCCACCCTGGGCACATGGAAGCGACTGACGGAGCCGGTGGCGAACAGCATTGCCAATGCCCTGTCCAACGCACTCACCCAGCAGATGCCCGAGGAAATGAAGTCCATGATGGGCGGCGCCTCCTCCATGCTGCAAAACATGGGCGGGGCGATCTTCGGCATGCAGCTGGGACAGGCCATCGGTGCGCTCTCCGCCGAAGTGGTCAGCTCCACGGACATCGGAGTTCCGCTGGCCGACCTTGAAATGGCTTTGCTGCCGGCCAACGTCACGAAGTTCGGTGAAGGCCTCAGCCTCCCGGAGAACGATGTCCGGCTCTTCCTCGCCGTCCGCGAAGCGGCACACGCTCGCCTGTTCGTGCAGGTTCCGTGGCTGCGCGGCCATCTCCTCGGCGCCATTGAGGCGTACGCCCGTGGCATCCACATCGATATGTCGCGTATTGAAGACCTGGCCCGGGACCTGGATCCGAGCAACCCCGAAGGAATCCAGGAAGCCCTGTCCCAGGGAGTCTTCACGCCCGAACGCACTCCTGTTCAGACGGCCGCACTTGAAAAGCTCGAAACGGCACTCGCCCTCGTCGAAGGCTGGGTGGATGAACTGACTGCAGAAGCCACCGCCAACGTTTTGCCATCAGCGACGGCACTGCGCGAAACGGTCCGCCGCCGCCGGGCGACGGGCGGCCCCGCGGAGCACGCTTTCTCGTCCCTGGTTGGCTTGGAACTGCGTCCCCGCCGACTCCGGGAAGCTGCGACCCTTTGGGCAACGCTGAAGGAAGAACGCGGAATCGCCGGCCGCGACGCCATCTGGCACCACCCCGACTTGCTGCCGACTGGTGACGACCTGGACGACCCCAAGGGATTCTCCGAGCGGCGCCGACTTGCCGAGGCCAGCGACAGCGAGGTGGACGACGCCCTGCAGAAGCTGCTCAACGGCGGATACGACACCGATGGGCAGGAAGCACAGGACTCCAAGGGCGAGTCAACGGAGGACGAGCCGGAGTCGGACGACACGGACCCGCGGTCGCCGAACAAGTAGGCAGTATCCAATAGTGGCCGTCCCTGCCGGGGCGGCCACTGTTGCCTTAAAGGCTCTTGGTGAATCAGCAGCCGTCGCTTGCCGTATCAGCGCCGTCGCTGCTGTCCGTATCGGGCGGCAGCCCCCGGGACGTAGCGAAAGCTACGCCTTCCAGGAAAGCCTTGGCCCGCTGCGTTTCGGGATAGGCCTCCACCAGTCGCCAGAAGGCTGCGTTGTGTCCGGCGACGAGCAGGTGGGCGAGCTCGTGCACCAGGACGTAGTCGATAACCCACTGCGGCATGGGCTGGAGCTTGTTCGAAAGCCTGATGCTGCCATCCGCAGGAGTAGCCGAACCCCAACGTGAGTTTTGGTTTCCAACCCAGCGGACCGACGTCGGAACGGCCCGTCCGCCAAGATAGGTCCGCGAAAGATGCGCGGCATGACTGGCCAGTGCTTGGTCCGTCGCAGGACGGCGCCTGCCCGAACCTCCTTGGCGCTCCCCCTGCTTCTTGAGTTTGGACAGCATGCGCCCCACCCATTCGCGTTCCTGGGACGCGGTGAAGCTCGCCGGAATGGCCACCACGGCATTGCCGTCTTCCCAGAAGGCAGCTACCGTCCTGCGCCTGCGGGCCGATCTCCTCACGACCACCGGCGCACCATCTTCAGTCACCATAGGGGTGCCCGCGGCAGAGGAGGCAGGGCGCGCCATCAGAGCTCAGTGCTCTCAGCGAGCACAGCCAAAACGGCCTCACCGTATCGCTCAAGTTTGGACGGGCCAATGCCCGCCAAACCAGCCAACTCTTCCAGGGACGAAGGGCGCGCCTCGGCAATCGCCGTCAGCGTCGCATCGGTGAAAACGACGTACGCGGGCACGTCTGCCGACTGTGCCTCTTCCTTGCGCCATTGCCGCAAGGCATCGAAAGTCTGTTCCTCATACGTGGGAGGACATTGGCTGCAACGCCCGATTTTGCGCTCAGCGCCGGTGGCCAGCATGCTCCCGCACACCCTGCACGACGCCGGGGCAGCAGCCTTGCGCCGCGCCGGACCCGACTTGCTGCGTGCATTGGCCGAAGCCACCGAATCCGGACGGAGTCCATCCAGGAAGCGCGAGGGTTTCCGGTTGGCCCGGCCACCCGGAGTACGTGCCGTGGACCACGACATCGTGAGGTGCTCACGCGCACGGGTGATGCCCACGTAAAGCAAGCGACGCTCTTCGTCCACGTCCTCCGGGGTGTCAGCGAAGGAAATCGGCATGAGGCCTTCACTCAGGCCCACCAGGAAGACGGCATCCCATTCAAGGCCCTTGGCCGCGTGGAGGGAGGCCAACGTCACGCCTTGGACGGTGGGGGCATGCTGCGCCACCGATCGTTCCTGGAGTTCGTTGACGAATTCGGCCAAGGTGAAGGACTCTCCCCGGCTCACAGCAAGTTCGTCGGCCAACGCGACCAATGCGGCCAAGGACTCCCACCGCTCACGGAGCGCTCCCCCGTTGTGTGGGGGCGCATCCGTGTAACCGAGCGAAGCCACGATATCCCGCACCACTTGGCCCAGGGCTTCCTGGGGACCCTCGGCTACGGCACGGGTAGCAGCACGCAACTGCAGGATTGCATCCCGGACTTCTTTCCGCGCGAAGAACCGCTCGCCACCACGAAGCTGATAGCCAATGCCGGCTGAGGCCAGGGCCTGTTCGTAGGCCTCGGACTGACCGTTGGTCCTGAAGAGAATGGCTATTTCACTGGCCTTGACCCCGGAATTGAGCAATTCCTGGATTCGGCCAGCTACGACGGCTGCTTCCGCTTCGTCGTCCGGACACTCCATGAACCGCGGTCCCGGTCCTGAGGGTCGCTGCGCGATGAGCTGCAGCGGCGGAGCCCAGGCAGCGTCAGCCGCGGGTCCCCCGCTGCGCCGGGAGCCAAGAAGCTCATTAGCCAACTTCACTACCTGCGGGGTGGACCTGTAATCCCGGACGAGCTTAACGACGGTAGCGCCCGGGAACTTCGCCTTGAATCCGAGCAAATGCTTCGGAGAAGCGCCGGTGAAGGAGTAGATGGTCTGGCTGGCGTCGCCCACCACGCAGAGTTCATCCCGTCCCCCGAGCCACAGGTCCAGGAGCCGTTGCTGGAGGGGAGAAACGTCCTGGTACTCATCCACGACGAAATGGCGGTATTGCTCGCGGACAGTGGCGGCCACCTTCGGGTCTTCCTGAAGGATCCCGACGGTAATGAGAAGAACGTCTTCGAAGTCAATGACGTTGCGGTCCGTCTTAATATCCTCGTACGCCTGGAACACCCTCGAGACTGCCGTCAGGTCGAAGCCCCCCGGGGTTCCTCTGCCTTGGGCGTTCTCCAGGTAATTGGCGGGCGTCAACATGGACACTTTGGCCCATTCGATTTCCGCAGCCAGATCCCTGATGGAGGCACGGTCTGTGCTGAGGCGGAGCCTGCGGGAAGCCTCGGCGATCATGTTGGCTTTGTGGTCCAACAGGCTTGGCAACGTACCACCGATGGCCTGGGGCCAAAAGAACTGCAACTGCCGCAGGGCAGCGGCATGGAAGGTACGAGCCTGGACGTTGGCCACACCGAGATCCCGAAGGCGGCTTCGCATTTCCGCGGCGGCCCTGGCAGTGAACGTCACAGCCAACAGCCGCTGGGGGCTGTATACCCCCGAGTGCACTCCGTAGGCTATACGGTGCGTGATGGCCCGCGTCTTGCCGGTGCCCGCCCCGGCAAGTACACAGAGTGGACCCGTCAAGGTACTGGCTACTTCGCGCTGCTCTTCATCCAAGCCGCCGAGGATGCGTTCCTCAAGCGATGTGCTGGCGTCGAAAAGTTCCGCTGTCACGGCTGGAGGTCTTCGATGACGCCGCCGTACCAGTGCTCGATCAGGGAACGTGCGATGGAAAGGCGAGTTGAGATGGTGATTTCACCACTTAGCACCGCTTCCTGCAGCTCCTCACGGCTGAACCACCGCGCGCGGGTAACCTCGACGCCGTCGGGCCGCGCCACGGCGTCGTCCGTTGTTGCCGTGAAGCCCAACATGAGCGAGGCGGGAAAAGGCCAGGACTGCGATCCGAGGTACTGGCAGGCGGTTACACGGACGCCCACTTCTTCCCCGATCTCACGCACAACGGCCTGTTCCAAGGACTCGCCCGGCTCCACGAATCCGGCAAGGGTGGAGTAGTTCCTGGCATCCGCGGGTCCACCTCCGCCCAGGAGCAGGCGACCGTCGGGTCCTACGACAGTGACGATGATGGCGGGATCAGTGCGGGGATAGTGCTCCGAGTTGTCCTTCGGGCACCGCCGGACCCACCCGCCGGCTTCGATGTCAGTGGGATTACCGCACTTGGGGCAGTGGGTGTGGTTTGCGTGCCAGTTGGAAATGGCGCTGGCCTCGATGAACAAGGCGGTATCGACGGCGCCCAGCCGTGCTGCGACCTCCCGGAAACCTGCCCACTGGACATCCGAAGGCACCGTCAAGGTGCCCGGTGCTGGCGGTTGATTGACTGTGAACAGCAGAACGGGAGTGCCTTCTGCCACAGACGACGGTGTGAGGGTTGTGCCGAGGTAGATGGCCGTGACGGCACCGGCGTCGGAGTCTTTGAGGGCATTCCACAGCGTCGTGGCGTCAGCAAACCACAGGCCGTCCGCGGTGACCAGCGCCTTGCGCTCCGAAATCACCATGGCCCGGGCACTACCGGAGGAGATGAGTTCCTCGACCATGCCAGGTTTCATACGCGCCGCCGAGCCCCGGTCCACCATCGCCGGGCGCACCGGCAAGACTGTGTCCATCAGGTGGTTGGCCAGTGCCGGGGACTCCGTATAACTCATGTATCTACCGTACTGACTCGTACCGACAAAAAACATTTGAAGGGGCCCTACCTTGTGGACACCGCGACACTATGCCGTTTGAACGACGTATTCTTCCTTGTTTTACTGCGGATCTGAAGACTCGCCGCGCTGCATCATGGCCTGAGGCCGCACTCAATCTACCGTGGAACACGTGAGAAGAACACCGCTCGAACTGGCCGCTATAGCAACCGCGGCGGTGCCTGGATTGGCACCGACGGCTACAGCCTATTCCCCCGACGACGACGCCGATTTTGACTCGGCGCTGTTGCTCGATGCGGAAGGCAAGCGCTGGCGCGTCCGTTCGCCGCGCCATCCGGAAGCCAGCACCCGGTTGGAGACGGAGTTCATGGTGCTCCGCGCCTTCGCGCCCGCTATCCGGGCGGAGCTTCCGTTCCATGTCCCCACCATCGCGGGCACAGTACGCCAGGGGGCGCTCACCACCTTCGTTTACGCCCACCTTCAGGGCGCGATGCTGTCCATAGAGGAAATCTCAGCCGGAACTCCGGCGTTGGCCCGTGAAGTCGGTGCCGCCTTGGCAGCCATCCACGACCTGCCTCTGACGCTGGTCACCAACGCAGACCTCCCGAGCTACTCGGCCAACGAATTCCGGCAGCGCAAGCTCAACGAACTCGACCAGGCCGCCACCACCGGCAAGATCCCGGCAACGCTGCTTCGCCGCTGGGAACACGCACTCGAAGATGTTGCCCTCTGGCGGTTCAACACCTCAGTAGTGCACGGCGATCTTCACGAAGACAACCTCATGGTCCAGGATGACGCCGTGACCGCGGTGACAGGCTGGACGGACCTTCGCATTGGCGATCCGGCCGACGATTTTGCCTGGCTGGTGGCCTCCAACGAATCCTCATTCGTCCAAGCGGTCCTGAGCCACTACACACAGGCGCGCCGCGAGACTCCCGACAACCACCTTCTTCGCCGTGCTGCCCTGCTGGCCGAGTTTGCCCTGGCCCAATACTTGGTGAAGGCCATGGCCGCCGGACACCAAAGCATGACAGCCGAGGCGGAGTCCATGCTCCAAACCCTTGCCAACGACATCGAAGAGCAAGCCCGGCGCGACGAAGCGGCCCAAGCCGCCGAAAACGAGGCTGCAGCGCACGACCTCGCAGTCGCGGCCGCCTCGCAGCCGGCTGTCAGCGTCGTAGCGATTCCCGACGTCGGACCAGCCGTTTCGGTGGCCGCCATCCCCCCAGCCGCCGAACCGGCCGGCGCAACACAGGTGGGGTCTTCGAACGAAGAAGGCGAACCGGGCGGCACCGACGACGGGAACGAATCCGGCTCAGGCACCCCGGCCGACCACGATGAAACCTCAACGGCCGCCATCAACGTGGTCAACGTGACACCACTGCATTCGGTGGACCGCTCTTAGGCCTCAGGCACTGTTCTTCAAAGCACGTTCAATAATCTCCTCCAGTTCTTCGGCCGTGCCCAGATCATGTGGCCTCACCACGGAGTCGTCCACCACGTAGTAGAAGGCGGCACTGACGTCGTCCAGGGGAACTCCTTGCAATCGTGCCCAGGCGAGCCGGTACACGGCGAGCTGAACTGCGCGCGACGCCAACTGTTGGCCTGATGGACGGCGGCCGGTCTTCCAGTCAATGAGCTGCCAACGCCCATCAGAGTCACGGAAGACAGCGTCGATGCGACCACGGACCACGACGTCGCCGATGCGGGTTTCCACCGGAACTTCCACGAATGCGGGGGCACGATGGGCCCACTCTGACTGTTTGAACGCCGACACCATCTCGTCCAGGCCGTAGGCCTCGTCGATGTGGGCGTCCGAACCCGGTGCCTCGTCAAGGTCCAACATGCCGGTTGAGCCGAAGTACTCCTCCACCCAAGCATGGAAGGCCGTACCCTTGCGGGCTGAGATTCCAGGTTCCCGGGGCACGGGCCTGCGGAGTTGGGACAGGACAGCTGTCGGATCGGATCCGAGGTCCACGAACAGCGATGCAGAGATGTGGCTGGGCAGGTGGACGTCCTGGACTGATGAACGCATCCGCTGGCGGTCCAGCAGGAGTTCGGCCTCCTGGGACCATCGTGCGGCCATGCCACTCAGATCATCGGAGGCCTCGCTGGAGCTGTGTCCTTCCATAAAGCCGCGAACCAACGCCGCTGCTTGGTCCATGGCAGCCCGACGCCCGGGAACCAGCCTGAGACGCGCGCCGGTCCGGGGATCGGACGGTCCCTCCAGAGGATCATAGGGGAACTGTGCCACTTCCAAAGTTGCGGTCAACGGGCTTTCCTCCGGTAACGCTTCCTCGGCCACGGATTCCGCATGGATGACTGCTTGTGCCGTCCTGCGGGCGATAGCCGGTTCCCGGCCTTCCCCGTCCACTCCTTCCAATCCGGTGAGCGGGGCCAGTTCTGACAGGAAACCCGACATGGAGGCCATCCCCGAGCGGGAGCCGTTCCAAGCTGCGCTTGAGGCCCACAAGACAAATTTGGCCCGGGTGTAGGCCACATACGCCAGCCTGCGTTCCTCTGCCTCACCGTGATGCTGGACCTCGGACTTGAAATCCTTCTCTGCGTCCAGCCACCCTTTCTGGTCCGGCTGGTCAAGGTCCCACTGCGGGAGGTCTGCGCGGTCCCCCCGCAATGGCCACGGCAATGCAGCAGCTCCGCTGCTCCATCGGGAATCCCGGTTGCTGGGGAACGAACCGGCATTGAGCCCGGGAACAAAGACAACGTCCCATTCCAGTCCTTTGGAGGCATGGACTGTCAGCAACTGCACGGCTTCCCTGTTGGTCTCCACCGGAGCGACGTCCAAACCGCCCTCTTCTGATGCGGCCGCTTCCAGCCAGGACAGGAACGCCAGAAGGTCGATGCGCTGCGACGTCTGCAGGAACCCGGCCGCGGCGTCCTGGAACGCATCCAGGTTGCGGCGGGCCTGGTGAATGCTGATTCCCGGTTTGGCTGCCACTTCGATGTCCAGGAGCATCGCCCGTTCCACTTCGCCCAGGAGCGTGGTGAGGTCGTCGCCAATGTAGCTCCTAAGGAAGCGAAGTTCAGAGGCAAGCCTGGCGAGGCGTTCCAAACCGGCCTCGCTCAAGCTCCTTCCGTGCCCCGAAGTCCAGCCGGGCTTGGGCAGGAAGTCCAGGGCCTCCACCAGGCTTGCGGCATCGGTGATATCGCTCTCAACCACCACCGCTGCCGGCTCCTCATTGGCATCGATGGGATCCGGGTGGGAGTCCGGGGCAGACCGGCGACGGGCCAGCGAACGCGACCAATCGCTGAAAGCCATCAAGTCCGCCGGACCAATGCGCCAACGTGCTCCGGCCAGCAACCTCATCAGGGCATCAGAACGCCCAGGGTCTGCCAGCACCCGCAGGGTGGCGACCAAATCCACTATCTCCGGCGTGTCCAGCAGGCCTCCGAGGCCCACGATTTCATACGGGATCCCTTGCAGCTCGAACTCGCGGCGAAGGCACTCCATCTGGGCGCGTCGCCGGCACAGCACCGCCATCGTCGGCCTGACCGGCGTACCGTCCGCCTCCTCTTCGAAGACCGTCCGCTGGTAGCGCCGGACATCGCGGGCAATGACAGCGGCTTCATCCTCATCGGTGCTGAAACGCCCAATCACCACGCTCCCGTCAACGGCCGCCGGGCTGGGAACCAATGGCGGGACCGAGACACCGGAGGCTGAGTCCCTCTCCCCTGCCGGCCCATCCATGACCGCTGCCTTGTTCAAGGGCGCTGCGATGGTATTGGCCGCTTCCAAAATGTTCCGACCGTTGCGCCAGGCCGTAGTCAGGTACGACGTGGGAGCCACGGAGTACGTTTCAGTCCCGCCAGCCGTGTCGATACGCCTGACGGGAAACTCCTGCACAAAATGGAAGAGCTGTCCTGCCGAAGCACCGCGGAAACCATAGATCGACTGGTTCGGGTCGCCCACTGCGGTGACAGCGTGGCCCTGTCCAAACAGTCGCGAGAACAGGACGAGCTGCGCATGCGAGGTGTCTTGGAATTCGTCCAGGAGCACCACCTTGTAACGGGCACGTTCGGTGGTGGCGGCAAGGGGGATGTCGCTGGCGATCCTCGCGGCGAGTGCCACAAGGTCGCCGAAATCGAGGACACCCCGCTGCCGCTTTGCCTCCTGGTATCGGACCACCATGTCAGCGACACTGGCACGGGTCCTGAGCATCGACGCCAGCTCGCCAGCGGCCTGGGTGGGGTTCTTCTTTGCACAGGCTACGTAAGGAAGCTCTTCGAAGGTGTGGACACGTTCAAGGACCCATTCCCTGACCGCGGCCGGGTCCTGAAGGTGCTCGGCACACTCCCCCGCCAGCTGGATGACGGCGTTGACCAGGGTTGACTTGGCCGCGGTGAAGTGTTCGTAGTCGCCGTCGTAGGCCTCGACGACTTCACTGGCGAGCTGCCAGGACTGGGCGCCGCCCAACAGGACAACGTCGCGTTCAATACCCAGCCTCAGGCCGTAGTCGGAGACGATGCCGCTTGCGTAGGAGTGGTAAGTGGAGACCTTGGGTTCGAGGTCGTCTGTGCCCATCAACCCTTCCGGGAAACCAAGGCTGCCGTCGTCTTCGGTTGCAATGCGCTGCAGCGTGGCCAGTTTGCTCCGGATGCGGCTGGCAAGCTCCCCTGCGGCCTTCCGGGTGAAAGTGACGCCAAGGACTTCCTCAGGGCGCACCCAGCCGTTAGCCACGAGCCACACAACGCGGTCCGCCATGGTGGCAGTCTTTCCGGAACCGGCTCCAGCGATGACCAGGCGTGGAGTGAGGGACGATGCAATGATGGCGGCTTGTTCGTCCGTGGGGTGGTTCTTTTCACCCAAAACCCCAGCCAGTTGCGAGGGTGTGAACCGGGGCTCAGGAACGTCCTCCGCGCCCGGACTGCTGGCGGCAGAACCAGCCAGGAGCTCGATTGTCATTCGGTGACCTGCTTTCCTCTGGCACACAACGGGCAGATATCGGGGAGACGGCACCCATGGCCGCCGTGGCCGCTTTTGCTGGGGTCGTGCCGGGCTTCGAAAGTCGCCGCAGCCATGAGCCCAGCCGCCTCATTGACCAGGCCCTCGGCCCAGTTATCGGCAGGGTCAAGCGGCTCCTGCTGCTGCACGGCGGGGCTCTTGGCCTTGGTGCCGAGCTGGGCCAGCACCGCTCCGCCCGGGACTGCGGCGTCCGCCGGTCCGGCGTCGGGCGTTTCCGTAACGGTTACGGCGTCCCGGAAGGCACCTTGAAGGACGGCAGCCTGGTAAGCACCGAGCTGGGGGTGCCTGGCAACTTCGGCTTTACCGGGCTGGCGTTTTCCGGTCTTGAGGTCCACGACGACCAGCCGGCCCCCGGAATCGATCTCCAGACGGTCCACCTGACCTCGGAGGACTGCGTGCCGCGTGTTCCCGGCCCCGGGCTCGTCCACGCCAAGGTCATCCACGTGGACATCGGGAAGCTGGACTTCAAAATCATGCTCGACGGCCAGCAGGCTCCTTCCCTCGCTGCGCATGAGGAGCACATACTGGGCCAGCTTACGGACCATGAGTTCGGCCCTCTGGAAGTCCAGTTTGCCCTCCCAGTTGTCTTTCATGCCAAGGGTGGGCCAGCGTCTGACCAGCTCTGCGACGTACTCGGAGCCGGAGGCATCGGGCAGCTCCTGGGCGATGCTGTGCACCAGCGTTCCCAGGCTGCGCGCGAAATCCGTAGCTGCCTCTCCTCCAGCGGCCTGGACAAACCAATCCAGGGGTGACTTGTGGACAGCTTCGACTTTCGAGGGCGAGACGGACACTGTGCCCCCGGGCGGCACCACGGCAGCTTCAGAGCTCAGTGGTGCCAGCCCCCACCAGGTGTCCGGGTGGGCGCCCGCGACAGACGGTTCCGTGCTGGCGAGGCGGGCAAGTACCCGTGCAGCCTCCCGTGCGGTTTCCCGCCCCCCGGGATCGGACTCGCCTGCCTGTGCATGCTGCCGCAACTCCGCGACGAGTGCACGCAGGGTCATGGGACGGTCCACGGGCGTGTACTCGCGCCGATATTCGCCGCCGGCCAGCGGTGCCACGTAGTCCAGGAACGCCGAGGGCTGTTCGTCCTCGGAAGACACGGCAGTGCAAATAAGGACCTCGCGGGCACGCGAGACTGCCGTCGAAAAGCTCCTCAGCTCGTCGTAGCGGATGTCGCGGAGCCGGCTCAAGGGTCCACGTGCCAGGGCATAGTCCACCCCATGCTCCACGGCGTCGGCGTACACGGTGCTGCCGAGCAGTTCACCACGCAAACGGGTGTTGGGCCATACACCTTCCTGAAGGCCTGCAACGATCACCACCGGCCATTCCTTGCCTGCAGCGCTGGCCGGGGTCATGATCTCAACGCAGGCCTCCAGCTGTGCACGGGCCGCGAGGGTGTCCATGGGAAGTTCCTGGTTCATTAAATAGTCAAGGAACTGTTCGGGACCGGAGCCCGGCAACTGGTCCACGAACCGTTCCGCCGTGTGGAACAGCGCCATCATGGCATCCAGGTCCCGGTCAGCGCGCGCCCCGGCGGTGCCGCCCTCAAGCGCTGCTTCTGCCCACCGGGATGACAACCCCGTGGCCTGCCATAGGGCCCACAGCACGGATTCGGCATTCGCGCCAGGCTGTTCTGCGGCCGCGGCCCCCGCCGAAAACATCCGTGCCAGCCGACGTGCCGAGCTGCCTTCAATTCCCAGTGAAGCCAAAGCGCCTGGCTGAAGCAACGCCTCCACGAGCAAAGCGTCACTTGACCGCCCTCCGCCGCCGAGCAGTTCCTCGCGGCGCAACGACTGCCGCAGTCTGCGCAGTTCGATAGCGGTGGCGCCGCCGATCCGGGAGGTGAGGAGGGAAACTGCTGTCTCGGGGGTGAGTTTGGCGGGGTCCAGGACAATCGCGAAGGCCTCCAATAGAGGACGGACTGCCACTTCGTCGCGGACGGCCGAGTCCGCCACAGGAACCCGCACCGGGATCCCCTGGCCGCCCAGGTAGCGCTGCAATTGCGAGATCTGCCCGCCGTTGCGAACAATCACCGCGATATCGCTGAACTCCCGCCCCTCACGGAGCTGCGCTTCAAGGATGCGTTGGGCTACGTATCGCATTTCGTGGACGGCGGAGGGAAGCACATGACCTTCCACGCGGCCCTCCCCTGCCCCGTTATCCTGCCCGGAAACAGAGTCGGCCGGTTGTTCCATTCGCCGTGCGAGCTGACCGCCGGACCGCTGTGAAATGCGGGCGGCGACCCGCGTCCAGGCTTCGGCTACCGCCGGCGTATGCCGGTGGGTGACGCCCAGGGGAAGTTCCACGATGTCCTGATTGGCGCCCCCCAGCAGGGATGGCAGCTCAGCTACGAGGTCCGGCCGCGCACCCCGGAACCCCTGCACGACGGTATCCGGGGAATACGTCACCACAACATCCTTGCCCTCCGCCACATCGGCGAGGAGCTCGAACACGGCAGGGTTGGATTCCTGGGCGTCGTCCACGAGGATGAGCTGGAGCCGGTCCCTTTCGGCGGCCAGGAACGACGGTGAGTCCTGGAAAATCTGCCGTGCCGCGGTGATAATTCCAGCGGGGTCGAAGGCCTCGGGCATTCGCAGGTCCAGGACATCCCTGTACTCGCTGTACAGCTCTGCCGCCGCCATCCAGTCCGGCCGGCCACATTCATAGGCCAGGCCAACCAGGTCTTCGGCAGTTCGGCCCGATTCGATGATGCGGTCGAACAACTGCCGGATCTCGTGGCGGAAACCGCGGGTGGGCAGCGCAGCCGTAAGATCCTCGGGCCAGGGCAGATGGAAACCGGGACGCGCATGGCCTTCCAGCAGCTCTTTGATGATGAGGTCCTGTTCGGGTCCGGACAGGAGCTTGGGCGGCCGGGCCAGCGGAAGGATGCCTTCTGCTTTGGCGCGCCGGATGACATCGAAGGCGTACGAAGCCCACGTCCGCGCCGGCGTCGTGCTGAGGCTACGGTCCAATCGACCCGTGAAGGTGTCCCGCAGGCCAGCGGCCGCGTGCCGTGCCGGGGCAAGGATGAGGATGCTGCCCGGATCCAGGCCATCCTCGCGGACCCGGCGGACAGCCGATTCAATGAGGACTGTGGACTTGCCCGTTCCCGGACCGCCTGGGACGAGTACGGGGCCACTTCCCTGTGGAAGCGAAACCACGGCCTGCTGGTCCGGGGATAGAACAGGTGCCGCGTAGTGGGTCTCGCGCGGCGGCAGCAGGCGGAGCGTTGCCGAAGCTTGGCGGGTTTTAGTGGGTGTCGCGGTCACACAGTCATTTCATCATCGGGCACCGACAAAATATGGAGTTGACGCTCCAACTGGTCCGAGATCACATCAAGTTGATCAAATTCCGCATCCGTTGGTGCCCAACGCGCGGCGGCCAAGTCCACGCGCCACCGGCCCTCGCCCGTGAGCAGGAAAGCCTGGTACGCACCATGAAGAGGGGTGGATTCGGCCAGGTAGTGCCGCAGGGCATCGGCTTCGTGCCCGGCAGGCGCCTCGCCGCTGGCCCGCAGCACCCTCCACCACGCCACGGGACTGCCGTAATGGCTCATGACGGAGCCGACCTGCCGTGGACCACCGGCGCCCAGAAGCTCGGCGACATCACCATAGGACACTGCCGAGCCGGACGGAACGAGGTCCACAACGGCCAGCACCGCCGTCACATACTCCATCCGCATGTGTTCAGCGTAACGGCAGGAGTGTCGTGCCCAAATAGTGTCGGAGCCAGCCGGTAGCTTGAAGACATGAGCTCCTGGAACACCCTCTCCCGCGCCGCCTTCGACCTCGAGACCACCGGGAAAAACTCCCGGTCAGCGCGGATCGTCACCGCATCCATCACGGTGGTGGATGAACGCGGGGAGCTCATCGCCGAGCATGAATGGCTGGCGGATCCAGGTGTTGAAATTCCTGCCGAGGCCAGCGAGGTCCACGGCGTGACCACCGAAAGGGCGCGGGCGGAGGGGCGCCCCGCCGCAGAGGTCACCCACGAGGTAGCCGCAGTTCTTCAGGGACTTTTCGACGACGGCACTCCGGTCATCGCTTTCAACGCCAGTTACGATTTCACGGTCCTCGCGGCGGAATCCGCCCGCTACGGCGTCCCTCAACTGACGCGCTTCCCCGTACTGGATCCCTACATCATGAACAAGCAGGTTGACCGTTACCGGAAGGGCAAGCGGACCCTGACCGCCCTGTGCGAGGAATACGGGGTTGACCTCAACAATGCCCACACGTCAGCTGCGGATGCCCTGGCAACCTTGAGGGTGCTGGACGCCATGGCCGGCAAGTTTCCCAAGCTGCAGATGCCGGCATCCACGCTCCACCAGTTGCAGGTGGACTGGGCGGCCTCGCAGGCTGCTGATTTCCAGCAGTATCTCCGCCGCAGCAAGCCGACGGCCGTCATCGAGGGCGAATGGCCCGTCCTTCCGCCCGAGGACGCCAGCAGAGGCGGCTTCTAGCGGCGCACCGCGCACGCGGAACCGTCCCCCGCGGATTACGTTCTGCGACGCAAGTCACATCTGATTTCGGGAACCCCCATCAGGCCTGTATTCGTGCGCGGATTCCACGACTTCGTCCAACCGTTGAATAGTTTAAGGGGCAATGCACTCCTGGTAGGAACTATATTCGGCTAAACCGAGCGTTGGCACCCACTTATTCGATTCACTGGCTCCTGGGGCCCTGGTGACATAATTAAGTTTGGCGGGTTGAAGTCTGCTAGGGCAGCCAACTTTCGTTTCGCTGCCGTGTTCCCCGCCCACCGCGATACGTCTCCGTGACCCGATGAAAGTGATTTCTTCATGAAATTCAAAGCCCCTAAGTGGCTGTCTGTCGCCCCTGTGGCCGCAGCCCTGGTGATTTCCCTGGCAGCATGCGGCGGTGGATCCTCCACCCCGAGCGGCACCCCCACCGACGCCCTCGCCGGCAGCGACCAAAAGAGCCTGGACTCCTTCACCACCGCTGACGTCACCCCCTTGGACAAGATCGACAAGTCCAAGCTCGGCCTCATCACTGACGGCACCCTTCGCGTGGGCACCCTCTCCGACGCCCCGCCCAACATCTTCATTGATCCTTCCGGCAAGTTCACCGGCTACGACAATGAACTGCTGCGCGCCATCGGCGACAAGCTGGGCCTCAAGGTCGAATTCGCATCGACTGACTTCTCAGCACTGCTCTCCCAGGTGGGCAACAAGCAGTTCGACGTCGGATCCTCCTCGATCTCCACCACGGACGCCCGCCGCAAGACCGTCGGTTTCACCAACGGTTACGACTTTGGCTACATGGCCGTCGTCACCAAGAAGGATTCCAAGGTCACCGGCTTCGGCGACATCAAGGAAGGCCTGCGCGTCGGCGTTGTCCAGGGCACCGTCCAGGATGACTACATGACCAACACGCTCAAGATCGAGCCTGTCCGTTTCCCTGACTACAACACGGTCTACGGCAACGTAAAGAACGGCCAGATCGACGCTTGGGTGGCCCCGTCGCAGCAGGCAGAAGGCCAGGTCAAGGAAGGCGACAACACCAAGATCGCCGAAAAGGTTGTCAACACCCAGAACTTCACCGCGTACGCAGTGAACAAGGACAACAAGCCCCTGATCGATGCCCTGAACTCCGGCTTGGACGCTGTGATCGCCGATGGCACGTGGACCAAGCTCACGGCCGAGTGGTACAAGGATCGTCCGACTGCTGCTGAGCAGACCCCCCAGGGCTGGAAGCCGGGCAGCAAGGCCGTCCAGATCCCCGCCAAGTAACCCGGACGTTCCATGGATATCCTCAACCAACTGGCCCAAAGCTTCTTTGACTGGAAGGCGATAGGCGAAGTCCTTCCCAAGATGTTCGCCGTCGGCTTGCCCAACACCATCGTGCTGGCTGTCGTCTCCGGCGTCATCGGGACAGCGATCGGGATGCTGCTCGCCCTGATGGGGATTTCCCGGAACGCAGCGGCACGGTGGATAGCCCGCATCTACACGGACATTCTCCGCGGGCTTCCACCGGTGCTGACCATCCTGGTGATCGGATTCGGGTTCGGCCCGATTGTTCGTGAACTCACAGGCTCAACCAGCCCGTACCCCATGGCCATTGCGGCACTGTCCCTGATGTCTGGTGCCTACATCGGTGAGATCTTCCGGTCCGGCATCCAGAGCGTGGACAAGGGCCAGCTGGAGGCTACCCGCGCCCTCGGGTTCAGCTACGGTTCCTCCATGCGCCTGGTAGTGGTCCCCCAGGGTATCCGCCGCGTGCTTCCGGCCCTGGTCAACCAGTTCATCGCGTTGATCAAGGAGTCGTCGCTGGTCTTCATGTTGGGCCTCCTGGCAACCGAGCGTGAGATCTTCCAGATCGGCAAGGACGCGGCGGCCAACACAGGCAACCTGTCCCCCTATGTAGCTGCCGCCATCTTCTACCTGGCACTGACCATTCCGCTCACCCACTTCGTGAACTGGATTGATGCCCGGATGCGGACCGGCCGTCCGGAGAAGAAAGAACCGGACGAAGCAGCAGCCGTCGTTGGAAAAGGAGCCCAAGCATGAGTGAATTCGTTTCAGGCACATTGACGGCCAAGAACATCCACTTGTCCTTCGGCAGCAACCACGTCCTGCGTGGCATTGACCTGCACGTCGAGAAGGGCACCACCGCCTCGGTGATCGGTCCTTCGGGTTCGGGCAAGTCGACGCTGCTTCGCGTCATGAACCGGCTCATCGAGCCGGACCAGGGCGACATCCTGCTTGACGGGCGCTCGGTTCTCAAGGACAACCCTGATGAGCTGCGCCGCCGGATCGGCATGGTCTTCCAGCAATTCAACCTGTTCCCGCACAAGACGGTGGCAGAGAACATCTCGCTGGCACTGCGCAAACTCCGTGGCATGTCCAAGGAGCAGGCCCGGGACGAGGCCCTGAACCAGCTGGACCTGGTGGGCTTGAAGCACAAAGCGGACTCCCGGCCGGCCAACCTCTCAGGTGGCCAGCAGCAGCGTGTGGCTATTGCCCGCGCGCTGGCCATGAAGCCGGAAGTGATGTTCTTCGACGAGGCAACATCTGCGTTGGACCCGGAGCTGGTCAAGGGCGTCCTGGCCCTCATGACGGACCTGGCCAAGGGTGGCATGACCATGGTGGTGGTGACCCACGAGATGGGCTTCTCCCGCAACGTTTCTGACGTGGTGACCTTCATGGATGCCGGTGTGGTCGTGGAGTCGGGCCCGCCCGAGCAATTGTTCACGGATCCGCGCACGGAGCGCCTCCAGGGCTTCCTTTCGGACGTACTTTAGAAGCCAGGCCACGGGAAACCCCGCTTTGTGTGCCCCCTCGGGGCTGCGCGAGGCGGGGTTTCCTGCGTTCGGAAACAGAAGCTACTGGCCGGCCTTGACCCGCAGGATGGTCAGCGCTGCGGCGTCCACCTTGGCACGGAACGCCTGATCGGACTGGGCCTTCTGCACCACAGCCTGGTGCATGGCGGGGATGCGGGCAGGATCGGCGCACACCAGCATGGTTCCCCCGGCAGCAAAGAAATTCAGCGCCCTGTCGGCATCGGACCATGCTTCCAATTGAGCCGCGCTGCAGAGGTCGTCTGACAGGACGATTCCCGTGAACCCGGCATCAGTCCGCAGCATGGTGTCCATGATGGTCGCTGAAAAGGGTGCAATGTTGGCGGGGTCGATCTTGTCGTAATAGGCATTTGAGACCATGACCCACCTGGCGCCACCTTTAATGGCTGCCTGGAACGGTTCCAGGGCGGGATCATTACGGGTGGTGGAAGTGTCCCGGACCTCGCTGCTGACGTCCGTATTGGGAACCACTCGGCCCAGGCCCGGGAAGTGTTTCACTACTGGAGCGACGCCGGCATCCTTCATGCCATCCGCGAAGGCATTGCCCAGCTCCGAGACATCGTGGGGTGTGAAGCCGTACTCCCGCTGGAAGTGGCCTATCGGGGCGTTGGACGGGGCAAATTCGGGACTCGTGACGGTATCCAGGACTGGGGCAAGGTTCACGTTGACGCCAACGCTGCGTAGCTCCTTGCCCCAGACGGCCGCGTCGGCACGGAGCTTGGTGGGCCCTGCCCCAGCCTGTACCAGCGCTGCGGGTATTTGCGAGAAGCCCGGACCGGACAGGACCTGTACGAATCCGCCTTCCTGGTCTGTGGCGACCGACAACGGCAACCCACCGGTTGTGGCAGCGGAAACCGTGCCGGTCAATGCTGACACCACCGACGCTGTGGTCGCCGTTCCTGCTTTGCTGCGCCCGCTCAAGTAGACGTTGCCCACGTGATATTTGTTCAGCGCGGCCATGGTTGCAGGTTCGGCGCCGGTAGCCTTGGCAGCGACCATGAACAGCTGTCCAACGCGTTGTTCCACGTCCAGGGTGCCGAGCTGCTGTTCGGCGGCGGATGGGGTGCTGGTGGCCGGCTGGGGGTCCGGAGCAGGGGCCGCTGGAGCAGAAGGCCGCGCGGAGGGCGTTGCCGCCGCGGTGCTGGGAACCGGGGCAGCTGATGACGTGGAAGCGGAGGCCGACGGCGTCCCTTGAGTTGGGTTCTGGGCGGAGCTTCCGTTGCCTGCCGAGCAGCCGGACGCCATGGCGAGCAGAGCTCCAGCCGCCGCGATGCTCATTCCGAGGGATGCAATTGTCTGGGTCTTGCGCATGGTAAACCGTTGATTCGTTGGGGTTGGGTTTCCACTTACGAGCCTACCCCGTGCGGGTACAACAATGCCCCGGGCAGCTGCGCAGTGCAGCCCCCCGGGGCAGGCTGGCCACGTCAGGCTGAGGCGGCGGCCGCAGCTTTCGCAGCTGCCGGGAGTGCCTCGAAGATCCGGCTCATTGCTGCGTCGTCGTGGGCTGCAGACAGGAACCAGGCTTCGAAGACAGACGGCGGAAGATAAACACCGGAGTCCAGCATGGAGTGGAAGAAGGGCGCGTAGCGGACAGATTCCTGGCCCTGGGCGTCGTCGTAGTTGTGCACGCCGTGGGCGGAGGTGCCGAACGCGACGGAGAACAGGTTGCCTGCCCTCTGGATGGAGTGGTCTACTCCGGCAGCGTCAAGGGCAGACGACAATGCCGCGGACAGCTCCAGCGAACGGGCATCGACGTGGGCGTAGACCTCAGGCGTCGCGTTCGTCAGCGTTGCCACGCCAGCAGCCATGGCCACAGGATTGCCGGACAAGGTGCCGGCCTGGTAAACCGGACCAACCGGAGCGAGGTAGTCCATGACGTCGGCGCGTCCGCCGAGTGCCGCCGTCGGCATTCCGCCGCCGATGACCTTGCCGAAGGTGAGAAGGTCCGGCGCCCAGCCCTCCTGACGGCCAGTCAGGCCCCAGTAGCCGGCATGTCCAGTGCGGAATCCGGTGAGCACTTCGTCGAGGATGAGCAGCGCACCGTATTCCTTGGTGATTCGGGAAAGACCGGCGTTGAAGCCCTCTCCCGGGGTCACGACACCCATGTTGGCCGGCGCAGCTTCAGTGATGATGGCAGCGATGTTGTTGCCGTGGACGGCGAAGGCAGCTTCGACGGCGGCGAGGTCGTTGTAAGGCAGCACCAGGGTCTCAGCTGCCGTGGCTTCAGTGACACCTGCCGACCCGGGCAAGGCCAGAGTGGCGACGCCCGAACCGGCCGCGGCGAGCAGTCCATCGAGGTGGCCGTGGTAGCAGCCGGCGAACTTGATGATGAGGTTGCGGCCGGTAAAGCCGCGGGCCAGGCGAACGGCCGTCATGGTGGCTTCCGTGCCGGTGGACACCATCCGGAGGCGTTCGACGGCGGAGACGCGTTCCTTGACGATGGCAGCCAGGTTGGCTTCGTCCGGGGTGGAGGCGCCGAAGGACAGGCCACGGTCCACGGCCGCGTGGACGGCCTCGAGGACGGCCGGGTGGGCATGGCCCAGCAATGCCGGCCCCCAGGAGCACACCAGGTCAACGTATTCTTTGCCGTCCGCGTCCGTGAGGTAGGCACCCTTGGCCGAGACCATGAACTTCGGGTTGCCACCCACGGATCCGAAGGCGCGGACCGGGGAGTTCACGCCTCCGGGCATAAGGGACCGGGCGCGGTCGAAGAGCTGGTCGGACACGGGGGTGTTTGAAGTCATGGTTCCTATTCTTTCAGTGATTCATCAGCGGCAGGGCCGTCGCCTACGAGGCCGCGGCAAGCAGCTCGGCGACCCGTGGGGCCACCTGTGTGCCGTAAAGCTCGATGCAGCGCATCATGGATTGGTGCGGCAGGGTCCCATTGCTGTATTTGAGGTCGAAGCGGTCAACCCCGAGGTTCCGCTTCAGGAGCGCGATCTTCTGCGCCACGGTTTCCGGAGAGCCCACATAGAGTGCGCCTTCGGGACCGCACATCGCATCGAATTCGCCCCGGTTGCCGGGTCCCCAGCCACGCTCGGCGCCGATTCTGTTGCGCTGTTCAAGCCAGTGCGGGAAGAGTTCTTCGCGGGCGGCCTCGTCGGTATCGGCGATGAAACCCGGTGAGTGTGTCGCTATCTGGCGCATCGGGTGGCCGTATTTGCCCATGGCCTCGCGGTACAGATTCACCAAGGGCGCAAAGCGGCGGGGTTCTCCGCCGATGATGGCGAAGATGATCGGGTATCCGTATTCGGCACAGCGCAGTACAGACTCAGGTGTTCCGCCTACTCCGATCCAGGCGGGCAACAGATGGTGCTGCAGCTTCGGGTAGACCTGGAGCCCGCTGACGTTGGGTCGGGTACGGCCTTCCCAATGGACCGGCTTCTGCGCGCGCACTTTGTCGAAGAGCTCAAGCTTTTCCTCGAAGAGGACCTCATAATCGGCCAGGTCAAGGCCGAACAGCGGGAAGGACTCCACGAACGAACCCCGTCCGAGCATCACCTCGGCCCTGCCGTTCGATATCGCGTCAACGGTGGAGAAGCGTTGGAACACCCTGATGGGATCGTCCGAGCTCAGCACCGTGACAGCCGAGCCGAGGCGGATCCGGGACGTCACAGCCGCTGCCGCGGCGAGGAAAACCTCCGGCGCGGACACGGCAAAGTCCCGACGATGGTGCTCACCGACGCCGAAAGCATGGAGGCCGACGGAGTCTGCGAGTTTCGCTTCTTCCAACAGCTCCCGCAGGACTTGGGCATGCTCCTTGGGATTTCCGTCGGCGTCGAGTCCCGCGTCGCCGAAGGTGTTCAGCCCGAGCAGGATCTGGTCAGAAGCTACCGGTGCTGTGGGGTCGGAAGAAACAGAGGTCATCAGGACTCCTTAAGCCAGCCTGCCAGTTCGGAGGCCCAGTAGGTCAGTACGGTATCGGCGCCGGCCCGCTTGATCCCCAGTACGGACTCGGTGATGGCACCACGCCGGTCGATCCAGCCTTTGGCCGCAGCCGCTTCGATCATGGCGTACTCACCTGATATTTGGTAGGCCGAAACGGGCACCGGGCTCATGGCGGCGACGTCGGCAAGGATGTCCAGGTAGCTCATGGCCGGCTTGACCATGACCATGTCCGCTCCTTCCTCCAAGTCCAACTCAACTTCGAGGATGGCTTCGCGACGGTTGGCCGCGTCCATTTGGTAGGTCCGGCGGTCACCCTTCAGCTGGGAATCAACGGCCTCACGGAACGGGCCGTAGAAAGCGGAAGCATATTTTGCGGCGTACGCCAGGACCGCGGTGTTCTTGTGGCCGGATTCCTCCAGGGCCTGCCTGATGACGGCGATCTGGCCGTCCATCATTCCCGAAGGGCCCAGGACGTGCGCGCCGGCATCTGCTTGGGCGACTGCCATCTTGCCGTAGATTTCCAACGTGGCGTCATTGTCCACGTAGCCCTCGGCGTCCAGTACACCGCAGTGGCCGTGGTCTGTGAATTCGTCCAAACACACGTCGCCCATGATCACCAGGTCGTCACCGACTTCGGCTTTGACGTCGCGGATTGCCTTGTTCAGGACACCGTCAGGGTCAAGGGATGCAGTGCCCTGCGCGTCCCGGACCGCGGGTACGCCGAACAGCATGATGCCGCCCACTCCCAGCTGCACGGCCTCGGCGGCAGCACGCTTCAGGGAGTCGGTGGTGTGCTGGACGACGCCCGGCATGGAGCTGATGGGGCTCGGTTCAGTGAGGCCCTCCCGGATGAATGCCGGGAGGATCAGGTCTGCGGGGGCCAGCCGGTTCTCGGCGGTCAGCCTGCGCATGGCGGGAGTTGTGCGCAAGCGGCGGGGACGATGGTTTGGAAAGCTCATTGCGGGTTCCCTTCGTTGGCGAAAACAGATACCAGGGCGGCCACGATGCCGTCCGGTGTTGGTTCTTTGGCCGTGGCAGCCACGGCGAGTCCGAGCTGGGAGGCCGCAGCCGCCGTCGGACGTCCAATCGCGATGACCTGGCAGCGGCCCAGTCCCGGAAAGTCCCTGGCGATGCGCCGTGCGCCACTGGGCGAGGCGAGCACCACGGCGTCCATGGTCCCGGCGTCCAGGGCGTCCCGCACTTCCGCAGGACTCATGATCCGCGGTGCCCGGTCTTCAACCACGACGGCGGATGGCAGCTGCGTAGTCAGGCGGGAACCGGCGCGGGCCGGGAAATCAACGGTGTGGTAGGCGGTCACGGCAGTGACGTCGGCGCCCTTCGCTGCCAGGCCTTCACGGAGGCCCGGCGCGGCAATATCTGCTTGGGGCAGGAAGACCTGCCCGGGTGCCGCTGTCCAGAGCTCAAGAAGGCCATCCGCCGACTGCACCTCGACTGGCGCCAGCGCAACTGTGAGTCCAACGGACTCCAGCGCGCGCCTGGTCGACTCGCCAACGGTGGCCACCCTGGTCCCGGCGGGGACCAGATGAGCAAGGGTGACACCGCGTTCGGCAGCCTTTTCCAGCAGGACCCGTACCGTCGTGATGCTGCTGACGACCAGCCAGTCGAATCCTCCCGCTGACAGCCGGTCGATGCCCTCATCCAACGGGGACTGGTCTTGGGCCCGTTCGAAATCGATCAGTGGAAGCACCAGTGGCTCCGCACCGGCTCCGGTGAGGAGTGAAGCCAAAGCCTGGGCGCGGTCGGCGGTCCTGGTAACCAGGACGCGCCGGCCGGCCAAGGTTTGTGCTTCCAAGGGCTTAGGATGCGGCAAGATCCGCAATCTCCGCCGCGCCGGCGGCGAGCAACAGCTCGGCAACCTCGATGCCCAGCAGGGTGGCTCCCACCTCAGTGAGGCCGTCGGTGGCCTTTTTCTCGCGCACGGTCTTGGTCCCGTCCACGGAGCAGACGGCAGCTTCCAGATGAAGCATGCTCCCCTTGCGGAAGGCAAAGGCACCTACGGGAGCCGCGCAGCCGGCCTCGAGCCTGGCAAGGACCGCACGCTCGGCTGTGACCGCAAGGCGGGTGTCGTCATCGTCCAGCGCGGCAAGGGCCTGCGCCAACACACCGTTGGAGCCCTCCGTCGTGCCTGCCTGGTTGGGAGCATCCTCCGTGCGGCATTCGATGGCCAACGCCCCTTGCCCAGGTGCCGGCAACATGACGCTGGTTTCGAAGAACTCGCTGACGGTGTCCAGCCGGCCCATCCGCTCCAGGCCGGCAGCGGCGAGCACCACGGCGTCCAGGTCGCATGTCTTACCGAGCACAACCTCGGACGTGGTGTTGCCCGGAAGCCCCGGGACCCTGCCAAGGCGGGTGTCTACGTTGCCCCGGATATCGAGGACCTCGATGTCCGGCCGCGCGGCCCGAAGCTGGGCTGCACGGCGGGGCGAGCCGGTGCCCACCTTCGCACCACCCGGCAGTTCCGCGAGCGTCATGCCGTCGCGCGCGCAGAGGACATCCCGGACGTCGACGCGCTTTGGCGTCGCAGCGATACTCAGGCCAAGGGCCGCCCCTGTGGGCAGGTCCTTCAAGGAATGCACGGCGACATCGCAGGTGTCGGCCAGCAGCGCATCACGGAGCGCCGCGACGAACACGCCTGTGCCGCCCATCTGGGAGAGGGAACCGGTCTTGACGTCGCCCTCGGTCCGGATGTGCACGAGGTCTACCGGGAAACCGCCGACAGCAGCCAGCTTGTCGGCAGTCTGCTGCGTCTGGGTCAGGGCCAGCTTGCTGGCCCTGGTGCCGATGCGGACGGTCACTTGGCAGCCTCCGACGCGGCGTACGCGTCGTGGCCGATGCCTACGCGGGTACCGACTTCGGCGATGACAGGCTTGGCACCGCGGAAGTTTTCGCAGCAGTTGGGACGGCACACGTCATACCACGGTCCGAGGTCGGTGACATGCGGACGATCGGCGATGTTGTTATCAACGGTACGTTCGCAGATCAGGTCCACCAGGCCGGAAACAAAGGCTGCATGAGTGCCCGGCGTGGGGACGCGAGTGGCCTCAATGTTGAGGTTCTGGCACGTTTCCAGCGCCTCAGTGTCGAGGTCCCAGGCAACTTCCATGTGATCGCTGACGAAACCGAGGGGAACAATGACAACGCCCTTGACACCTTCAGGAGCGATTTCCTCGAGGTGGTCGTTGATGTCCGGCTCCAGCCAGGGAATGTGCGGTGCGCCCGAGCGCGACTGGTACACCAGATCCCATGCGACGCCGGGTGCCACGGTATCCATGATGGCCTTGGCGTTGGCAAGGTGCTGGGCTGCGTAGGCGGATCCTTCAGCGAACTCGCGCGGCTCGTCGTCTGAACGGCCGGCGGCCTCGGCATCGCGGGTGGGAATGGAGTGGGTAGCGAACAGGACACGGATCTTCGAGTCCGGGTCGGTTTCGCCGGCAGCAGCCAGCTTGCCCCGGATCTCTTCCAGACCGGCGGCTGTCCCTTCAAGGAAGGGCTGGACTACCCCGGGGTGATCGAAATACTGGCGGATCTTGTCGACCTCGAGCTTGCCGTCCAGGCCGGTTTCGGTCAGGGCAACGCCGATGTCTTCGCGGTACTGGCGGCAGCTGGAGTAACAGGAGTAGATGCTGGTGGTGAGCATCAGGATCCGGCGGTGGCCGGCGTCGTAAGCGTCCTGCAGGACGGGGGCGATGTACGGGTCCCAGTTCCGGTTGCCCCAAAGGACGGGCAACTCGATCCCGCGCTGTGCCAGCTCCGCTTCGATCGCTGCCTTCAGCTCGCGGTTCTGCTGGTTGATGGGGCTGATGCCACCGAATGCGCGGTAGTGGTGCGACACCTCTTCCAACCGCTCGTCGGGGATGCCACGGCCACGGGTGACGTTGCGCAGGAAGGGTATGACGTCCTCCTGGCCTTCGGGTCCACCAAAGGAAGCCAGCAGGACGGCGTCGTAGTTCTTGGGTTCCTGGCGGCCGCGCTCGGTGACGCTGTTCAGTTCGGTGGAAAGGGGGAGCTCGCTCATGCCAGGACCTCAGCAATCTCGGCGGCGCTGATGCGGCGGCCGGTGTAGAACGGGATTTCTTCACGGACGTGGTTGCGGGCTTCGCTGTCCCGCAGGTGGCGCATCAGGTCAACCAGGTCCACCAGTTCCGGTGCCTCAAGACCAAGGATCCACTCCCAGTCCCCAAGGGCGAAGGAGGAGACGGTGTTGGAGATGACCTGTGGGAATTCCCGGCCCAGCAATCCGTGTTCGCGGAGCATGGCGCCGCGCTCTTCGGCCGGCAGGATGTACCACTCGTAGGAGCGGACGAACGGGTAGACACAGAGCCAGGTGCTGGGCTCGACGCCCCGCGCGTAGGCAGGCACGTGGCTCTTGGCGAACTCGGCCTCGCGGTGCACGCCCATGGCGGACCAGACAATTTCCGTTCCTGCGAACAGTTTGCTGCGGCGGATGGAGCGGACGGCGGACTGCAGGTCCTCGGGCTTGGCGCCGTGGAGCCACACCATGATGTCGGCGTCCGAGCGCATCGCCGACACGTCATAGCTACCGCGGAGGACCACGCCGCCGTCGGCGAGCGTTTCGATCAGGGCTTCGAATTCCTGGGCAGCATCGCCGCTGCGCAAGACGTCGGCCGAGCGCTTGAAGACGGTCCAAAGCGTGAAGAACTGCTCGTCGGTTCCAGCAGTTTTAGTGACAGATTCGGCAGAAGTGTGGCTCATGGTTCAAGTTTGCCCCGTGCATGGCGCTAAGTCGAAACGGATCAGTTCTACAGGGCGTAGAAGTGATGCAAATCACACAATGGCGGGCCCGCGCTTGATTGCCTCGCTGAGTTGCTTCCGGGTATCCGACACGACCGCGGCCAAGCCGTTGCCTGCCAACCACCCTCCGACAACCGTCAGCCCCTCCGCAGCGGCGCACACCTCACGGACGTGCGCCACACGCTGTTTATGACCGACGGCGGCGAACGGCAGGGCACCTGCCCAGCGCACCACATCCCAATCCACGACATCCGCCCGGGATACCGGCACCGTCAACAACTGCGAGGCATCGGCCAAGGCCGCGGAAAGGAGGGATTCGTCATCCAGGACCACATCCGGGGATCCACCCGCATCCTCGCGGCGACCATAGGACAGCCGCAGCACGTGGGTTCCAGGCCCGGCTTCCCCGGCAAGCCAATCCCATTTAGCCGTGGCGTGCGTCAGCGCCTTCGCCATGATTCCCGGGGTCTGGGGCGCGACGAGGATGCCGGTTCCGCGGGGTCGCCGATCAAGTTCGGGCACGTCAACCACCATCGTCACCAGGCTCACCAAGGGCCCTGGCGCCGGACGCAGGTCAGACAATGCCGGCAGCGACTTCTCCAACAGGCCCACAGTCGCCGGGCCGTCCAGCGCAACCACCAGGCGGCCGGCGTCGTACGTGGAATCGCCGGCGGTGACACGCCAACCGGCCGCAGTCTTGACGACGTCCGTTGCCGCAGTTCCAGCGAGCAGGTCCACGCCCCGCCCGCGGAGGTCGGCCACCAGGGCCGTCACCAGGGTGTTCATCCCGCCTGCTAAACCGGCGACGGCGGAACCCGCCTTGGCAAGCCCGGAGCCTGTTTTCCGGGCTGACGCATTGTCGCCGGCCGGGACGGCAGCAACTTTTCGCTGGGCTGCGACGGCCGCCGACAAGGAACCGTGTGTTCGGATTCCAGCCCGGAGCCCGGGCGCAACCATGTCCACGTCCAGGAGGGCGGGGTCGGCGGAATGGACACCGCCCACCACGGGGGAAACAAGGCGTTCCAGGACTTTCCTGCCCATCCGGGTCCGCACAAGGGAGGCAACACTGGTCACATCCGAGGACGTACCCACCGACGCCGGCAACCACCGGTCCCAGGAGGCGCGCACGGCACCGAGGAAGCCCAGTGAACGCCGGACCTCCGGGTCCCAGGGGTTGGCTGGTATGCCGAGGACTCCGGTCTTGGGCAACTCCTGCGGTCCGTCCGGCAGCTGCACCCAGGCACCACCGGGGTGCGGGGCCACGATCCTGTCGCCGAGTCCGAGCTCCCTGGCGAGGTCGGCTACTGCCGAAGACCTTGTGGCATATGACTCTGCGCCGCTGTCCAGTTGGAGCCCTGCGACTACATGGCTGCCCACGCAACCACCCCAGGCGCCGGTGGCCTCGAGGACCGTGACCGGCATGCCGGCCATGGCAAGTTCCCGCGCAGCAAGGAGCCCTGAAATGCCACCGCCCACCACCACGGCACGTGGTCCTGCGGGACGGGCTGTGGACGTTGGATGTCCGCCGCGCATGAGCCCTACTCGGCCGGAATCGAGTGGATGAGTTCCACGACGCGGGTCAGGACGGTCGGATCCGTTTCCGGAGGGACGCCGTGGCCCAGGTTCAGGACGTGGCCCGGGGCGTGGGCGCCGGCTGCGATAACCTCGCGGACATGCGCTTCCAGGATGTCCCAGGGCGCGGACAGCAGTGCGGGATCGATGTTGCCCTGCAACGGAACGGCCCCGCCAAGGCGACGGTTCGCTTCATCAAGGGGAAGCCGGTAGTCCACGCCCACCACGTCCACCCCGACGTCGCGCATGGCAACCAGGAGTTCGGACGTGCCGGTGCCGAAGTGGATCAACGGAGCACCGAAGTCCCGGACATGGTCCAGTGCGCGGGCGGAGGCCGGTGCTACGTACTTTGTGTAGTCGGCAAGGCCCAGGGAACCGGCCCAGGAGTCAAAGAGCTGCGCGGCCGAGGCTCCGGCCTCCAGCTGCGCCTGGAGGAACATTCCCGACGTATCGGCGGCCCAGTTTGCCAGCGCGTTCCAGGTCTCAGGGTCGGCATGCATCATGGTCCGCGGGCCGAGGTGGTCCCGGGAAGGCTTGCCCTCAACCATGTACGCAGCGAGGGTAAACGGGGCACCTGCGAAGCCGATCAACGGAGTCTTTCCAAGCTCAGCCACTGTCAGGCGAACGGCCTCACGGATGGGCTCCAGGGCCTCCCAGGTCAGGGTGGGAAGAGCGGCGACATCGGCAGCCGTGCGGACGGGCTTGTCCAGGACCGGCCCCACGCCAGGCACGATATCCACGCCAACGCCCGCCAGCTTCAGGGGAATGACGATGTCCGAGAAGAAGATGGCGGCATCGACATCGTGGCGCCGGACGGGCTGCAGGGTGATCTCGGCGGCGAGTTCAGGACGCAGGCACGAGTCCAGCATGGCAACGCCTTCGCGGACCTTGAGGTACTCAGGAAGGGAACGGCCGGCCTGGCGCATGAACCACACCGGCCGCCGCGACGGCTTGCCGCCACGGTATGCCGTGATCAGCGGTGAGTCCGAGGTACGTCCGTCCTTCAGCGGGTGGTTGGGGCCGAGGGCTCCCGCCGGGGCGTTGGAGGCCGTACTCTGGGATGCTGCCGAGCTAGAAGTCATGCCTTTGATTGTGCCGAAAATCCGGGGCAAAAGATAACGACAAGCTGTCACGTCTAGCCCAAAAGGAGCCGCTGTGGCGGGGATCACGCGCCCGCGTGTGGATCACCACGGCGCCATATTGTTCTACCGGGCTACGAAAAAGCTATGATGGGGTTGCTGTGGTTCTTTTCTCATTGGTGGCTACACACGCCGACATCGACCTTGAAACTGTCGCTCAGTTGAGCAACGGTTCCTCCGAGCTTGCCTCCGCGGCCCTCACGGATTCGCCCGTGGTTTCCGGTGCGGTGGTGCTTGCCACCTGCAACCGCTACGAGATTTACGGCGAAACAGGCAACGGCGCTGACATCGAAGCGGCCCGCTCTGCCCTGGTTTCCCAGATCAGTGAATTGAGCGGCCTGAACGAGCAACTCGTCTCCCGCTCCTTTGCGACCCACACCGGCCCGGACGTCACCAGGCACCTCTTCGCCGTGAGCGCCGGACTGGACTCGGCAGTGGTGGGTGAGCGCGAAATCGCGGGCCAGGTCCGCCGCGCCCTGATCACTGCCCAGCAGGAAGGCACGGCGAGCTCCGGATTGGTCCGGCTTTTCCAGGCAGCTTCCAAAACCGCCAAGGACGTCGGCGCGCAGACAGCGTTGGGCTCCCGCGGCCTGTCGATTGTCTCCGTTGCTTTGGACCTCGCCACCGACCTCGCCGAGAACGATGACTGGTCCACCAAGAACGTCGTAGTCTTCGGCACCGGCGCCTATGCGGGTGCCACCATGTCACTCCTGCGCGAACGCGGCTGCACCGCAATCTCCGTCTATTCTTCCTCCGGCCGTGCCGAGGCTTTCGTAGCCACCCGCGGGGGTACAGCGCTCGAGGCCGAAACGCTCCCCGCTGCTGTCGCCGCAGCTGACGTCATGATCGGCTGCAGCGGTTCGGACAACCGCGTGGAAGCAGCGGACCTTGCGCGCGTCCGGGCACAGTCCAATAAGCCCTTGATTGCGATCGACCTCGCCCTGACCCATGATTTCGATCCCGCGGTCGGCGAACTCGACGGCGTGGAACTCCTCACGCTTGAATCCGTCCGGCTCGCTGCACCCCAGGAACAGGCAGAATCGTTGTCCCAGGCCAGTGCCATCGTCACAGGCGCGGCGTCTTCCTTTGAGTCCGAGCGTGAGGCACGCTCCGTGGATTCGGCCATTGTCGCGCTGCGCCGGCACACCATGAACGTGTTGGACGCTGAGATGGAGAAGGTCCGTGCCCGCCACGGTTGCACGGCTGCCGCGGAGGAAGTCGAATTCGCCTTGCGCCGGATGGTCAAGCAGCTCCTCCACATCCCTACCGTCAGGGCCCGTGAACTGGCCGCCAACGGCCAGCAGGAGGAGTACGTCGCAGCACTTGAGGCGCTGTACGGCATCCAGGTTGAGCAACCTGCAGCCGCCCCGGCCGCGGAGTGCCCTGTGGACCACGGGCAACTCCGCTCCGAAAGCGCCTGACACCGCCTGCTAGGCGAAAGCGTTGACTCCTGTCAGCTTCGCTGACAATTGCCAAAGCCTGGCGGCGTCCGCCTTGTCGATGGCGTGCGCGTCCACCCCCTGGTACCTCGCCAACGGCGATTCCTTGTCCGTGGGATTGGCAACGTCGCAGTCTTCACAGTAGACACCTCCCATACCTGACAGGGCAGGGGAAGTCGCAGCCCACACCGAGGTAGCAGCGCCTTGCTCCGGCGTCTTGAATCCTTCGCGGACGTTTCCCTCCGCATCCATCCATCCCGCTGCGACCATCTCTTCCTTGGGCAAATGCCGTTGAAGTTCGGTCATGATGCCACCAGGATGAACGGCGAAGGCCCGGACTCCGGAGTCCTGGCCCAGGCGGTCCAATTCCACGGCGAAGAGCGCGTTTGCCGTTTTTGCCTGGCCGTAGGCGCGCCACTTGTCGTAGCCGCCGTCAAAGTTGACGTCGTCGAACCTGATCGGCGACAACTTGTGGCCGGTGGATGAGAGGGAGATGACGCGGGCATCCCCCGAGGCGGCAAGGGCCGGCCACAAAGCATTAACCAGGGTGTAGTGCCCCAAGT
Source organism: Arthrobacter sp. fls2-241-R2A-172 (assembly GCF_030208885.1). Classification (NCBI taxonomy): domain Bacteria; kingdom Bacillati; phylum Actinomycetota; class Actinomycetes; order Micrococcales; family Micrococcaceae; genus Arthrobacter; species Arthrobacter sp. fls2-241-R2A-172. The sequence goes on along the minus strand of NZ_JARVTB010000004.1, from coordinate 594,759 downwards.
GGTTGGTTGCGAGCTGCGCCTCCCAGCCAGGACCTACCCGTTGTTCCGGGCTGGCCATGATGGCGGCGTTGTTGATCAGGATGTCCAAGGAACTGTGCCCGGCCAAATACCGCTGGGCGAATGCTTTGACGCTGTCCTGGTCAACCAGGTCCATTTCTTCCACTGTGACGGCGTCGCCGAGCCCGGCCGCGGCAAGGACTTCCTTGGCATGTTCCACGCGTCGTGCGGGGACGGTCACGGACGCGCCTGCGGAGGCCAGTGCCCGCACGGTCTCCAGGCCAAGGCCCGAATATCCGCCTGTGACAATCGCCGATTTTCCGGAGAGGTCGATCCCGTCGATAACCTCCCGGGCCGTGGAACCGTGTCCAAAACCGGAACCAATAGGGTGTTGCTGGGTCTCTGCCCGTTCTTCGCTCATGGTTGAGCTTTACAGATAACGGCCGGAACGGGCAACGCTCAGTAAACGGGCTTTTGGGGTTCCACGTCACGCACCCAGGCGAGGATACCGCCGTCGAGGTGGCTGACGCGCGTATAGCCCGCCTTCTGCGCGGCCTCCAGGACCGCCGCCGAGCGCGTTCCGGCCTTGCAGTGGAACACAATGTCCTTGTCCTGTGGCAGGTGGGACCACGCCTCTCCGGCCAGGATCCGGCCTTGTGGGATCAGCACGGAACCATCAATGCTCACAATGCTGTGCTCGCCTGATTCACGGACATCCACCAGTTCGAAGTCCCGCTCCCCCGACGCCCGCTCGGCGAGCATCGCTGCCAGCTCGGTGGCCGTGACGGTGTGGTCCTGGTCAGTGGCTGCGACGGGAGTGACGCCGCAGAAGGCCTCGTAGTCTGTCAGTTCGGTGATGGGTTCGGCTTCCGGATCCTTGGACACCTTGATTTCCCGCCAACTGCCGCCCAAGGCGTCAAAGAGTGCCACGCGTCCCAGCAAGGAACGCCCGACGCCGGTGATCAGCTTCACGGCTTCGGTCACCATGAGCGATCCAACAGCCGCGCACAACATGCCGAACACTCCGCCCTCGCCACACGACGGCACGGAGCCTGCCGGAGGCGCCTCGGGGTAAAGGTCCCTGTAGGTGGGTCCGTGTTCGGCCCAGAAAACGCTGACCTGCCCGTCGAAGCGGAAGATGGAGCCCCACACGTAGGGTTTGCCGAGGATGGCCGCGGCGTCGTTCACGAGGTACCGCGTGGCAAAGTTGTCAGCACCGTCGAGGATGAGATCATAATCGGCAAACAAATCCAGGGCGTTGGAAGAATCCAGGCGGAGATTGTGCAGGACCACGTTCACCAAGGGGTTGAGCTCGGCGATCGCGTCGCGTGCGGACTCGATCTTGGGCGTACCCACGTCCTTCACCCCGTGGATGACCTGGCGCTGAAGGTTGCTGAGGTCCACAGTGTCGTCGTCCACGATGCCCAAAGTTCCCACCCCGGCTGCAGCCAAGTACAGCAGGGCCGGGGAACCGAGCCCGCCGGCGCCTATGACGAGGACTCTGGCATTCTTAAGCCTGCGTTGGCCCACGGCGCCGATTTCCGGAATGATGAGGTGCCGGGAGTACCGCTCCACCTCGGCCGGAGTAAGTTCAGCAGCCGGTTCCACAAGGGGCGGAAGGACGGCGGGCGCAGCGGTGCGGACAGCAGCAATTGAGGCCATACCCCAATGTATGCCCGCAGATACCGCCCGGTCATATTACCCACCGGTAGAGTGGTCATAACTGCAAAGGAAAGGCGGCAGACTGTGGCTGACGGCACACGGGCAAACGATGGAGCACCCGCGAAGCAGGAACGGACCGGTTCGCCTCGATCGCCAAGGCTGCCAAGGGACGAGCGCCGCGCACAGTTGCTCAACGCAGCGTTGGAAGTCTTCGTTGCCAACGGGTTCCACGGCGCAGCCATGGACGAAATCGCAGAGACCGCACATGTGAGCAAGCCGGTCCTGTACCAACACTTCCCGTCGAAGCGCGAGCTCTACATGGCCCTGCTGGACAGCCATCTCGCGACGCTGACGGACCTGATGCTGAGCGCCCTGAACTCCACAACGGACAACAAAGAGCGTGTCAAGGCAGTCATGCGGGCCTACTACAGGTTCATTGCCGACGACGACCAAGCGCACCGGCTGGTGTTTGAGTCGGACCTCATCAACGACCCCGATGTCAGTTCCCGGCTGGAAACGTTCAACAAGACGTTCGCGGACGCCGTGGCCCATGTCATCGCCGAGGACACCAAGCTGCCGCCCCTGGAAGCGCAGCTCCTTGGCCGCGGCCTGGCCGGAATGGCGCAGGTCAGCGCGCGGTATTGGCTTGAGACAGACGGAAACCTGGACCTCGATGTGGCCAGCGATCTGATCTATCGTTTAGCTTGGCGCGGAATCAGTCGATTCCCCAAAGAGTCCTAAGCTACAAATAGAGGACTGATTCAAAACTTGATTGGCTTGGAGGCCTTGCTGTGGAAGTAAAGATCGGCATTCAGAACGTTGGCCGCGAAATTGTGCTCGAATCCGCTTTGGATGCAGACGCCGTAGCCAAGATCGTGGCGGAGGCCGTGTCCAAGGGCTCGGAATTGCGCCTCACGGATGAGAAGGGCCGCCAGGTCATCGTTCCTGGCAACGTTTTGGGCTATGTGGAGATCGGCGCCGAGGAAGTCCGCCGCGTGGGCTTCGGCGCCCTCTAGCATTCCCCCACCACCCGTCGTCCGCTAAGGAGTCTTCATGCTTTCACTCGTCGTGGTTGTTCTTGCAGCCATTGCCACGGGCTTCATTGTCTGGGCCAACGACAAGCGGCACGGCAGGTACGGCGTCGCCCTACCGGTAGGCGTTTCAACCGCTGTTGCGGCGCTGAGCTGGATTGCCTTCATCAGCGCGGGCTTGGGTTACCAACCGGGGTTCACCTGGATTCCGTGGGTTCTCCCCATCGTCATCGGAACCGCGGCAGCCGCGGCGGTTGTGGTGTACTTCGGCCGGACCCGGACCAAGCACGATACCGAGGCCCTCACCAGGGCCCTCCGGCTCTAAGCGCCACTCACAGCGATGGCCATCACCGGCGGGTGATGGCCATCGCTGGTTAATGCCCTAAAGGAACTCGGCGCGTCCCTCCATCGCGGAGGATGCCAGGGCGTGTTCGCGCCGGGGAATCCGGCCTGCCTGCCTGGCCAAACGGCCGGCAATAACAGCGTGCTTGAAGGCCTCCCCCATCTGCACCGGGTTCTGTGCACGCGTCACCGCGGTAGCCAGCAGGACGGCATCGCAACCCAGTTCCATGGCCAGCGCGGCATCGGAAGCGGTTCCGATCCCGGCGTCGAGCACCACGGGCACCGATGCCCGTGACACGATCAGCTCAATGTTGTGCGGGTTCAGGATGCCCAGGCCCGTGCCGATCGGTGAGCCCAGCGGCATCACGGCGGTGGCGCCAAGGTTTTCCAGCCGCAGGGCAAGCACCGGATCATCGTTGGTGTAAGCGAAGACCTTGAACCCGCGGTTGACCAGCTGCTCCGTGGCATCGACGAGTTCCACGGCATCGGGCAGGAGTGTGTGCTCGTCCGCGATGACTTCCAGCTTCACCCAATCGGTCTCCAGCGCCTCGCGGGCAAGTTCGGCGGTCATCACCGCGTCCTTCGCCGTGAAACAGCCGGCCGTGTTGGGCAACACCCGGATGTTGTGGTCCACCAGGAGCTGGAAGAGAGACCCGGTTTCTGCCGGCGAATAGCGCCGCATGGCCACGGTGGTCAGCTCCGTACCCGAGGCCAGGAGCGCAGCGCCCAAACCGTCCAGGCTCGGGGCACCCCCTGTTCCCATGATCAGTCGGGAACCAAAGTCGACGCCGTCGATCACCAAGGCGTCGGTGCTGGGGGCAGTGCTTGTTGTGGTCATTGTTCAGCCTCCCTGGACTGCGGTAACGAGTTCGAGTTCATCGCCGTCGGCGAGTGCTGTTGCCGCCCACTGGCTGCGCGGCACCACCTCTGAATTGCGCGCGACGGCGACACCCAGCTTGCCGCCGTCGGCCGCCTGTCCCCTGTGGTCCAGTTCGCGGCCGGTGATGGCGGTGACGAGGGTGCTGACAGAGGCGTCATCGGCCACTGCATGGTCGGATCCATTGAGTTTGATGTTCATGCGCTTTCCTTGCTGCGGGCGTGTGCTGGGACGAAGTTCCGTGGACCGGTTGCGCTGGCCGTAAAGCGGTCGGGGCGGAAAGGGGCCCACTGTGGATCGGTCGATCCGTTGATCAGTTCGCCGACAATCCTTGCGGCTACCGGTGTCAGCAGGACTCCGTGACGGAAGAACCCGGTGGCAACCACCAAACCCTCAATGTCGCCATTGGTTCCGGCGACGCGGCCAAGCAACGGCGCGTTGTCCGGCGTCCCTGGCCTGCCGCGGGCTGTTGCCTCCAGGAGTTCGAGTTCGGCGACCGCGGGGACCAGGACCTGGGCGTCGCGCAGGAGTTGGTAGACGCCGCCCGCTGAGACGGCATTGGAGGCCGTGGACAGTCCGTCCTCACGCTGGGTCGCTCCGATCACCACGGTGCCGTCGTCGCGGGGGACGATGTAGACGGGAACGCCCCGCACTATCCCCCGGACGGTGGAGGTAACGAGAGGTTGCAGGTTGTCCGGAACCCGAAGCCGGAGGATGTCACCATAGACCGGCCGCAGGGGCAGCGTGAGCCCTTCGGGCAGGCCGTCCAAGCCGGCGGCGCCCAGACCGTTTGCGACCACCGTCTCGGTGGCAAAGACCCTGGTGCCTGACTCGAGTTCGACTCCAGAGACCCTGCCTTCATCCCACAGGAGACGATGTGCCAGCGCTTTCACAGCGAATCCGTTGTCCGCCCCCGTAACCCAGCTCGGATCATCGGGAGAGTGATCCGACAGTTCGGCCAAAAGGCAGGCGGCGAGCTTGCGGGGATCCACCTGGTGGTCGGTGGGGATGTCGAAGGCACAGGAAATTTGGGGACTCAGCAAGGGCTCACGCTCCCTCGCCTCCCGGAGGGCCAATGGCTCCACTCCCAAGCCTGCAGCCTTCTGTACCACCCGGAGGTCTGCGAGCGCGCGGCGGTCGGCGGCGTCGGCACCCACGGCGAGGGTCGGCGTCGTGCGGTATCCGGCGGCGTGCACCCCTCCGGCGAGCGCGCCAACAAAAGCGGGCCACAGCCGGGAGGATTCGACCATGAGTTCCAGGAGTTCTTCTTCCTGGTAGTGCAGTTCACTGACGGGTGCCAGCATCCCGGCCGCTGCGAAAGTTGCGCCGTTTGCGGGCCAAGGGTCGATGAGGGCCACTGAGCGGCCCAGCCTGCGCAGTTGGTGGGCGATGCCCAACCCGATGATGCCGCCGCCGATAATGGCTACATCTGCATGAATGGCGTCTGCCATGTGTTCCCTTCCCTACGCCGGTATTAGCCGGATCAGGTCAAGCGGTCGGCGCTGAAGCCCTCTCAGCCGGACGGTCACATAGTCGAACGTCGCGGCTCCCGCAGTACGTGCCCAGTGTAGAGGAACTACTCTGGTTCCCATGACCCAGCCTGAATCCCTCGCCTCAGCCCGACTCTATTTGTGCACCGATGCCCGGAAGCGACAGGGCGATTTCGAAGACTTTGTCGATGCCGCCTTCGAGGGTGGGGTGGACATCATCCAGCTCCGGGACAAGTCGATCGAGGCAGCCGAAGAACTGGAATTGCTGGCCATCCTGCGGAGTGTGGCCGAGCGGCACGGACGGCTGTGGGCTGTCAACGATCGGGCCGATATTGCCAGTGTTTCCGGGGCTCCTGTGTTCCACGTGGGCCAGAAGGACCTGCCCCTTCCGGTGGCCCGTACCTTCCTCCCGGCCCCTGCCGCGATTGGACTTTCCACGCACACTCCGGAGCAGGTCAATGCGGCCATTGCCGCTTCTACCGGCGACGGCGGCCTGGACTATTTCTGTGTCGGTCCGGTTTGGGCGACACCCACCAAACCGGGGCGCCAAGCCGTTGGGCCGGACCTGGTCACATATGCCGCAGAAGCGATGAGGCGTGCCACGGAAACGACCGACGGCGCCGTGCAGCTCCCGTGGTTCGCTATTGGCGGCATCGACCTGGGCAACGTGGAACAGGTCCTTTCGGCGGGGGCCAGCAGGATCGTGGTTGTCCGTGCCATCACCGAAGCCGCAGACCCGACGGCGGCTGCCAAGTCGCTGCTGGAAGCCCTGGACTCAATTTAGCGAAAGTCGCTCACCGTGCGGCCTTGACATGGTGTGATCCCCGGAATCCGGGCTACCCTGATTTTCGTGTCACATCATCGGATTGCACCCAACGTCGACGACTCGTCGGACCAGCTCGCAGCGGCCCTCGCCGCACTCCGGACGGAGCTGGAACTCCCAGGCGACTACCCCACGGGGGCAGTGGAAGAAGCCCGAAAAGCCGTGGCGGACCTGAAGCTGCCTGAACGCGACCTTCGGGACATTCCGTTTGTCACCATCGACCCGGCCACGTCGACAGACCTGGACCAGGCGCTGTTCATAGAGCGCGCCGGTGACGGTTACAAGGTCCTCTATGCGATCGCCGACGTTCCGTCCTTCGTGGCTCCCGGTGGTGCCCTCGACACGGAGACACGCCGGCGCGGCCAGACCTTCTATGCTCCGGATGGACGCATTCCCTTGCACCCGGAAGTCATCAGCGAACATGCCGGCAGCCTGCTGGCAGAGCAGGACTGTGGCGCCTTCGTCTGGGATTTCGTCCTGGACGCGCAGGCCGAAGCAGTGACGGTGACAGTGGGCCGCGCCACCGTGCGCAGCCGGGCCAAGCTAAGTTACAAGGGCGTCCAGGAGCAGATCGACGACGGAACGGCACCGCCTGTACTGCAGCTCCTCAAGGAAGTGGGGTTGAAACGGGTTGAACTCGAACGCCTCCGCGGCGGCGCGAGCCTGAACATGCCCGAACAGGAGATCGTCCAAGCGGCCGACGGCGGCGGGTACAGGATCGTTGCTGCCCCGTCGTTGCCGGTGGAGGACTGGAACGCGCAGATTTCACTCATGACCGGGATGGCGGCAGCTCAGCTGATGCTGGACGGCAAGGTTGGCATACTGCGCACCATGCCCGCACCGGATGAACGCTCCCTGCGGCACTTCAAAAGGCAGACCACGGCCCTTGGTAAACCCTGGGACGGACGGATCAGCTACGGCGAATACCTGCGGACCCTGGACGCATCAGACCCAAAGCAACTCGCCATCCTGCACTCAGCCGGGACGTTGTTCAGGGGTGCCAACTACACACCTTTCGACGGCGAGGTCCCGACGGAAATCATCCAGGCAGCCATCGGCGCTCCGTACGCGCACACCACAGCACCGTTGCGCCGCCTCATCGACCGTTTCGTCCTGGTGATCTGCGAGGCACTGAGCAACAAGCGGGACATCCCTGCCTGGGCCCGGGAAGCCTTGCCGTCCTTGCCCGAGATCATGGCCTCGTCCGATCAACTCGCTGGCCGCCTCGAGCGCGCCGCCTTGGACACGGTGGAGGCGGCACTGGTTGCCAACCATGTTGGCCAGGAGTTCGATGCGGTGGTCATTTCCGGCTCGAAGCCTAACGGGAACGGGAACGGAAAGGGCAACGGCAACGGGAACGGCGGTCCCTACGGAATCGTCCAAATAGCGGAGCCCGCCGTGACCGCCCGTTGCGACGGCGAACTGGAGTCCGGGACCAAGGTCCGCGTCCGGCTGGTCAAGGCTGACATTGCCAGCCGGGAGATCCTGTTTGAACTGCTGCCATAGCGCCGTTCATCCCCAATCCGGGCTTTCGGGCTCCCAGAGGATAGACTGGGCGTGTAGTAATGGATGCCCGGTCGTTGATTCAGTTAATTTTTGAACTCAACAAGCCCGCCCCTACGCGATCTTGAGATGTACCAACTGGTCACCAGTGCCAGTACTTAGATAGCCCGCGATCGGCTTCCACTGGACTTGCTTGCGCGCCCGTTGGTGCTCCGGTACGGCTATGCCGCCCCCGTTGAGCATGCGGCGCCAATGCCCAAATGAATAAGGAAACTCCCTGTGAGTGAATTGCATACCCATGAAGTCCTGACGGACCCCACCGGAACAGAAACCCTCGAGCCCGAGGAAACGATCGTCTCGGACGAGAAGCCCCACGAGATCGAAGAGAAGTCGTTTGCAGACTTCAACGTGCGCGCAGACATCGTGGAGTCCTTGGCAGATGCCGGGATCACCCACCCGTTCCCCATCCAGGCCATGACCCTGCCCGTCGCACTGGGCGGCCACGACATCATCGGCCAGGCCAAGACTGGTACAGGCAAAACCCTCGGCTTCGGCGTGCCTGCCCTGCAGCGCGTTGTAGGCCGCGACGACGCCGGCTATGACAAGCTCGCCGTTCCCGGCGCACCGCAGGCACTGGTCATCGTCCCCACCCGCGAACTTGCCGTGCAGGTCGCCAACGATCTCCAGACGGCCTCGCGCAAGCGCAACGCGCGCATCGCCACCATCTACGGCGGCCGGGCCTACGAACCCCAGATCGATGCGCTGCAGAAGGGCGTCGAGATCGTCGTAGGTACCCCTGGCCGACTGATCGACCTCTACAAGCAGAAGCACCTGAGCTTGAAGAACGTCAAGATGGTGATTCTTGACGAGGCCGACGAAATGCTGGACCTTGGCTTCCTTCCCGACGTAGAGACCCTGATCGCCGGCACCCCCGCCGTGCGCCAGACGCTGCTCTTCTCCGCAACCATGCCCGGCCCCGTGATCGCGATGGCACGTCGTTACATGACGCAGCCCACCCACATCCGCGCAGCTGACCCGAACGATGAGGGCCTGACCAAGCGGGACATCCGCCAGCTCATCTACCGTGCCCACAGCATGGACAAGACCGAAGTCGTGGCACGCATCCTCCAGGCCCGCGGACGTGGCCGGACCATCATCTTCACCAAGACCAAACGCACCGCCGCAAAGGTCGCCGAGGAACTCGTGGACCGCGGGTTCGCGGCTGCAGCCATTCACGGCGACCTGGGCCAGGGCGCCCGCGAACAGGCCCTGCGTGCCTTCCGCAACAACAAGGTGGACGTCCTGGTTGCCACCGATGTCGCTGCCCGTGGTATCGACGTCGATGACGTCACGCACGTGATCAACTACCAGTGCGTGGAAGACGAAAAGATCTACCTGCACCGTGTTGGCCGTACCGGCCGCGCAGGCAACAAGGGCACCGCCGTCACGTTCGTTGACTGGGACGACATGCCCCGCTGGGGACTCATCAACAAGGCCCTGGGACTCAGCGTTCCGGAGCCGGTTGAAACGTACTCCTCCTCGCCGCACCTCTACGCCGACCTCGATATCCCCGAGGGCACCAAGGGACGCCTGCCCCGGAACAAGCGCACGCTGGCCGGTGTGGACGCCGAGGTCCTGGAGGACCTGGGTGAGACCGGCAAGAAGAACTCCCGCTCCGGTGGTTCGGACCGCAATGGCTCCCGTGACGGCGGACGTGGCCGCGACGGCGGCCGCGGCCGGTCAGGCAAGGCTGACTCCGGCGAATCCAAGGGTGAGGGCGGACGCAACCGTACCCGCCGCCGTCGTACCTCCGAAGGCGAAGCAGCCCCGGCTGCCGCAGTCTCGGAAACGGGCTCGGACCATTCCGAGAAGCCTGCACGTACACGTCGCACCCGGACCCGCCGCCGCAACGGCGAAGTAGTCTCCGGTGAGGCCGCAGCTGCCCAGTCCGGCAGCACCGAGGCTTAATTTTCTCAATGACTGAAACTGTTTGGGCGCCGGACGGCGGCAACCTGGTGGTACACGCGGACAACGCGGAGTTCCTTCCAACGCTGCCGGACGGCGCCTTCACACTCATTTACGTGGACCCTCCCTTCAACACTGGGCGGGTCCAACGACGCCAGGAAACCCGGATGGTCCGCAACTCGGACGGCGACGGCGACCGCGTGGGCTTCAAGGGCCGCTCCTACGACACCATCAAGGGCGCCCTGCACAGCTATGACGACGCCTTCAGCGACTACTGGTCTTTCCTGGAGCCCAAGCTCGTGGAAGCCTGGCGCCTGCTGGCAGACGACGGCACCCTGTACCTGCACCTGGACTACCGCGAGGTGCACTACGCCAAGGTGATGCTCGACGCCATCTTTGGCCGGGAATGCTTCCTGAACGAAATCATCTGGGCCTACGATTACGGCGCCCGGGCCAAGAACCGCTGGCCCACCAAGCACGACAACATCCTGGTGTACGTGAAGAACCCCACCAAGTACCACTTCGACAACGCCGAAGTGGACCGGGAGCCCTACATGGCTCCGGGTTTGGTGACCCCCGCCAAACGTGAGCTGGGAAAGTTGCCCACGGACGTCTGGTGGCACACCATCGTTTCGCCGACGGGGCGCGAAAAAACCGGCTACCCCACGCAGAAACCCGAAGGCCTGGTCCGCCGGATTGTTTCGGCATCAAGCCGCGAGGGCGACTGGTGCCTGGACTTCTTTGCCGGTTCCGGAACCCTCGGGGCAGTGGCGGCCAAACTGGGCCGGAACTTCGTGTGCGTGGACCAGAACGAGCAGGCCATTGAAGTCATGCGGAAACGCCTGGGCAGCAAGGCCGAGTTCCACCAGGCCCAAACCACTGCGTCCTAGCCTGGAGCTGTCAGGCGACACCCTTCACGAAGGCAGTCACCGAGTCAGCGATCATCTGTACGGCGATGGCAGAGAGCAAAAGGCCGGCAATCCGGGTCACCAGCTCCACTCCGTTCTCCCCAAGGACCCGCTGGACCACTCCCGCGAACCGCATGGCCAGGTATAGCGAGGCGAGCACCACCGCGATGCCCAGGCCAACGGCCAGGTAACCTGACAGGTCCTTGGACTGCTGGACAAAGACCATGACCGCCACGATCGCACCAGGCCCGGCCATCAGCGGCGTACCCAAGGGAACAAAGGCCACGTTCTTGTACTTCGCGGCGTTTTCCTCGCCGCTGGTGGACCCCGTCAAGAGCTGCAGGGCAATGAGCACCAGCAGCAGGCCACCGGCACCCTGCAGGGCCGCCAGGGAGATGTGCATGTAGTTCAGGATCGATTGGCCGAAAATCGCGAAAACCACGATCACGCCCGTGGCCACCAAAAGAGCCTGAAAAGCCGAGCGGTTCCTGTCCTTCGGTGACATCTGGGCCGTCAACGACATGAAGATCGGCACTGTACCCGGCGGGTCCATGATGACGAACAGCGTAACGATCACCGAGGCCAGCAACTGCAGGTCCATCAACGGACTACCTTGCTGCCCGTCGCCAGGTCCTCAATACGGGCCAGGACGTCGGCCGGCGTCGTGTTTTCGCCGAGGACGTTCGGTTTGCCTGCGCCGTGATAATCGGAGGATCCGGTCATCAGCAGCCCATGCCGGGCAGCCAGCTCGCGCAGGAACCGCCTGCCGTCCTCCGGGTTGTCCCGGTGGTCCACCTCAACCCCCAGCAGGCCGGCGTCGATCATTTCACGGTAGGTGCGCTCCCCCACGATCCGTCCCCGGGACGAAGCCACCGGATGGGCGAACACGGGAACGCCGCCTGCCGCGCGCACCAGCTCGACGGCGACCGCCGGGTTGGGCGCGTAGTGCTGCACGAAATACCGCGAATGGGAGGTAAGGATGGAGGTGAACGCTTCCGTGCGGTCCGCGACGACTCCGGCGGCCACCAGGGCGTCGGCGATGTGCGGGCGTCCCACCGTCGCTCCGGGTGCCACATGGTGGATCACGTCGTCCCAGGTCAGCGGATAGTCCTCGGACAGCAACGTCACCATATGCTCTGCGCGGGTGAGGCGTGCGTCCTTGGATTTGGTGATTTCCTCGAGGAGGCCGGGGTGGGACGGGTCGTGGAGGTAGCTGAGCAGGTGGACGCTGATGCCCTGCTCCGTCCGGCAGGAGATCTCCATGCCCGGGACAAACGCAATCCCCAGTTCCACGGCGGTTGCCGCAGCCTGGTCCCAGCCATCGGTGGAGTCGTGATCCGTCAACGCCACGGCGTCCAGGCCCGCCGATACGGCAGAAACGATCACCCCGGCGGGTGTCTCGGTTCCGTCGGAAACATTGGAGTGCGCATGCAGGTCTATCCTCACTTTCCCAGCCTATGGGATGCAGGGCTCCTTGGAGCGTTGCGCCGTTGGCCTCCTCACCGAACTGGTGGGACGATGTAACGGTGAACGATGCCGAAAACACCCAAACCATGGACTCCGCAAATTCCCAGCCGCTGCAGGAGCGCGTTAACAACCGCTCACAGAGGCCAACATCGGATGCTTTCAAAGCATTCATGGCCAGCAATTGGGCTGCCGCCCCGCAGGTGACCCCTGCGCGCGACGCCGTTGCAGACCACGCTGCACGCCGCCGTCGTGCCACTTCCGAACTGTTCAAAGGCGAACGTCTTGTCATCCCGGCCGGTCCGCTGAAGGTCCGCTCCAACGACTGCGATTACCGTTTCCGGCCCCACTCCGGCTTTGCGCACCTCACGGGCCTGGGCCTGGACCACGAGCCCGACGCCGTCCTCATCCTTGAGCCGGTGGCTGAAGGCAAGGGCGACGACGGCGGTCACCACACCGCCACGCTCTACTTCCGTCCCTTGGCCGGCCGCGATACCGAACAGTTCTACGCCGACTCACGCTCCGGTGAGTTCTGGATCGGTGCCCGTCCGACGCTGGCGGAATTCGAGGCCCGCCTGGGCCTCTCCTGCGCCCATATCGCCGAACTCGAAATGGCGATTACCAAGAACGTAGGCGCCCCGGAAATCGGTGGTATCTCCATCCGCCTGGTCCGCAAGGTGGACGAGAACATTGACGCTTTGGTGGACACCGCCCGGTACAACACCGCCAAGGATCCCGAAACCCTGGACCTGGGCGAACTCGATGCCTTGGACGAGAAGCTCAGCGAAGCGCTCTCGGAATTGCGCCTCCTCAAGGACGAGTGGGAAATCGAGCAGATGAAGATCGCCGTGGCCGCCACTGTGGAGGGCTTCGCCGACGTCGTTCGCGCCCTTCCGCGGGCGCTGACCCACGCACGCGGCGAGCGCGTCGTTGAGGGTGCATTCTTCGCCCGCGCCCGCGAGGAAGGCAACGAGCTCGGCTACGACACCATCGCTGCCTCGGGAAACAACGCCACTGTCCTTCACTGGACCCGGAACACGGGCAAGGTCAACGCGGGCGAACTCCTCCTCCTCGATGCCGGCGTGGAAGCTGATTCCCTCTACACGGCCGATGTCACCCGCACCCTGCCCGCCACGGGCACCTTCACCGATGTACAGCGCAAGGTCTACGAAGCCGTACTTGACGCAGCCGATGCCGGTTTCGCAGCCGCGCAACCGGGCGTGAAGTTCCGCGACATCCACACGGCCGCAACCACTGTCCTGGCCGAACGCCTCGCCGAGTGGGGCCTGCTCCCCGTGTCCGTGGAGGAAGCCATCAGCCCCGAGGGCCAGCAGCACCGTCGCTGGATGCCGCACGGCACCAGCCACCACCTGGGGCTGGATGTCCACGACTGCGCACAGGCCAAGCGCGAGCTTTACCTGGACGGGATCCTCACCGAGGGCATGGTCTTTACCATCGAACCGGGCTTGTACTTCAAGAATGAGGACCTGGCGATCCCTGCCGAGTACCGCGGAATCGGTGTTCGCATCGAGGACGACATCCTGATGACGGCCGATGGCCCGGTCAACCTCAGCGCCGCCCTGCCCCGCAAGGCAGACGACGTCGAATCATGGATGGCCGGTATCTACCAGGAGGCGCAGGGCTAGGTACTGGCCCGCGCACTCCAAGGGAACTGCCAACACAAAGGGAAGGCCACCGGAGATCCGGTGGCCTTCCCTTTGCCTTTTGAATTTGTCCTTTGCCGGGGACTACTGCTGTTTCGGTGTGTCCTCGGAGCCGGCTTGCTGTCCGTCTTCATGCGGGGCATTGTGGCCTTCGGTCACGCGGACACCGTACTGCGGCCTACCGTCCGGCAGGTCGGGGTAGCGGACAGCCGACGGCGGCTGGTGGCTCGACGGCGCCGCACCGGCTTGGGGTTCCCCGTTCCCCTGCGTGCCGGTTTCACCGGTGCCGCGCTGGCCGTAAGGGTCATTCCATGTGGATGGCCTTTCCGGCGCCTGGCCCGGCTGCTGCAGCGGAGCGCTGTGCTGGTTGTAGTTCGTTGCCTGCGGCGCTGCCGCCTGCGAGGGGTTCATCGGCAGCTGGTGCAGCAGGCGACGGGCCTCGTGGGCTGCTTCAATGGCGACGATCACGTCATAGTTGGTGGCTACCACCTGGCTTGTGGAGGTGAAGTCACGCTTCCCGCGCTGGGTGGCATAGGTGACGATGCCGAAGAGCATGAAGAAGGCCGCGCCCATCAGGACCGAGGTGATGATGGAGAACGGACCGCCGCCCGGCGTAAAGAAGGACAGCATCACACCGACGAACAGGCCAAACCACATGCCGCTCAAGGCACCGGACAGGGCCACCCTGGGGTAGCTCAGGCGACCGGTCACCCGCTCCACCATTTTGAGGTCGTTGCCCACGATCGATACCAACTGAACCGGGAACTGCTGGTCTGCCAGGTAATCCACCGCCTTTTGGGCATCCAAATACGAGGTGTATGAGCCGACGGTGTCTCCTTGGGGGACGCTCCGGGACTCCTCGACGGCTTTGGGACCACCAAAAATGTTAGACATAGCCCCATTGTGTCCCATGGACATGTGAAGCGGCTGGAATTCAGCTAAAAGAGAGCAGACTCGGTAGCCTGTAAACATGAGCACACATCCCTCACGCGTCTTTGTCGCGCGCCTGCTCGGCTTGGACGTCTTCGACCCCCTGGGTGACCGTCTTGGCCGATTGCGCGATGTCGTGGTGCTCTCCAGGGGCACCCGTGGAGCCCCGCACGTGGTGGGCATCGTGGTGGAAGTTCCCGGCAAGAAGCGCGTATTCGTGCCCATGACCCGCATTACGTCCATCGACCAAACACAGATCATCTGCACCGGGCTGGTCAACCTGCGCCGCTTTGAGCAGCGGGGAGCCGAGACCCTGGTGGTAGCTGAGATGTTTGACCGCCGCGTCACCCTTGCCGACGGCAGCGGAGACGCCACCATCGAGGACATTGCCATGGACCAGCACAGGTCCAAGGACTGGTTCGTCAGCAAACTGTTCGTCCGCCGCGGGCACTCCCTGTCGCCGTTGAGCCGGCTGCGCCGCAACGAGACCCTGATCATCGACTGGGCCGACGCCCAGACCGGCGCCCACAACGAGCCGCAGGCGGCCACCCAGTTCGTGGCCACCCACGAGGACCTCAAGCCTGCCGACTTTGCCGAAGCCCTGCAGGAAATGAGCGACAAGCGCCGGTTCGAAGTGGCCAGCGAGCTCCAGGACGAGCGCCTCGCGGACGTGCTGCAGGAACTGCCCGAGGACGACCAAGTGGAAATCCTCTCGGCCTTGGACGTGGAGCGCGCCGCCGACGTCCTTGAAGAGATGGATCCTGACGACGCCGCAGACCTCCTCGCTGAGCTCCCCTCCGCGCAGGCCGAGGAACTGCTGCAGCTTATGGAGCCTCAGGAAGCCGAGGACGTGCGCCGGCTCCTGGAGTATGACGAAGACACTGCCGGCGGCCTCATGACCCCTGTCCCGGTCATCCTCCCCCCGGAAGCCACGGTCGCGGAGGCCCTGGCCCACGTACGGCGGGAGGAGCTCTCCCCTGCCCTGGCCTCATCGATCTTCATTGCCCGCCCACCGCTGGAGACGCCCACGGGCCGATTCCTCGGCGTGGTGCATATCCAGCAGCTCCTGCGTTTCCCGCCGCCGGAACCTCTGGGCAACCTTGTGGACAAGAACCTTGAGCCGCTCTCGGACCAAGCCCACATCAGCGAGGTAGCCAGGACCTTGGCCACCTACAACCTGAATTCACTTCCAGTTGTCGACGACGACGGCCGCCTTGTGGGGGCGGTGACTGTTGATGACGTGCTGGATCACCTGTTGCCGGATGACTGGCGCGCCCACGAGGACGACGCCCCTATAAGGAGACTTGGAGGCCGCATTGGCTGATAACAACGCCACCCGATCCCCCAAGGCCACTGGACGTACCGTCAGCAGCCTGGACACGCCCCTGAGCGGTCGCCAACGCATCCTGCCCAAGTTCTCCCCCAACCCGGACGCCTTCGGCAACGCCACAGAGGGTTTCGCCCGTTTCATGGGAACCCCGCAGTTCCTGGTCTACATGACCATCTTTTGTGTGTTCTGGCTGGCGTGGAACACCTTCGCGCCCACCGAGTGGCAATTTGACCGGATGGAGCTGGGTTTCACCCTCCTGACCCTGATGTTGTCGCTCCAGGCCTCCTATGCAGCCCCGCTGCTCCTGCTGGCCCAAAACCGGCAGGACGACCGCGACCGTGTCTCCCTCCAGCAGGACCGCCAGCGCGCTGAGCGCAACCTTTCCGACACCGAGTACCTGACCCGGGAATTGGCTTCGCTGCGTATTGCCCTGCGTGAAGTGGCCACCCGTGACTACGTCCGGGCCGAACTCCGGAGCCTCCTGGAAGACATCATCGACGCCCAGGAAGAACTCCGCGAGCACGATCCCGCCACCGATGGCAGCGAATCCTCCGGAGAAAAGGTCAAGGAGAAGCTGAAGGAAAAGCGGGACAAGTCGCGCGGACCCCGCACCCAGCAAATCCCCAAGGTCCGTCCGCCGCGGACCGCCGGCCCCCAGCATTCCACTGCCAAGCGAACACCCGAGAACCCCGAAAGCCGAGCCTGACCGTATGAGCACCGTATCTGCCGAGGCGCTCCGTGCTGCCCTGGCAACCGTCATTGATCCGGAGCTCCGCCGCCCCATCACCGAACTCGGGATGGTGGAATCGGTCTCTGCCGATGACGCCGGCGCAGCCCACGTTGCGGTCCTGCTGACCATTGCCGGCTGCCCATTGCGCGAAACCATCACGGAGGACGCGACGGCAGCCCTGTCCAAGGTGCCAGGTGTGACCGGGGTGGACGTGGAACTCAAAGTCATGACGCCGGCCCAGCGCGAAGCCCTAAAAGTGCAGCTCCGTGGCCCCGGCGGGCAGCGCGGAATTCCGTTCACCAAGCCGGGTTCGTTGACCAAGGTGTACGCGGTGGCCAGCGGCAAGGGGGGCGTGGGCAAGTCGTCCGTCACCGTGAACCTCGCCTGTTCCCTGGCGGCCCAGGGACTGCGCGTTGGCATAGTGGATGCGGACGTCCATGGTTTCTCCGTACCGGCCCTGATGGGAATCACGCAGAAGCCCACACAGGTTGACGACATGATCCTCCCGCCAGTGGCTTATGGCGTAAAAGTCATTTCCATCGGCATGTTCGTCGCAGGCAACACGCCCGTAGCCTGGCGCGGCCCCATGTTGCACCGCGCCCTGGAACAGTTCCTCAGCGACGTGTACTTCGGCGACCTCGACGCTCTTTTCCTGGACCTGCCTCCCGGCACCGGAGACATCGCCATCTCTGTCGCCCAGTTGCTTCCCAACGCCGAGATCCTGGTGGTCACCACACCGCAGGCAGCGGCCGCGGACGTCGCCGAACGCGCGGGGACGATCGCCACCCAGACCGGACAGACGGTGGCCGGGGTGATCGAGAACATGTCCTTCCTGGAAATGCCCGACGGCGGCCGCATGGAGCTGTTCGGAAGCGGCGGCGGTGCCACCCTGGCTGCGAGGTTGAGCGCTGCGGTGGACACCGATGTTCCGCTGTTGGGGCAAATTCCTTTGGACATCCGTTTGCGGGAAGGTGGGGACGCCGGGAAGCCCGTAGTCCTGGCAGCGCCCGAAACGGCTGCCGCGAAGGCCTTGGAGGGTATTGCATCGGCCCTGGCCACCCGGCCGCGTGGGCTATCCGGGATGCCTTTGGGAATCCAACCCCGCTGACCGCGACTTTTGGGCGACCTGAACGCCGTCTTCCGGGTCAGGTAGCTTCGGTGTCAAAAGGCGCGGCTTCACCATCTGCAAGCCGCTCGATGATCCTCGCCGGGGCCTTGGGCTTGGTGTCCGCGGCCGAGGCAGTTGCCGCGGCGACGGGCGCACCGGGACTCACTGGCTTGGTGTCGTCCTCCAGGAGTGCATCCTTGATGATGCGCCGGGGATCATACTGACGCGGATCGTACTTCTTCCAGTCGACCTCATCGATGTCGATGCCGACTTCTTCCTTGATCTGCTCGCGCGCGCCCGACGCCATCCGCCGGACTTCCTTCACCAGGTTGGCGAGCTTTTGAGTGTATTCGGGCAAACGGCTGGGACCGATGACGAGTACGCCGATAAGGAGGAGGATTATGAACTCCGGGCCGTTGATTCCAAACACGCTACGAAGATTACCTTGTCTGTGGTGCCGCTCATAAACCGGCGGGACGGAGGAGGGTCTGGAGTCCGCGCAGCAGTCGCCCATACCAGGACCCGGAGCTGTCTCCGTGCCCTTGATGCGACATGGACTCTCCTGCCCGGACTATTTCCGGCACCGCGTCATCAGCGCTTTCCGGGGGCAGGTCGGAGGTGTAGCTGATCACGGCAGCAGGCATGGCGTAGACGGCCTTCCACGGCGTTCCCTGGGTGACAGAGAGCTGCGCCGCGCCCCTCTGGTCGGCGGATTGCGCGTCGGCCGGAAGGTGTTCTTCGGTGATGGTGGCGTAATGGCCGTTGCTTTCGAGCCGGATTTCCACCGCCGGGTGTCCATTGAGCATCGAGGCCTGGGCGGAGACGACGTGGAAGCCCATCTCCAGGAGTTCAGGACAGGCCCACCCTTGGTCGCGGAGGGCATCCAGTTGCGACGCACTAAGACTCATGGTGCTTCCAGCCTTGAACGAGGGGTCCATGACGTCCACCGGTCCAGCGCTCCAAGCCCCCACCAGCGCTCCGGCATTGCCGGCGCCGGCCAATACCCGCGGCTGGTCATCCCCGGCCACTACGTAAGCTGCGACGCCCAGAGCTCCGGCGCTCACCACGAGGGTACCCGCTGCGACGGCAGCGAAGCGGAGACCCCTGGACAGCCCACCCTGCTGTGGGTGGTTCCACGGATCCTGTGCAGGTTCACTGGCAAGCCGCTCCGTGTGCTGGATCAGGCGCGCAGCCAGGTCCTGGCTCGCTTCGGGCACGGCCGCACCCCGGAGCCGCTCGAGGTACTGCCGTTCCCGGCCTGCCGCGGCACGGCAGTCCGCACATTCCTGAAGGTGTTCCGGTAGCCGCGAATGGCGCCGGGCAGCGAAAGCGCGCCGGGACAGGGCTCCCGGACGGAAGGGACGTCGAGGCATCGACAACCTAGTGGATGCTGGCGATGCGGGGCATCTTCAAGCGCGGCTTGCGGGCCTCTGCGGGTCGGGGATCGCGGTGGGCCAGCTTCTCGCGCAGCATGGTCCTTCCGCGGTGGATACGGGACCTGACGGTCCCCAGCTTCACCCCAAGCGCCTCGGCGACTTCGTCATAGGAGAGGCCTTCAAGATCGCAAAGAACCACGGCGGCACGGAAGTCGGGTGGGAGCTCTTCCAGTGCCCGCTGGACGTCCAGGTCAAGGTTGTTGTGCTCAAAGCTCTGCTCGGGTCCGGGCTCGCGGCCAGGAAGGCGGGACTCGGCGTCCTCGGCAAGCGCATCAAACCGTATGCGGCTCTTTCGGCGGGCCTGGTCGAGGAACAGGTTGGTGGTGATGCGGTGCAACCAGCCGTCCAATGTTCCCGGCTTGAAGTTCTCAAGCGAGCGGAAGACGCGGACGAAGACCTCCTGGGTGAGGTCTTCGGCGTCGAACTTGTTGCCGGTCAGGCGGTAGGCGAGGCGGTATACCTTGGCGGAGTGGTTCGCAACCACGTCCTCCCAGCTGGGCATGACCCATTCGGCTACGGCCTCGTGGCCTTCTGATGTTTGGACTGGCGCAGCATGCGATGCCGGCATCGTCCACTCCCCTCAAACTGTGGTTCACCGAAGAATCCGGTGCCGTCCACCTCATGGATGACCGGAGCAATATCATCCCAAGGTTGTCTGGGAATTTCCTGACCGGCCGCCGATTTCCCCGCAGGGCGGAAAACATCGGCGGACACAGCCGGATGCCGCTCTCCCAACAGCGGGTTTACGCCGGACCACGCAGTAGTCTGGTACAAACACCCCTACCCGCGGAAAGCGAATCCTTCATGAGTGCCGACAAGTCAACCAGCTGGTCCTATGCAGAAGATCTGCCGGCTGAGGACGACGTCTTGTTGCGTGCCCGTGAGCGGTCCTTCGAGTTGGGTGTCACCCCGATCAGTCCGGGTGTTGGTGCGGTGCTGACAGTCCTTGCTGCTGCGTCCAAGGCACAGACAGTAGTAGAGGTCGGATCCGGTGCCGGAGTATCCGGGGTCTGCCTGCTGCGGGGCCTCAGCCCGCAGGCGGTCCTGACAACCATCGACGTCGATGTTGAGCACCTGAAAGCCGCACGGGAAGCGTTCCTGGAATCCGGCAGCCCGGCAAACCGTACGAGGACCATTTCCGGCAGGGCGGCTGACGTATTGCCTCGCCTAACGGACTCTGCCTACGATCTCGTCTTCATCGATGCGGACAAGCCGAACTTCCCCAAATACGTTGAACAGGCGGTCCGTCTGCTTAAAACCGGCGGCACCTTGGTGATCAATGACGCCCTGGACAAGGACCGGGTGTCCAACCCTGCTGCACGGGACGCGACTACCGTGGTCCTGCGCCAGATCGGCAAAGCCATCCGCGACGACGAGCGACTGGCTTCGGCCATGCTGCCCACGGGTGACGGACTCCTGGTGGCAGTCAAGAAGTAGCGGGGAGCGGCGTCGAAGGACGCCGCCCTTAAACTCAAAGCAGGGCTCCAGCTTCCGCCGGGCCCTGCTTGGTAAATCTATTCGGTCACACCTACGAGGCATTCCTTGAGGTTCTCCGCTTCGGAAGCGTTGAGCTCGACCACAAGCCGTCCCCCACCTTCGAGCGGCACACGCATGATCAGGCTGCGCCCCTCCTTGGTAACTTCCATAGGGCCGTCGCCAGTACGTGGTTTCATAGCCGCCATTAGGAAAATCCCCTCCATTTGTCCCAAGTCCGCCCAACCCGGCCGGGCTGGATCCGCCTAGCAATCGCAGCCGGCGGCACCGCTTGGGAGGCCGCCTTGGCCGGGCACTTTAGGTGCTTTGTCCTTGCTAATAGTCCATTATCCCGTACTTACCCGCCCGTAACGAAATCAACAGTCTGTTAGTCAGGGCTTTGTACATATTGCTGTTCCCGAATAAAGCTCCACGTCAGGGCGGATAATCGCCACCTCCGGGCAAAGGGGCCCACGCCCAGAGCCAAACGACCCAGACCATCTGGAGGAGGATGAACATGATGACGACGGTTCCACGGTACGCCTTGGACTTGGACAACATCGCTGTTGCCAGGGCAAGGGGAAACAGTGGAAGGAGCATCCGGAACGTGCTGGTTTGCGGGTGCAGGAATACCAGCAGGTAACCCATGTAGCAGGCACACCATAGCCGGAGCTCCGTCCCCAGCGCCCGGACTGGCCGGGAGATCATGACCAGTACGAACAACGCCGTGAAGACAAAGGGGGCGAGCACGCCAAGGACTGGACCAAAAAGCATCCGGCCGGTGTCGAACCAGGGCTTGAAGGGCACCAGGTCATCCCCGCGCCAGGCAGTTTCAGTGCGGGTATAGGCGGCAGGGTCGCCGGTGGCCGCCCAGGCAATCGCCGGCCATGCAAGGGCTGCGACACAGGCGGCTGCCACCAAGGCACCCAGCGACAACAGGTTCCGCGTGGACAAGGGCCGGGTATCGGAAACGAACCCTTGCCTGTTCCTGGCCGGCCCGAAACGCTGCCATAGATGCCAGAGGAAGAGGAGGCCCACCATGGCCGCGAACGGGACGCCCGAGGGCCGGGACAGGGACATCAGAAGGACCACCGGTATGGCCGCCAGGTAGTGCCGCCGTACAACCAACAGCAGGGACGCTGCCAGAAGCAGGAGGTTCAAGGACTCCGCGTAAGGAACTTGGAGGATCGGCGCGATGGGAAAGGTCGAGACGAAAATGACGCCCCACATGGCTGTGCGCCTGCCCGCGAACTGCCTGAAGAGCTGATGAATGACCAGGACGGCTGCAAGACCTGCCACCATCGCGATGGCAGTGAGCGCTGGAAGCGTGCCCAGCCCTGTGATGGCCGAAAGCCCACGGGCGAGCAAGGGAAACAACGGGTAGAAGGCCCACGCGTTTTCCTTCACCACGCCGTTCTGGTCTAGCGGCAGGACAGCCGGGTAGCCGTCGTCAACGGCCTGCTGGTACCAGCGTGCATCCCAGATAGTGATGAAGTTCCAGTAGTCCGGTGCCGGCGCAAACCAAGGGTTGGTCCCTTGGTGCACTGCGGCGGCCATGAAGATACACGCACTGACCAGCCGCGCGAGGATGAAGACCGCAGCAACCTGGAGCCACCACGGCCACCGTGCCATCCGCGCGCCGGCATCCGACACGGCACGCGAAAGGAGTGCCGTGGGTCCCACTCCCCCGGGCATCTGAGCCCCGGAACTCACTGTTTGGTCCGGGTATCATCATCGACGCCGGGCCGCTGCGGGGTGAGGCCACTGAGCCTCTCGATCTCGCGGTCCTTGGCCTTCAACTGGTCCCGGAGTTCATCGAGTACCTGGTCCACCTGGTCCATGCGGTAGCCCCGCAGGCCCAGGGCGAAACGGACTGTATCGATGTCGGATGGCTTGGCCTCCGCCGGCAGTAACACCGGAGGTAGGTTTGGCGTCGGGTCATCCAGGCCGGCCCCCATGGAGCGGCCGCGGACGATTCCGGCGCCCACAAAGAGGGCAGCGCCAACCAGGACAATCGCGACGAACACCAGAAAAAAGCTCACAGTGTCCATGGTGCCAGAAACCCGTTGCTACTCCGGGCGCTGCTCCCCGGTGGGGCTGGGCAGCGGGGCACCATGGAGCACGCGATGGACGGCGTCTGCCGGGTCATCGACCAGCTGGATCAGGTCGAGGTCCTTTTCGGACACCATGCCCTCTGCCACCAGAGTTTCCCTGATCCATTCGATCATGGGTCCCCAGAAGCCCACGCCCAGCAGCACAATCGGGAACGAGGTCACCTTGCGTGTCTGGACGAGGACCATAGCCTCGAAGAGTTCATCCAGGGTGCCCAGTCCGCCCGGCAGGACCACAAAGCCCTGCGCGTACTTGACGAACATGGTTTTGCGGGCAAAAAAATACCTGAAGTTGATACCCAGGTCCACCCACTGGTTGAGCCCCTGTTCGAAGGGAAGCTCGATGCCCAGGCCGACGGAGACCCCGTTGCCCTCCACAGCACCTTTGTTGGCTGCCTCCATGGAACCGGGGCCGCCGCCTGTGATGACCGCGACTCCGGCTTCGGCAAGCTTCCGGCCGACGTCGACAGCCATCTCGTAGTACTCGGTGCCCGGTTTGGTCCGTGCCGAACCGAAGACACTGACAGCAGGCCCCAGATCTGCCAGGGCACCGAAGCCCTCCACGAATTCGCTCTGGATCCGCAGGACCCGCCAAGGATCCGTATGAATGAACTGGCCGGCACCACTCGTGTCCAGCAAGTGCTGGTCGGACATCCCCGTATCGGCTTGTTTCCGTCGCAGCTCCAAGGAGCCCTTGTGCTTGGCAGGCGCTATCTCGGACGGCAAGGGCACATGGCTGGACTTGGCGCGTCCGTTGGCATCCGGATGGGGAACTGGGTGCTGGCTGATGCTCATTGCCCAAGGCTAGTCCCTATGGACCCCTGCTTCGTCCATGCGACCCGCCCGTTGCATTGCAGTCTGGCATATCGCTGAAGGACAGGTTTCTGTTCAATCACGATCTTGGCGAACTTGGCGTGACCGTAGTCATATTTGGGTCTTTGTTCGCTAGATTCTTCGTATGACTACTCAAGCGTCCGGCGATGCCCTCGTCTCACTGAACGGCGTCAATAAGCATTACGGTCAACTGCACGTCCTGAAAGACATCAACCTGCAGGTTCGGAAGGGCGAAGTCGTGGTGGTCATCGGACCGTCCGGCTCCGGCAAGTCCACCTTGTGCCGCGCGATCAACCGTTTGGAAACGATCGACGACGGTGCGATTGCCATCGACGGGAAGAAGCTCCCGGAAGAAGGCAAGGACCTCGCCCACCTGCGGGCCGACGTCGGAATGGTCTTCCAGTCCTTCAACCTGTTCGCCCACAAGACGATTCTTGAGAACGTCACGCTGGGGCCGATCAAGGTCAAGAAGGTGGCCAAGGGGACAGCTGACAAGGAAGCCATGGCACTGCTCGAGCGTGTCGGTGTGGGTCACCAGGCTCCGAAGCTGCCCGCCCAGCTGTCCGGCGGTCAGCAGCAGCGCGTAGCCATCGCCCGTGCACTGGCCATGAAGCCGAAGGTCATGCTCTTTGATGAGCCCACCTCCGCACTTGACCCCGAAATGATCAATGAAGTCCTGGACGTCATGATCCAGCTGGCCAAAGAAGGCATGACCATGATCGTGGTCACCCATGAGATGGGCTTTGCGCGCAAGGCCGCTGACCGTGTGGTGTTCATGGCGGACGGCCAGATCGTGGAAGACGCAACTCCGGAGGAGTTCTTCACCAACCCGAAGAGCGACCGTGCCAAGGACTTCCTGTCCAAGCTTTTGACCCACTAGCTCCCCACCGCCCGCATCCCGGCTGTAGAGAACGCACCCTGGCCGTACGACGGCCAACCAATGAAAGGAATGTCATGAAGGCTTTTATTACCCGGAGGAAGTCGCTCCTGGTGGCCGCTTCGGCCGTGCTCGCCCTCTCCCTGAGCGCCTGTGGAGGTGGCGGAAGCTCCACCACTCCCCCTGTTGCCTCGGCCAGCTTCGATGCCGGAACCACGATGGAGAAACTGAACAAGGCGCAGAAGATCACCATCGGCACCAAGTTCGACCAGCCGCTCTTCGGCCAGAAGGGCCTTGATGGCAAGCCTGTCGGTTTCGACGTTGAAATGGGCAAGGCAATCGCCGCCAAGCTGGGCATCCCCGCCGACAAGATCGAATGGGTTGAGACCGTCTCCCAGAACCGCGAATCGTTCATCGAGCAGGGCCGCGTAGACCTCGTCATCGCTACCTACACCATCAACGACGCCCGTAAGGAAAAGGTCGCTTTCGCCGGACCGTACTACGAAGCCGGCCAGGCATTGCTGGTGAACAAGGACGACAACTCCATCACCAAGCCTGAAGATGTCAAGGGCAAGAAGGTCTGCTCCGTCACCGGTTCCACCCCTGCCAAGACCATCGCTGAGAAGTACGGCGCAGAGGTTGTCCCCGCCGCAACCTACACCGCTTGCCTTGAGCCGCTGCGTAACAAGCAGGTTGTGGCTGTCACCACCGACAACGTCATCCTCGCCGGCTACGTCGACAAGGAACCGGACGCATTCAAGCTCGCTTCGGACCAGACCTTCACCAAGGAGCCCTACGGCATCGGCCTGAAGAAGGACGACACCGTCTTCCGCAACTGGATCAATGACCAGCTTGAGGGCTTCGAAAAGGACGGCACCTACAAGAAGGCCTGGGAAGCCACTGCAGGAAAGGTCATCAAGACCGCTCCTTCACTTCCTGCGATCAACCGCTACTAGTCGGGACCAGTCAGCTGCCGCCGCCCGATGGACGGCGGCAGCTGACGAATCCAGGACCCTGTTCCCTGATTAGCTGCAGCCAAAGGAACCCATGGACGCCGTCATAGCAAGCCTCCCCCAATACTGGGACGGATTTCTCCGCACCCTTTACCTTTCCGTCATTTCAGGAATCATTGCCCTCATCGTCGGGACGATCCTGGCGGCCATGAGGGTCTCCCCCGTGGCTGCCCTCCGCGGATTCAGCACGTTCTACGTTGAAGTCGCCCGAAACACACCCCTCACCATCATCTTCTTCTTCGCCGCGATCGTTCTGCCGCGGTTGGGCGTCAAGTTCGAACAATTCGAAGTCGCCGCCATCATCGCCCTGAGCAGCTACACGGCCGCCTTCATCGCCGAAGCCGTCCGTTCCGGCGTCAACAGCGTGCCCGTAGGACAAGCCGAAGCCGCCCGAAGCATCGGGATGACCTTCATCCAGGTGCTGGGCTTCATCGTCCTCCCCCAGGCTGTCCGCACTGTGATCCCGCC
Source organism: Arthrobacter sp. fls2-241-R2A-172 (assembly GCF_030208885.1). Classification (NCBI taxonomy): domain Bacteria; kingdom Bacillati; phylum Actinomycetota; class Actinomycetes; order Micrococcales; family Micrococcaceae; genus Arthrobacter; species Arthrobacter sp. fls2-241-R2A-172. The sequence goes on along the minus strand of NZ_JARVTB010000004.1, from coordinate 568,723 downwards.
CTTGATCAATATCCTGATCGCCCTGGTGAAGAACTCATCGGTAGCCGGCGCCTTCTTCGTCCTTGAGCTTTTCGGCTATGGCCGCAAGCTCTCCAACGACTACGGCGACCAGGTTCTTTGGATCCTGCTCGGGGTGGCGTTCTTCTACCTCCTGATCACAGTGCCGCTGGGCCTCCTGGCTCACTTTGTTGAACGTAAGGTGGCGATTGCCCGATGACCTCGGTTCTGTACGACGTCCCCGGGCCCAAGGCCCGCCTCTACTCGCTCATCGGCTCCGCCGTCGGCATCCTGATCATCTTGGGCATACTCGCCATTGCGGTGACCACCCTGGCACAACAGGGAATCTTCGACGCCGACCGTTGGGAAATCTTCTACGGTCCCATGGCGCCGGATGTCTGGAGCTTGATCGGCCAGGGCATCCTGTCCACGCTGGCAGCGGCAGCGGTAGCAGCGGTCATCGCTTTCCCGCTCGGCATCGCACTGTGCCTGTTGCGGATTTCCCTGATCGCCTGGATCCGTATCCCCACCCAGGTGGTACTGGAATTCCTGCGTGGCATGCCCGTGGTCCTCATGATGTTGTTCATCCTGCTGGTCTTTGCCACCGGTCAGTTCCAGGCCGTCGTCGTGGGCCTGACGCTGTACAACGCCGCCATCTTTGCCGAAATCCTCCGTGCAGGCATCCAGTCGCTGCCCAAAGGACAACGCGAAGCGGGCCTGGCCATTGGCCTGCGGAGCTTCCAGTCCCGGATGTCCATCGAGTTTCCGCAGGCCGTGCGCCGCATGCTTCCGTCATTGGTGGCACAGCTGGTGGTCCTGTTGAAGGACACCTCGCTGGGCTACATCGTCGGGTACGAGGAATTGCTGCGGAAGATCCAAATCATGGCAGACTTCCTCGGGCCGAACTTCCTGTTCCCTGCGTTCTTTGTGGGCGCTGCGATCTACATCCTGATCAACCTGACGGTGTCACGGATTGCGATCCTGATTGAGCGCCGCGGCTCCAAGAAGGCCGCGGGTGGAATGGCTCCGATGACAATTCGCACCGGCCTCGAAGGGACCGGCAACGACCCCGTTGCGCAGAACGTGGTTCCTGGCGCTGCGAACCCGGAAAAGAAGTAGTCTCCGCACCACGCAAAGAAGGTCCGCAGCCACCAGGCTGCGGACCTTCTTTTGATTCGTCGGGCTAAGCCAGCCACGTCCGCAGTGCCCTCAGGCACTCACGGATCGCATCGGCGTCGACGTGTTCGTTGTCTTTGTGCGCCAGCAGGGGGTCGCCGGGGCCGAAGTTCACCGCCGGGATTCCCAGCTCACTGAAACGCGCGACGTCGGTCCATCCGTATTTGGGCTTTGGCTCGGCACCAACGGCGGCAACGAAGGACGCGGCGGCGGGGTGGTTGAGTCCCGGCCGCGCGCCCGCAGCGGCGTCGGTCCGGACGACGTCGAACCCTTCCAGCAGTTCGCGGACGTGGGCTTCGGCCTGGTCCGGGGTCTTGTCCGGGGCAAAGCGGTAGTTGATCTCCACCACGCACCGGTCCGGGATGACGTTGCCTGCCGTGCCACCCTTGATCTTCACGGCGTTGAGGCTTTCACGGTAGTCCAGGCCGTCCACGTTGATGGTGCGGGGTTGGTAGGCGGCCAGCCGTTCCAGAATGGGAGCGGCAGCATGAATGGCGTTCACTCCCATCCATGCGCGGGCGGAGTGCGCGGTTTCACCCAGGGTGGTGGCTTCGAACCGGCTGGTTCCGTTGCAACCACCCTCCACCGTGCCGTGGGTTGGTTCCAGCAGGATCGCGAAATCGCCGTGGAGCTGCTCACCGTGGTTCCGGACCAGACGCCCCAGCCCGCTCTTGACCGCTTCCACTTCCTCATGGTCGTAGAAGACGAAAGTCACGTCCTTGTCCGGCTGCCTGCCGTCGTCGAACAGTGTGGCGGCCAAGGCGAGCTGCACCGCCACGCCGCCCTTCATGTCGGTGGTGCCGCGGCCATACAGCACACCCTCCCCCGGCGTGCCGGACTCCCAAGTGGCCGGAACGGTACCCAAGGAACCTTCAACGGTGGGCAGCGGGACCGTGTCCAGGTGCCCGGCCAGGATGACGCGCTCAGCCCGGCCAAGTTCGGTGCGCGCGATAATCGCATCGCCGTCCCTGATCACCGTGTAGGCGGGAATGGCGCGGAGGGCTGCCTCCACGGCGTCCGCGAGCTCAGTCTCGTTTCCGGACACGCTGTTGTAGTCGATGATCGCCGCTGTCAGCAAGGCGACGTCCTGGCGCAGGTCAAGGAGGGCAGGGTTCTGGGTCACTGCTCCAGCTTAACAACCCCCATTGCGACCTGCTGTCCGTGAGACGGGTTTTAACCGACCTCTGCCTGCTGGATACACTTGGCGCATGACTGAAACTGCTTCTTCCACCGTGCCCGCAAGCACAGCCACCGACACCCGCTCAGCCTACGGATTCGGCCTCGCCACCATTGCCACCTCGGCATCCGGGGAAGCATCCGTGCTGGACGTCTGGTACCCGGCACCTTCCTTGGGTGTCGCCGCTGACTCTCTCCGGGACGTGGAGAACGCTGATCCTGCCCTGACGGCACTCGCCGACCAGAGCAAGGACGCAGACCGCGGCACCGAGCAGAAGGTCGTCTTCGCCCAGATCGACCTCGACGCCGCCCCGGCAGACACTGCCGACGCCTACCTGCGTTTGCACCTTCTTTCCCACCGCTTGGTGAAGCCGAACAGCATCAACCTGGACGGCGTCTTCGGCAAGCTCCCCAACGTGGTGTGGACCAACTTCGGCCCGGCCGCGGTTGATGGCTTCGAGCTGACCCGGGCGCGGCTGCGCAAGCGCGGCAACGTTGTGGTTTACGGCGTGGACAAGTTCCCGCGCATGGTTGACTATGTCGTTCCCTCCGGCGTGCGCATCGCCGACGCCGACCGTGTCCGCCTCGGCGCCCACCTGGCCGAAGGCACCACCGTGATGCACGAGGGCTTCGTGAACTTCAACGCCGGCACCCTGGGCACCTCCATGGTCGAGGGCCGCATCTCCGCTGGCGTCGTCGCCGGCGACGGCACCGACGTTGGCGGCGGAGCCTCCATTATGGGCACCCTCTCCGGTGGCGGCAAGGAAAAGATCGCACTGGGTGAGCGCGTCCTGCTGGGCGCCAACTCCGGCGTAGGCATCAGCATCGGCGATGACTCCGTGGTTGAAGCCGGCCTGTACGTCACCGCCGGCACCCGGGTTCGCGTGCCGGGGCCCAAGGACGAGAACGGCGAGGACACCAGCACCATCATCAAGGCCGTGGAACTCTCCGGTGTTCCCAACCTGCTGTTCCGTCGCAACTCCACCACCGGCGGCGTGGAAGTCCTTCCCCGCAAGGGCCAGACGGTGGAGCTGAACGAGGCACTTCACGCCAACTAGCAGGAGGAAATCCGTGCGCCGGTTCCGCCGCGCCATCGTTGCGGTGCTGGCCTTGGCCCTCATAGCAGGGGCAATCTACGCGATCGTGGCTGTACTGCAGCGCTCCGAGACCCTGGTCACGGAGCGCTGCGTCGCCGTCGTAGGTTCTGACAGCCACGAGCTCGCCACGGACCAGGCAGCCAACGCTTCGCTTATTTCCGCGATCTCCGTCAGGCGCGGACTTCCCCCGCGTGCCGCGAGCATCGCCCTCGCCACGGCGATGCAGGAATCCAGGCTTCGCAACATCAACTACGGTGACGACGCCGGTCCCGACTCCCGCGGCCTGTTCCAGCAGCGGCCCTCGCAGGGTTGGGGCACGGAAGCCCAAGTGATGGACCCCGTGTATGCAACCAACGCGTTCTATGACGGGCTGGTCAAAGTGCCCGGCTTCGAAACCATGGAGATCACCCAAGCCGCGCAAGCGGTCCAGCGCTCGGCATTCCCACGCGCCTACGCTCAGCATGAACCGATGGGCCGCGCCTTCGCGTCGGCGCTGACCGGGCACTCGGAGTCATCATTGAGCTGCGAATTGCGCATGCCCGAAGCGGCAGGCGACCCTGCCGCCGTCGTCGATGAACTTTCGACGGCGTTCGGCACCCAGCCGGCCACCGTCCAGGGCCGGACGGTGCAGCTGGATATCAGCGGAACCCAGGCCTGGGCCGTGGCTCATTGGGCTGTAGCGAATGCCAAGACGCTGTCCATCACGCAAGTCGATGTTGCCGGCCAGACCTGGAACCGGGAGAAACGCAACGGCTGGCAAGCGTCGGCGGCTCCAGCCGGACCGGTCACCATCACGGTGTCTGCCCCCACCACCTGAGTTTCTGTAGGTCAGACCAGGAGCTCCACCACCGGCTGGACGTAACTGCGGAACACGTCCGGCTCCGACAAAAGCCGGTGGCTCATGATCATGGTGTTGGGCTCCAGATACCAGGCCCGGGGTTCGCTGAGTGGCAGTTCGATGATGGTGAGCTCGAAGTCCCGGGAGCTCCTGCCGACCTCCAGGAGCCTGTCCTCCACCATCTCGTTCAGCACTTGGGTGACGCCATTTGCCTCGCGCGCTGCTTCCAGGTCTGCGTACTCGTCGATCCTGTCCGTTGCCCAACCAAGGGCAGAGCCGAAATGGGCCTGGAGGACACGCTGGAGGGCAGGCGAATTCCCGAACGCCTTGAAGCTTGGCGGTGCCAGCTCAGATGCGGGTTTGGGATAGGACTTCACCAGGCTTTCCCACCAGGCCTCCCACTCGGTCTTGAGGGCCTGGATGCCCCCAACATCCGAGGTCAGGTGGCTGTGGTCGGCGTGCCGGACCTTGGGCGCTGCATGGGACAGCAGCGGCGTGCCGGCACCGTCAAGACCGGCAATGTCACGCAAGTACAAGGCAATGAGCATCGGCCCCGAAGTATCCATGGTGATGCGCCATCCCGGGCCGCCTGACTCATGCATCCGAATTCCTCCCTTTGGCAGGTCCCCGACAAGTCCCAGTCTATTCCCGTTAACCCCCGGCGGTAGAGGTCCGGACCCACTGCTTCGCGGGGGCGGAACCGGCTACCGGGATACCGGTGACGCTTCCAAGGAACGCAGGTGGGCGGCGAGGACGTCGCTGCACATTTCAGCGGTCATCCACTCGGGCTGGAGCAATGAGTGCATGCACAGACCGTCGAGGGTGGCCAGGAGCCTCTCAGCCTCGGTGACGAGGCCTTCTTGGGCGCTTTCTCCGGGATTCAGCGCCATGATCAAACGCCCGACGACGGCGGCTACGGTACGGTGGCTGCGCTCGGCTTCTGCGGCCAGCACCGGTTTGATGCGTGCAGCATGGCGGAAGGCCATCCAGACGCAGGCATCCACGGCCAGTTCTTCGTCGAGGGGAAGGAATTGGCCGAGCAGGTTCAGGACGGCCACGTGCTGTTCCTGGCTTCCGGGTGGCTCGGCTTCGACTGCACTGAGTGCGGCCTCGAGCCTGCCGGCTATACGGTCGATCACTGCGCCGAAAGAGAAGGCCAGCAGCTCGTCGCTGCTGGCGAAGTAGTGGCGCACCGAGCCCACTGCCAGCCCCGCCTCATCGGCTACTTCCCGCAGGGACGCCCGTTCCAGGCCATCACTGGCAATGATCCGAAAAACAGCGTGGACGACTTCCTGGCGCCGGGCTTCGGCATCAACAATTTTGGGCACTAATTGTTTTTAGCACGAACGTGCTTCCACACCCCTCAACACTGAGCGGCGTGGCTTGGATTTCCGATAGCGTAGGGACCATGAAAATTCTTGTCACGGGTGGCACCGGCTACATCGGTTCGCACACCGTTTTGTCCCTTCAGGAAGCCGGGCACGACGTCGTCGTGCTGGATAACCTGGTGAATTCCAGCGAGGAATCCCTCCGCCGGGTCTCGGAGCTGACCGGCAAGAGTGCCGCCTTCCACAAGGTTGACCTGGTGGATGAGCCGGCCGTGGAGGCCGTTTTCGACCAGCACCAGATCGACGCCGTGATCCACTTCGCCGGGCTGAAGGCCGTGGGCGAATCGGTCCAGGAGCCACTCGCCTACTACTACAACAACATTGTGGGCACCCTGAACCTGCTCCGGGCCATGGACAAGCACGACGTCCGCTCCATTGTGTTCAGCTCCTCCGCCACCGTTTACGGCGAGCACAACCCCATCCCTTACATCGAGAAGATGGAAATCGGCGCGAACAACCCTTACGGCCGCACCAAGGAACAGATCGAGGACATCCTCTCGGACCTGGGCAACGCGGACGACCGCTGGCATATCGCACTGCTGCGCTATTTCAACCCCGTGGGCGCCCACCCGTCGGGCCGGATCGGCGAGGACCCCCAGGGCATTCCCAACAACCTCGTGCCATTCATTGCCCAGGTAGCCGTGGGACGCCGCGAGAAGCTCATGGTGTTCGGTGGGGACTACGACACCCCTGACGGCACGGCACAGCGCGATTACATCCACGTGGTGGACCTCGCGGACGGCCATGTGGCAGCACTGAACTACATTGCCGAACGCGCAGGCGTTCGCCGCTGGAACCTCGGCTCCGGGCGGGGTTCTTCCGTCCTTGAGGTGCTTCGGTCCTTCGAGAAGGCCGTTGGCCAGCCGATCCCCTACGAAATCACGGGCCGCCGCGCAGGCGACCTCCCTGCCTTCTGGGCCGATGCTTCGTCCGCCCTGGCCGACCTCGGCTGGTCCACCACCAAGACGGTGGACCAGATGTGCGAGGACCACTGGCGCTGGCAGAAGAACAACCCCTACGGGTACAACGCTTCCTGAAACAACGACGGCGGCCGCCCACCTCGCGCGAGGTGGGCGGCCGCCGTCGTTACTGGCTTGGTACTAGTTAGCCGGGTAGTTGCGCTCCGGCTCCCCTGTGTAGAGCTGCCGCGGACGGCCGATCTTGGTCTGGGGATCGTTGATCATTTCGCGCCACTGGGCAATCCAGCCCGGGAGGCGGCCGATGGCGAACAGAACAGTGAACATCTTCTCCGGGAAACCCATGGCCTTGTAGATCAGGCCGGTGTAGAAGTCGACGTTCGGGTACAGCTTGCGCTGGATGAAGTAGTCATCCGCAAGGGCCTTCTCTTCAAGGCGCATGGCGATGTCCAGGAGTTCGTCGTTGCCGCCGAGCTTGCCAAGAACTTCGTGTGCCGTTGCCTTGATGATCTTGGCGCGGGGGTCGTAGTTTTTGTAGACACGGTGTCCGAAGCCCATGAGGCGGACGCCGTCTTCCTTGTTCTTGACCTTCTCCATGTAATCCTCGGGCTTGATGCCGTCGGCCTGGATCTGGCGGAGCATCTTCAGCACGGCCTCGTTGGCACCACCGTGGGCGGGACCGAAGAGGGCGTTGATGCCGGCGGACACCGAGGCGAAGAGGTTCGCGTTGGACGAACCCACCAGGCGCACCGTGGACGTGGAACAGTTCTGCTCGTGGTCGGCGTGCAGGATGAGCAGGAGGTCCAGGGCCTTGACGACAACCGGGTCCATTTCATACTGCTCGGCCGGAAGGCCGAAGCTCAGGCGCAGGAAGTTCTCCACCAGGTTCATGGAGTTGTCCGGGTACAGCATCGGCTGGCCAATGGACTTCTTGTGCGCGTAAGCGGCGATGACCGGGAGCTTGGCCATGAGCCGGATGGTGGAAACTTCCACGTGCTCCGCGTTAAAGGGGTCCAGCGAGTCCTGGTAGAACGTGGACAGCGCGGAAACGGCCGAGGAAAGCACCGGCATGGGGTGGGCGTCGCGCGGGAACCCGCCGAAGAAACCCTTGAGTTCTTCGTGCAGGAGCGTGTGGCGGCGGATCTTCTGGTCGAACTCTTCCAGCTCCGTGGGAGTGGGGAGGTTCCCGTAGATCAGCAGGTAGGAAACTTCGAGGAAGCTCGAGTGCTGCGCGAGCTGCTCAATCGGGTAACCGCGGTAACGCAGGATGCCTGCGTCGCCGTCGATGTAGGTAATGGCCGAGGTGGTGGCCGCTGTGTTCATGAAGCCGGGGTCATAGGCGACGGCGCCCGTCTGCTTCAGCAGCTTGGAAACGTCGTAGCCTTCGTTTCCTTCTACAACCTTGATGCGCGGCAGTTCGAGTTCGCCGCCGGCATGGCGCAGTGTCGCGCTGGTGGTCTCAGTCATGGAGTCCCCTTCATGAGGCCTTTGGGCCTCTATCGAACGCTTGTCCAACCAACTTCTGGTGTCGCCGCCTTCGGCCCTACTGTTGCAGGGCTCCAACGGCCGAAGTGCTTTCTTAGAGAAGGCCACCATTGATAGTCAGTTAAAAAGCTACCGCCAGTAACCCTGCGGAACTAATCCGTGCCGTCCGGTTACTGGCGGAATAGCGCCATAAGTGGCGCAAGTCACAGCTTTGTTATGAGCCTGTACCCAAGCGCTCGACGGCGGCATCAATACGTTCGTCGCTGCCCGTGAGCGCTACACGGATAAAGCCGTTTCCAGCGTCTCCGTAGAAAACACCCGGCCCCACCACGATGCCCAGCTCCGCGAACCGCGCCACGGTGTCCCACGTTGGTTCTCCCGCAGTGGACCACAGGTACAGTCCGGCCTTGGATTCCTGGATCTGCAAACCGAACTTCTCCAGCGCCGGGACCAGCCTTTCGCGGCGGCCACGGTACAGATCTTTTTGGGCCAGGACATGGCCGGCATCCCCCAGTGCCACCCGCATGGCTTCCTGGACGGGGTAGGGAACGATCATGCCGGCGTGCTTCCGGCTGTTCACCAGGTTGGCCATGATTGCTGAGTCGCCGGCGACAAAGGCCGCACGGTACCCGGCTAGGTTCGACTGCTTGCTCAATGAGTACACACACAGCAGACCGTCCGTGGAACCGCCGGTAACACGGGGATCCAGGATGCTTGGTACAGCCTCTCCCCCGCGCTGGGCGTCCCATTCGCCCCAGCCGAGTTCGGCATAGCATTCATCGGAAGCCACCACGGCGCCAATCTCGCGGGCTTGTGCCACGATCCGGCGCAGCGACTCAACGTCGCGGACGCTTCCAGTGGGGTTACCCGGCGAATTGATCCAGATCAGCCGTACCTTCGCACGGGTGGCGGGGTCCAGTGCCTCGAGGTCATCCGCGGCAACTGCCGTGGCTCCTGCCAGCGAGGCGCCGATGTCATACGTCGGGTAGGCAACCGTGGGGCGCACCACAACATCGCCCGCGCTCAGTCCGAGGAGGAACGGCAGCCAGGCCACCAACTCCTTCGACCCAACTGTGGGCATGACATCCTTGGGGTCCAGCCCCGGTACGCCGCGCCTGCTTGCAAACCAGTCCACCACAGCTTGACGCAATGCCTCAGTGCCGTGGACGGTCGGGTAGCCGTGCGCGTCTGATGCGTTGGCCAAGGCCTCGCGAATCAATCCAGGTGTGGGATCCACCGGCGTGCCGATGGAGAGATTCACCACGCCACCAGAGTGCTTGGAGGCGGTGGCAACGTAGGGCGCCATGGCCTCCCACGGGTAGTCAGGCAGGTTCAGGCCGAAAGCCGGCGCCGCGGAAATCAACGAAACTACCGCCCTTAGTGGTCTTGGTTCTGCGGGGGCAGTGCGGCAATGAAGGGGTGGTCCTTGCCCGTGTTACCGACCTTCGCAGCCCCACCCGGCGAACCGAGGTCGTCGAAGAACTCGACGTTGGCCTTGTAGTAGTCGGCCCACTCTTCAGGGGTGTCATCCTCGTAGTAGATGGCCTCAACAGGGCATACCGGTTCACAGGCACCACAGTCGACGCATTCATCGGGGTGGATATAGAGGGAACGCTCACCTTCGTAAATGCAGTCGACAGGGCATTCTTCAATACATGCCTTGTCCTTGACATCCACACACGGCTGCGCGATTACGTACGTCACGTCCCAGACCTCTCCACAGTTTGTCCCGGTGATGACCGGGGTAATACGGCCGGCATCATGCCGGGCACTCAACTTCCGAGCCTATTATCCAACAGTGCGCCGACGCCAACCTAGCCCGCGTCTTAGTATGAATCCGTGACTTCGCCGCATTTGCCACCCGGACAGTTCCTTCGCAGTGCAGAGCCGGGAATCCGGGTCGTGGTGCGCTACAGGATCGAAGACGGCTTAACGGACGCGCTGGGCTACCTATTGAGAAGCAGCGACAGCAGCTGCACCGTGCGTACCCGGACGTCCGACGTCGACATTCCACTGGCGATGGTCATCGCCGCGAAAGAGGTTCCGCCGCCACCGCCGCGGCGGGCTTCCCGAATCGCAGGCGACTGACAACCACCAGCATGATCATTGTCACTGCGCCGATGCCGAAGACCCACACATTTCCGACGGCGTCGCCCAGCACCAATTGCTTGGCCGCGCCCGCAGACGACAGGACGCCGACGGCGGCATAGCTCACCACGCCGGCTACCGCCGTTGGGGCTATCGAGCGCGTCCAGGCGGCCAGCCACAACTGAACGGACGCCAGAAGCACCAAGGCCGCGGCGACTCCCCACGGGACCTCGACGCCGGACCAGAGCGCGCTTTGACGGTGCAGGGCGGTTCCTGCCGCGGCAACGAAAAGAGCCGCCGGTACGGCCGTGGCAATGCCACGGGCCGCACCGGCGACTCCTCTCTTCATTCAGCTGTTCCTGGCTGGTTCAGGCCAGTACAGGCTAGGACTTGGCGCGGGCGCGGTTGGCCTTCGCGCGCTCGTTGGAGTCCAGGATGACCTTACGGATACGAATGGCATCCGGGGTGACCTCGACGCACTCGTCTTCACGGGCGAATTCGAGGGACTCTTCGAGGGTGAGGTCGCGCGGCGGCGTCAGGTTCTCGAAGGTGTCGGAGGAAGCGGCACGCATGTTGGTGAGCTTCTTTTCCTTGGTGATGTTGACGTCCATGTCATCTGCGCGGGAGTTCTCGCCGACGATCATGCCTTCGTAAACCTCGGAGGTGGGCTTCACGAAGAAGGAACCGCGCTCCTGCAGGTTGATCATGGCGAACGGGGTAACAACACCGGCGCGGTCGGCGATCATGGAACCGTTGGTGCGGTACTCGATCGGGCCGGCCCACGGCTCGTAGCCCTCGGAGATGGAAGCAGCGATACCGGCGCCACGGGTGTCCGTGAGGAACTTGGTGCGGAAACCGATGAGGCCACGGGCAGGCACGATGAATTCCATACGGCACCAGCCCGTACCGTGGTTGGCCATGTTGGTCATGCGGCCCTTACGGGCTGCCATGAGCTGCGTAACAGCGCCAAGGTACTCTTCGGGCACGTCGATGGTCATGTGTTCCATCGGCTCGTGGACCTTGCCGTCGATGGTCTTGGTGACTACCTGCGGCTTGCCAACGGTGAGCTCGAAGCCTTCACGACGCATCTGCTCGACGAGGATGGCCAGTGCCAGCTCGCCACGGCCCTGAACTTCCCAGGCGTCGGGACGCTCGGTGGGGAGGACCTTGATGGAGACGTTACCGATCAGTTCCTTGTCCAGGCGATCCTTCACCTGGCGGGCCGTGACCTTGGCGCCCTTGACCTTGCCGGCCAGCGGCGAGGTGTTGATACCGATGGTCATGGAGATCGCGGGATCGTCCACGGTGATCAGCGGCAGCGGCTGCGGGTTCTCGGCATCCGTGAGGGTTTCACCGATGGTGATCTCCTCGATACCGGCCACAGCGACGATCTCGCCCGGACCAGCCGACTCGGCGGGAACGCGGGTGAGCGCCTGGGTTGCCAGGAGCTCGGTGATCTTCACGTTCTTGAGCTCGCCGTTGGCACGTGCCCAAGCAACGGTCTGGCCCTTGCGGAGCGTGCCGTTGTAGATGCGGAGCAGGGCGAGGCGGCCAAGGAACGGCGAGGCGTCCAGGTTGGTCACGTGGGCCTGGAGCACGCCGTCCGGGTTGTACGTCGGAGCCGGGATGTGCTCAATGATGGTCTTGAAGAGGGGCTCGAGGTCCTCGTTCTCCGGTGCCGAGCCGTTGGCGGGCTGGTCCAGGGATGCGCGGCCAACCTTGGCGGCAGCGTAAACGACGGGAACTTCGAGGACCTTGTCCAGGTCCAGGTCCGGAACTTCGTCCGCGAGGTCCGAAGCCAGGCCCAGGAGGAGGTCCATCGACTCGTGGACAACCTCGTCGATGCGGGCGTCGGGGCGGTCGGTCTTGTTGACCAGCAGGATGACGGGCAGGTGCGCTGCAAGGGCCTTGCGGAGCACGAAGCGGGTCTGGGGCAGCGGGCCCTCGGAGGAGTCGACCAGCAGGACGACGCCGTCAACCATGGACAGACCGCGCTCAACCTCGCCACCGAAGTCGGCGTGGCCGGGGGTGTCAATGACGTTGATGGTGATGGTCTCGCCATTGGACGACGGGCCGTTGTAGGCAACCGTGGTGTTCTTCGCGAGGATGGTGATGCCCTTTTCGCGCTCCAGGTCACCGGAGTCCATGACACGGTCCTCAACCTCACCATGGGAAGCGAAGGAGTTGGTCTGCTTGAGCATGGCGTCGACCAGGGTGGTCTTACCGTGGTCAACGTGTGCGACGATCGCGACGTTGCGCAGATCGCTCCGCGACGCAGTGTTGGTGATGGTTTCAGACATGCGTTAATGACTCGATTCAGTGGTGAAGTCAGCTGTTTGTATCCGCGCGCATACCTGATCGACTTGATCGGAACACACAGCGAAAAAGACCCCGGGACACAGGGCACCTAAAGCAAGTCTAAACGCAGAAGCATTTATGCGCCTAAAAAGCAAGCCATCAGCGGCTGGGATGTGGCCTTGCTCACAGCACATCACTGTTTAGTAACCACACGTCCACTTGCTGGATTTTCCGGCGTTCGTGCCCCATGATTGCAGCAGAACCAGTGCCACACGGAGACCTACGATGCGCAAAGCCCCGGCAACGTTCCGCATGCTCGCACCATTGATCGCCGTCGGCGTTCTTTCGGTGGGCTGCGGACAGAACCAAACACCACCCGAAACCGTCTCAACGCGATCAGCCGCGCCCGGGCCGGCACAAACGTCCGCCGCGGAAAAACCCCTGCGGTCCGCGCCCTCCCCGACCGCACTGAACCTGCCTGTCGGTTCCCTGTACAAGAACCCCACGAACAACCGCAACGAACTGGTGCTGGCCGACGTACGCCACACGGCGGTACTGATCGGAGACTCGCAGGCCATGCCCAAGGACTCCTGGCCGCAGCAGGGCATTGCTGCCCTGGGATACAAGCTGCATGTCGTGGGCATGGGCGGGACGGGCTATGTTGCTTCGAACGGCAAGACGGGGAACTACATTGACGCACTCCAGCGTGGCGACTGGGTACTCCCCTATGGCGAGCCTCCCCTGATCGTCATCGAGGGCGGCGGCAACGACGCCACCCAGCGGGCAACGGACGCCCAGATCACCGGCAATGCCGAACGGCTGCTGGCGGCGTTGACCAAGCGCTACCCAGGCTCCAAGCTCGCCATGATCGGTACCCTCGCCCGCGGCGCCAGTAACGGCGGCGCCCGACGCACCGAAGTGGACGCGCTCGTAGGCAGGATCGCGGCAAAACACGGCATACCGTTCGTCAGCGCCGGCGACTGGCTCACCCGGTACAACGCGGTGGGAGATCTCCAGGACGGCGTCCATCTGAAACCCGCAGGACACGCCAAGCTGGGGGCAGTCCTGGCCCGCGAACTCGCCGCGTTGGGCCTGACCGCGCGTCCTGACAGTGAAACCGCGACGCCAGCACAGTAGCGGCCTGCAGGCAGCTTAAACGGCAAGAGCCGGTGGTTTCCTTTGGGGAAACCACCGGCTCTTGCTATATGCGGCTTTGTTGGTGTTCGACGCCGGGTCAGGCCACCTCGGGCGGCAGAAGCAGCGAACCACCGGGGATGGCATCCAGCAGGGCCTGGGTGTACGCCTCACGGGGGTTGTCGAAGACGTCGTCCGTGCTGCCCGTTTCCACCAGCTTGCCCTTCTGCATCACGCAGACGTGGTCCGCGATCTGCCGCACAACGGCGAGGTCGTGGGTGATGAACAGGTAGGTCAGGCCCAGGTTGTCCTGGAGCTCTGCCAACAGGTTCAGGACCTGGGCCTGCACCAGCACGTCCAAAGCAGAGACGGCCTCATCGCAGATGATCACTTCGGGGTCCAAGGCCAGTGCACGCGCAATCGCAATACGCTGGCGCTGACCGCCGGAGAGTTCATTCGGGTAGCGACGCATGGTCGACTGCGGCAAGGCCACTTGGTCCAGAAGCTCACGGACCTTCTTCTCCCGGCTGGCCTTGGTGCCGATCTTGTGGGTGCGCAACGGCTCTTCAATGGTCCGGAAGATGTTGTACATCGGATCGAGGGAGCCGTACGGGTCCTGGAAGATGGGCTGCACCCGGCGGCGGAACTTGAACAAGTCCCGGCTGTTCAGCGTGGAGGTGTCGACGCCGTCGAAAATGATCTTTCCGGACGTCGGTTCCAGCAGGTTCAGCACCATCTGGGCAACAGTGGACTTGCCCGAGCCGGACTCCCCCACAATCGCCGTGGTGGTACCGCGGCGAACGGAGAACGAGACTGAGTCAACAGCCGTGAAGTCAGTGGTCTTGCCAATACCTCCACGGAGCTTGAAGACCTTGGTCAGGTCCTCAACCTTCAGCACCTCCTCGGGAAGTGCCGACTCGACCACCACGGGTTCCGTGGGGGCCAGCAGCTCGTCGGACTCGACACCCTGTTCCTTGGCGACCTGGATACGGCGGGACGCCAGGGAGGGCGCTGAGGATACCAGTCGCTTGGTGTAAGGGTGCCGCGGGTTGCGGAGCAGCTCGAGGGACGGACCGGATTCCACAACCTGGCCCTTGTACATGACCACTACCTTGTCCGCCCGCTCGGCCGCCAGGCCGAGGTCGTGGGTGATGAGCAGAACGGCCGTACCCAGCTCGGACGTCATCTTGTCCAAGTGGTCCAGGATCTGGCGCTGGACCGTCACGTCAAGGGCCGACGTTGGCTCATCCGCGATCAGCAGGCGCGGCTGGCAGGAAAGGCCGATGGCGATCAGCGCACGCTGGCGCATGCCGCCCGAGAACTCGTGCGGGTACTGCTTGGCGCGGCGGGCTGCGTCAGGCAGGCCTGCCTCGGACAGGACCTTGGCAACATCCTCGGGGCCTGACGGAAGACCGTTGGCTTTCAAGGTCTCCTTGACCTGGAAACCGATCTTCCACACCGGGTTGAGGTTGGACATCGGGTCCTGCGGCACCATCCCAATGGAATTGCCGCGGAGTTCGATCATCCGCTTCTCGCTCGCGTGGGCAATGTCTTCCCCGTCGAACAGGATCTCGCCGCCGGCTACCCGGCCGTTCCCCGGCAGCAAGCCGATGGCGGCGAGTGCCGACGTCGACTTCCCCGAACCTGATTCGCCCACGATGGCCACAGTTTCACCGGGCATCACCGTGAGGTGCGCATTCCTGACGGCGTTGACCTCACCATTGCTGGTGGCGAAGTTGATCGCGAGGTTCTTGATCTCCAGAAGGGGACGCTGGGAGCCGGCGACTTCTTCCTGGATGTGAACTGAAGAGTTCATGGCTTCGCCTTTCATCGCTTACGCGCTTTGGGGTCGAGGGCATCACGCAGGGCATCGCCGAGCATGATGAAGCTCAAGACTGTAATCGACAGGGCAATAGCCGGGTAGAGCAAAGGCATCGGGTTGGAACGCAACGAAGCCTGCGCCGCCTGGATGTCGTTACCCCACGACATAACGCTCGGTGGGAGCCCGATGCCGAGGAAGGACAGCGTGGATTCGGCCACGATGAACGTGCCCAGCGAGATGGTTGCCACAACGATGATCGGAGCCAACGAGTTGGGGAGCACGTGGCGCAACAACGAACGGAACTTGGAGACACCCAGGGAGCGGGCAGCGACCACAAAGTCGGCATTCCTGACTTCGATAACGGCCCCACGGGTGATGCGGGCAATCTGCGGCCAGCCGAAGACGATCAAAATCAGTACCAACGTCCACACCGTGCGGTTCGCACGGAAAACGGGCAGCTGCATCATGACAATGGCGCCGAGGATAAGCGGCAAGGCAAAGAAGATGTCCGTCAGGCGCGCCAGCAGGGCGTCAGCCCAGCCACCGTAATAACCGGCCAGCGCACCAATGATGCCGCCAAAAAGAACGACGCCGATGGTGGTGAACAGGCCAACAGTCACCGAGGAACGGGTACCGAAGATGACGCGGGCATAAACGTCACAGCCCTGCTGGGTAAACCCGAGCGGGTGCCCGGAAGCGGGCCCGCCATCGGAGTTGGACAGCTGGCAGGCCTCGGACGTGGGATCGATCTGCGAGAACAGGCCCGGGAAGAGCGATAC
Organism: Arthrobacter sp. fls2-241-R2A-172; assembly: GCF_030208885.1. Lineage (NCBI taxonomy): Bacteria > Bacillati > Actinomycetota > Actinomycetes > Micrococcales > Micrococcaceae > Arthrobacter > Arthrobacter sp. fls2-241-R2A-172. The sequence continues at coordinate 552,528 of NZ_JARVTB010000004.1, read as the reverse complement.
AACCACGACAGCCAGGATCATGATCGCCGAGATGATGAACAGCGGCTGCTTACGCAGGTTCTTCCACGCTTCGCCCCAGAGGCTCGAAGGCGCGGAGTCCTCCTTGACCTTGTCGGTCGCCTGGAGGGGCGTTTCTTCAAGATCGGCAACGAAGTGCTCGATGTGGCGCGGGGCGGTGTCCTGCCCAGTGAGGTTATTTTCAGGAGTCATAACGGATCCTCGGATCAAGCCAGGCATACAGAAGGTCAACGAGCAGGTTGGAGAGACAGTAGATCAACACCAGCACTGTGACGATGCTGACCACGGTTGGGCCTTCACCGGACAGGACGGCACGATACAAACGGTTACCCACACCAGGGACGTTGAAGATGCCTTCCGTAACGATTGCTCCACCCATCAGCGTGCCGAGGTCGGCTCCCAGGAAGGTCACCACCGGGATGAGCGAGTTGCGGAGAATGTGCACATTGATGACCCGGAAGCGGGACAGGCCCTTGGCCGTCGCGGTCCGGACGTAGTCGGCATTCATGTTCTCGATGACGCTGGTGCGGGTAAGCCGCAGAACGTAAGCGAATGATGCCAGGCCAAGAACGATGGCCGGCAGGATCAGGTCTTGAACCGTAGCCGCCGCACTGACCGTGGGTTTGGCCCACCCCAGTTGCACGCCAATGAAGAACTGCAGGATGAAGCCGAGCACGAAGATCGGGATACCAATGACGATCAGGGATGCGATCAACACGGTGCCGTCGAAAAGCTTGCCCTTGCGAAGACCTGCGACCAAGCCGAAGGCGATGCCGAAGACAGCTTCAAAAATCAGGGCCATGACGGCGAGGCGTGCTGTGACGGGGAAGACCTCGCCAAGTACGGCTGCGATCGGCCGGCCGGAGAAGTCCTGGCCAAGGTCGAACGTGAAGATGCTCTTGAGGTAGAGCAGGTATTGAACAATGAAGGGCTGGTCCAGGTTGTATTGGGCACGCAGCTTGGCCGCGACCGCTTCGTTGACGGGTTTGTCGCCGAAGAGTGCAGCAATGGGGTCGCCAGGAAGGCTGAAGACCAGGAAATAGACCAGCAGTGTCGCTCCCAGGAAAACGGGAATCAGCTGGAGGAATCGTTTAAGGATATAGGTGGCCATCAGCTCACCACACCCCGATCAGCAGGCACCCGGGGCTGGGGTGCAGCGGAGTTGTTCATCAAAGAACCTTTTCGTCTGATGTGCAAACGTTCCATGCCAAGGCAGTGTAGGCCTGCACAAGGACGCCCAACCAGAGTTGGGCGTCATTGATTTGCAACGAGATAAGGCGGCGGAGGTGCTCAACTGAGCACTTCCGCCGCCGAATCGCGCTTACTTGCCGGTGATGTTGTAGTAGAGCGGGACGCCGTCCCAGCCGTAGTCAACATTCGAGACGCCGGTGCTCCAGCCACCCTGTGCTACCTGGTACCACAGCGGGATGGCAGGCAGGTCCTTGAGAAGGATTTCCTGCGCCTTGTTCATTGCCTTGTTGCCGTCGGAAACGCTCGGGGCGGACAGGCCATCGGAGATAGCCTTGTCGAACTCGGGGTTCGCGTAGCGGGCATCGTTGGAGCCTGCACCGGTCTTGTAGATCGGTCCGAGGAAGTTGTACAGCGACGGGTAGTCTGCCTGCCAGCCGGCACGGATCGAACCGGTCAGCTTGGCCGAGGTCGCGAGATCGCGGGCTTCCTTGAAGGTGGCGAACGGAAGGCCTTCGGCCTTGATGCCGAGGTTGTTCTTGAGCTGGTTGGTCATAGCCTCAACCCAAGCCTTGTGGCCACCCTTGTCAGCGTTGTAGGCAACGGTGAAGACGGTGTTCGGATCCCACTTCTGGATGGCATCGGCCTTGGCCCAGAGGTCCTTGGCCTTGGCGGCGTCGAACTTCAGGTTGTCAGAACCGGGGATGCTGTCGCTGTAGCCGTCCAGAACGGGAGCGGTGAAGTCCTTGGCCGGCTGGCGACCGCCGCTGAAGATGACCTTGGTGATCTCTTCGCGGTTGATGGCCATGGAGATGGCCTGGCGGCGCAGCTTGCCGGCTTCGCCACTCCACTCCGGAAGGTATTCCGGGATGGCAATGGTCTGGTTACCCGCGTACGGCTTCTCGATGAAGCGATCGCCAAGGTCGGTCTTGAAGTTCTTCAGTGCGCTGGTGGGGATGGTCTGCAGGATGTCCAGGTTGTTGGACAGCAGGTCCTGGTATGCAGCGTCGTCGTTCTGGAAGATCTTGAACGTCACGCCGCCGTTCTTGGCCTTGCGCGGACCGTTGTAGTCGGCGTTCGGGACCAGCTGGATCTGCACGTTGTGCTGCCAGCCGTTCTCTGCCATCTTGTACGGGCCGTTGCCTACAGGCTTTTCGCCGTAGGTCTTGGGATCAGCAAGAGCTGCTGCCGGAAGGGGCATGAAGGCCGTGTAGCCGAGGCGCAGCGGCCAGTCGGACTCGGGCTGCTTGAGCTCAACGGTGAAGGTGGTGTCGTCCACGACCTTGAGGCCGGACATGGTCTCCACTGTGGAACCTTCGGCGCTGGTCTCGTCGTAGCCCTTGATGCTTTCAAAGAACGTGGCGCTGAGCTGCGCGTTCTTTGCTGCTGCACCGAAGTTCCACGAGTCAACGAACGTCTTGGCCGTGATGGCTTCGCCGTTGGTGAACTTCTGGTCCTTCTTCAGCTTGATGGTGAAGTTCTTGGCGTCAGGCGCCTCGATGGACTCCGCCAGCTCGTTGACGGGCTTACCGGACGGGTCGTAGCTGACAAGGCCCGAGAAGATCAGCGTGGCAATCTTTCCACCGCCGACCTCGTTGATGTCTGCCGGCATGAGCGGGCGCTGCGGCTCAGAGCCGTCAGCAATGATGACCTTGTTGGGGTCGCCCGCGGATGAACCGGAGTTGTTGCTACCGCCGCCACCGCAACCGGTGGCTGCGAGGGCGATGATCGCCGCTACGCCTAGAGCTTTGGAAGTGCGCGAGAAACGCATTCCGCCTCCTATGAGTCGTGGAGTTGAGGAGGGGAAATTCGTGATTCCCCCCAGGCACAGGCACAGTTTCCTACTGTGACGTTGCCTACATGTGAGTGTAAGCCTACCCACATTGCGTCCGGATGTTGGGACTTGATGGCCAAACTGTAACCGTTCCGCAACCTCTACATGCCTAAACTGCCGGGAATTTCAAGTCAAACGCTACTCGGTGGTAGCATTCGCTGTCTGACAGCAGGACAGGAACGATTTTCGCCGGCGCCGGGCTGGCGACCGACCGCCGTCGGGCGTGTAGTTAGGCTAAGGGAATGGCGACAGTTATCCTCGTGCGGCACGGACGCACCACAGCCAATGCCTCCGGACTCTTGGCCGGGCGGGCCCCCGGAGTCAGCCTCGACGCGATCGGGCGCGACCAGGCAGCCGTCACCGGAGACCGGCTTGCGTCGGTGCCATTGGTCGGGGTGGTGTCGAGCCCCCTTGAACGTTGCCGGCAGACTGCCGGGCTCATCATTGACCGCCAGGCCGTCAAGCCGTACTCCCCGATCGAACCTGCGCTCACCGAGTGTGATTACGGCCAGTGGCAGGGACGCAAGCTCAGTGAGCTCGCAACCGAGGACCTGTGGCAGGTCGTACAATCCCAACCATCCGCAGCCGTCTTTCCCGGCGGCGAGTCGATGGCCGCCATGCAGGCCCGCTCAGTAGCAGCCATCAGGCGCCACGATGCAGCCTTCGAAGCCGAACACGGCCCGGAGTCCGTATGGGTGGCGGTCAGCCATGGCGACGTCATCAAGTCCATACTCGCCGATGCGCTGGGAATGCACCTTGACCTCTTCCAGCGCCTCAGCGTTGACCCCGCCTCGGTATCGATCGTCCGCTACGGCTCCCCCCGGCCTGCCGTCGTCGCGACCAACACGGTGGCCGGCGATCTTTCCTGGCTCTCCCGGAGCGCGCCCTCGGGGGATGCCCCCGTGGGCGGCGGCGCCGGGCACACGACGCCCTGAGCGTCCTCTGCCTAGAATATTGACATGCCTACACGTGTTCACGAGTTTGCTTGGCCCGATCGGGTAGTGATCGGTACGATCGGCCTTCCGGGCGCGCGCACGTTCTACCTGCAGGTGCGCGCAGGGAAACAGATCGTAAGTATCGCCATGGAGAAGCAGCAGTCGGCTCTCCTGGCCGAGAAAATCGACGAGATTCTCGACCAGCTCATCACGGTGGGAGGCAATCCCTTCAGTGTTCCCACGGGCACTCCCATAGAGCTGGTGGACAATGATCCGCTGGAGCCCGTCCAGGAGCAGTTCCGTACCGGAGCCATCAGCCTGGGTTGGGACCCCACCACGGCCCAGGTGGTGATCGAGGCCTATCCCATCTCCGAGCTCGATGACGAAGACGATGATGCGCTGGACCTGGATGATGCTTCCGACCGCGAAATGCTGCTGGTACGGATGCCGGTAGGCACCGCCCGTGCTTTCGCCAAACGCACCCGGGAAGTCGTGGGTGCTGGCCGTCCGCTGTGCCCGCTGTGCGGCAACCCGATGGATGCCGAAGGTCACGTCTGCCCCTCCCCCGGGTTCTGATGCCGACGCCGGACCTGCTGACCGCGGAGCTCACCCTCACCGGACGCATCACGACGGCATCCAACGCCACGTTCCTGGGCAGCATCGGCGAGGCTGCGGTCGTCTACAAGCCGATAGCAGGCGAAAGTCCGCTCTGGGATTTTCCCAGCGGGACCCTGGCTCACCGTGAGGTGGCCGCTTTTCTGGTCTCGGAGACCTTCGGGTGGGGCGTCGTTCCCCGGACGTGGCTGCGCGATGGCCCACTGGGCGAAGGAATGGTGCAGCTGTGGCAGGACCAGGACCCGGCCCAAAACGCCGTGGATCTGGTGGCGGCGGATTCAGTGCCGGAGACGGGTTGGAAGCGTGTTCTCGAAGGCCAGGACGAGAACGGACGGACCGTTGCGCTGGTCCACGAAGATACGCCGGCACTCAGGCGCGCAGCGGTGTTCGACGTCGTGGTGAACAACGCCGACCGCAAAGGTGACCACATTCTTGCCATGGCTGACGGACACCGGCACGGCGTTGACCATGGACTGACCTTTCACCAGGACCACAAGCTGCGCACCGTGCTGTGGGGGTGGATTGGGGACGCGCTGAGCGCAGATGAACTCGCCGGACTGGATCGTGTCCGCGACGGGCTCCGGGGCGAGCTGGGTCAACAACTCGCGGGGCTGCTCAGTGCCGAAGAAGTCGAAGCATTGGCGTTGCGCTCCGACCGCTTGCGCTCTGTTGGGCAGTTCCCAGCGCCCAGCGGACAAGCGCCCGCGGTGCCCTGGCCGTTGTTTTAGGGGCGAGCTCCAGCCTCTGTGGAACGTCTGGATGTTGATGAACGAAGATGTTCCAATTGGTCACAAGCTTGGCTTCTGAAGATCCCTTTCTCAGTTGTGGTATCTGATGAATGACACCCAGAGAGCCGCGGCAGTAACCCCTGCAGCGTGACAAGGGGTGGAGACCTGGGCGCTGTAGCCCATTGCCTTCAACGCCCACAGCTTCTTGTCGACAGCGGATTGACAATTGGCCTAGGTCGATCCGGCGACATATGTGTATTGGTCCGCCGCGGCCTGTGCAGCAGGTGCCGCGACAGCACCCACTCCAGCCAGCACTCCGACCGAGAGAACTACGAATGCGAACATCGTCGGCTTCTTCTTCGTGATGACTCCACTTCTTCGGGATCCTACCCCAGAGGCATTTCGAGCTCAGGCGAGAATTCGAGGCCTTGACCATCACATAGTCGCCAGAGCCTATTCTGATGACAAAATCGTCAGAGACCAGCACGCATCCGGGGCCTCGGCGCCGTAGGGCACCCGAACGTATGCTCTGCTGCCAGTTTCTAAGCGCCCGTGGCAACCCAGGCTGAGCAACCATAGATGCCGGTGCCGGCGCTTCGGTTGTTGAGACACGCCCGGACATACACGGCCGCTGCCCTGGGTTTGACCAACAGATCCATACCCAGCGCTATTGGTCAGGGTCGCAATGTAAGTAGTTCCATTCGACACATACCTCAGTTGAGCCACAGATGAGACGCCGTCCGACTTTGTGTCCTGGCTTGTCAGGACTTTGCTGGACGAGCTGTAGTAGGCGTAGGAGCCGGTCACTGACGCCCCCGCACTGGCAGAAGCCATCGGCGCGGTAGCCAGCATTGCGATTGCCATGGCGCCAGCTGCTGCAGCACCGGAAAGAGCCAATAGTGATTGACGCATGTCGTAATTCCTTCCCCAAAAGTTAGTGAATTAGTGGCACCACATCCGCCTGGAAACGTGCTGGCGATCACCCCGCGAAGCCGCTCTGGTACCTTCACCGGTCGGTGAAGACGGGGAAATTCGCAGTCAATCAAGCGTCACGTTCACGTTATGCGCCTCACACATCAAGTAGCAGCTATTTCTGAATTCGCTGCAGTCGCTTGGGGTCATTCGGACACCGAGCCTTACGGCGCGAAAGGTCAATTGATGAAGAAGTTCAGGCTGTTTTCCAGCCACTCAGAAGATTCCACCGTTCCCGGCAGCAAATCAGCGATTGCTCAAGCGCAAAATGACAAGGCACGAAGAAGGCGTTTCAGGGCACTCACTGCTGTCTCCATCGTCGGTGCCACCCTGTCCGTGACGATGATGGCAGCCCCTGCCAATGCCGCCGGCACGAAGCTGTCCAGCAACATCCAATACTGTCGACAGTTTCCTCACAATGGATGGGGCGGCCAGCTCTACTACAGCGACGGCGGCTCGAAATGCGCGCAGGTCTACACGAACAACAACCTCAACATCAGACGAGGACCCGGCACCGGCTATGCCCTCACTGGTTCCATGCTGAGCAGCGGCCGGGTCTATGAGTTCGACTGCTGGACAACGGGCACCTGGGTTGACGGGGACAACATCTGGCTAAAGCTATACCCCGGCGCCGGGGGCGCACAGTACGTCTCGGACCGCTACGTCTACACCGGCCCTAACATCACGAGCTTCCTGCCGCACTGCTGACCCGCTTCGAAAGTATAAGGGTCTGGCGCCGAAGCGCCAGACCCTTATAAATCAGGAACAGACTCAGCCTTCGCACTCCACGCAGTACGCGTGACCGTCCTTCTCACGGGCAATCTGGGAGCGGTGCCGGACCAGGAAACACGAGAAGCACGTGAACTCGTCATCGGACTGCGGTACCACCTGGACCACCAGTTCTTCGGCGATGAACCGCCACCGGGACCCTCGTGGTCCAGCCCGTCAGCCTGGTCGAGTTCCAGCACAACACTGCCTGCGTCAGGAGCATTGGCGGACTTCAGCGCGTCCAGAGAGCTTTCCTGGGATTCCTTGACGTCGGAGGGTACCTCGTCGTAATCAGCTGCCACGGTGCCCGTTATCTCCCTCTTACTGTATTCAGATCCTCGTCCTGAAAGGTACACGATCACAGACAAATTCCCCAGCCCCAATACGCTCCAAAAAACAGCCTCAGAGCAGTCCATCCGCCGAGGCTGATTGGTAGGGTAATGCAGTGTGGCCGTGCAGACCCAGACCGTTTCTCTGAATCCAGGGTCCCTGCTTAGCCACGCAGGAGGCGGAACCTCAGCGCACCATGGTGTGCCGATGCACATGGGGCGAATCGGACTACAACTTGTCCGCCGTCGCCGGCGTCCTTATCCCACACTTCCGCGAGAACAATCAGAGCTTCGCGGCCATGGTGTCCACGCGGAGAAGGCGACAGAGCAGAATCCGTCTAGTGCAAAGGGAGTCAGGTGGTGATGACTTGGAGTTGTGGTTGGTTCTGGCCGAGTCTGGTGTCCAGGACGCTCACCAGCCCCACGGCACCAAGTGGCTCGTAGACAGCGAACGAGACAGTTCTTGACGCTGACGAAACGGTTCTGGTTACGTCGAGCGCGATCCAATCCCTGGTTGTGGCCACGACCTCGGCACAGTTCCCAAAGCGCCGCTCCCCAGGGTATTGCCGAGTGCGGGGCGAAGTTGTTCCAAGTTACCGTTGACTCCGACCATGAGGCCGGGGCCAAAGAGAATGCCTGTAGTGCGGCTTGTGGGCCTCCCGAGTACTGCCAGTCTGCACTGTGGCTGAAGCCCTTGCCGGGCGGAGATACAGACGGTCATAGTGAAGATGCTTTTGTCCAAGCGCTCAGGAATGATGGGCCCGTCCAGGGTGCCACGTTCCAGCTCGGCGTCGGCGGCCTACCCTCTACCTCCTTTGCATCGTAATAGCTCAAGAGATTTTGTCGCCTTGGACATCACGCAACTACCGCATGAGCCCAGTCTGACCACAAAGTCATATTCCGCGGGTCAACATGCGTGCAATTCTTCTTCGTTTTCTCCGTCCCAGGAGCGATGGCGAGCCGGCGGTTTCAGCTACCGCGGCCCGCCCCTCACGTCGGTGCCCTGAAGACAACCACGAGCATTGCCGGCCAGAAGACCAGTTGCTCTTTTTTCAGCTCTGCGGGTTGCTCATGCAAATGTCGAAAACCCTCGGGTCTATCTCGATCAGCCCAGGAGATCCTTGGCTCGTTTGTTCCAAAAACTGCTTGAATTGCTCCGGCGTAAGCGGCTCCTTCGTACCGTCATGGCGATTCACGCAATCAGCCCCGGGTGTCGATACAACGGTGGCCACGAGCATGCCAGATCTAGTCCGGGCCGCCGACGGCCAATACGGAGAGCAATACCGCATTGCCGAGCTGAGTTCGACCCCGGCAGGAAACCCGCCACGGCTGGCAGTGGTGGGATGGTTAGCTTTTGAACCTGCATCAGCTGCAGGTGTCTTTGACGACACCAATGCCAGGACAGGTGGGTCGTTCCTGAGGAAAGACATCAACGCTCTCGCGGCCGTTCAGGACAGCCTTGGAAACGTTGCCAGAAATAACATCTCTGGCTTGTCCTATGGCACGTTGACGGCCCAGGCTGCAGCTGTGGAGGGCGTAGCTGTCGACAGCGTCAATCTCAACGCTGATATTGGCGTTCTGCAGGGAGTGTCAGGCGTAAAGGACTTTCACCTCAACCCCGGGGCAGATGTCTACCAGACCAAGTTCACCGTCGACAATGTCTCCGAAATTGGAAACGTAGGCAGAGAACGTATTCAAGGCTTCCACACGCAGACGTTCCAGGCTCCTCAGGGTGGCCCGTCGTTCACAGTGCCCATACCCGGTTATGGTGCAACGCAGCTCGGAGCCGATGGCACCGGGACTGCCGAAAACGAAGTGTCAGCATTACCAACCGAGAACCACGGCTGGCTCCAGGCAGAAGGCAAACTTGGATACGCTTCCGTAGGTACCGAGTCCAGCATCAACCAAGCCAACGCCTCACTCGGCCTGACAGATAGGCTGACGAACTCAGGAAAACCCGTGGTGCATAACAAATGAAGGAACCAGAATTGCTGAACAGACGAAGAATGACGGCAACCGTTTTCACGGCCTGCTCGGTCCTTCTGCTCGCGTCCGGATGCTTCTCCACAACACCGGGCAATGATGGAACGGCAACTCCCTCATCTTCGCAATCGAATTCAACAAGCGATCTTCCCAGCAGCGGAGAAGGAACGACAATGACGCCAGAAGCAGCCAGCACGGAGTTCTTCGGACTACTCGATGAGATCCAAGCGATGGCGCCGGGTGATTGGACCAATAAGGATGTTCCGGCAGGTGGCTACTGCAACTTCCAGAGAACCGGAAGCGGCAAAGAATTCGGCGGATCCAGGACCAGAGGGCCCCTTGGCGACACCGAGCGCGAGATGCTAAGGCAAAAGGTCGAGGCGTTCTATAAGTCCCGCGGGTACGACGTGAAGGTCTTTGATCAGTCGACGGCCACGAACAAGCTCATCATAACCAACGGCTTCGGACCGGATGGATTGGTTCTTCAGGTGTATACCGGCGATCTCGGCACAACTGTCGCTGGCAATAGCCGTTGCGTTGCTGATCCGGACGGTAGTAAATAGCCTGCCCGTCCGCGGGGTCATGATTACGACGGCGAATGAGGAAATCGCCATTGTTGAATCGGCAACAGATGCTATCCATGCCGTACCGCAGATTGTTCGTCCAGGGAGCTGAAGCTGGCCCTAGCGCTCGGCACCTCAACCGACTGCGCAGCGAATCCGGCTTCAGCTCAGGATTCTTTGCATAAAGCCTCGCCAAGTACGCTTCCTTCCTCTGCTCGGTCTGGGCAGTAACATCCGATAGAGCCTTCTGCTGTCTACCGACCTCGGCAGTGTTGGCAGCCGTGTTCGGCTCGTAGAAGCCGTCGGCAAGTTCGCTCTGCAGGCGCGCCCTGCGGCTGACTCTCGTATCCTCACGGATCCGCTCGGTCTCGACTTCACCCCAGAGCTTCCACTGCGATTCGTTCGCCGGCTGACCAAGCTCAACTCGCTTTTCGCGAATCTCGTGGATCTGGTTATATAGGATTCGTATCTGGTCTTTCTTGAGCTCACGCGCCTGAAGCTGCGCACGTACCTCGGGGTGCAGTCCAGGTCCCTGGCTCTCCAGGAACGTCGGACCGATGCCGTGGGGAATCGACGACTCACCCAGACGCTCACCACGCTCACTGACACCTTTGAGCCTCTCCATCATCGCGTCACGGGTGCTGAGCGGCTGCTCCACGACCGGCTCCTCGACGCTGGTCGGGATTCGGAGTAATCTCGGCGGGCTCAACCGCGGACTCAAGATTCAGCTGCTTGACGAGCTGTACCCTGGCCTGCGCCGTCAGATGCGTCGAAGCATTCAGCACGCGGACCGCGAGGACGTCACGGTCCTCGTCTGGAACCTTCTCGACGTCCCGCAGTTCGACCGTATCGACCCCCCGTGGTCAGAAGTCCAGGCAGCTGCTCGTCAACCCGTGAGCCTGCACGTAAGCCCAGACGTTGGTGACCGTCGGAGCCAGGAGGCCCGCATCCACGATCAAAGGCCAGGTCAGCTGCGGGACAGCCTCGATCTTTTGGATCGTGGCGAGAGCGGAGCTCTGCTCAATCACTTCGCGCAGCTGGTCCTCGGTCCATGACTCGTGCTGCTCGTTGATGACATCGACCAGCACGGACTCCGTGAGCACGATCGGCCCGATGGCATCCATTGAAGCGATGTAGTCCCCGATGCGCTTATTGCAGAACTCCCACACGCTTTGCTTTTGGCGCACTTCGTCGAGCGTCGGGTCTACGTCGATCCCGAGTGCCATCTGCAGGTTTGGTGAGCTGAGCTTGTACCTGTGCGCTGCCACGATACGGTCCCGGAGCGGCGTGCTCAGGCCACTAAGGTCCGGGACCACCAGCTCCACCGCCTCGAGGATTTCGAAGACCCGCTCAGTCTGTGCTGCAGTCTGACTCTGACTGAGGGCGGTGAGACGCTGATAGGAAGACTCGAGCAGCGCCCTCGAGGAATTGCCGATCTCATAGACGTCGATACTCAGCGCGTTCAGGAGCGCCGTGTCGAACAGCTTCAGCCGCGTCTCTTCGTCCGGGATGCCAGGGCGCTTCGCGACGTACTCGAAGACATCGGGCCACGGGTGCTCTGTCAGTTGTTGGATGAGGAGCTCGCGAGGGGCGTCAGGTGTGTTGAGGAAGGCATCCATGAATGCATGGACGTCCTTGCCGTCATGCGTGACGACGTACGCGACAAGTTTCTTCGCGTCTTCTGGTTTTTCATTGAGCAAGTAGGACGCGACTTGGAGGTTCAGAGCACTGATGGTGCTCATGAAGTCCGCCGGCACCTGCTCAAGCAGGTTGCTCATGGCCTTTTCCGACGTGAACTCGTAGTCGAGGTACATCTCGTTCGGCTGGACACTGTGGTTGTAGAAGAACGCCACGTCGACGCCGACGTACTTGCCGTAGAAGATCGCGGAGTACTCAGCGTAGTTGCGCGTGATGAAACCCCGCCGCACGAGATCGCGCGCCAGCTCTGACTCAAGTACCTCGGTGATGCGCTGATCGAACCTGATTCGCCCCTTCGGTACGCCTTCGTAGCTGGCCAGTCCGGCGGAGTCCGCACCTCGCAACCCCGCGATGTCCTGGTCGTATTGACGAAGCAGGCGGGCCGATTCGGCGGGATCGGGATCCAACCATTGCGCGGAACTCATGACCTCTGGAAAGACGCGGCCAATCTGTCCTGCAGAGGGCGTCACCGTAGCCCCGCAGTTCTGCACGAGAGAGAAGGACTTCGACTTGGCCACGCACTCCCAGAATTCCATTGTGTCGACGGCATTAGACCCGTAGCCCTGGTCATCGACCATGACGGACGAGTATGAATAGCCGTTCGGGGAAGGGAACATGTCCTTGAGATCGCGAAGCCTGCCCCCCAACTCCACTGCGGTGGCTTCTTTCCGATCGCGCTGCTCCTCGGTCCTCATCCGCTTGCGCCGCTGCTCCTGCAGACCTTCGATAAGGGTCCTGACCTCGTCGCGATGGAGCTGTTCGAGCTTATCGAGGGTGCTGGTGCGCTGCGAGATTGCCTCGAAGTCAGCGAGGTGGAAGTTTTTGTGCGCGACAAGTGCGAAGAGATGGTCCGCCGTCATGCCCGGCGCACGGTTCTTCTTCTTCCACAGCAGATGCTCAGCGAACACCACGAACTCGTTGCAGATGTTCTTCATCAGACGCATGTCGGTGGTGTGCCGTGCGATCAAGTCCAGGAGAGGACGTGACACGACGTTCTCGGCAAGACCGAGTTTTACCAGCTCCTCGCCGTCCTTGAGCTTCTCTTCTGCATCTTTTTCGTCTTTGGATTCCGGATCCGTTCCGAGCCGCTCGAACAGGCTGTCCTTGATCGCGTAGATGAACCGAAGAGGCTCGTTCCCCGCCTGCCGGTTCGCGGAAGCATTGACGAGGGTGTTCAGTTCCCGGAGCGAGTCGAAGATCCGCGGATCCTCGAAGCGGTCCAGATCTTCGAAGATCACGAACTTCGGCTTGAAGGTGTCAAAGAAGGCAACGATCTCGTCGAGAAAGCTGTCAAAGTAGGTGGTCGGGCCTTCGCCCAGGGCGATTTTCGTGCCGGCAGTCGTAACCTCCGAAACGATCCGGTCGCCGATGATCCACCGTGCCGCCCACAGCGACGCCAGAACAAGGCCGAATAGCATTCCAGCCCGTACGAGGTACCCGGGCATGTCCGCTGCGGCGTCCGGCCAGCCGGGCCCGGAACGCACCCCCAGCACCCACAGAAGCCCCAGACCCACAACACTGACAAAGAGGGCGTGCAGGAACGCCCTGAACTTGGTCACGGGTTTGGGGCGGGCGAACCGGGATCGACGGATCTTCCCTGGTGTCAGCCGGTAGACGAGTTGTTTGACCAGTTCCTTCTGGATCCGGTTGGTCAGGTCCTCGTCGTCATCATCCGGGCCAAGGGTGTTGATACTGATGCGGATAGTGTCTTTGTCGTGCTTCTTCTGAAAGTTGTCGAGCACGCTGGACTTGCCGGCTCCGTAGCGGCCGGTGAGGGCGATGTTGCGGTTCCTCTTGTCGAGGACCGCCTCTTCAAGGTGCCGCACGTAGATCCCGTGCTGGCCGCTCTGAATTCAGGGGCGAGGCTGCGCAGCTTGATCGGCTGCTTCGGTGCCTCTGGCTGCTGCGGACGTTCCTCGGCCACGGTTCCTCTCGCCCCAAAAAACGTTAGACGTCAGCGTCCAGCTTCAGAGGCACGGTCGGGCGTGCTTCTGAAGCTGGACGCCAGGTGATTCTATGAACTACTTCTTGCCTTGATTCGCTAGACGTTAAAGCGGAACTCCACCACGTCGCCGTCGGCCATCACGTATTCTTTGCCTTCGATGCGGACCTTGCCGCGGGACTTTGCCTCAGCCATGGAGCCAGCGTCCACGAGGTCGTCGAAGGAGACAACCTCGGCCTTGATGAAGCCACGCTGGAAGTCGGAGTGGATGACGCCGGCTGCCTGGGGTGCGGTGTCACCCTGGCGGATCGTCCATGCGCGGGTTTCCTTCGGACCAGCCGTGAGGTAGGTCTGCAGGCCGAGCGTGTGGAAACCAACACGGGCCAACTGGTCCAGGCCGGACTCGCTTTGGCCATTCATTTCCAGCATTTCGCGGGCTTCTTCCTCGTCCAGTTCCACGAGGTCGGATTCCAGCTTGGCGTCGAGGAAGACCGCGTCGGCCGGAGCTACCAAGGCCCGAAGTTCTTCCTGCTTGGCCGGGTCGCCGAGGATGCCTTCGTCAGCGTTGAAGACGTAGATGAAAGGCTTGGCGGTGAGGAGGCCGAGTTCCTTGAGGTGCCCCATTTCGAGCTTGTCGCTCTTGATGGAGGAGAAGATCGTGTCGCCGCGCTCCAGCACAGCCTGGGCAGCCTTGATGGCGGCCAGTTCGGCAGCTTCGCGCTTCTTGATCTTGACTTCTTTTTCGATGCGCGGGATCGCGTTCTCGATGGTCTGGAGGTCAGCCAGGATCAGTTCGGTGTTGATGGTCTCCATATCGGAGCGCGGATCAACCTTGCCGTCGACGTGGATGACATCCGGGTCATCGAACACACGGACTACCTGCGCAATGGCTTCGGCCTCGCGGATGTTGGCAAGGAACTTGTTGCCCAGGCCTTCGCCCTCGGAGGCGCCCTTCACAATGCCCGCGATGTCCACGAAGGATACCGGGGCAGGCAGCAGCTTCTGGGAGCCGAAGATCTCGGCCAGCTTCGCGAGGCGCGGATCCGGCAGGTTGACTACACCCACGTTCGGCTCGATCGTCGCGAACGGATAGTTCGCGGCGAGCACCTGGTTACGGGTCAGTGCGTTGAAAAGGGTTGATTTGCCGACGTTGGGCAGTCCGACGATGCCAATAGTAAGAGCCACGAGCATTGATTCTACCCGTTGATACCTTGTCCATGCTTGTTCGGCCCGACGCTGTGGCGACCCCCACGGCCGCAACCTCACTAAAACTGTCGTACCCCTGTGTCAGGGTTGCCACATGGATGGATTTGGATTCGTTTTAGCACTGCTCATGCTGCTGATCGGCGCGGCCGTGGGTCTGGCGGCCGGCTACGTCGTCTTCCGACGCCGGGGCGCCGGCCTGGAGGAGGACTTCGACGCCGTATCGACGCGCCTTTCGGAGGTGACGGCTCAGCTCGCAGCGGCCGACGCCGAGCGGCGGCTTTTGTTTACACAGAACCGGGAACTCAGCGCAGCAAGGAACTCGGATGGAAGTGTCCTGCGCGCCCTGGCGCCCGTCGCGGAAAAGTTGACGGCGGTGCAGCAGCAGGTTTCGCTACTCGAACGTGACCGGGTTGAGCAGTACGGACAGCTCGCCCAGCAACTGCAGGACGCCCGTTTATCCGACGAACAACTGCTCCGGTCAACCCACGCCCTGGCCTCCGCCCTTCGTTCCAACAGCGCACGTGGCCAGTGGGGCGAAGTCCAGCTTCGCCGTGTGGTTGAGGCATCCGGAATGCTCAGGCACGTGGACTTCCATGAGCAGGTCCACTCTGGCCGCACCGAGAACACCCTGCGACCCGACCTTGTGGTCCAGTTGCCCGGAGATAAGCAATTGGTGGTTGACGCCAAAGTCCCGCTGGCCTCCTACCTCGCGGCACAGGAACAGCTCCACGGGGATGGTGCATTCGGTGAATCGGTAACGCAGGCTTCCGTCCATGACTCCAAGACTCTTTTGGCCCAGCACGCCAAGGCCCTGAAGGCCCACATCGACGCCTTGGCCGGAAAGAAGTACTGGGACATCCCGGGGAACTCGCCGGAACTGGTGATCTGCTTCCTCCCGGCTGAGTCAATCCTTGCCTCTGCCCTTGAGGCCGACCCCGGCCTGCTTGAACACGCCCTGTCCCGGAACGTCGTCCTGGCATCACCGGGGACGTTGTTGGCAGTCCTGAAGTCAGTGGCTTTCACCTGGCGGCAGGACGTCCTCACGGACAGCGCGCACGAACTGTTCGAGCTCGCCAAGCAGCTCTACGAGCGCATGGGCACACTGGGTGAGAACGTCAGCAAGCTCGGAAGCTCCCTTAAGACCTCAGTGGACCGGTACAACGCCATGGTGGGCACCCTCGAAGCCCGTGTGCTCCCGACCGCCCGGAAGCTGAACACCATGGACGATGCTGGCCTCACGGCCCCCATGTCCGTGGAAGCTGTCCCGCGGGCTTTGGCCGCTCCGGAACTTCTTAGCGAAGAGCCCCAGGAGTCTGCGGCTTAACGAATTGGCCCGCAGCGGCGACCACTTCCACCAGGAAGGGCGCCCACTGCGGGCCAGTTCAGTAAGAGCTTATTGCTAGGACGTAGCCCGGTTCCCGCGGCCACCGAGGGCCCGGGAGACATCCCCGGCCTTTTTCAAAGTAGCCCGCAGCTCCTTGGGGAGCGAGAAGAGGAGATCTTCCTCCGCTGTTACGACTTCCTGGACCTCGCCATAGCCGTAGTCGGCCAGCAGGCGCAGGACATCCTGGACGAGGACTTCAGGAACGGACGCACCTGAGGTGACGCCAACGGTAGCGACGCCTTCGAACCAGGCTTCATCCACCTCGTTGGCGAAGTCCACGCGGTAGGAGCTCTTGGCCCCGTACTCGAGGGCAACCTCAACCAGGCGCACCGAGTTCGACGAGTTGGCCGAGCCGACCACAATGACCAGGTCAGCCTGCGGTGCGATCTTCTTGATGGCCACCTGGCGGTTGGTGGTGGCGTAGCAGATGTCGTCGCTGGGAGGATCCTGCAAAGTCGGGAAGCGGTCCTTCAGGAGGCGCACGGTCTCCATGGTTTCGTCCACGCTCAGCGTGGTCTGCGAAAGCCAGATGGTCTTCTCGGGATCGCGCACTGTGACCTTGTCCACCTCGTGCGGACCGTTGATGATCTGGATGTGCTCGGGGGCCTCGCCGGCGGTGCCCTCGACTTCCTCGTGGCCTTCGTGGCCAATGAGAAGGATGTCGTAGTCGTCCTTGGCAAAGCGCACGGCTTCGCGGTGGACTTTGGTGACCAGCGGGCACGTCGCGTCGATGGTGCGCAAGCCGCGGTCCTCTGCCGACTGCACCACTGCCGGTGAAACTCCGTGCGCGGAGAAGATCACCAGGGCGCCTTCGGGAACCTCGTCCGTTTCCTCGACGAAGATGGCCCCTTGTTCTTCCAAGGAGCTGACCACGTGTACGTTGTGGACGATCTGCTTGCGGACGTAGACGGGCGGGCCGTAGTGCTCCAAGGCCTTTTCGACCGCAATGACAGCCCGGTCTACGCCGGCGCAATAACCGCGGGGTGCCGCCAACAGCACCTTCTTGGGACCCGTGACGGGTGCCGCTGCCAGTACCTCTTCCGGCGATCGCCGTCTCCGGGGCACGCTGGGCATCGGGATGGAAATTGCTGTGGAGGTCATCCCACAATGTTACCGGTCAGGTCATTATCCCCGGGCATAAGGTGATGGTCGTCTCGCGGAAATAATCCAGGCGACCAAGCCGATGACCAACAAGGCGGCCGAGATCAGGGCAGCCACCGTTGTCCAGGGACCAAAACCGGACTGGACGGCGGTGAAGAACTTCCCCATGAACAGCCCTGCCAGTTCGTTGCCGTTGGAGAGGTTGCCAACAACTCCTTCAGACACATTCAATCCAACCGACCAGAGCCCCGCCACGGCCAGGCCGCCCAGCCCCAGGAATGCCAGGACCGCAGGCCTCCTGCGTGCCACAAGCAAAGCCAGCAACGCCGAAACGAGAGCTCCCAGGGCGGCAACCCACCATAACGGAGCAAAGGCTGCCACCCTTTCCACCAGTTGGCGGTGGGACGGTTCGCCCAGCGAAATAAGCCGTTCAGAGGGGACGTCGAGCCGGACGCGCGTAGCGTCGGCGAAATGGTCGCGGATCAGCCTGACCAGGGGCCCAATGTCCAAGACCAGGGCCGTGGAAGCACCTGATTCTTCCGGCTGCCCAGCCGCACCGAAGTTCAGCTTGTGGCTGTTCCTCACTGTCTCTTCCCAAGCCTGCGGATAGTCGCTCCAGGACTGCATCCCGGACGCCGCCTGTTCAAGAACCCCGGCGGCCAGGGATTTGATGGGCCCTGGGAGGTTGACTGAGGATTCGAAAGAGCCGACGGCGGCGTCCGCCAGACGCGCCTGGAAATCGGGATCACTGCCCAATCCACCGGCGATGCGGGTAAAGCCATCTTCCTGAACAATGTTTTGGTCCACCCACGCGGCTGGAACGGCGACGGCAGTGAGCACCAGTGCGAGGATCACTCCCAATGCTGAAACGAAGGTACGCAAAGTCATCCTCGGGGTCGGGGTCCAGTGCCACCATCCTAGGTCTGTCCACATGATCCGAAAAATGTCGGAGCCACCAGGTAAAGCTATGGATAGAGTTGGAACGCGGCGCTGCGCCACACCCGAGCAGGTTGCCGCACCTGAGCGAGTTGCCGCACCCGAGCAAGTTGCCGCACCCCGAGCGAGGATAGTGATCATGCTGGTACACCCACGGCTTCCAGGCCAATCACGGACCTGCCATGTCCGCTGAAGCAACTCCGGAGTCCACCCTGCCCGGGACTGCTGCCGAGACCAGTCCGGATAATCCCTGGCCCTTGCAGCTTCTTTCCCGCAAGCTCAAAGCCCACATCGAGAGGGCTCCCGCAGCCTGGATCGAGGGCCAGGTCATCGAGCTGAACCGCCGGGGCGGCAATGCCTTCCTGACACTGCGTGATGTCGACGCCGAGATTTCGCTGCCGGCTTCGGTGTGGTCCACGGTCCTGGACCGGCAGAAAGTACCGCTGGAGCGCGGGTCGCGGGTAGTTGCCTTGGTCAAGGCGGATTTCTGGGTCAAGACCGGACGCCTGAACATGTCGGTCAAGGACATCCGACCCGTTGGCCTCGGCGACCTGCTGGCTCGGATTGAGCGCCTCCGCCAGGCTTTGGCCGCGGAAGGATTGTTCGCTGATTCGCGCAAACGGAAACTGCCCTTGCTCCCCCACCGCATCGGCCTCATCACGGGCCGCGACTCGGACGCCAAGAAGGACGTGCTACGTAACGCCGCCCTGCGCTGGCCAGCTGTGGAATTCGATGTTCGCGAGGTAGCCGTGCAAGGCAACACGGCGGTGTCACAGATCATCGCCGCACTGAAGAAGCTGGACGCCGACCCGCACGTGGACGTCATTGTCCTGGCCCGAGGCGGCGGCGCGCTGGAGGACCTGCTTCCTTTCAGCAACGAGGACCTGATTCGGGCCGTGTCCGCGGCTACCACCCCTGTTGTCAGTGCCATTGGCCACGAGGCAGACCGCCCCATCCTGGACGACGTCGCCGACCTCCGCGCTTCCACCCCCACCGATGCTGCAAAGCGGATCGTCCCGGATGTCACCGAGGAACTGGCCATGGTGCGTCAGGCCCGGGACCACCTCCGCCGCAGCATTGGCCGGATGGTGGATCGGGAAACTGACCGGCTCCACTCCTTGAAGTCCCGTCCTGTCCTCGCCTCCCCCGCGTCCATGGTCGATGCCCGGGCCGAGGATATCCACCGCCTGCAACGGCGCTCACATGCGGCGGTCAACACAGCCGTTGTGCGCGCCTTGGACCAAGTGCACCACCTGAGGGCACAGGTCAGGGCTTTGTCGCCGCAGAAGACCCTGGACCGCGGTTATGCGGTCGTCCAACTCGTCGGCGACGACCAAGCCGGGCATCAGGTGGTCAGCAGCCCCGAGGAGGCCCCCAAGGGCGCGGAATTGGCGATACGTGTAGCGGAGGGTCGGTTCCGGGCTGTCTCCGACGGCCAAGGGCAGATCCTGGAACATTGATTCCAGCCAACATTGTCAGCATCACAATCAAAGGACATCATGACCGAGAACAACTCAGCGGCGTCGGCACCGGATTCCCTGGACGCCTTGAGCTACGAGGAAGCCCGGGAACAGCTCGTGGCCGTTGTTGGCCGCCTTGAAGCCGGCGGTGCCAGCCTCGAAGAATCACTGGCGCTCTGGGAGCGTGGCGAGGCGTTGGCCAAGCGCTGCGAGGATTGGCTTGAGGGCGCCCGCAAGCGCTTGGCCTCGGCACGCGATGCAAGCAACGACGCCGGGGGTTCCACCACTACCGGCTAACGGTCCGGCAGGGCTCAGGATGCCTCGACGAGCTTCCGTTCAGCCGCGACGTCGAAGTCGGCTTTTGGCCAGTCCAGCTGCATCACTTCGAGCGCATCCAACAACAACTGCTGAACCGCGATGCGGGCATACCACTTCTTGTTGGCTGGTACGACGTGCCAGGGGGCAATGTCAGTCGAGGTCTTCTGGAACGCCACGCTGTACGCGTCCATATAGTCGTTCCAGTAGGCACGTTCCGTCAGGTCGCCGTGGCTGTATTTCCAGTGCTTGCTGGGATCGTCCAGCCGGGCAATGAGACGCTTCTTCTGTTCCTGTTTGCTGATGTTGAGCATGACCTTGACGATCGTGGTGCCCTGCGCCGCCAGGCCTGCCTCGAAGGCATTGATGGCCGTGTACCTGCGCTCCAGCTCCGCAGGGTCCGCCCACGCGTGGACGCGGTGGATCAGGACGTCCTCGTAGTGCGAACGGTCAAAAACTCCCACCATGCCGGCATCGGGAACGTGCTTCTCGATCCGCCAGAGGAAGTCGTGGGCCTTCTCTTCGTCCGTGGGTGCCTTGAAAGCTGCCAGTTGCACACCTTGCGGATCCATGGCGCCCACGACGTGGCTGACAATGCCGCCTTTACCTGCAGTGTCCATGGCCTGCAGAATCAGCAGAAGCCGCTTGGTATTGCCGAACTTGCCCTCGGCGAACAGTCTTTCCTGTAAGTCCGCCAACCGTGAATCCTGGGCAAAGAGCAGCGACTTTCCGTCGGATTTCGCACCGTCGTAGCCCGGGGTGGATTCCGGATCCACCTCCGCCAGCGAAAACCCAGACCCGACCCTTAATACGCTGGCCGGACTCTTGGCGAACTCAACTTCAGCCATCAGGCGTGCCTTTCTGCCGGGCCGCGCCCCCGTGGCGCGGCCATGGACCTCAGGCTAGTTGCCCGGGTACCTCGACAGGAAGTCCGCCATGCGGCCAATCGCTTCTTCAATGTCTTTGACGTTGGGCAGCGTGACCATCCGGAAGTGGTCCGGGCGTACCCAGTTGAAGGCTCGCCCGTGGGAGACCAGGATTTTCTGTTCCTTCAGGAGGTCCAGGACAAATTTCTCGTCGTCCCTGATGTGGTAGACCTCCGGGTCCAGTTTGGGGAAGAGGTAGAGCGCTCCCCTGGCCTGCTGCGTGCTGACCCCGGGAATGGCATTGAGGAGATCGTAGGCTTTGTTGCGTTGTTCCAGCAGGCGGCCTCCGGGCAGGATGAGGTCGTTGATGCTCTGGTAGCCGCCAAGAGCCGTCTGAATGGCGTGCTGTGCCGGAACGTTGGCACACAGGCGCATGTTGGCCAACAGGTTGATGCCTTCAAGGTAGTCGGCAGCGTCTTTCTTGGGCCCCGAAATAGCCATCCAGCCTGCACGGTACCCACAGACCCGGTAGGCCTTGGACAGCCCGCTGAACGTCAGGCAGAGGACGTCGTCTCCGGTTAGTCCGGCGAGATTGACGTGGACTGCGTCCTCGTAAAGGATCTTTTCGTAGATCTCATCCGAGAAAAGAACCAGCCCGTGCTTCTCGGCCAAGGCAACAATTTTTTTGAGGGTTTCCTCGGGGTAGACGGCGCCGGTGGGGTTGTTGGGGTTGATAACCACGATGCCCTTGGTCCGGGGCGTGATCTTGGCTTCGAGGTCCTCGAGGTCGGGCTGCCAACCGGAGTCTTCGTCGCAGAGGTAGTGAACGGGGCGGCCGCCGGCCAAAGCAACCGATGCCGTCCACAGTGGGTAGTCCGGAGTGGGAATCAGGACCTCGTCGCCGTCTTCGAGGAGGGCCATGAGGGACATGGTGATCAGTTCGCTGACCCCGTTGCCCAGGTAGATATCGTCGACGTGGATGTTCTGGATTCCGCGGGTCTGGTAGTACTGCGAGACTGCGGTCCGGGCCGAGAAAATGCCCCGTGAATCGCTGTAGCCCTGGGCGTTTGGCAAGTGGCGGATCATGTCCACCAAAATGGCGTCAGGCGCTTCAAAGCCGAAAGGAGCCGGGTTTCCGATGTTCAGTTTGAGGATCCGGTGACCCTCCGCCTCCATCTGCTGGGCGGCCTGAAGAATCGGTCCACGGATGTCGTAGAGGACATTATGAAGCTTGGTGGACTGCTTGAAATTCGCCATTCCTCAAATATGCCACACGGGTGATGGACTTCCGCTGAGACTTGACTCACACAAACGACGACGGCGGTGACGGGCCCGCGCGGGTCCGTCACCGCCGTCGTACGCGGTTTTCGTCAGGTGTTACTTGACGATGCCCTTGTCCTTCAGCCAAGCGGCTGCGGCATCCTTGGGGCTCTGCTTCTGGTCGCCACTGACTGCACGGTTGAGGTTGATCAGGTCGTCCGTGGTCAGGGTCTTGGAAACGTTGTTGAGCGCTTCCTTGGCCTTGTCCGTCATCTTCGCCTTGTTGTACAGCGGCAGGACCTGCTGGGCTTTGAAGTTGTTCTTGGGATCCTCAAGGACCACGAGGTCGTTGTCGACGATGGACGGGGTGGTGGTGTAGATGTCAGCCACCTGGACCTTGTCCTCCAACAATGCCTGCAGCGTCAGGTTGCCACCCCCGTCGTTGAACGGCTGCAGCCCCTTGAGCTCGCAGTTGTAGTTCTTCTTCAGCCC
This sequence comes from Arthrobacter sp. fls2-241-R2A-172, assembly GCF_030208885.1. Lineage (NCBI taxonomy): Bacteria > Bacillati > Actinomycetota > Actinomycetes > Micrococcales > Micrococcaceae > Arthrobacter > Arthrobacter sp. fls2-241-R2A-172. The sequence goes on along the minus strand of NZ_JARVTB010000004.1, from coordinate 529,935 downwards.
CGGGAAGCCGTAGGAACGGGTCTCGAACGTGGCCGGAGCAGCCATGGTGAAGTCCTTGCAGACCTTCGCCAGGTCCTCGATGGACTTCAACTTGTACTTCTCAGCCGTGGCCTTGGTAACCACCATGGCGTCCTTGTCCTCGGCCTTGGAGGCTTCCGCGACGGCCAGGCCGTCAGGGAGCTTGCCCGAAAGTGCCTTGTAGACGTCCTCAGCTGAGACTTCGGAGGCCTCGGTATCAACGTAGGACAGCAGGTTGCCCGAGTAGTCCGGGACGAGGTCTACGGAGCCATCCTGGACGGCCTTGAAGTAGATCTCGCGCGATCCAATGTTCGGCTTGGACGTTGCCGTCAGGCCGGCGGCGTTCAGGGCACCCACATAGATCTCGGCGATGACCTGGCTTTCCGGGAAGTCGGCGGAGCCGACCACCAGCGAGCCGCCGGCGGCCGAGCCACTGGGGGCCGAGGTGGATGGAGAGGCCAGCGGACTGCCGCCACAGGCGCTCAACGCGAGGGCTACACCCAGGCCGGCTGCGAGGCCGCCGAGACCACGGCGCGTAAGGGTCATGGGGACGGGGTTATTCATGGTGTACCTCCTTGAACGGCAGCCTCGGCGGGAGCTGTGGCTGTGAGATCGTCGGTCGCCTTCTGGCGGCCGCTTGAATCGAGGGTCAGGCCGGGCGAGAGGACAAGCCTCTGTACGCCGGCAAGAATCAAATCCACGGCGATGGCGAGCCCGGCGATGAGCAGGGAACCGCCAAGCATGCGCGGGAAATCCTGGAGGACGAGCCCGTCGAACAGGTAGCGTCCCAGTCCGCCCAAGGGCAGGTAGGCCACCACCGAGACTGTGGCTATGACCTGCAGGACCGCGGTACGGATGCCACCGAACATGACTTGCAAGCCGTTGGGAAGTTCCACCCGGAAGAGGATCTGGAGTTCCGTCATTCCCATGGCCCGGGCGGCGTCCACCACCACGGCGTCGACACTGGAGATCCCGGCATAGGTCCCTGCGAGAAGCGGGGGGACCGTCAGGATCACCAGGGCCCAGACCGGTGGCATCAAACCACTTCCGGCGAGCAGGGCGAACAGGACCAGCAAACCGAGCGTCGGCAGGGCACGCAGCGCACCGGCCACCGCTACGGCAACTACCCGCCCACGGCCGGTGTGGCCGATGAACAGCCCGATGGGCACGGCGATGACTGCGGCAATGAGGAGCACCAAAGCACTGTATTGGAGGTGTTCGAAGGTTCGGGTTGGGATCCCGCCGCTTCCCCTCCAGTGGATGGGATCGATCAACCACGCGATGGTCTCCGCGAAGATGTTCACGAGGACACCTCCGGGTCCGCGCGCATGCCCGGGTGCGGAACGGCGGGTCCGGACTTTGGCTCAGTCAGCAGCGCGTTGGCGTCCTGGCGTTGGGACTTCCCGCCAACTGCCCGGGTCCACGGGGTCAGCAACCGCTCGAGGATAACCAGGATGGCGTCCATGATCAGCGCAAGCACCAGGATGGCGATAATACCCACCACCACTTCGGTGACGAAGGTGCGCTGGAGGCCGTCTGTGAACAGGACTCCAAGATTCCCCACACCAAGGAGCGCTGCGACGCTGACCAACGAAATATTGCTGACCGAAACCACGCGAAGGCCCGCGAACATCACGGGCAGGGACAGCGGAAGGTCCACCTGGAAGAACCTGGGCAGCGGTTTGAAGCCCATGGCCACGGCTGCGTTGCGGAGGTCATCGTCAACGGAGTCGAAGGCATCCATGGCGGCTCGCACCAGAAGGGCAACTGCATAGATGGTCAGCGCAACCACCACGTTGATGGGGTCCAGGATCCGTGTGCCAAGGACCGTGGGAAGAATGATGAAGAGGGCCAAGGACGGAATCGTGTAGAGCAGCGACGTCGCGGTGGCTACCACCGACCGTAGGGCAGAATTGCGCCGGGCCAGCTGGGCCAAGGGTATCGAAATCAGCAGGCCAAGGATCATCGGAACAATGGCGAGCACCAGATGCTGCCCGGCCAGTCCCAGGACCATGCCGCTGTGGGCGAGGAACCACTCCATCAGGTGGCGTCCTCCCTGTGATGCCGGACTTCCTCGATCAGGGCAAGGACTTCCGGCCCCTTCAGGACTCCGGCCACCCGGCCGTCGTCGTCCACCGCGACGCCAAGGCCCGACGGCGACGACAACGCAGCATCGAGCGCGCGGCGCAGGGTATCGCCCTTGCGGAACAGCGAACCGCCCGGAATCAGGCCTGCTCCGTCGCGCGGAGAAGACCAACCAAGTGGCCGCGATTCTGCGTCCACCACCAAAGCCCATTCCCCCGACCGGCGGCCCGCATCGGGGCCATCGGAGGGAGTGACCATGGTCACGGGGTGCAACGTCACGGCGTCGGCGGCGTTGAAGGCAAGATGGCGGAAACCGCGGTCACGGCCAACAAAGGAGGCAACAAAGTCGTTGGCCGGCGCCCGGAGGATTTCTTCTGGCGCCGCGTACTGGGCGAGCTTGCCGCCGACAGCGAACACAGCGACTTTGTCTCCGAGCACGGTGGCTTCATCGATGTCGTGTGTGACGAAGACGATGGTTTTGGCCAATTCCCGCTGGAGCCGCAAGAGTTCCTGCTGCAGTTCGTCGCGGACCACAGGGTCGACGGCGCTGAAGGGTTCGTCCATGAGCAGGACCGGCGGGTCAGCAGCGAGCGCCCGGGCCACCCCGACGCGCTGCTGCTGACCCCCCGAGAGCTGGGAAGGGTACCGCTTGCCAAGCACCGAAGCCAACCCAACGACGTCGAGCAGTTCCGCTGCGCGCTTCCGCGCCGCCGCCTTGGAAACACCGTTGAGCCGCGGAACGGTGGCGATGTTATCCAGCACTGAGCGGTGCGGCAGTAAACCGGAGGACTGCATGACGTACCCCATGGAGCGGCGGAGCTGCGCCGCGGGAACGCGGGAGACGTCGTCGCCGCCCACCGTGATGGTTCCGCTGGTGGGCTCCACCATCCGGTTGATCATGCGCAGCGAGGTGGTCTTGCCGCAACCCGAAGGCCCGACGAAGACGGTAATCGAACCTTCGTCGATCGACATACTCAGAGCGTCCACCGCAGGCTGCCCGCCTTGGTATTGCTTAGTGACGCTCTTGAACTCAATCATGGCTTCAGCCATACCCGGGCTTACCTATCTTTGGCGGACATTATCGGTAGAGCCAAACGATCATATGCAGGCTTATTACTCGGCTGCAAAGCAATCTTCACCCAGCGTAGCCAGCGGCACCGACGATTGTCAGCGCCGCCACGGATTCCGTAATGAATCGGCAATGTTCAACGTCTGCGCCGTTTGCCTCCCTTCGCTGCGCGTTCTTCAGCTTGATCGTGCCTGTGGCGCTCAGCGGCACGCTGACCCCTGTCCGCAGTCATGACCTTTTGGTGCCATTCCCGCTGGTAGGCACGGCGTGCTGCTGCGTCGTGTTTCCTGGTGAGGGCGGCCAGTTCGCGCTGAAGTTTCAGGTAGCTGGCCCAACGCCTGGGGTCGAGGGACTCGTCGGCGAGCGCCTCCTGAACGGCGCACCCTGGCTCTGCCTGGTGGGCGCAGTCGGCGAAACGGCACTGTGCGAAGAGCTCGTCAAGGTCCCCGAACATCTCGTCCATGCCGTCATCCGCGTCGAAGAGCCCGAAACCGCGAACGCCCGGGGTGTCCATCAGCACGGCGCCACCGGCCAATGGCACCAACTCCCGGGACGTTGTGGTGTGTTTTCCTTTGCCGTCTCCGGCCCGCACGGCTCCGGTCTGCTGGACCTCCCGTCCGGCGAGTGCATTGATGAGGGTTGATTTACCGGCGCCGGAGGGGCCTAGCAGGACCAGCGTTGCACCCCCCGGGATGTGCCGAATCAGTTCATCGAGACCGTCGCCCTGCTCGGCGGAGGTGGTGACCACCTCCACACCGGCTGCCTGGAGGATCACCTCCCCCACTACGTCATCTGCCAGGTGGGCAAGGTCCGCTTTGGTGATGACCACCAGCGGCGTGGCGCCCGCGTCCCAGGCGGCAACAAGGGTCCGTTCCAGGCGGTTGTGGGTCAGCGGACGGTCCACGGGAACCACCACTGCCACAATGTCGATGTTGGACCCCAGGATCTGCTCCTCGGAGGAAGCCTCGAAGGCGCGCTTGCGGCTCAGTGCCGATTGCCGGGGCAGGACCTCGACGACGGCTGGCTCGCCTGCGCTGTTGTGGCCAAGCCACACCCAGTCCCCCGTGGCTGGAACCACGCCGTGCGCCGGGTAGGGCAGGTGGAGGAGACCGTCATGTGATGCCACGAGGACGCGGTTCCGGTCGAGACGAACCACGCGGCCGGGCGTGGCCCGCGCATCAGGAGCCGTGTTTGCGCGGAAGAGTTCCGCAGTACTGGCGGTATAGCCATAGTCGATCGGCCCGCGCAGTTGCTGGGTAGAACTGTTTGAAGGGTTGCTTGAAGAAGCGAAAGTAGTCAATGGAAACCTCTGCTGAGGCCCGGCTGCCCTAGTTTTGGCAGGCTGATGCCGGGACAGGAATGGTGGGGTGATGACGGTGCGCTGCAACTGTGTGCGGGGCGCGCAAGATTACGGCAATCATCAAAATCCACCTCCTCGGCATCTGGAACCGGCTACTGAAAACCGGCAACGAAGTTCAGCGTAGCCAACAGCCGCCGCTTTTGGCTAGGCCTGCCTGCTAGTTGAGCTTCCCGTTCTCGGGTCGCTCACGGTGCAGGCGCAGGGCTGTGTCCACCAGCGCGACCCTGTTCAGCTTCCCGACGTCTTCCAAGGGGATCCAAGCCGCATGCGTGGTGCTTCCATCCACCTCATGGGTGAGCTCGCCTCCCACCACGGTGGCTTCATAGACCAAGCGAAGCGCCTCGAAGTCCGTCACGGTCCCATCGGGCCGGGTTTCGTCCTGCCAGTGGCCCACGTCGATGCCCAGCATCCGTTCGATCTTCGCCTCATAACCGGTCTCTTCAAAGACTTCCCGCCGGCATCCGTCCACCGGATGTTCCGCAAAGTCCAGTCCCCCGCCGGGAAGTGTCCACCCTTCCTTATCGTCCTGTTTCCAGTAAGCAAGCAGGATTCGTCCATCCCTGACGATCACGGCGTAGGCGGCTGGGCGGGTATCGAACTGCAGGGTCATGGTGCCAGCATATGTGCCGCTCCGCGGGTCTTACTGCTAGGAAAGCTCCGCAGCGGAAATAGGCCCGGCTTCTTCCGGGCCGAGGTCTGGCTTTTCGCGAAGCTCGACGACGGTCCCCGCCGTGCCCAGTTCAAGTACCTTGATCGTGTTGCGGCCGGCTTTGACCAAGGGGGCCGGGGCGTAAAGGGTGCTTTGAGGGCCTCTTTCCCAGTACCGTCCGAGCAGGAAGCCATTGAGCCAGACGAAGCCTTTGCCGGAATCAGGCAGCGCAATATAGGTATCGGCGGGCTCCGTGACGTCGAAGTCGGCCCCAACCAGGCCCTCCAGGTCTTCTTCCTTCCACTCTGCCAGCGCAATGGGCGTCTGCGTCCAGTGGAAGGTGTAGCGCTGGTTGATCAGCACGCCACCCAGGATGCCTTTCCCGTGTCCGGTCAGGGGGCCGTAGTTGATGCGGCCAAGGTTCTCAACGAGGATCTCGAGCTTGGCCTGCACGCCACGTCCGGTGACAACGAGCCCCTCAGCACCAGTGACATCATCCAGGACCCCGGCGAAGTCGCCGTCCACCCACACATAGGCCCGATCGTTCAGCCCATCGATTTTCAGGCGGCTTTCCGTGGGGGCATCGGCGCGTCCGGGAAGGATGGCTTCGGAGGCGTAGAGGACCATTCCGGCGTCGAGCCCCAATTGCTCGAAGCTGAGGGGCTTGACGCTGCTGGTGGGCTTACCGGCAGTCCGGAGCAACTCCAACAGGTCCGGAGCGTCCGGCAAGGCCAACGAGCGTGCGGGGATCACCGGAGCTTCGGCGAGCAGTTCTGCGGGGATCTCCGGCAGGTCCTCAATGCCTTGGGCGCGGTAGAACTCACCCCGGAAAGCGTGGAATTTGGCGGTCAAGGCACCGTTTTCAGCGATGGGTGCGTCCGAGTCGTAGCTGGTGACTGTCGGCTGCAGCATGGTGCCGTCGTGGTTGCTGCCGGACCACAGGCCAAAATTGGTCCCACCATGGGCCATGTAGACGCAGAGCGAGCCGCCAAGGTCGAGCATTTTCCGGGCTTCCAACGCCGCATCCCCGGCATCCCTGCGGTGGTGGTGTTCACCCCAGTGATCGAACCAGCCGCCCCAGAATTCGACATTGAAGAACGGCTCGTCGGGCCTGCGGCGCTGCCAGGTTGCCACCGCTTCGTCACCCCGGCTCCCCAGGGTTGCCGTCGCCCAGGTTCCCTCCACTGAGCCGCCGTCGAGGAAGTAGTCGGTGCCGCCGTCGGCGGTGAAAAGCAGTTCGGTGATCCCGCGCGCTTCAAGGACACGCCGGTTCCAGCGGATGTATTCGTGGTCGTCGCCGTAGCTGCCGTACTCGTTCTCGATCTGCACGGCAACGACGGGACCGCCCGCGGATGCCTGGCGCGGAGTGATGATGGGGAGGAGGTGGTCGAACCATTCCTCGATTGCTGCGGTAAAGACCGGGTCCATACACCGGAGGCCGATGCCGGGTGTGCCAGTCAGCCAAGCAGGAAAGCCGCCGTTGTCCCATTCCGCGCAAATGTAGGGGCCCGGGCGGACAATCACGTCCAGGCCCTCCTTTGCAGCGAGGTCGATGAACCGCCCCAGGTCACGCCAGCCGGTGAAGTCCGGGGCCTGATCCTGCCGGGGCTGGTGGAAGTTCCACGCGACATAGGTGTCCACCGTGTTGGCGCCCATGGCCTTGAGCCGACGCAGCCGGTCCTGCCACAGCTCCGGGTGGACCCGGAAGTAGTGGATGGCTCCGGCGAGGATGCGGTACGGTTCACCCGAACGGTAAAGGACAGCGTCGTGGTAGCTCAAGAGGGCGTTGTTCACGTGGAACAGATTAGCTCAATTTCCAACATTTATGCACAGGTGATGAACACATGACCAATCTTGATACTTCCCCGGCACAGGAAGTTTGCCCCGCTGCACCAGGGGGGCAAGGTCCATGCGTTCAGCTGTGGCCCGAGCGGGAAGTTCCCCTGGGTGGCGTCCGCGCCATGAACGTCATGCGCACCCTGCCCCAGCGCGGGCTGCCAACTGTCGGAGCCTGGTGCTTCCTGGACAGCTTCGGGCCCGATCGGGTGGCCATGAGCGTGCTTCCCCACCCGCACTGCGGGCTCCAAACCGTTACCTGGCCACTGGAAGGTGCCGTCCGGCACCGCGACAGTGTCGGCAGCGATGTGGTGGTGCGTCCGGGCGAGCTGAACATCATGACAGCAGGCCACGGTATATCGCACTCGGAATTCTCCGTCCTCCCTGCAAACACGGACTCAGGTCCTAGCTCCCTGGTGGCCGAGATCCCCATGTCCCGGGGGCTGCAACTCTGGGTTGCCCTTCCTGACGAGCACCGCCACCGGGCACCCTCCTTCGAGCAGGTCCGTGATCTTCCGGTAGCTGCCGGACCTGGCTACACCGCAACCGTCATGGTGGGAGAGTTCGCCGGACAGCGCTCCCCGGCCACCATGTTCAGCCCTATCGTCGGTGCCGACATCGTTGGCACGGGACTTCTTGAGCTGCCACTCCGCCCGGACTTTGAACACGCTGTGCTCGTGTTGGATGGCGGCGTGGTTATCGACGGACAAGTCATCGGAGCCGGCCCCCTGGCCTACCTCGGCGCCGGCCGGGCCACCCTGTCCGTGGATGCCCAGCCTGAGACCCGCTTCATGCTCCTTGGCGGCGAACCGTTCGGCGAAGACCTCCTGATGTGGTGGAACTTCGTAGGACGGACTCATGAGGAAGTGGAAAAGGCCCGCGAGGAATGGGAAGCCGAAGGGCTGCTCGACGACGACGCTGCCGCCACCTCGCGCTTTGGCTTCGTCCACGGCCACGGGCCCGACGCCGGCCCCGAAGCCGGACGAATCCCGGCTCCCCCGCTTCCCGGAGTCAAACTCCGGCCACGCACCCGCGGCTGAGTTTAGCCGCGCTGCTCGGCCACAAGCCGGGGAACCCCGAACACCGGATCCTGCTGCAGGATCCGGACGTCCACAATGCCGGCGTCGGCCAACCTGGCTTTGAAGGCATCCTGGAGCTTAGGAACGTTCATGCCCAGTCCGCTGCCCAGGATCACAGGCCCGTCCAGGCCGAGTTGGCGAATGGCTTGTTCGGCGAGGTCGGCGAGGTCGGCACCGGCCTGCTGCACCAGTGCAAGGCTGACGCCGTCTCCGGCGTCGGCTGCTTCCACCACCAACCGGGCCTGCTGCGCCCAAAAACGGCGTCCCGTGTCCGGCGAATGGAAGAGGGCGATCAACTTACCGGGTTCCTCCACGCCGCAGGACTCCAACAGGGCACGGCTGAGCTGATCCGGCTCCAGGCCCTGGTTCATCCGGCGGAGGCTGTGGCGGACAGCTTCGCGGCCCAGCCAGTACCCGCTGCCTTCGTCGCCCAGGAGGTAGCCCCAGCCACCCGCCCGGGCCTCTTCGCCGGCGTCGTTCCTCCCCCATGCCGCCGAGCCGGTGCCGGCGATGACGGCCACACCAGTGCTCGCACCACCAGCTGCCAACAGCAGCCGCGAATCGTGGACCACCGTGATCCGGGCCCCGGGTGCGTGCGGGGCAATCAGGTCTGCGAGCGCCTGGGCGTCTTCGTCAGTGTCTATGCCACCCGCTCCTGCGTAGACCTCCTCGACAACCCCTCCGCCGATGCTGCCAAAGAGTTCGGCGAGGTTGGCTGCCGCCTGCTCGCGGGTTACGTTCTGGACATTCGAGCTGCCCGCACTCGCATCCCGTACAGGCATGCCGTTCTCGAACCGCACGCCGCGGGTTTTCGTCCCACCGATATCGAGCCCAATGACGGTGCCACTCAGGACTTCCTCACGGGCAGGGGAATGTTGGGAAGAGTCAAGATTGTTCACCGTGAAAGACTAGCTTGGAGCGTCCTGAGGAGGAACAGCACATGCCTGGATCCATGTTTGGCACCCCGTTCATCGCAGCCCCTATGGCTGGCGGAACATCAACCCCGGCCTTACTGCGGGCTGTCCAGGAGGGCGGGGGCATCGGTTTCCTTGCCGCCGGCTACAAGAGCCCTGAGTCCATGGTCGGGGAGATCGCGGCGGCACGGAACCTCAACATCCGGTTCGGCATGAACGTTTTTGTACCCAACCCGGACCAGCTCCCACCCAATGCCGAAGCGGTGGCACGCCTCGAGCAATACCGGCGTGAGCTGGAGCCCGAAGCTGCCCGCTATGGTGTGGCCCTGCCGGAGCTGCGACTCGATGACGACGACGCGTGGCAGGACAAGATCGACGCCCTGCTTGCCGATCCGGTGGAACTGGTGAGCTTTGCTTTTGGCCTGCCCGGAAAAGCGGTTGTCCGTGCGCTGCAAAAGGCCGGCACCACGGTCATCTCCAGCGTGACCAACGTCCGGGAGGCCCTCGCCGCCGCGGAAGAAGGCCCGGATGCCATCGTGGTGCAGCACGGGTCCGCTGGCGCCCACAGCGCAGCTTTCCTCCCGCACGCCAACGAACCAGCCGATGCACCGGAAGCCCGGACGACGGCGGAGCTGGTCGCCCGGGTGCGAGCCGCCGTCGGACTTCCGCTGATAGCGGCAGGTGCGGTCATGGACACCGCGACGCTTCGCGAGGTGTTGGCGGCCGGGGCGGAAGCCGCGCAGATCGGCACGGCCCTGGTCCGGACAGACGAAAGTGGCGCCAGGCAGGTGCATAAAGATGCCTTGGGCGATCCGGCGTTCACGGCCACGGCTTTGACCCGGGCATTCACGGGACGCACGGCGCGTTCGCTGGTCAATGAGTTCGTTCGCGATCACGCTGACGCGCCGGAGGGCTACCCTGCCATTCACCACCTCACCTCACCGGTACGCGCGGCTTCGTCGGCCGCCGGGGATCCGCACCGCCTGAACCTGTGGGCGGGTACCGGGTGGCGGCAGTCGCGCACAGGTTCGGCAACGGACGTGGTCAGGGAGTTCCTGAACGGGCTCTGACAAGTTCGGCCAGCAGGCCGCCGCCCTCGGTAACCACCATTTCGCGGAACAGCCGGACGGCGTCGGGTTCAAAGCTCCGTTCCCGCCATGCCAGGCCGATTTGCCTGAAAGCGAGTCCGGACTCGATGGCTACTTCAACGAGTCCAAGTTCAGCTTCCGGAAGGAACTGTCCGGTTCCTGAGCCGGGCCCTGCAGGCGGGAGGATGCCGAAGCCCAGGCCTGCGGAAATCAGTCCGCGTGCGGTAGTGGATTCCTGGACTTCGAAGGCGATCCGGGGGCGGAAGCCAGCCTCCCGGAACAGTTCCTCGCCCAGTGCCCTGAGCCCAACACCGGTGGGCAGGGTGACGTAAGGCTCGTGCCGGAGTTCGGAAAGGCGCACGCTGGGCCGCCCTGCCAGCGGGTGGCGGTAGTGCAGGACAGCCCGCAGCGGTTCACGGTAGAGCGGGAGGGACCGGATGCCCTTGCCATCGGGCGCAATAGGGGCGATCAACGCGAAGTCGGTTTCCCCCGCTGCGAGTTCCTGCAGGCAGTCGTCCCGTGGACCCTGCCTGAGTTCGAAGACGGCCTGGGGATGGCGCCCGCGGAAGGCGCTGATGAGCAGCGGCAGGGTGGCTTCCCCGAACGTGTGTTGGAAGGAGACGCCAATGCGCCCCCGCACTACGTCAGATTCATGCCTCACCCGGTCCAGCCCGGCCTGGAAGTCCTCCAGGGCATCTTCGATGTAGGGCAACAATGTCCTGGCTGCGGGAGTGAGGCGGATGCCCCTGCCATCCCGGATCAGCAAATCCATGCCAATAATCGCACTGGCCCTTGCCACGGCCCGGCTGACTGTGGACTGGGGCACCCCAAGCAACTCGGCTGTCTCGGTCATGTGCTCGGTACGGCCAAGTTGCGCGAGGACAGGCAGGAGCGGGAGAAGCTGGATGAGCTGATGGTGATCGGGTTCCATGGCGCTCCTTGGCGTGGCCAATGATTCATGCCGTATTGCATGAATCATAGCTAACCTATGCATTGGATCATGAAGATGCCTGAAGCCTACTGTTGCCCGGTGAGTAAAACGAAGGTCATGGGAAACACGCAATCGTGGGACGGGCATGCCAAAGGCTCCTCCGGATACCGTCGCGTCCTGGCTGCCTTGGCCCTTGCCGGGGTGGCGACGTTCGCCCAGCTCTACTCCACGCAGGCCGTCCTCCCGCTCATGGCAAGCGACCTTCACATCACAGCGGCTGAGGCGGCACTGAGCATCTCCCTGGCAACCGTAGGACTGGCCGCCACGGTTTTGCCGTGGTCGTTTGTGGCAGACCGGATAGGCCGGGTACGGGCCATGGCCATCGGCATCGCCGCAGCCACCCTGCTCGGCTTGTTGGTTCCGCTTGCCCCCACCCTCCCCCTGCTGTTGGGTATCCGGACGCTGGAGGGCATGGCCTTGGGCGGCATTCCGGCCATCGCCATCGCCTACCTCAACGAGGAAGTCACCAAGATCCATACCGCCCTCGCAGCGGGCAGCTACGTCGCGGGAACCACCCTGGGTGGGCTCGCCGGCCGGCTGGTTGCTGGTCCTGTCGGCGAATTGTGGGGCTGGCGCGCCGCGGCCTTGGCCGTCTCCCTGCTCGCCACCGTCTCAGCCGTGCTTTTCCTGGTACTCGTCCCCAGGCAACGCCGGTTCAGCCCCTCTCCAGCCATGGGATTCCGGGGAGCGGTCAGGACCTTGGGCGGACATTCCCGCAATCCCAAACTCCTGGCGCTGTATTTGCAGGCCTTCTTGCTGATGGGCGGATTCGTGGCCGTCTACAACTACCTGGGATTCCGCCTCCACGCTGAACCATTTGAACTCCCGACCACCGTGGTGAGCCTCATCTTCCTGGCTTACCTTTCAGGCACCGTCAGTTCACGATGGGCCGCCGGCCTGACTACCAGGTTCGGCCGACGCAACGTCCTCGTAACCGGGATCGCCGTCATGTCCGCAGGCCTGGCCCTGACCCTGACGGAGAACCTCGCAGCCACGCTGGCCGGCCTGGTGATCTTCACAGGAGGCTTCTTCGCGGCGCACAGCGTCGGCTCGGGATGGACCGGCGCCATTGCCACCACGGGCCGCGCCCAGGCAGCATCCCTGTACAACCTCTCCTACTACCTGGGCTCGAGCATCATCGGCTGGGCTGGCGGCCTGGCCTTTCAGGCCTACGGGTGGCCCGCTTTGGCATGGTCTGTCATGGCACTTTCGTGCACGACGGCGGTTGTCACCTTGGCGGTACACCGCCGGAGGTCCCACGCCTGATAGTCAGCTGAAGATTTCACGGTCTAGGATGAATGACAGGCAATTTCAGGAGGATCCGTGAGCAACCCCACGAAGAATGTTCGGTCAACCACGGCCAGCACTGAGCCCTTGGACTCGATCGACGAACGGATCCTGGCGGCGTTGGTGGAAGATGCGCGGATCTCCAACAAGCAACTGGCTGAGCTCGTCGGAATCGCCCCGTCCACGGCTTTGATGCGGACGCGGGCACTGTCGGAGCGGGGCATCATCGAAGGCTTCGAGGCGGTCCTGAGCTTGCCGGCCATCGGGCGCTCGGTCCAGGCCCTGATTGCTGTTCGGCTCCGTGCCCACGACCGCGACCAAATCGACCGTTTCACGGCACGCGTTCCCAAGCTTCCCGCGGTCATCTCCACGTTCCACACCACTGGCTCGGTGGACTACCTCCTGCATATCGCAGTGGCCAACACCGATGATCTCCGCAATTGGCTCCTGGACAATCTCGCCACCGATCCCGTGGTGGGACACACGGAGACCACCATGGTGTTCCAGCACATTCCGGGAAACCGCGGACCGCTCCCGGAATAGCTGCGATCTGTCAGGCCCGCAGGGCGCTCCGAAGAGACACCGCCGCCAAGGCCAATGCCGCCACTCCGCAGAGGACCGTAAAACCCACGACGGCGGCCTGCAGCCCGAGGGACGAGACCGCCAGTCCCAGCCCAATCACCGGAACGGCGCTGCCCAAGTACGTGATCACGTAGACCGTGCTGATGACCTTTGCATGACGTGCCGCTTCGACCTTTCCGGCCACCTCATTGAAGACCTGGCGGAAAGCAATGCCTTGGCCCGCTCCTGCCGTAATGCTCGCAGCCACGAGGAGCCACGGACTCGACCACGCAGCCGCTGCTCCCACCAGGACCACCGAGACACCCAGGACGGCCAACGCAACGGGGACCACGAATCGTCCACGGGTCCCCAGGAGTTGGCTCAGGGCCGAGGCCCCCAGAGTGACACCCGCCAGGGCTCCTATCAACGGCCGCGAATCGGCGTGTACCACCGTGGCGAAATATCCCGGCGCCAGGGACAAGCAAAAGCCGAACACCGCAAAGCTCAGGAATCCGGTGGCCGCTGCCATCCAGAAGGCACCGCGCGCATCCTTGGAAATGGACGGCTTCCTGGGGGCAAGGACCTTCAATGGCCTGGGCCCTTCTGCCGGCGCGATGGCCGGCCTGGCCTTAAGCAACCACAGGGGTATGAGGGCGGCCAGCAGCACTGCGGAGTGCAGGTAATAGGGCGTACGCGTGGGGTCCGGCAGGAGCGACAACAGTCCGCCGATTGCCGGGCCTGCCGCTACGCCGCCGGCCGAGGAGAGCAGAGTGAAACGTGACGCCCAGTCCGGCCTTTGGGGCAGCAATTCCCGGAGTGCAGCGGAGCTCGCACCGGTGGCCAGACCCACGGCCACGCCCTGGAGTGCCCGGCCCATGGACAACGTCACCAGGCTGTCTGCGTTGGCGAAGATCATGCCGCCCACCAAACCCACCAACACAGCCAGGACCAGCGCAGCACGCCGTCCGATGTGGTCCGACCAGTGACCGGCCACCATGAGGACCGCAACCAACGCCAGGACGTAGCTTGAGAAGGCGATGGTCACGTCCAGGGAGGACAGACCGATCCTGGCCTGAAGCAGCGGGTACAAGGGCGTGGCGAGGTTGGCGCCAACCAGCAGTGTGAAGATCACAACCCCGGCAAGGACCAGCCGGGCGGTGGTGGAGGCATCCCAGCCCCAGCGTGCGGCGGTGGCCGGACGCATGCGGAGTTCGCTCAAGACAGTCATTTCCATGCCTTCGGGCTCGGTGGCCGGGCTGGGGCGTCCTTGTGGGAGAACCAGCACGACTGAACAGTGATGGCAATAGAATGCAATAGAGCTGCGCTCAAAGAAGCAAACAAGTACAAGAATTGATCAAGAGGCTCAAAGTGTAGCCGTCAGAGTGAGCTGGAGTGACCATTTGAACAGTCTTGACCCCATGGACCTGAAAATCCTGCTGGAACTCATCCGGGACCCCCGCATCCAGGTCGCCGAACTGAGCGAAGCGCTGGGCATAGCCCGTAATACTGCGCAGAGCCGGATCAAGCGGCTTCTACGCTCCGGAGTCCTGCAGGCAGCAGGCCGTGAAGTGGACCTCGAAAAGGTGGGGTACGACGTCGTCGCTTTCGTCACGATCGAAGTCACCCACCGTGAACTGGATGGCGTCATCGGGGCGTTGCGCCTGATACCGCAGGTGCTCGAAGTCCACGAAATCTCCGGCCGCGGTGATCTCTGGTGCAGGGTGGTTGCGACGGACACCCACAACCTCCAATCCGCCCTGCGCGCCGTCCTTCGCACCAAGGGAGTGATCAGGACCGAAACGGTCCTGGCGCTGCACACGCATATTCCCTACCGGACCGAGCCACTGATCGGAAGGATGGCTGCAGCTCCAACACGCGGCAAGTCCGAAGGGCAGAGCCCCGGAGCGGCGGCCCGGGCCGACTAGGATTTCTTGCATGGATTGGCTCTCAAACATCTCCCAGATCAATTGGCTCGCCGTGCTTTTGGCATTCGTTTCAAGCATGGTGATCGGCTTTGTCTGGTACATGCCAGCCGTTCTTGGAGGACGGTGGATGCAGGCAATTGGCAAGACCGAAGACGATCTCAAGAACATTGAGGGCGGCGCCGGCATCTGGGTCCCCATGATGGTTGCAGCAGCCGTCACAAGCATCCTGCTGGCCATCCTCATCAGCGCGCTGGGACTGAACACATTCCTTGCGGGTGGCTTCTTCGCCCTGGTCATTGCCTTGGTTTTCCGCTCCGGCGGGCACGTTATCCATAACGGATTCGCAGGACGCCCCACGGCAGTGACGTTGATCGATTCGGGCCACGACCTGGTGGCCATGACTGTCGCCGGGGCCATCATCGGGGCCATGCAGTAGCGTTCAACCAGTGACCATTATCGACAATGCCGTATATGTAGACGGCGTACGCACTGCCACCCCCAACAGCCTGGAGCAGACTTTCGAAACCCTTTCGGTGCACGGGGGCATGGCCTGGATCGGCTTGTACCGGCCAACACAGGAGGAAATGGCGGCGGTTGCCGCTGAGTTCGGCCTCCACGAACTGGCAGTGGAAGACGCTGTCTCGGCGCATCAGAGGCCCAAGCTGGAGCGCTACGACCACAGCCTGTTCACGGTGCTGCGCCCCGCCCGCTACCTGGACGAGACCGAGACCGTGGAATTCGGCGAACTCCATGTCTTCACCGGTCCGAACTTCGTGGTCACCATCCGGCATGCTGAAACGGGAGGAGTGGCCCGCGTCCGCAAGCGTTTGGAAGAACGCCCCGATCTGCTGCGGCACGGTCCGGAAGCCGTGCTGTATGCGCTCGTGGACCAGGTGGTGGACGATTATGCGCCCGTGATCGCCGGGCTGGAAAACGACATCGACGAGATCGAAGACCAACTTTTCAGCGGCGACAGTTCGGTCTCGCGCCGGATCTACGAACTCTCGCGGGAAGTTATCCAGTTCCAGCGGGCCATCCATCCCCTCCCGGAAATGATGGACCTCCTGAAAAGGGGCTTCGAAAAATACGGTGTGGACATCGAGTTGCAGCGTTCCCTGCGGGATGTCGAGGACCATGCACAACGGGTCATTTCCCGTGCGAATTCGTTCCGGGACATCCTCCAGAACGCACTCACCCTGGACGGAACGCTCACGGCGAACCGCCAGAACGAGGCCAGTGCCGCACAAAACGAGCAGGTCAAGAAGATCTCCTCCTGGGCGGCCATCCTCTTCGCCCCGTCCTTCGTGGCAGGCGTCTACGGGATGAACTTCGACAATATGCCCGAGCTGCACTGGGAGTACGGGTATCCGCTGGCAATTGGCCTCATGTTCGGCGCCGCCCTGCTTATGTACCTCATCTTCAAGCGCAAAGGATGGCTGTGACACCAACCCTGGGGATCGGTCCGGCGGTACGTTCCGCCCGCCTCGCCATGGTTGACGACATAGCGGACGACGCCGGCCGCTCCGGTTTCGAGCTCGAGTACAGCCAGCGCCAAGCAGCCGAGCGGTTGGCGGCTTTTGGCGCCCAACTGACCGGCCGCCGTCGTGCGCTGTCCCGAAAGGTGCCACGAAGCCTCTACCTTCACGGCCCTGTGGGCCGCGGCAAGACCTGGCTGATGGACAGCTTCTACGCCAGGTTGCCGGTAAGGAAGCGGCGGGTGCATTTCCACGATTTCTTCCGCTCGCTCCATGCCGGCACGCATGGACCTGCTGCGGGTAACGGAACCATGATCCAGAAGTCCGTTGATGCGCTGCTGGCTGACATCGATGTGCTCTTTTTTGACGAGTTCCATGTCCATGATGTCGGAGACGGCATGTTCATCGCCCGCCTCCTGCGGGATGCGGCCAAACGACGCATTCCCTTGGTGGTGACCTCAAACTACGCTCCGGACGACCTCCTGCCCAACCCCTTGTGGCACGAGCACTTCGTGCCCACCATCCAGGCCATCAAAGACATGATGGACATCGTGGAGATCTCCGGCGCGTTGGATTACCGGCGTGTACCTGCAGGCGCCGACTCCCCCGAGAACCCCTCGGAAGGGTTCCGGTCCGGCCGCATCATTACGCCCGGGACGCCCGCGCAACTGGGTCGCCTTGGCCTCTTCACACCTGCCCCTATCCAGAGCCGCGTTTTGACCCCCACCACGCATCCGATCGTCGTCAGGAATTCCGATCCGGATCTGCTCTGGGTGGGCTTTGACGAACTGTGCGGAGGGCTGACGTCGCCCGCGGACTACCTTGCCCTGGCTGACAGCTACGCCACGTGGGTGATCGACGATGTTCCCTCACCAGCAGGAAACCACCCTGCGCTGGCGCCCGCCTGGCAGCGGTTCAGCAACGTAGTAGACGTGCTCCACGATCAGGACATCACACTGTTCCTGGTAGGCAAGGGTCCCTTGGACTGGGACGGCGCCGGTTCCGGAAGCGTTATGCCGGTGGATCTGGCACGTATCGCGAGCCGCCTGTCCCTGCTGACCCGATGCGAATCAGCCAAGCCACTCGAACGCGAGGAGTCCGCCGGAAGCTGAACTTCCGGCGGCCGTCCTGATGGCCGGATGCCTGGGGGGCGCCGCCAGCGGGGTCAAAGAACAGCGATCCACACGCCGGTTGCAGCGGCCAGAACGCTGGCGGCCATTGTTCCCAGCCCGTTGACCAGCGCCAAACCCGTTCGACCGCTTTGGACCAGGCGAATGGTCTCAAGGCTGGCAGTACTGAACGTGGTGTAGCCACCCAGGAAGCCTGTGCCGGCGATCAGCAGCAGCGACTCGGGCGCCTGCCCACGCATGACAAGTCCTGCTAGGAAGCCCAGCAACAACGAACCGGAAACGTTGATCACAATGGTGCCCCACGGCAACGCGGTCCGGAAGCGTGCACGGACGAGTCCATCCACGACGAATCGGGCCGCCGCGCCCAGTCCGCCTGCGAGTGCCAGAAGGACAACTGTCATGGCGTCCGGCCTTTGACGAGCCTGTGCTGCCACGAACCCAACCAGATACCTGCCGTGGTAGCGGCAGCACCGCCCACGAGGCTGGCGGCAAGATAACCCATGGCTGCGGGTGCCGTTCCCGCTGCGAACAAGTGCACAGCGTCCACTGCCAGGGTGCTGTACGTGGTGTAGGCGCCCAGGAACCCCGTGCCCAAGGCGAGCCTGAGGACCCGGCGGCTTCCGGCGTCGGGCCCCCTGCGTGACAATCCTTCGAGCAGTGCACCGAGCGCCAAAGCGCCGGTCAGGTTGATCACCAGGGTGGCAAGAGGCCACCCCCCTGGCGCCGGAACGACCAAACCAAGGCCGTAACGCGCCAGCGCTCCCAGGACCCCGCCTCCAGCCACCGTTCCAATGAACCGCCAATGAAGGTGGACCGGTCGCTTGGCCTCAGTTGTCGTCATCGTCGGCCGGAACCCTGGGATTTACCGGGACAACCAGCACGGGACGGTCCTGACGGTGGCTTAGATGGCGGGCCACGGATCCGGAGGTCATTTCCTTGAGTGCGGCCGCCAGCGTATGGTCCCGGGTGCCCACCACGATCATGGACGCGTCCAGTGCATGGGCTTCGCGGGCCAGCGCGTGTGCGGGCTCCCCAGCCAGTGGCACCAGAGACCATTCGACGCCCGCCCCAGCGAGTTGGGCGGTCAACGATGCCTTGAGCGAGCGCGGAATGGCCTCGGAATCCTCATCAACACCGTCAGGATCTATCGGCGCCCAGGGACCCCCGGCGGTGCCATCAACCGGATAGACCGTAGCGTCAGCGTAAGCGCACACCAAAGGCCGTCCCAGAAGGGCCGACATGCGGGCAGCCTGTTCAACCACGACCGGGTGTTGACCGGGCATGACGCCCACCAGGATCGGGCCGGCCAGGCTGCCGGGTTCCGGCGGGAGGCGTTCGGGAATGTCAGTCACACGGCAAGTCTAAGACGCGCTTCCAGGCGCACCTGCAACGCCTTGCCCATTCCGCGCCCATCATCGACGGCGACCGGCCCACCAGCCGGCAAGCAGCGGCAGCAGCGAGCCGATCATCAGTACGGTACCCAGAGCAGGGTCGGTTGGCCGAAGGACGGCGCCCGCAATCAGGACGGCCCCAAAGACCACTGCGCCCACAGCCCTGTGAGCCAGTCGAATGAGGCGGGCCACTTGCCGTTCCAGCCGTCGGCTGGAAATCTGCAGCGTGCCGTCCTCGATCTGCGTGATCACGCCATCCAGGCGTTTGGGCAACCGCAGGGCTACCACCGCGGCATCCATCGCCTGGGCCGCCACATCCTTGGCGAGCCCACCGCGCTCATCACGGATCAACTGTGCCGCGTAAGGCTCCACCGAATCCCAAAGATTGAACCGGCTATCCAGCGAACTGCAAACGCCCGAGGTGAGGGACATGGCCCGGATGATGAGCAGGAAATTCTCCGGCAACTGAAAGGGCAGCGACCGGACCACCGTGCCGAACTCGGCACCAAAGTCACGGAACTCGCGTGGATCCACGTCCCGCAGTTCGGCAAAGCCCATCCCGCCAAACCTGTCGAAGAGCTGCGACATGGCCCGTTCAAGCTCAGGTTTGTCAGCCGAAGGCATCAGCACTCCGACGTCGCCGATGGCGTTCACCAGCCCCTTGCCATCACGGGATGCGGCCGCAATCAGGAGTTTGCGCAGGCCACTTCGAGTCCCCGGGGCCACCTCGCCCATCATGCCGAAATCGATGAACGTCAGCCGCCATGGATGTTCAGCCTGGCCTTTCGTTGGAGTGACGAAAATATTGCCCGGATGAGGATCTGCGTGGAAGAAACCGTTGGTGAAAAGCTGGTCAAACATGACGGAGGCGAAAACCGGCGCGACCTCGGCAGGGTCAATGCCGGCTTCCCGCAACGCCTCGGCGTCGGTGATTTTGATGGCCGTGACGTCTTCAAGGGTGAGTACGCGCCTGGTTGTCCGCTCCCAGACGACGGCGGGCACCGTCACCCGCGCATCGTCGGCGAAATCAGCAGCGAATCGTTCTGAGTTCGCCGCCTCGTTCAAATAGTCGATTTCCTCGAGGCTGGTCTTCTCGAACTCTTTGATCAGGGCCGCCACATCGGCCCGGTCAGACACGAGGCGGATGCGGCTCAGCCAGCCTCCGACCCTGCGCAAGGCGGCCAGGTCGACGTCGACAATTGCTTGGATGCCCGGGCGCTGAACCTTGAACACCACGCTGCTGAGTCCGGTGTCAGCGGCATTAGCGGGCAGAAGCTGTGCCCGGTGCGCCTGGCCGAGGGAGGCCGCGGCGATGGGCACTTCCTCGATCGAAGCAAAAACTGCCCCCAAGGGCGCGCCCAGTTCGGCCTCGGCAAGGGAACGGATCGCGGGGAAAGGCACCGCAGGCACCTCATCCTGCAGCCCTTCCAATTCGGCAGTGATCTCCGGCGGAAGGACATCAAGGCGCGAAGACATGAACTGCCCCACCTTGATCATCAGGCCCCCAAGCTCAACCGCCAGGTCATGGAACCGTCGGGCGAAGGAGCGCATCCTGCGGGCCCGGTTCCGCTCCGCCACCCAACGCAGCCCCACCCGCGGCAGTAAGAGCTCAAACCACCACGTGACGGAAAGGTGCCAAGCGGCGAAACGCAGGATTCGGCGATAGCGGGCACGGGTATTACCCCCGCCCGGTACTGGATCTGCCCGATCGCGCCGAACCGACGTCACCCCTGTCAATCCTGGGCGAGGATGGAATAGAGCCGGCGTCGTGCCTCTTCGAGCACGGTAACAGCTTCCTGCACCTGCTTGGGCGTCCCGGTGCGGCCCACCTGCGCCGCCGCTTGCGCAAGCGCCATTCCGGCTTTGGGAAGGGCCCCGAACCCTGGGCCCGCACCAGTACCCGACGACTCCCACGGCGCGGACGTTTCAGACTCAGCCAGGTACTCCCGACCGGCCTCCGTCAGGGAATGGATCTTGCGTCCGTTGGATTCCTCCGAGCTGATGAACCCTTCGTCCGCCAGCAGTTGCAGGGTGGGATAGACGGACCCGGCGCTTGGCTTCCAGCTCCCCTTGCTGCGCTCATCGATTTCACGGATGATCTGGTAGCCGTGCATGGGACGCTCTGCCAGCAGTGCTAGGACAGCCGTGCGGAGTTCGCCCCGCCCTGCCCTGGTTCCGGACCGTTTCTCAAACCGGGAACGAAACTCGTCAACGGCCTGCCACATGCCGTCAAAACTGTTGCCCATAAATCCGCCTGCGGGGAATGAATCCTGCATCTTGCCCACCTCAATACGTTGCGAACGATACTGAACGATAGTTAACGATATGCCGCAGACCGGGCGCAGACAATGGGGTTATCTTATCGAATGCGGCCGAGGCGGTCAGAACGATTTGAGGCGGTTGGCCGCCAACTGAAGCGCGGGTGATGCCCAGCCTGTTCCCAACCTCCGCGACGGTTAATCCGTCCATCTTCTGCATACACTAAGCCCTCCGGGCGTAGGGCTGAGTGTCAATGGCTGGGCGCAGATTATGGCGTTAGGAGAAGCGTCAACCGTCCGACCTACCGCAGCTCTCAGGCGGTTCAAGCTTTGCCGTTCCCACTCAGGAAATCGGACCGCACATTGTGGAGCTAAGGAGATTCGAACTCCTGACCTCTTCGATGCGAACGAAGCGCTCTACCAACTGAGCTATAGCCCCTGGGTCCGGCTTGATGCCGGACCAGTGTCCCTAGGCTATAAAGTTTCGCGGCGCTTTTCCAACCACGACACGAACGTCTCGGAACCAACCTTTTGTTCGGGGACCAGGTTATGGCCTGCACGCAGGTAAGCGCCCATCGGGCCCGGCAGCGGCAGCGCGATGATCTTTCCGCGGGCGCCCGTGATGCGTTTCCAATCCTCCGCCATCTGCCGCATGGTGAGCACCTCCGGACCGCCTGCAGTGCGCACCCTGTGCAATGGAGCCCCCGCCTCAGCCGTGGCCGCTTCGAGCAGGGAGGCCGCGGCATCCGCCGGCGAGATGGTCTGGAACCTGGCGCCGTTGAAAGTGGGGACGAGCCCTAGTCGCGCGCCGGCTGCAAAGACCATCGCGACGAGGCTGTGGAACTGCGTGGCCCGGACGACCACGGTTTGCAGCGGCGACTCGGCGTACGCGCGCTCCTTTTCTGCTTTGGAAACGTAATACGAATATGTGCTCAGATCGCAGTTGATGATCGACAGCGCCACAATCCTGGCCACCCCGGCCAGGTGGGCAGCCGCGGCGAGGCGCGCGCCGCCGTCGGCGAACTGCTTTTTGGCTTTGCCGAACTGTCCCTCAAGGCAATCAATAACGACGTCGGTACCCGCCAGGGCGGCGGCCAGCCCGTCGCCCGTGGTGACGTCGGCAGCGAAGTAGGCTGCGCCGTCAAGACGATCCGCTGAGGCCATGGCTGGCACGTGGCGGCTGAGAACGGAGACCGTGTGCCCGGCAGCCACGGCGAGGCGGACAACTTCCCGGCCAACCTGGCCGGTGCCCCCTGCAACGCAGATACTGGTCATGGAGGGCTGTTAGGCGCGACGGCGCTGAAGGACGTCATCCAGGTTGCTGAGGGCGCTCTGGCTCTTGACGGAAACCGCAACCGCTTCGGCCTGCTCGGCGTTCTGCTTCAAGATGGGCTTGCCCACGGGCTTGGGGGCTTCCGGGAGATCCAGCGGCTCAGGTGCCGGGCGGGCTACTTTCGCGGCATCGACATACGTGGGCTTCGGGACCTCCACAGGTTTCCAGCTTGCGCCCTTGGATTCCTGGGCAGACTTGGCCGAGTGATCCCCGGCTGCCACGGCAACTGCCAGCGCGGCTTGACGCAGTTCATCAGCTGTAGGCCGGTTGGCTTCGCGGCTGGCGGCCTCGGCATCGAAGACGGTGGTCGCCTTGGGCTCGGCCGGCTCTTCCTTTGGCAGGTAACGGGCGGGAGTCGGGATCGGCGCGGCCTGCGCTGCACGCCGCGCGCGTCGTTCGCGCAGGTCCCGAAGGGCAAGCCTGCGCAACACCACGACGGCGACTACCGCACCGACCAGCGAGACGAGCGGCAACCACAGCGATCCCTTACCGAAGAGGCAAAGGATGCCTGAAACGATCGCCGTCAAAAGCAGGGCAAGGCCCGACAACGCCAACGTAAAGCGGGCGTACCGAATGGTGAAGGGTGTAGAGGACGACTTCCGGGCGGCAGTTTCGGCCGCTGAGGATCCCTGGGGCGACGCCGGTGCTGTCCTGTGCATGGTCTCCATCGGTTTCTCCTGCTGAGGTGCCAAAGTCAGTACCACCCCTGCCTGCGGTTCGTCTGGTTCGTCGTCGATTGCGTCTGCTGGAACAGCCACTGTTTGGACTTGTGAACGCCTGTTCCGTAAAACATAAGGCGCCACCCAGACCATCCACAGCGCGACAGCGACCACGAGTATCACTGAGCTGCTGAGAGGGAAGTCCACATTCAAAACCGTAGAAGCAAATGACCGGGGGCGGCGGCATTGAGGCCGGTGTGTCGTGGGCGAGTCCGCAAATGACTGGAGTTAGGGCCGAAAAGGCCTATGACCTGCCCGTTTGTCCGCTGAGCCACCTGCGCAGGAGTCCTTCGGGAACTTCATCGGAAGTAAGTGCAAAGGAACGGTGGTCGGCCCACTCGCCATTGATGTGCAAGTACCGTTCCTTGTAGCCCTCATCGCGGAAACCCAGTTTCTCCACAACCCTGAGGCTTGGCGCGTTTTCCGGGCGGATATTGATTTCCATGCGGTGCAGGCCCAGCACGCGGAAGCAATGGTCGGTGGCCATCGCTACGGCTGTGGGAGCGATGCCATGCCCGGCACGGTCCTTATCGACCCAATAGCCCAGGGTGGCCATCATCGCCGAACCCCACACAATGGAGGAAACCGTTAACTGCCCCACAATCTTCGGTTCACGAAAGCCGGGGGTCCGCTCAACGATCACAAAAGGCAGTGCGGTGGACTGACGGGCCTGGTCGTTCAGGGAGGCCACCATCTGGCGATAGCTGGGGAGGCGCCCACCCGGAGCCGGGTTGGACGCCTCCCATGGCGCCAGCCATTCGCTGTTCCGTGAACGGACTTCGGACCACTCCCGCTTATCGCGGTAACGGATGGGCCGCAGCAACAGGTCTCCGCTTTCCAGCGTCACCGGCCAGATCGCAGAGCCGTACATCCGTTGTTACTTGGGAAGTGCTGCAGTGAAGGTCGGCAGCCACTCGCGCAATTCGGGGCCGAGGTCCTCGCGTTCGCAGGCGAGCTCGATGCAGGCCTTGAGGTAGCTCAGTTTGTCGCCGGTGTCGAAGCGGCGTCCGCGGAAGACCACGCCGTATACGCCATAGCCCTCACCCTCGCCTGCAGCCAGCACCTCGAGGGCATCCGTCAGCTGGATTTCCCCTCCGCGGCCCGGCCCTGTGTTCTCCAGGACCTCAAACACGGCCGGGTGGAGGACGTAGCGACCAATGACGGCCAGGTTTGATGGAGCTTCTTCCGGCGAAGGCTTCTCCACGAGCTGCTTGATGCGCACATACCCGTCCTCGCCTTCGTCCTCCACGTCCGCGCAGCCGTAGGCGCTGATCTTTGAGGGCTCAACTTCGATGAGGGCCACCACGGATCCGCCGGTCTTCTGCTGGACAGCAATCATTTCGCTGAGCAGGTCGTCCTTAGGATCGATCAGGTCATCACCAAGGAGCACGGCGAACGGTTCGTGGCCGACGTGCTGCTTTGCACGAAGGACTGCATGGCCGAGCCCGTTGGCGTCGCCCTGGCGAACGTAGTGGATGTCGCCCAGGTTGGTGGCCGACTGAATGGCCTCCAACTTGGCAGTGTCACCCTTTTCGGCAAGCGTTGCCTCAAGTGCCGGCACACGGTCGAAGTGATCTTCAAGGGCGCGCTTGCTGCGCCCCGTGATCATGAGGACGTCGTGCAGGCCCACCTTAACGGCTTCTTCGACGACGTACTGGATGGCTGGCTTATCAACCACGGGCAGCATTTCCTTGGGCATCGCCTTTGTTGCAGGCAGGAACCTGGTGCCAAGGCCCGCTGCGGGGATGACGGCCTTACGGACAGCATTGTTATCGAGAGTCACCGGACTAATCTAACGGAAGGAAGACATCAACGGCTAAACCCCGCCGCACCGAAAGAGGGTTTTTTGTTTCAGGGAAGGGCAGCCCTCTTGCTCCTTCCGGTGTTACGTACGGACCCAAAGAACGGATACATATGGCAACGAAGGAAGAGATCCGGAGCAGCCGCCGGCTTCACAGGCGAAGCCTTGCGCCAGAGCAGATTGCAGCCGCCGGCGCGTCTATAGCCCGGCACGGCACGGACTGGGCAGCAACAAGGGCCCCCGCCACCGGCACTTTTGCGGTCTACGTTGGAGTCGCTTTCGAACCCCCCACGCTGCCCCTGATTCAGGCGCTGCACGACGCCGGGCACCGTATCCTGCTCCCGGTCTGCGAGCCGGAAAGGCAATTGAGTTGGGTGTATTGGACGCCGTCGACCGTGTTCGTGCGGTCCTCCTACGCCCCCATTGACGAACCCGAGGGCGAAAGGCTGGAAAGTTCGGTCATCGCGGACGCCGCAGGGATTTTCATGCCGGCCACGGCCGTTGACCGGGACGGAAACAGGATCGGCCAAGGAGGCGGCTACTATGACCGGCTCCTCCAAGGACTCGACGCATCCGGCCAGCGGCCGCCCACCATCGCTGTAGTGTACGACGACGACCTGTTGCCTTCCGGTTCCATACCCGCCGAAGCTTTCGACCGCCCCGTGCGGGAAGTGCTCACGCCCTCCGGATCCATTCGCCTCGACGGCCCGGAATAGGTGGCCCCGTCTCGATGTTATGAGCTTCAGTCCGGCACGAATGCTGCAATGGCACCGGATGATAGAATTGGCACTCAGGCCCTGCGACTGCTAACCCGGAGACGCTCCGGATGCGTGGCACAGGACCTGAACCCTGTCCTGAAGGAGGAATTCAGTGCCCACTTACGCATACGCCTGCAAAGACTGTGACCATGCCTTTGACATCGTCCAGTCCTTCTCTGACAGCTCCTTGACGGAGTGCCCCGAATGCAAGGGAGCGCTTCGGAAGAAGTTCAACAGCGTTGGCGTTGTTTTCAAGGGCTCGGGTTTCTACCGCACTGACTCCCGCGACGCCAAAGGAAGCACGGTTTCGGCCGCTCCCGCAGCGCCCGCACCTGCGTCGTCGGCTCCCGCCGCGACTCCGGCCCCGGCAGCCGCAGCCAGCTAAGAGCTCCCTTTTCCACATAGCCCAGCCCGGCACTGTTTCCGTGGGTGCCGTGCTGGCTAGCGTGGCTGCATGCCACATCAGTCACGAAGCACACTCCTTGCCCGGGCCGAACGATCAGCGGCGGCCGCTGGTAAATGGTCTCCCCCCTCGCGTACGCCGCTGCGCGCCCCCTTTGATTCCAGGTTCAGCCGCAACCGTCCGCGCAACCCTGACACCCGGCGTGGCCTGAAGCGCAGGTTCGGAACCTTGATCGGACGGAACCGCCGCCTCACCGTCGCGCTCCTGCTCTGCGTGGCTGCCGGTATCGCAGTCCAGCAGCTCACGCCCGCTTCTGAGCAACGCGTCAACGTACTGGTGGCTGTCCGGGACCTCCCCAGCGGCACCAACCTGGCCGCTTCCGACTTCACCACCGTTCCTGTAACCCAGGGTTTGGCAATCCCCACCGCATTTGAGGACCCCGGCGCCCTCGCAGGGCGTCAGCTCGCTGCACCCCTTGGCCAGGGCCAGATCCCCACGGAGTCCAGCCTGCTGGGTCCTGGCTTGCTCACCGGATCACCCCCGGGCACGGCAGCGGTTCCACTCCGGATGGCCGACCCTTCATCCATCCAGTTGCTCTCCCCCGGCCAGTTGGTGTCCGTGGTCCTTACCGCAGCCGGATCCTACGATGAGTCCCGCGAAAGCCAGGTCCTGGCTGGTCCTGTTGCCGTGCTGTGGACCTCTGCCCAAGGCGGGAAGGCCGGGGAGTGGCTCGGTACGGGTGACAACGACGGCCTGGTGGTTGTGGCTGCCGACCCCCGGCAAGCAGAAAAGCTTGCCGGCGCATCAACGCAGGGCAAGCTTTTCTTTGTACTGGTCAGCCCGTGAAAGGACGTTCCGTCAGGCTGGCATCAGCCCCAGTGCGGGGGCTTTTGCTCCTTGAGCCACTCCTCGTGGTCATACCCGGACTCATCTCCCCAACGGCGGGGGTCGTCCTCTGCAGCCTTGGTTGGAAGAATGCCCTGCGGGGCCGGCTTGGCTGGAACAGCCTTCGACTCCTCCGAGCCCTCAGCGCCGGCCTGGCCGGCATCCTCCGAGCTCTCCGCAGCGCTGTCTTCCCCGCCGGTTACTTGTTCCGTCATTGGTGCTTCTTTTCCGTTGTCGGCTGCAGCATCGGCCGGCTTGGGGCCAGCCTCGCTCCTGCCGGCCGCCCTTCGTGCGCTGGGCGCGAAGGAAGGCGGTGCTTTGTCA
Organism: Arthrobacter sp. fls2-241-R2A-172; assembly: GCF_030208885.1. Lineage (NCBI taxonomy): Bacteria > Bacillati > Actinomycetota > Actinomycetes > Micrococcales > Micrococcaceae > Arthrobacter > Arthrobacter sp. fls2-241-R2A-172. The sequence continues at coordinate 502,596 of NZ_JARVTB010000004.1, read as the reverse complement.
AGGTTCAATTGTTCAACATCCACGTCCAGGAAGCCATGCTGGGGAGAGGAAGCGAGCTGCGGGATGTGGTTTTCCAGTCCCAGGTAGGAGCCGATGCGGTCGGCGCAGGACGACGGGTCCGTGAAGACTTCAATCGTCCACAACGACATGTACCGCCACCCCATGCGCTCCAGCAGTTGCGGCCGCAGACGGCTTCGCTCGCGCACGCTCATACGCCTGTAACGTTCGGTGCCATCGGATTCGATGGCCACCGGGGTGGGAATCTCGGCACCCTCCCGGCCAATGGTGTGCACCGGATCCGCGGCGGCAGCGATGTCCAGCACTCCATCGTAGAGATGCCACACGCGTGCTCCACGAGCACGCAACCGCTCCCCAAGATCAGCCACCAAGGGATCTTCACCGAGCGCTTGTTCGCTGGCGACGGCGCGGGAAGCAGGTGTTCCAAGGTTGCTGTTTCCAGAGAGTTCGCGGTCCAGCAATTCGTAGAAGTCGACGGCACCGTGAGCCAGTCGATCCTGGTCAAGGTCTTCGGGGCGGAAGCACGTCAGAACGTGCATGGAGCGCCGGGCGCGGGTCATTGCCAAAGCAAAGCGGTTACGCCCGCCTTCGGTGGACAAAGGCCCGAAGGAGTGGAGCGCACGCCCGTGAGGTGTGCGACCGTAGCCGAGGGAGAAGATGACGTGATCCCGCACCAAGCCCTGGGCGCGCTCCAGGTCCACTACCCTGAAGGACTCTGGACCGGCCCCGAAGAATGTGGACAGGAGGGGATGGTTTGGCAGTTGGAGCCTGATGGCCTCACCGATCCTGGCCGCATGGCGGAGGCTGGCCGTTACTACGGCCAAGGATGTGCGGGGACGAAGCCTGGCGTGTTCGAACACCAGGTCCACCACACGGTTGACTTCCGCGGTGACGGACTCAACACCTTCGTGGTCAGCCCCCGGGAGGCCAGTGCCATCGGGGATGTATTCCACCAGGATCGAACGGTCCAGGCCGGTGACGGAATTGCCGTCGGGCAGGCGCCGCAGTCCGCCGTCGTAGTAGTTCTTGCTCAGCTGGAGGATCAGGTCCTCGTCCACGGCACGGTAAACCCAATTCAACTGCCATGTGGGCAGCACGCGGGCAAGCGCCTTGAAGGCGCTGTCCACAACCTCGTGGCTGGCTACACCGGCAACCGGAGGTTCCACGGCAACGCTGAAAGTGCGGGCGTTGGCGATCTTTGCATCTCCGAAGGCCACTACCTGCTGTGCCCGGGCAATGGCGGGAAGAACTGCCTGCAGGGAGGTCGACTCAGCGTCGATGATCACCACAGCATCAAACTTCTGTTCTGCAGGAAGTACTCCGGTCAGCAGGTAAGGACTGACCGACCAGACCGGCACCAGCAGCGGAACAAGGTCCGGTGCCTGGGCGCTCAGTGCCGGCAACGTCACACGCCCATCCTTCAACAGGGCACGAAGCAACTCGGCCTGCCGCGGGTGTTCGAGGATGCCTTGACGCCATTTCTGGGCCAGCTGCCAACGAAGCCGGGCCGCGCCACTGGCGATGTGGGCCTGGTCCGCGAGGCGGTATTCGGCCTCGAGGCGGCGCAGCGAATCGCCATCGGACATAGCAAGGTAGTCGTCGCCGCTGATCATGGCTTCCAGCGCAGACTGCCACCAGGCAAGGTCCAGCTCCGCGGCCACCGAGGGTGCCGGGACTTCGCGGGCAGCAAGGTCAGCGAGCAACTCACCAAGACCGTGCTCGCGCATCTCCTCAATCAACAGCGTCCGCTCGGGCAGGGTCTCCAGGGTGGCTGTGTCCGCTACAAGGCATTCCAACCGCTCCATGAGCTCCGGGTACGGCGTCTGGTGCAGGGAGCCTCCGGCAGCAGTGTGCTTGAGGGCTTCGCCGAGCCGGTGCAGTTCGCCGTCCAATTCCCGGTAAAGAGCACCGAGGTCGGCAAGGCCGGACGGCACAGCCGGGTGACGCTGCGTCGTCGCGTAGCCGGCCCACAAGGCTCGCTGTTCCTGGACGAGTACCAGCGAACTGTGGAGGTCCGCGATGTGGACGCCGGGCCGCACGTATTCTTTGGCTACGCGCCGCAGCCTGGAGCGCTGCATGGACGGCATTTCCAGGTTCCGTTCACGTCGCCATGCGGAGCTGGCTGTTGCGGAGATGAGGTCATGGACAGGCCGGTCAAAGATGTCCGGGGTGAACTTGTCCAGGCTTTCCCGCACGGCAATCAGCAGTTCAAGCTGGGCTCCCCATTCGGTGAACGTTTCGCCCAACCTGATTTCGGCGTGGTCGGAAACCTGCTTCATGCGGTCACGCAGGATGGGGAGTTTCTCCTCAGCCAAACGAACCAGTTGCTGGGCTTCTTCTGTCTCCTTGCGGGTCACCAGGCGTGCGCCATACCAGGGGCTGGAAGTCGAGGCTCGGCTAAAGCTGCCCAGTTCGGCCGCACGGCGCAACCGGCCGGCAAGTTCCTCGCGGTCCTTGATGTTGTCCAGGACGCTGCGCTTCAACCGCACCGTCGTGGATGGCGCAGGGTGGATGGACGTCAATTCGGCGAGCGATTGCATAGCCTGGTACGGGGAACAACCCCAACGCTCACGGACATTGTGCAGGGATGCCACGTGGTCCATCAGGGCATGCCGGTGCTCGATCAACGTCTGGTGAAGGTTACCCAGCTGAGGCTCCAGGGCTTTCTCGCTGCGCATGATGGCACGGACCAGTTGGCCCTTAAGCTGCTGCGGCGTAGTTCCATTGCCCGGCCGGAAGAACATCGAATCAAGGCCCAGCGACTCCAGGTGCGCGGACAAACCAGCAAGGCTGGACTGCCTGTCCCCCACCACCAGTACGGACTTGCCTTCGCTGACCAAGGCACCGATGGCGTTGATCGCGGTCTGTGTTTGCCCACTCCCCGGCGGAGTGCTGACAACAAGCGAATCTCCAGCCCGCACTGCGTCCACCACGTACTGCTGGTCCGTGTCGGCGTCGAGCAAGAGGAGCTCATCGGCGGGATTCCGCTGGTCAAGATCGGGGAACCTGCCCGCTTTGATGGGTTCAGGCTCAATGTCGCCACCGTTGGCTGCACTGGCCAAAGCGGCCACAGTGGGGTTGTTCATGTTGATCCACGGATCATCCAGGTTCCCGGAAAGGTCAGCCAAGGTGGTGACGAGCAGGTTGAACTCCACCTCCGCGCCGTGAATGGGCTGGACCAAGGTAGCCAAGCGGTCCAAAACCGGCTGGGGGTCGAGCCTGGCGGTGTTGTAGGCCATGCGTGCGACCGCATTGACGTCAAAGACGATGCCGTGCACCGTTTTCAGGTGCCGAACCAAGGCCGGGTTCATACGGGCCTGTTCGGTGAGCTGGAGTTCGAAGTCGTCCTCGCCCGGCCGAACGGTGAGAACAATGGACGTAAGCATGACCGGCGCGGAAACGCGCTGGGGCTTCCCACCTACTGCCGATGTCCACACCACGGTACCGGCGGACAAGTATCCGGCTTCGATACCGCGGTCGTTGCTGAGCTCGAAAATTTTGGACCGGATATTCCGGGCTGCCCGGGCAGCGACCAAATACTGTTGCCTGTCCCTGATCAGAGTGGACAGGCGCGTCCTGCGGCCCGCGAGCAGCTGGGCGAGGCCCGACGGGTGCGCATTGCTGAGGTCAATGGCGCCTTCCGGGGTCTTAACGAAACGCAGCATCGTATCTGCCCCGGTAACGGGCTTAAGACCAGACAGCCATTTCCTGAGCTCCTCGGAGCCCTCTTCCTGGCCTAGACCTAATGACACAACTTCTGCCTTCTTTTCTGTACTAGCTTTAGACGCCCTGGACCATACCGGCATACTTTCGAGGGTAGCCGGAATACCCCGCCAGCCCACTTCGCAACGCTGTTCCGACGCGAAATTCGCCGCCAGTTCACAACCAACTCGCCCGCAGAGGCTCACGATGCCCCCGGTTGGAGCACAATGGCCGGCCTCCCAAGGGAGGCCGGCCATTCAGAATGCTATTCCCACTCGATGGTTCCCGGTGGCTTGCTGGTGACGTCCAGCACCACGCGGTTCACGCCATCCACCTCATTGGTGATGCGGTTGGAGATGCGGGCCAGGAGGTCATAAGGCAACCTGGACCAGTCAGCCGTCATGGCGTCCTCGGAGGACACCGGACGGAGCACGATCGGGTGCCCGTAAGTGCGGCCGTCGCCCTGTACGCCAACGCTGCGGACGTCTGCGAGCAGGACGACCGGCATCTGCCAGACGTCGTTGTCCAAACCGGCGGCCGTCAGCTCCGCACGGGCAATGGCGTCAGCCTTGCGCAGCAGGTCCAGGCGCTCTTTGTTCACTTCGCCAACGATGCGGATACCCAGGCCGGGGCCGGGGAACGGCTGGCGGCCAACGATTTCCTGCGGCAGGCCAAGCTGAGCGCCGACGGCACGGACTTCGTCCTTGAACAGGGCGCGCAGCGGCTCGACAAGCTCGAACTGCAGGTCCTCGGGAAGCCCACCCACGTTGTGGTGGCTCTTGATGTTCGCAGCACCTTCGCCGCCGCCGGATTCGACGACGTCGGGGTACAAGGTGCCCTGGACCAGGAACTTGATCTTCTCGCCGTCGGCTGCGGCCTGGGCGATGATGGCCCGTTCCGCTTCCTCGAAGGCGCGAATGAACTCACGGCCGATGATCTTGCGCTTGGTTTCGGGATCGCTCACGCCGGCAAGAGCCGAGAGGAAGCGTTCCTGCTCATTGGCAACGTACAGGTTGACACCCGTAGCGGCAACGAAGTCCCGTTCAACCTGCTCGGCTTCGCCTTCACGCAGGAGGCCGTGGTCCACGAAGACACAGGTCAGCTGGTCGCCGACAGCACGCTGGACCAATGCAGCTGCGACGGCGGAGTCAACGCCACCGGAGAGACCGCAAATGACCTTGGAATCGCCGATCTGCTCGCGGATACGATCCACTTGCTCTTCGAGGATGTTCCCGGTTGTCCAGTTCGGGGTAAGGCCCGCGCCCTTGAAGAGGAAGTTTTCCAGGACGTGCTGGCCCAGGACCGAGTGCTTCACTTCGGGGTGCCACTGCACACCGTAAAGGCGCTTCTCGTCGTTGGCGAAGGCCGCTACCGGGGCACCGGCCGTAGTAGCCAGTACCTCGAAGCCCTCGGGAGCTTCGTGTACGGAGTCGCCGTGGCTCATCCAGGTGTTCTGCGACGCCGGGACGCCATCAAGGATGGAACGTGCGTCACCCACGAGGAGCGCTTCGGTTGCACCGTATTCCCTCAAACCGGTCTGGGCCACTTTGCCACCCAAGGCATTTGCCATGGCCTGGAATCCGTAACAGATGCCGAAAACCGGAACGCCAGCCTCGAAGAGGTCCGGGCCCACGAACGGCGCGCCCTCGGCGTAGACGCTGGAGGGTCCGCCGGAAAGAATGATGGCTGCCGGGTTCTTGGCCAGAAGCTGCTCGGTGGTGAAGGTATGCGGAACGATTTCCGAATACACATTCGCTTCACGGACGCGGCGGGCAATCAGCTGCGCGTACTGGGCACCGTAGTCAACAACCAGCACCGGCTTCTGGGAAGTCTGGGGTGCGGTGGGAGTAGTCACCCACCAAGACTACTTTGCCGGACCGCCCCGGTGCACCTTGACGATGGCGCGGAAGGGCCAAAACCGGGCCGGTCGTTAGGCATCTCACACCCGCGGCGCCCAGTGGCGCCTAGTAGCGCTTGGAGGCCTGGGGGTTCGCGGCCAACTCGGCCTCAACCTCTGCGTGGAATTTCTTCTCGACAAAGAACGACAGCAACGGAATGACGCCACCGAGTGCCAGCAGGACCATCTTGGAGAACGGCCACCGCATCAGGGACCACAGCCGGAAGTTCGAGACCAAGTAGACCACGTACATCCAGCCATGCACGATCAGCACCGACGTGGAGATGTTGAAGCCGCCAAGGACTCCCTTCGGCTCAGACTCGGCAAAACCGAACCCGAACGGCTGTCCGGTGACCGCATCGGTCCCGCCAGCGTAGAGCGAAACACCGAAGGCGTAGCGGGCAATCAACTCCGCGCACAGCAGAAGAAGCATCGCACCCGTGAGGTAGGCCATCACCTTGTAGAACTTCAGCGCAGAGCGGATCTGGGCTTCCGTTCCGCCAAACCGCCGCTTCTTGGGCTTGTTTCCGGATTGCTCGGGCTGGACGGCCGGTTTGGGCTCAATCATTGCTGCACCTTTTGTTGTTGCTCTGGGCTTGTCGAATCTGTGCTGGTGGGCTCTTCAGCGCCGTTTTCGCTGACTGTACCGTTTTCGGCGTCGAACTCGTCGTCCTCATCCTCTTCCAGGTCCCGGCGGTAGTCGTCCTTGACCAGCCGCCACCAGATGAAGATCGAGAAGCCGGCAAAGACTACCCACTCCACCGCGTAGAAGAGGTTCAGCCAGTTGACCTGCTCGGCAGGCGGCTGCGCGGGGATATTGAGGGGCTTCATGGTGTCGGAGGCCGGCACCGCTACCCCACCGGCCATCTCCGACGTCGCGGCGACGAAGCCGGGATAGCTGGAGACTTGCCAGTCGTTGATGAGTTCCGCGGTGGACACCGCCGACGCGCGTCCTGGACCGGCGTCGACGTTCGGTACGGGGGCTTCAGACGGGATGAGGCGACCGGTCAAGGTGATAGTGCCCGACGGCGGCGGCCCGGCTTGGGAGGCGTCGGCCACCCAGCCGCGGGCTACCGGAATCCAGGTCCGGGGCGAGGCGGCAACGCCGCTGAGCTTTGGGGCGTCATTGACCGCGAAGGCGGAGACGATCCAGTAACCCTTTTGGTTGTTGTACAGGCGGCCCTCCACAAGGACCTGCTTGTCGGGGTCATAGCTTCCGGTCGCGCTGACCATCTGGTCGGAGACGGATCCATGGAAGAACTCGCCCGGCTTGAGGACGTCCACAAGGGGTTTTACTTCCTCGATGCTGGACGGCGCGGGAGGCTCGTGCTGGGTGGACCGGCTGAGCTGCCATTGGCTGAGCAGCACAAACACCCCGGACAGCACAAGCGCAAAGACCAGTCCTGCGATCCAGCGGGGTTTCAACGCGGTTTTTAACACCCCTTAACCGTACTTCGTCCAGCTGTAGAACAACGAAACGGGTGTTCAGTGCACAAGACTTCAGTGGTCGAAGAACACCAAGCTGGAGTTGATGAGCTCTGAGATGACTTCGGGATCGTGCGCCCGGCGGAGTGATTCCCGGAAAGATTCCTTCGACAGGGACCGGGCAAGGGTGGCCAGCACCTCAAGGTGGTCCGAGAAGGAGCTTGCCGGGGTGGCGATGAGGAGGATCAGGGTTGCAGGCCCATCGGTTGCGCCGAAATCCAGGGCGTGGCCGAATTTGGTCACGCCCACCGCGATGGAGATCCTGTCCACGTACTCGCTGCGGGCGTGCGGAAGGCCTATTCCCCCGGGAAGCCCCGTTGCCAGTTGGTGTTCACGTGAATGTACCTGCTCCAGGAAGCCCTCAAGGTTGGTGATCCGGCCAGCCGCGTGGAGCTTCGTGGCCAGTTGGGCCGCAGCATCGATCTTGTCCTGGGCGACGAGTTCGAGGATGACAGTGTCCGGGGTTGTCAGTTCCGCGTCATACCGGTCAAGTGGTTCAGCCAAGTCGTGTTCCCTCCAGTGTGGCCCTGGGACCGCATTTCCCTGAACTGGTCAGCGAAGGGGAACGATGTCATCCACCCCCATGCGTGCGGCATCGGCCGATTCGTCATCGGGTTGCTGCTGACTAAGTCGTTCAGCTTCCACCCGCGCCAGGTAGTGCTTGATCTCGCTTTCGCGCTGGGTCTCGCTCCAGCCAAGGATTTCTCCCATCAGCTTAGCTACTACGGGCGCGGCAGACACACCGCGGTCCCAGGCTTCGATGGAAATACGGGTGCGGCGGGTCAAAACGTCGTCAACGTGACGGGCGCCTTCGTGGGTTGTTGCATATACGACTTCTGCGGCGAGATAGTCGTCTGCACCTGGAAGGGGCTCTGCCAATTCCGGTCGGTTGGAGATGATGTCCAGGACTTCCGGGGTCATTGAGCCGAAACGGTTGAGCAGGTGCTCGACGCGGGCAACGTGGACACCGGCCTGCTCGGCGGACCTGCCACGCCGGTTCCACGCGGCCTTGAATCCCTCGGCGCCGAGCAGCGGAATGGTTTCCGTGCAGCTGGAGGGAACGCGCTCGTCCATGGCCCTGGTCGCCTCGTCCACTGCATCCTTGGCCATGATCCGGTAGGTGGTGTACTTTCCACCGGCCACTACTACCAAGCCCGGCACGGGATGCGCCACAACGTGTTCGCGGGACAACTTGGCCGTGGAATCGTTGTCGCCGGCCAGGAGCGGACGGAGCCCTGCGTAGACTCCCTCCACGTCTTCCCGTGTCAATGGACGCTTCAGGACCTTGTTGACATGGTCCAGCACGTAGTCAATGTCCTTGCTGGAAGCCGCCGGGTGCGCCTTGTCCAGCTTCCAGTCGGTATCCGTGGTCCCAATGATCCAGTGCCGCCCCCAGGGAATGACGAACAGCACCGACTTTTCCGTACGCAGGATCAACCCCACGGTGGACTGGAAACGGTCGCGGGGCACAACGAGGTGTATGCCCTTGGAAGCCCTGACTTTGAGCTGCCCACGATCTGTGACCATTGCCTGGGTTTCATCCGTCCAGACGCCGGTGGCGTTGACTACCTGCTTGGCCCTGATCTCAAAGACACTGCCGTCCTCTTGGTTTTCGACCTTGGCGCCCACCACGCGTTCACCTTCCCGGAGGAAGTCGACCACCCGGACACGGTTGGCTGCGTGCGCACCGTAATGGGCGGCAGTCCTGACCAGGTTGACCACCAGCCGGGCGTCATCGACCTGGGCGTCGTAGTAGCGGATGGACCCAACGAATGCGTCGTCCTTGAGGCTCGGAGCAGCGCGCAGGGTGCCGCGCCGGAAGAGGTGCTTATGCATGGGCACGCCTCGGCTGTGACCGGAAGTCAGGCCCAGGGTGTCATACAGCATGATGCCGGCGCCTACGTAGGGGCGCTCCCAGAAGCGGCGGGTCAGCGGATACAGGAAAGGAACGGGGCGGACCAGGTGGGGCGCGATCTGCTGGATCAGCAGCCCGCGTTCCTGCAGTGCTTCCTGGACCAGTCCGAAATCGAGCATCTCCAAATAGCGGAGTCCACCGTGGATGAGCTTGGACGAGCGGGACGAAGTTCCTGAGGCCCAATCCCTGGCTTCGACGATCCCTACGGTCAGGCCGCGGGTCACGGCATCCAAGGCTGCGCCAGCTCCCACCACCCCGCCGCCCACGATCAGGATGTCGAGTTCCTTGCCGGCTTCGGCCGTGGCTTTCAGGACTTCGATCGACGCGGCGCGGGATTCCGGGCTCAAAGCTCCCTGCGAATTTCCCTGCGGACCGCCTGCGATATTGCTCATCGGACCCCTCCTCAAACGCAACAGCTGGTAGTTCCCTACCCTACTTGCTGGGTGCTTCCTTGGGCAGGGCACCGGAACGCAAAAACCCCGGCTTCCGGATGTTATCCGGAAGCCGGGGCTTCAAAGCAGAATCAGTTGCCCGAGTACGGTGACACGACGACGTCAACGCGCTGGAACTCCTTGAGGTCCGAGTACCCGGTGGTGGCCATCGAGCGCCTCAGCGCACCAATCAGGTTGGACGTGCCGTCCGTGTGGTGGCCCGGTCCGAAAAGTACCTCTTCCAACGGACCCACCGTACCGACGTTGACGCGGTCCCCGCGGGGTGTTTCAACGTGGTGCGCCTCCGGGCCCCAGTGCCAGCCACGGCCGGGGGCTTCCTCGGCACGGGCCAAAGCGCTCCCGAGCATGACAGCGTCGGCGCCCATGGCGATGGCCTTGACGATATCGCCCGAGCTGCCCATGCCGCCGTCGGCAATGACGTGGACGTAACGGCCGCCGGACTCGTCCATGTAATCGCGGCGGGCGGCCGCGACGTCGGAGATTGCCGAAGCCATGGGCGAGTGGATCCCCAGGGCGCGGCGGGTGGTGGTTGTTGCGCCGCCGCCGAAGCCAACCAGCACACCGGCAGCTCCCGTGCGCATAAGGTGCAGGGCTGGTGTGTAGCCGGCGGCTCCGCCCACGATTACGGGTACATCGAGCTCGTAGATGAACTGCTTGAGGTTCAACGGCTCGTGGTTCTTGGAGACGTGTTCCGCCGAAACCGTGGTACCGCGGATGACGAAGATGTCGACGCCGGCCGCCACCACGGTCTTGTAGTGTTCCTGGGTCCGCTGCGGTGTCAGGGAGCCAGCCACAGTAACGCCAGCGGCGCGGATCTCGGCGAGGCGGGAGCTGATGAGCTCAGGCTGGATGGGTGCCATGTACAGGTCCTGCATGCGCCGGGTGACCGCCGGGCTGCTGGTCTCGTCCGCCAGTCCTGCGATCTCGTCGAGGACCTTCTGCGGGTCCTCATAGCGCGTCCAAAGGCCCTCAAGGTCAAGGACGCCAAGACCACCGAGACGGCCAAAAGCGATGGCGGTATCGGGGGACATCACGGAGTCCATGGGGGCTGCGATGACCGGAGTCTCAAACTTGTAGGCATCGATCTGCCAGGAAACAGAGACGTCCTTCGGGTCACGTGTCCGGCGGTTCGGAACGATCGCAATGTCATCCAGGGAGTAGGCACGACGCCCACGCTTGCCACGGCCAATCTCAATCTCATAAGTCACTGCTCGAGTTTATCCCACCAACCCCACGCCACCGGCCCGGCCCAGCCACGCGGCGCCACGAAACACCGTGACTAAGGAACGTTCCGACTGGTTTCGTCCACGGACAGCTGGGATTCAAACATCCGGAAATACCGGCCACGCAACGCAACAAGCTCCTTATGCGTCCCCTGCTCGGCGATCCGGCCGTCTTCAAGCATGTACACGATGTCCGCCTTTTCGATGGTGGCCAAGCGGTGGCTGATGGCAATGATGGTGCTGCTGCGATCGGCGAAGAGACGAGTGAAGATGCGGTGCTCGGCCAGCGCATCAATGGCCGATGTGGGCTCGTCCATGACCATGAACGAGGCGTCGCGGTAGAAGTTGCGCGCCATGGCCAGCCGCTGCCACTGGCCTCCGGATAGTCCGCTTCCCTTCCGGCCCCGGGGGTCTTCCATCCAGTTGCTGACGTGGTTCTCCAGGCCGTTGGGAAGCTTGTTGATGAATTCCATGGCCTCGGCGTCGGAGGCGGCACGCCGGACGCGGGCATCATCGCGTGGCGCATCGACATCGCCCAGGTAGATGTTGTCGGCCGCCGTGGCGAACTCGTACTTGAGGAACTCCTGGCTCAGGACCGCGAGGTGCCTATGCCAGCTGGTGACATCAATCCCGGCCAGGTCCACGCCGTCGAGCAGGACTTGGCCCGAATCAGGCCGGTACAGTCCGGCCAGGATGCGGATCAAGGTGGACTTTCCTGCACCGTTTTCACCGACAATGGCAATATGCTGGCCCGCTGTGATGGTCATCGAAATGCCTTTGATGACTTCGATGTCACTGCCGGTGTAGCTGAAACGGATGTCCCTCAGTTCCACTGTCGAGGGAGATACGGCCAGGGGCTTCTCCTTGCCACTTGGAATCGGCAGCGCCATGAAGAGCTCATAGTCCTTGAGGTTGGCCAGGTCCTCATCAATGGAACTCAGCGAGGAAACGAGGTTGTTGGCTGTGGACAAGGCACGGCTGACGATCTGCTGGACGTAGAGGAACTGACCTACCGGCTGCGCCCTGGCGATGATCTGACCCACCACCCAGATCAGCGACACGACCTCGGCACCGTACTGCAGGGAGTCTGCTGCCAGTTGCTTGGGGATATAGCGCTTTTGGAAATCCAGGCGCCTTTTCTCGTCCGCGTCCCGCAACCGGGAGCGCAGGTCCATCAGGTACCCCACGATTCCATAGAGCCGCATTTCCGCAATGTGCTGCGGCCGGAGCAGGTTTTGCTCGATCATCCGCCGTTGCCGACGCGAATCCACCTGGGTGTTCCAGTGCGCGATCTGCTCACGGGAGAGCTTGAACTGCAAATAGACGCTGGGCACAATCGCCACCAGCACGATCACTGCGATCCACCAACTGACAAGCAGCAACGCACCGATAGCGAGGATCACGGACACCAGCTGCGTAAAGATGGCAGCGATACGGTCCAGTACCCGGGCATACGAATCGGAAAACCGCTTGGCGCGATCGTAGAGGTCCACCGTCTCTTTGTCGTCATAGCGCCAGAAATCCAAGGCCAGGAAGCGTTCGTACATCATGTCGCCCACGATCGCGCCAACCCGGAAGCTCATCAATTGCTGGATGTACCGGTCAACGCTGCTGAACGCACCCCAAAACAACCCCAGGGCCGCGGTGACGACGACGTAGAGGACTGCCCGCGGACCGGCGTCGGGATCCCCCGCATAGCCGGCCGCCAGGGCGGTGGTGGTAAGCGCGGCAAAGTAGGTGGTGACCAGCGGCAGGGTGGCCGAGATCAGCGACCCAAGGACCTTCATGACCACCGCTGCCGGGGAGGCCTTGAAGCTCACCTTAAGGACCTGCCGGACGGCGCGTGCGTACGGACGCAGCGCCAGCTTGCGGGGCGGTGCCTTGCCAGGTTGAAGTGGGTTCAGCCGGACCGACTCCGGATGCCGCGGTTTCGCGGGCTTTTCAGACATGTGCCCAGCCTATGCTTCCGGGCCGACATTTCAGCCGTCCCGGCTTAAACAGCTGGTCCCCATGGATTACTCCACGGGGACCAGCAGGTCAGATCAGCGGGAGCCGTAGTTCGGCGCCTCGACGGTCATCTGGATGTCGTGCGGGTGCGATTCCTTGAGGCCCGCCGGGGTGATACGGACGAACTTGCCGCGTGCCTTGAGCTCCGGAATGGTAGGGGCGCCCGTGTAGAACATGGTCTGACGGAGGCCGCCCACCAGTTGGTAAGCCACCGAAGCCAGCGGTCCACGGAAAGCCACCCGGCCTTCAATGCCCTCGGGGATGAGCTTGTCGTCACCGGAGACGTCGGCTTGGAAGTAGCGATCCTTGGAGTAGGACGTGTTCTTGCCGCGGGACTGCATGGCGCCGAGGGAACCCATGCCGCGGTAGCTCTTGAACTGCTTGCCGTTGACGAAGATGAGGTCTCCCGGGGACTCCTCGCAACCGGCAAGGAGGGAACCGAGCATCACGGTGTCCGCACCTGCCACCAAAGCCTTGCCGATGTCGCCGGAGTACTGAAGGCCGCCGTCGGCGATCAGCGGGACACCGGCCGGAATAGCGGCCTTGGCAGACTCGTAGATCGCTGTGATCTGCGGAACGCCCACACCTGCCACAACGCGGGTGGTGCAGATGGAGCCCGGGCCAACGCCCACCTTGATGCCGTCGGCACCGGCGTCGATCAGGGCTTGCGCACCTTCACGGGTTGCCGCCTGGCCGCCGATGACGTCCACGTGTGCCGCTACGGGATCGGACTTCAGCCGGGAAATCATATCGAGCACGCCCTGGGAGTGGCCGTTGGCCGTGTCCACGAACAAAGCGTCAACGCCTGCGTCGATAAGCTTCATGGCGCGCTCCCAGCCGTCACCAAAGAAACCGATGGCTGCGCCCACGCGGAGCCTGCCCTCATCGTCCTTGGTGGCCAGCGGGTACTGCTCGGCTTTGGTGAAGTCCTTGGTGGTGATGAGGCCCTTGAGCCGGCCCTGCTCGTCTACCAGCGGGAGCTTTTCGATCTTGTTGGTGGCCAGCTTGTGCGAGGCTTCGTCGCGGCTAATGCCAACGTGCCCAGTGATGAGGGGCATCTTGGTCATGGTGTCGGAGACGCGGCGGGTCGGGAACTCGGACTCCGGAATGAAACGGGTGTCGCGATTGGTGACGATGCCCAGGAGGCGGCCTTCGGGATCCACCACCGGGAGACCGGAAACACGGTAGCGGGAACACAGTTCGTCCAGTTCCTGCAGCGTGGCCTCGGGGTTGATGGTCAGCGGGTTGGTGATCATCCCGGACTCGCTGCGCTTTACCCGGTCCACGTGCTCGGCCTGGTCGTCAATGGAAAGGTTGCGGTGGACAACGCCCAAGCCACCCTGGCGGGCCATGGCAATCGCCATGCGGGACTCGGTCACGGTGTCCATCGCGGCGGAAAGCAGCGGGGTCTGCACGGTGATGCGCTTGGAAATGCGTGACGTGGTGTCTGCCTCGGACGGAATGACATCGGTGTGTCCGGGGAGCAGCAGGACGTCGTCGTACGTCAGGCCAATGAAGCCAAACGGATTATGTTCGGGCTGGGTCATGAGTGTGCGCCTCTTACCTGGGTTCTTGGGGGCTTAACTGGTAGGGGTTGCAACTGATGACCAGCCCGTCATTACGGGACTGGCCTGTGCATAGGTACTGCATGGCAGAAGGTGCTGCCGGTATTGAATAAATAGTAGAACCTCCGCGGCGATCGCCATATTCCACGACGCCTGACTGTGAGCAACAGCACTGGCGGCAGGTCGCCGTCGTACGTTTTCTGGGCGCCGCAGGACGCGGGACTAGCTGTCAGACCAGCCCGTAGCGGCCAGCAACCGTTGCTCGAACATCGGGATCATGGTCTGCACGTACGTCTTGCTGAGGTGGTTGTCATCCTTGTAGACGTACACATTGCCCACGACTGCCGGGCATGTTCCCTGCTCACAAATGAAGTCGCTCATGTCCATCAGGAACAAGCGGTCGACTTTGCCAACGTAGTCGTCCAACGGCGAGGATGCTGCCAAAGATTCCTCCAGCGGAACATTGCAGTCGGGCGAATCCTTGCCCTTTTTCTGGACGCACTCCGGCATGTTGAAACTGAATCGCGGGTTATCCCGGACGCCCACCACGTCAATGCCAAGGTCCGTGAAAGGTTTGATGCCCTCAAGGTAGCCCGGCACTTCAGTTTCGAACGGCGCGTCCACGTGCGTCAGCGACGCCACCGTGAACACGGCATCAGGCTTGTGCTCCAGGACGTAAGCGGAGCTTGCCCTGTTGAAGTCGTTGCAAAAATCGGCCCGCTCCGACGATTGCGCTCCGAACCGGCAGCCGCCTTTAAGGAGCGTCACCACCTCCCAGCCATGCTGCTTGGCGATGGGGCCCAAGGCAGCCATGTACTGCTGGGAATGCGAGTCCCCCAGCACGACAATTCTCTTGGTGACCACCTCAGGCTCCCCGTTCTGGAGGCAGCCCTCCAGCACAGGATCACTGGGCACGTTGTCCCCGGTGCACTCACCATCAACGTTCGCCCACTCATCCTTCATGGCCGCCGGCGCAGGGATGACCAGGGCCTCCGCCGACGGCTCCCCCGCATAATCCGGGGACAGTGCGGCCGCGCCCGGGGTCAGATCATGGGGCTGGGAGGCAATTGCCGTTGCCTCTGCAGTAATGGCGCCCTGCCAGGCAGTGACCGGCAACGCCAACAGCGCACCGCAGGAGACAATCACGACGGCGGCACGCCAGGACCGCACGTCCGGCCACTTCCAGCGCCGCAACGGTTGCTCGACGTACCTGGTAGTGGCCACCGCAAGCACTGCGGCGGCGGCCATAATGCCCATACCTTCCAGGATGTTCGGCGTGGTGGTCCCGGAAGCGAGCAGGAAGAACACCAGGATGGGCCAGTGCCACAGGTACAGGGCGTAGGAAATACCTCCCACAGCGACCAACGGGCGGGAACTGAGGATCCGGTCAACACCCCACCTGCTGCCGCTCTGCCCCGCGACGATGACAGCCGCCGCAGCCAGGGTGGGCCACAGTGCCACGAAGCCCGGGAAGGAACGGTCAACCGTGAGCAGCAGCCCACAGGAGAGCATGGCTGCGATGCCGGCCCAGCCCAGGAAAACCCGGAGTCTCCGCCCCGGTTTCAGGTATGGCAGGGCCAGCGCAAGCAAGGAACCCAGGGCGAACTCCCACAGTCGGGCGCGGGTGTCGAAGTAGGCGTAGGCCTGGTTGCTGTAGGTCTCCCGGATCGAGAACAGCAGTGACGCCACGAACACCACAGCGAACGCCACGAAAAGCAGCTGCCGGTGACCAACGGCTTTCCGCCCCGGAAACCGTTTGGCAAGGTGCGGCTGCAACAGTGCAATGCCGGCAAAGATCAGCGGCCAAAGAATGAACACCTGACCCTGCACCGACAGCGACCAGAAGTGCTGGAGCGGGCTGGCATCCACATGCTGCTGGGCGTAGTAGTCCACTGCGAAGGCAGCAAGCTGCCAGTTTTGCCGGTACAGGAGGGAAGCCCACGCTTCAGTGAGGACATCGGGCCAACGGCTCTGCGGGATAAGTGCCCAGGTCCCGGCGAGGATCGCCAGCAACACCACGACGACGGCCGGCAGCAAACGCTTGAAAACGTGCAGCCAGTGCCCCACAAGGCGCAAGGGCCGGTTAGCCTCAAGTTTGCGGGTGAAGGACAACGTCAACAGGAACGCCGAGATCAACAGGAAAACGTCTACCCCGCCGGAAACCTTGCCGAGCCAGATATGGTAGGCCGCCACCATGACCACAGCCAAGGCACGCAGGCCCTGGACTTCCGGACGGAAGCGGCGTTCCGACGTCGTGGTTTCCGGGGTTCCTGACGCAGCCGTGGCGCTCTGGGTTTCCATCATTCTTGCCACCCGGTCGCGGCAAACCACCTCTCGTCGAACATCTCGCTCATGCTGGTGACGTAAGTCTTGGACAAGTGGTTGTCGTCCAAATACACGAACACGTTTCCCACGACGCTCGGGCACGTGACGCCGTCGCAGAGGAGGTCAGTCATGTCCAGGAACGCAGCGTTGCCAAAAGTTCCCTGTAGTGCGGCAAAGGGGCTTTGGGCGGCAAGGACCTCAGTCTCATCCGATTTGCAATCGGCACTGTCAACGCCCTTGGCCAGTGCGCATTCAGTGACGTTGTAGTCGTACCGCGGGTTGTCACGGATGGCGACCACCCCGATGCCCAGGTCATTGAAGTTAGTTACAGTCTGCTCGAAGCCGTGAACCAGCTGCTCGTCCGGAGAGGACGGGGATGCCGCAGTCCCAACCATGAATACGGTGTCCGGTAACTTTTCCGCAGCGTATTTGAATGCCGCAGCATTGAAGTCGTTGCAGGCGTCGTCGGCATCCGGATTCTCCGGCATGAAATGGCATCCGCCCAGAAGCAGGGCCGTGACCCTCCAGTGGTGGACCTCGGCGAGAGGTCCAATCGCGGCGAGCCACTGCTGTGAATGCGAGTCGCCCAACACCAAAATGCTCTTGGTGGCGTCAGCCCCCACGTCATTCTGCTGGCATTTCTCCTGAAGCATCTTGTCTTCGGGCTTGGAGTCCCCCTCGCAGGGGCCTGCAAGTGTTGCCCAGTCCTCAGGCAGTTGCTCGGGAGTAGGCAGGGTTTTGGCGTCCTGGCCGACCAGGTCCACATAGCCAGGAAGGAGCGCGTGGGCGCCAGGATTGTCATTGAAAGCCTGCGCCTGGGCGGCTTGCAAGTCCAGATACTGCTTGAACTGGAATCCGAACAGCGGCGCACACGCCACGGCCAGGCAGGCAGCGATAGCAATGGCGGAGCGACGGCGGTTCACCTCCGGCCACTTCCATTCCCGGAACGGCTTCTCCACGTACTTGGTGGTGAGGAAGGCCAGTACCAAAGCCAGGGCAATGATCAGTGTTCCGGAGAGCCAGCCCGCATGGTCCTTGCCGCTCCAGGCCAAGGCGATCACCAGAATGGGCCAGTGCCAAAGGTAGAGGGCGTAGGAGTTGTCACCCAGCCGGACCAGGAATCGTGAGCTCAGGATCCTGTCAACGCCCAGCCGGCTGCCGGTCTGGCCAGCGGCGATCACCGCGACTGCAGCAAGCGTTGGCCACAGAGCAACGAAACCCGGGAAGGCAGTCTGGACCTGCAGCAGGATCCCGCAACTGAGCATCGCGGCCACTCCGATCCAGCCCATGATGACGCGGACCGGCTTGGCGAAGTTCAGGCCAGGCAAAACCAGCGCGAGCAACGTTCCCAGCGCGAACTCCCACAGTCGGGCAAAGGTATCGAAGTACGCCACAGCCTGGTTATTGGCCGTGAAAATGATCGAGTATGCCAGCGAGACAACGAAGATGATCGCAAAGACATAGGCGAGCGTCGCCCGGTACCTCAGGCTGAAGCGCCGGCACAGGAGCGCTACTGAGGCGAAGATCGCGGGCCACAAAATGAAGACCTGGCCCTGGATGGACAGCGACCAGAAGTGCTGCAGCGGACTCGCCAGGCTATGGTCCGCAGCGTAGTAGTCAACCGCGAGGCCCTGCAGGAGCCAGTTTTCGTAGTAGAACAGCGAAGCCCACCCTTGGTTGACCACCTCGACCCAGCGGGTGGCCGGCAGGAAGACGAAGCTGGCCGCGAGTGTCGCGAGGAGGACCACCACGACGGCGGGGAGCAGGCGGCGGAACAGGTGCAGCCAGTGCCGCAGCAGGTCCATCGGCCGGCGTTGTTTATACCGTCCAGTGAACTGCAGGGTCATGAGGAACGCCGAGATGAGGAGGAAGACATCCACGCCCCCGGAGACCCTCCCAATCCAGACGTGGTAGCTCACCACCATCAAGACAGCAAGCGACCTCAGACCTTGGATTTCAGGGCGGAACTTCGACTTTCCAACGGGTCCCGAAGCCCGCCTGCCGGGTCGGGCAGGAGCTGGGATCGTTGGCGTAGTCACGTTAGGCAGTTCCTCAAAAGCTGTGGCACAAAGCATCCATCATACGCGGTCGGGCCGCGCCAACCCATTTGGGTCCGTGATCCGGGATGCGTTCCAAGGCCCCCATTAGCTCAGGTTCAGCTATGGATTATCCCAGTCTTGGCTGTGCGTCGCCTGTGCCCGTTGCGCCCTCCGGACCGTCCCGGGAACTACGCTGAAACCTGATGCAACGGAGGGAGCGCCATGATCGTCCAGCTGCGCCTATGCGTGCCGGCGGAATTGTCTGATTCGGTTCTGGAATGCTGCCTTGAGCAGAACGGAGCGGCCGAAACGGCGGTAAACAAGGGAGCCTCCGTGGAGCCGCCGGGGGACGTCATAACAGTCCAAATCGCACGGGAATCCGCCGAAGAGCTGATACAAAGGCTGCACACCCTGAAGCTTCCGGAACTCGGCTCCATCTCAGTTTCCTCACCGGATCTGGTCCTGTCCGCACGCGCGGATGAGGCCGAGGCGTCCGCCCCCGGGGAATCCGCCGATTCCGTCATCTGGGACGAGGTATCCCGGCAAACCGGGGAGGACTCGAAACTGACGTGGAGTTTCCTCGCGTTCCTCATCATTGCCGCTCAGTTGGCGGCGATCGGAATTGTGACCGATTCCACCATCGCCATAGTCGGTGCCATGGTGGTTGGCCCGGAGTTCGGCCCGCTCGCTGCGTTGTCCGTGGGGTTGGTGGAACGGAAGTGGCGCCTGGTACGGAGTTCCTGCCTGGCTCTTGGAGTCGGGTTCCCTGTGGCGATGGCCGTGACTGCAGCAGCAGCATGGTTGTCGGTACCGCTGGGTTTGTTTCCCGCTGACGCTCTCGACCAGGGATCCGCGGTGGAGTTCATCTACCATCCTGGGCCGTACTCGCTGATTGTGGCCGCACTCGCCGGCGCTGCAGGGATGCTGTCCATGATCAGCCACAGGTCTTCTGCCCTGGTGGGAGTGTTTATCTCCGTTACCACTGTGCCAGCGGCCGGCTATGTTGCTGTGGCCCTCGTCCTGGGTGAATACAGCAAGGCTGCGGGATCGGCGATGCAGCTCGCCCTGAACCTTGTGGGCATCGTGGCAGCTGCCGCCGCGGTGCTGGTGTTTTACCGGCTCATAGGCAAGCGCGCATCCTCGATCCGGCGGCCAACTGCTCCCACGGCTACCGCACGACGATTCGGAGCAACCCGGCGGGCCAGGTAGCTGGCTGCTGGGGCCCAACGCTCCACCACATCCCACCCCCTTCAGCCCGACGCTCCACCCCACCCGGGTCGTGGGTGAGCGTCCCGGCCAAACGGGCGGGGCGTGAGAGAGCGTCCCGGCCAAACAGGCGGAACATGAGAGAGCGCCCACCACAAACGGGCGGAACATGAGAGAGCGTCCCGGCCAAACAGGCGGAACATGAGAGAGCGCCCACCCCAAATAGGCGGGACGTGAGCGAGCGCGCACAGCAAAAAACCCCGGCCACGAATCAACGTGGCCGGGGTTTTTGGCGCAGACAGCTTAGTGCTGGTGGCCTGCGTGTGCGTCTTCTTCCTCGGCCGGCTTTTCGGCAACCAGGGTCTCGGTGGTGAGAACCAGGGCAGCGATGGAAGCGGCGTTGCGGAGTGCGGAGCGGGTGACCTTGACGGGGTCGATCACGCCAGCGGCGATCAGGTCCTCGTACTCGCCGGACTTGGCGTTGAAGCCGTGGTTGGCTTCCAGCTCGGAGACCTTGGCCGTCACTACGAAGCCGTCGAAGCCGGCGTTCTGTGCGATCCAGCGGAGGGGCTGAACCAGTGCGCGGCGGACGATGCCAACGGCTGCTGCCGCGTCACCTTCGAGTGCCTTGACGGCCGGGGACTCGTCCAGCGCCTTGAGGGCGTGGATGAGTGCGGAACCGCCACCGGAAACGATGCCTTCTTCAAGGGCTGCACGCGTGGAGGAAACGGCGTCCTCGATGCGGTGCTTCTTTTCCTTCAGCTCGACCTCGGTGGCTGCGCCAACCTTGATCACACCGATGCCGCCGGCGAGCTTGGCGAGGCGTTCCTGCAGCTTTTCCTTGTCCCAGTCGGAGTCCGTCCGGGTCAGTTCGGCACGCAGCTGTGCAACGCGGTCGGCCACGTCCTGGGCGGAGCCAGCGCCGTCAACGATGGTGGTGTTGTCCTTGGTGACCGTGATGCGGCGTGCGGTACCGAGTACCTCGAGGCCAACGGAGTCCAAGGTCAGGCCGAGGTCCGGGGAAACAACCTGCGCGCCGGTGAGCGTGGCGATGTCCTGGAGCATGGCCTTGCGGCGGTCGCCGAAGCCCGGGGCCTTGACGGCGACAACGTTGAGCGTGCCGCGGATGCGGTTGACGATCAGCGTGGAAAGGGCTTCGCCTTCGATGTCTTCAGCAATGATGAAGAGCGGCTTGTTGGCCTGCAGGGCCTTCTCCAGCAGCGGCAGGAAGTCCTGCAGCGAGGAGATCTTGCCCTGGTTGATCAGGATGAGGGCGTCCTCGAGGACGGCTTCCTGGCGCTCAGCGTCGGTGACGAAGTACGGGGACAGGTAGCCCTTGTCGAACTGCATGCCTTCGGTCAGGACCAGCTCGGTCTGCGTGGTGGAGGACTCTTCGATGGTGATGACACCGTCTTTGCCCACCTTGCCGAAAGCTTCGGCCAGCAGTTCGCCAACCTCGTCGCTCTGGGCAGAGATAGCGGCAACGTTGGCAACCTGGGTGCCTTCGACTTCGCGGGCGTTCTCCAGGAGGCGGGCAGCCACGGCTTCAACCGCAACCTCAATGCCACGCTTGATCTCGCCGGGAGCGGCGCCGGCTGCAACGTTGCGCAGGCCTTCCTTGACCAAGGCCTGGGCCAGCACGGTAGCCGTGGTGGTGCCGTCGCCGGCGACGTCGTTGGTCTTGGTGGCTACTTCCTTGGCCAGCTGGGCGCCAAGGTTCTCGTAGGGGTCGTCAAGCTCAACTTCGCGGGCGATGGTGACGCCGTCGTTGGTGATCGTGGGAGCGCCCCACTTCTTGTCCAGCACGACGTTGCGGCCGCGCGGACCAAGCGTCACCTTGACAGTGTTGGCGAGCTTGTCGATACCGGCCTCAAGAGACCGGCGGGCAGCATCGTTAAAAGCAAGCTGCTTTGCCATGGTTGTGTCCTTTCAAGACAGAAAACCCGCACCGCTGACGGGTCGGAATGATTCCAACGCGGCGGCGGTGCGGGCTCCGGGAAGTTACTTTACGACGATCGCGAGGACGTCGCGGGCGGACAGAACGAGGTACTCGTTGCCACCGGTCTTGACTTCGGTTCCACCGTACTTGGAGTAGATGACGACGTCGCCAACAGCTACGTCAACCGGTACGCGGTTTCCGTTGTCATCGAAGCGGCCGGGGCCGATTGCAACAACTTCGCCTTCCTGCGGCTTCTCCTGTGCGGAGTCCGGAATAACCAGGCCGGAAGCCGTGGTCTGCTCTGCTTCGAGCGGGCGAACAACAATACGATCCTCAAGAGGCTTAATCGAGACCGACACTCGGACTCTCCTTTTCATGAGCTGATTCATGGACTAAGAACTGGGGTGCCGGGGCGTGCAACCGTCGTCGCGGTGCCGGAGGAACGCCTGGCGTGGTTAGCACCCTCCGGGGGAGAGTGCTAATAAGACTCTATGTAAGCGTTAGCACTCGGTCAAGGTGAGTGCCAGCATTTCGTCATGGGTGAACTCCCGTCACCGTCCGGTGAGGTCGTCCAGGCCGTAGTCCTCGCCGTCGTCGTCCCCATCCACGGGGGCATTGCCGCGGTTCCGGTACAGCACCACTGCGGACAGGACAGCCACGACGCCGGAGATCACCAGGGCGATAATCCCGCCGATGCGGGCGCCGCTGTACAGGTCGCGGATCTCCCGTGCTTCATCGGTGGCATCGTTGACGCTTTTGCCGGTGACGGAGTATGCGGCCGCATTGAAGGAGTCCAAGGCCAGGATGATGATGAGCAGGGCTATGCAGACCACGGCTATCACGATGCCCGCAATAAGTGCGGGACGGGCATATTTGGTGATGCGGGACGGCTGTGCGGCTGCGTTGTCTTCCATGAAAACAACCCTATCTGGCTGATTCCCAAGTCACGCTGTCATATCCTGCGACGTTAGGCTTGATCCCATGCCTCACGCACCGCAGGAACAGATCGCGCCCTTGCTGACCACCGAAGGATGGGAACTTCTTGCCTCACTGGGGCCTTACAAGGAAGCCGACGCATTCAGCGTCAACGCCGACCTCCGGAAAGCGGGCCACTCCCCCGAACTCGTCGCTGCCGTCCTGACGCAATCCCGCCTCCGGACCCGGGCAGAGGCCAAGTTCGGCGAATTTGCCCGCCAAATGCTGTTCACCCAGGCCGGGTTGGAGCAGGCGACCCGGTTGAACGTCGCCGCCCGGCACGCCGAGCGCTTTGCACAGGCCGGCGTTTCGCATGTCGCGGACCTCGGTTGCGGCCTGGGAGCTGACTCGATGGCCATGGCGTCCATGGAGATCGCCGTGACTGCTGTTGAGATGGACGAGACGACTGCTGCCTGCGCCACGATCAACCTGATCCCCTTCCCGCACGCCACAGTGGTCCACGCGGACGCTACCTCCGTAGAGCTGGACGGTATCGATGGAGTGTGGCTGGATCCCGCCCGACGCACCACGTCCACCTCCGGAACAAAGCGGATCTGGGACCCCGAGGCCTTCTCTCCCCCTCTGTCGTTCGTGGAAAACCTGGCTGCCACGGGGCGCGCCATTGGCGTCAAGATGGGTCCGGGCATCCCTCACGATTCCGTGCCCGCAGGTTGCGAGGCGCAGTGGGTTTCCGTCCTCGGTGATGTCACCGAGGTCACGCTGTGGTTCAACGCGGTGGCGCGCCCGGGGGTACGGCGCGCAGCGTTGGTCCTCGGCAGCCAGGGCGCTGCCGAAATCACCAGCGGCGAGGATTTCGACGGCGGTCCGGTAGCCGCCGTCGGGCCGGTGGAAGGATTCCTGTACGAACCGGATGGGGCGGTGATCCGCGCGGGCCTGGTGGCCGATGTCGCTGAACGCCTCGGCGGTCACTTGGTGGATGAGCACATCGCCTACATCTGCGCCCCGGCGTTACACGACACCCCGTTCGCCCGCGCCTACAAAGTGCTGGAAGTCATGCCGTACAACGTCAAGGCCCTGAAAGCCTGGGTGAAGACCAACGGCATCACGGTGCTGGACATCAAGAAACGCGGTACGGCAGTCACCCCCGAAGAGCTGCGGAAGCAGTTGCTTCCCGCCAAGCCCGGCAAGGGCCAAGCGAAAACAGCCACCCTGGTCCTCACCAGGATCGGCGAGGAGCGAGTGGCTGTCGTGGTGGAGCCGGTGTCTGCTTAGGGTTTCAGCGGCGCGAGAATTCAGAAGCGTCGCGCACCTGGCCGGGGGTCGGACGCACCCCCGTGTAGAGGACGAATTGTTCTTCGGCCTGGATGGCGATGACTTCGGCACCCGTGATCACCGGTTTGCCGGCTGAACGCGCAGCGGTAATCAGGGGCGTCTCCGACGGCAGCGCAACGACGTCGAATACCACTTGTGCGGCAGCGATCGTCGCGTCATCGAAGGACTGGGCCGATTCGTCGGCACCTGCCATTCCCAAGGGAGTGACGTTGATGATGAGGTCCGCCGTCGAACCGTTGACGTCGTCCTGCCAGCCGAAACCGTAGAGGTCGGCGAGGGCGCGGCCGGCGGTTTCATTACGGGCCACGATGGTGACGGCGGTGAAGCCCGCGTCGCGTAGCGCTGCCGCTACGGCCTTGGCCATGCCGCCCGCTCCACGGAGGAGCACGGTGTGGCTGCTGGGGACCTCATGGTCCTTCAAGAGCCGCGCTATGGCGATGTAGTCGGTGTTGTAGGCGGTGAGGACACCGTCGTCGTTCACGATGGTGTTCACCGAATCAATGGCTTTGGCCGACGGATCCATCACGTCAACCAGCGGAATGACCGCTTCCTTGTAGGGCATGGACACCGCGGCGCCCCGGATGGGGAGGCCGCGGATGCCCGCCACCGCGAGGGTGATGTCAGCCGGTGCGAACGCCTTATAGACAAAGTTCAGGCCGAGCAGATCGTACAAATAATTGTGGAACCGGGTGCCGATGTTGCTGGGCCGGGCCGCGAGCGAAATGCACAGGGACATGTCTTTGTTCAGGATGGGCATCCACCCATTAAACAACGGCTTGTCGGCCCAGCACCGGGATCAGCCCTGCCGCGCCTTCATCCGCGGGTTGTTCTTGTTGATGACGAAGGTGCGTCCACGCCTCCGGACGATCTGCGCTCCGGGGATCTTCTTGAGCGCACGCAGTGAGTTCCTGACCTTCATGGTGTTTCTCCTTTTGTTGGTGGTGCGGCTTAGAGGGCGTCGCTGAGTTCCAGGGGATCGTCCCAGACGCCAAAGTCCAGTTCCATTTCCGCCTCCGTCAGTTGGCATTCGTCCAGGAGCCCGCGGATTACGCGGGCATCAATATCTTCCGAGCGCCCGGTCATCGCCAATACCGTGCCGCGGTCGCCGTGGCTCGGATGCCAGTCAAGGACGGAGTCGACGTCGGGACCCGGCTTGCCTGCGGACGTGCCAGCGGGCGCCACATCGGCCGAATCCGCGAGCCACTTCCCCGCGCTTTCGAGCCAAACCCTCGGTCCGATTCCCTGGACGGCGATCCGTGTGGCGGGAGCAGAGGCAATCCATAGCCGGCCACGCATCCAATGCGTACCCGCGGCCAACCGTGGCAGTGCATCACGGAAGCGGCCCGGATGCAGTGGGCGGCTCGCTTTGTGAAGCACCGTGCGGAAGGAACCTGGCGTTTCGCTCGCCGCCACATGGACGACGCCGGGCCGGTTACGTGCCGCGGTTTCGGCCTGGTCGAAGCAGCCCGGACGGTAGGGGTCGGCCGTACCGACGGCAGCGGCATGCGGTGCCAATTCGACGAGCAATTCCATGCCGGTCGCCCATGACGCCGATCCTTCAGGGTGGGCGCCCGTCAACGTTGCGCCCAGGCCCGGATAAACCATGACCGTGTCCACGTGGCCGAACTCCCCGATAAGGAACTCACCGCTGGTGCGGTCATCCTGCGGCATGGACGTGAAGCCGGACTCGAACAAGGTGTGGCGGTCCCAGATGTGGTCATCGAGGTCTGCGGGATCCAACGCCAACACAGCATTGTCGATGACAGCCGGGCGGCTGAGCCCCTGGCGAAGCTCGGCAACTGCCATCCCGGCGGCGACGCCCGGCGGCAAGCCAAGCACCACATGGTCGAACCCGTATGCGGCGAGGCGTTCCGCCGTCGGTACGACGTCGAGCCGAACGGTGCAGCTGAGGCAGCCGTGCTCCAGGACTGTCGTTTCGCGTTCAACCAGGCGTCCATCCCGGTAAACCCTGCGCAGGACCAGCGAACCATCCAGCAGGTCATGGAGAACCACTGCCGAGTTGGCGTGGGTTCGACCCAACCTCCCCGTGGCTGCTTCCCGGCATTGGCTGTCGAGGGAACTGACGACTGTGAGATGCATGCGTTTATACTAATGAGAATCATTCTATTTAGCAAATGACGACTCATTGCGGGCCTGGGCCCCTCGATATCACGGGTGTTCCGGCTGCATTAGACTTGATTCGACCGCTGGCGGCCCCGCAGCGGGGAATCGTGTCCGGCTGACACAACACAAGGCCGGAAAGTACAAATTGAGGGGACTACGTGCAGATTGATTTTGCGCCATCCAGGCAGTCGACACTGGGTGTGGAATGGGAGTTGGCGCTCGTCAATGCACGCACCGGGGAACTGGTATCGGTCGCAAACGATGTCCTGAAGGGCGTCGCCGCGAACCACCCGGACCTCAACGAGGACGACGAACACCCCCATATCAAGCGCGAACTGCTGCTGAATACCGTGGAGCTTGTCACCGGGATCTGCGAAACGGTCAAGGACGCCAAAGAGGACCTCAGCCGCTCCCTTGCAGCTGTCCGCGAAGTCACCGACCCCATGGGCGTTGAGGTGTTCTGCGCAGGCAGCCACCCCTTCAGCCCTCCCCTGCTCCAGCCTGTCACCGACAAAGAGCGCTACGCCAAGCTCATTGAGCGGACCCAGTGGTGGGGACGCCAAATGGTCATCTACGGCGTCCACGTCCACGTGGGCATCGATCGCCGGGACAAAGTCCTGCCCGTCCTCGATGGCCTGGTCAATTACTTCCCGCATTTCCAGGCATTGTCTGCCTCCAGCCCCTACTGGGCAGGCGAGGAAACCGGCTACGCTTCCCAGCGGGCCCTGATGTTCCAGCAGCTTCCCACGGCCGGGTTGCCCTTCCAGTTCGAAACCTGGGAGGCCTACGAGTCCTACGTCCAGGACATGTTCACCACCGGGGTTATCGACGCCACCTCAGAAATCCGATGGGATATCCGGCCGGTAGCCAACCTGGGCACCATCGAAATGCGCATCTGCGATGGCCTTGCCACCCTCGAAGAAGTTGGAGCCATCGCTGCACTGACCCAATGCCTGGTGGACGAATTTTCCTCCATCCTGGACGCCGGTGGCAGCATCCCCACCATGCCACCCTGGCATGTGCAGGAGAATAAATGGCGCGCCGCCCGCTACGGCATGGAAGCCATCATCATCCTGGACGCAGACGGCAACGAACAGCTCGTCACCGAGCACCTCGCGGAAACAGTAGCCCGGCTGGAACCGGTAGCTGCCAAGCTGGGCTGCTCCGAGGAGCTGGCCGACGTCCTACGGATCATCGAGCGCGGCGCCAGCTACCAACGCCAACGCAGGGTAGCCGCTGAGCACGATGGCGACCTGCAAGCCGTTGTGATGGACCTCGTCCAGCAAATGCGCAAAGGCCCCGACGCCTAACTTCCGGCTTGGTGGCATGACCGGGTTAACAC
Organism: Arthrobacter sp. fls2-241-R2A-172; assembly: GCF_030208885.1. Classification (NCBI taxonomy): domain Bacteria; kingdom Bacillati; phylum Actinomycetota; class Actinomycetes; order Micrococcales; family Micrococcaceae; genus Arthrobacter; species Arthrobacter sp. fls2-241-R2A-172. Next base: position 475,089 of record NZ_JARVTB010000004.1, on the reverse strand, counting down.
CCGGGAGTTAATACCCTTTGGGCTGGATTACGCCTGGGCAGGCAGTGACACCGAAGTGACCGGCATGGACGAGTCCGGCGCGAAGGCAAGTCCGCTCGGCCCGATGCCCGCCATGATCAACTGCGAACCCAATGCCGCCACCATGGCGCCGTTGTCAGTACAGAGGTCCAAGGGCGGGACGTGGAGGGTGATCCCGGCTGAGGTACAGCGCTGGCGGGTCAATTCGCGCAGCCGTGAGTTCGCTGCGACGCCGCCGCCCAACAGGACATCGGTGATGCCGTTCTCCTGGCACGCAAGGACCGCCTTGGAACTGATGACATCAACCACGGCTTCCTGGAAGGCCGCCGCAATGTCGGCCACGGGCACTTCCTCGCCGCGGGCCTCGAACTGCTCCACACAGCGGGCCACGGCTGTCTTCAGTCCACTGAACGACCAGTCGTAGCGGTGTGGGCCCTTGTCCTCGGCGGTCCCCATGTACTTGGGCTGAGTAAGTCCCCGCGGGAAACGGATGGATTTCGGATTACCCTGGCGGGCCAGCTTGTCGATGGCAGGGCCACCGGGATAGCCAAGGCCAAGGATGCGGGCCACTTTGTCATAGGCCTCGCCGGCCGCGTCATCGATGGTTGAGCCCAGCAGCTCAACGTCGTCCGTGATGCTCCTGATCCTGAGGATCTCCGTGTGGCCACCCGACACCAGGAGCGCGCCAAGGTTCTCCGGCAACTGACCGGCGCCCAAGCCGGCGGCAGCACCGGCGTCGGGCTTTCCATCCAGCAGGCCGACGCCCACGTGGGCCACCAGGTGGTTGATCGCGTACAGCGGCTTGCCGGTGGCCAAGGCCAAGGCCTTCGCGGCACAAACGCCCACCATCAAGGCGCCGGCAAGGCCAGGTCCTGACGTGACTGCAATGGCGTCGATGTCCTCCAGCGTGACACCGGCTTCATGCAATGATTCCTGCAGCGTGGGAACAAAGGCATCCAGGTGGGCCCGGGAAGCGATCTCGGGGATGACACCACCGAAGCGCACATGCTCGTCCATGGATGAAGACACCGTGTTGGTCAGCAACGTGGTCCCCCGGACGATCCCGACACCGGTCTCATCACACGAAGACTCAATGCCGAGCACCAGCGGCTGCTTCAGTTCCTGCGGAAAAGTCGCGGTCATGCCGGAGCTCCTTCAGAAGAAGTGGAATCGGTCAGCGGGAGGCGCATGATCAGGGCGTCGGTGCCATCCCGGTAATAGCGCGGGCGGACGTGGATCTGTTCGAACCCGAAACGTACGTACAGCCTCTGGGCGCGCGGGTTGTCCGCGCGGACCTCCAGGAGTACGTCCGCGGCCCGCCTGCGCCGCGCCTCTTCGATGAGTTCGGTCAGGACCGCCGAGCCGATGCCTTGGCCTTCGAATTCAGGCACGACGGCGATCGTCTGGACATCCGCGATGGGCTCGATGCACATCAGCCCGGCATAGGCCACGATCTCCCCAGCGACCTCTGCAACCACGTAGCGGCGGGTTTCGGGCTGGGCCAATTCGTCAAAGAACATCTGCAGCGGCCAGGCATCCACGGGGAACAACCGACGTTCCAACGCCTCGACCACGGGAATATCGGCCTCGGTCATGTCGCGCAGCGACATCTCAGCGGCCCCGGTCACAGCGCACGCTTCCGGGGGCCCGGGACCTGGGCGTCCGATTCCCGCAAATAGAGGGGCGTTGAGTCGAGGAGCGCCTGTCCCGCGGCGAGCCGGGCCAAGGCGAACTGACCCAGGGATGCCGCATTGGGTTGTGTTCCGGCGAAGTCCGGGTCCGCGCTGAGGACGTCCGCGTACAGACCTGCGCCTGCCCCAAAAACGGGCAAGTCCGGCAGCTCAGAAGCGAAACCCACATGCGGGCCATCCACGAGTTCCGGGAGCCGGCCATCGGACACGGTGTACCGGGCCCAATAGACCTCTTTGCGCCGGGCATCGGTAGCCACCAGGAACTCGGAAGCCGACACCGTGGATTCCGCAACTTCCAGGGCAATCGCGTCCAGGCTCATCAGTCCGTGCAGCGGCTTGTTCCACACGAATGCGAGGGTGCGGGCCGTGGCAATACCGGAACGCAGCCCGGTGAAAGGACCAGGACCTACCCCGGTGACGATCGCATCGATGTCAGCTCCGGTAACACCCGCCCCCGCCAAGAGCTTCTCAATGCCCGGTGCAAGGACCTCGGCGTGGCTCCGGGTGTCCTCGGTGGCGAAGGAATCCACCACGCCTTCCATGGCGTCATCGGAGATCAGGGCCGCGCTGGCAACAGCTGAGGTGTCAATGGCCAGGATCAACATCAGTTGCCTCCTTCTTCGGCAGGACGGGATCCCGTTTCGTCCAGCAGGCGGGGTGCTTCGGCCCAGCGGGGACCAAAGCCCCGGAACACAATGGTGCGGGGCTCGTCGTCGTCCTCGGTATCAAAATCCAGGACGCTGCCGGTCTCTGCGGCACTGTTGCCGCCCACGGACCTGTGCAAATCGACTTCCAGGCGGCTCTCGGAGAGATGCTCCACCCGGTCCCTGCCCCACTCCACCACTGTCACAGCGGAGTCCATGGTGTTCTCGAGATCGATATCGTCCACCTCCGCGGCCGAGTCGAGCCTGTACGCATCCACGTGGACCAGATCCGGGCCACCGGGCCTGGGACCATCAGGGAGGTTCGGGTGGATCCGGACCAGGACGAAAGTGGGCGAGATGATTCCGGCGCGGACGCCCAGCCCTTCCCCGAGTCCTTGGGTAAACGTGGTTTTGCCCGCACCCAGTTCCCCGGTCAGCACCAGGAGGTCCCCCGCTTCAAGCACCCCACCGAGGGCCGCCGCGAGAGCGTGGGTCTGGTCCGCCGTCGTTACCGTGACTGTGCGTTCCCACTGGGATTGGTTCACAGCGCCGCCGTTTCGGCGTCGACGGCACCGGCAGGCGCCGCTGGACCGGTGGCGAGCTCGTTGACGTAGCTGCGCGGAACCCGGGAACTGATGCGGGTGACAATCTCGTAGTTGTTGGTGCTTGCTGCGGCTGCCCAATCATCCGCAGTCGGACCACCGTCGGCACCGTCACCGAACATGACAGCTTCCGCGCCCTTGAGGGCATTGGCGGCCTCGACTGTCATGGGGCCAAGATCGATCACCATCTGGTCCATGGCAATCCTGCCCACCACGGGGTAGTTGGTACCGTTGACGCGCACAGGGCCGCCAGTGGCAATCCGCGGGACACCGTCGGCGTAGCCCAGCGGCACCAGGCCCAGCGTGCTCTCCCCGGTGGTGTGGTAGTTCAGCCCGTAGGAAACTCCCTGGCCTTCGGGGACCTTCTTGCAATTGGACAGCAGCGTGCGGACCGTCATTGCCGGATGCAATCCAAGGTCAGCGGACGTGGCGCCCTCGAACGGCGAGAGCCCGTACACGCCAAGACCCACACGGACAAGGTCGAAATGCGAGTCGGGGCGGGACAGCGTGGCGGGCGTGTTGGCGATGTGGCGCACCTCGGTGTCCACGCCTGCGTCCTCGGCCATGGCGATGGCCTCACGGAAGACAGTGAGTTGCTCGTCGGTTTCAGGACGGTGCGGTTCGTCGGCCACGGCGAGGTGCGAGAAAATACCCACAACGCGCAGAAGCCCCTGGTCCTGGTAGTCCATTGCCTGGCCCACCAACTGGTCCCAGTCCTCGATGGTGCAGCCGTTGCGGCCAAGCCCGGTGTCCACCTTCAGGTGCACCCGCGCCGGCCGTTCCTGTTCCCGGGCAGCAGCTACCACTGCGTCGAGTTCCCAACCGGAAATTCCGACGTCGACGCCGGCGGCGACTGCCGCTTGGAAGTTGCTTTCGCGGGTGTGCAGCCAAGCCAGCAGCGGCGCATCCACCCCGGCAGCGCGCAAGGCGAGCGCCTCGGAAATGTGCGCCACACCGAGCCAGGCCGCTCCGGCGTCGAGGGCGGCGCGGGCCACTTGGACGGCACCGTGGCCGTAGGCGTCAGCCTTGACCACCGCCATAACGGAGGCCGGCGAGGCGATCGCGACGAACTGGCGGACATTGTGCCGCACAGCGTCGAGATCGATCACAGCCGAACGTTCCAGCAGGGCCGACCTTGTTATGGAGGCCTTGGATCCGATCCCGATATCTGCTGCTGCTTCGTAAGTCACCCTAGAGATTCTAGTGGTGCCAGTGAATTCGGGTTAACTGCGGTGGGCCGCGGACGGTGGCCGCGCGCGTTACTGGGCGTCGGACAAGTGGGCGATGGTGGCGCGTGCCCGCCGCTGCGCCTCCGCCGGGATGTCTTTGACGATCGGTTCCAGGAACGCGAAACGACGGACCCACTGGCTGGATTGACGCTCCTTGCGCGCGTTTGCCCGGTGCCACCAGTCGGCGATGTCACCCCATCCGGGCGCAGCCAAGGATCCTCCGACTTCCTGGACTGCCAGCGAGGCACAGAGGTTCGCAAAGCGCAGCCTGTCCCCCAGAGTCCATCCCGCAAGGCAGCCCACAATGAAGGCCGCTCCAAAGCAATCCCCGGCACCCGTAGGGTCGGACGCGGAGACCGGCAGGGACGGAACCCACTCCTCTTCGCCGGTTTCCGAATCCACTGCCACAGCCCCCTGGGGACCAAGGGTTACCACTGCGACGGGCACCCGGTCGGCCAGCGAGTACAGGGCAGCCCACGGGTCTGCTTTGCCGGTGAACGCCATCGCTTCGGGCGCGTTGGGCAGGAAGGCATGGAAGTTCCCGAGTTGTTCGAGCCGACGCTCGGACCATTTGCCGGTGGGGTCCCACCCCACGACGCCGAAGAGTTTGGTTCCCGCTGTCTTCGCGGCCATCATCCACGGCTCCAGTTCCTCACCCAGGTCCGCGACGGCGGCGAGCGCCTTGGGTGGCTGCCCCATCAGTTCGGAGGCACTGATGGGAGCCGGGTGGCCGTGGGTCACCATGGACCTGTCCTGGTTCACGCACATGGACACCGTGACCGGAGAGTGCCAGCCTGGAATCCTCCTGGACAGGGACAGGTCCACGTGTTCCTGGCTCTCCAATATCTGCCAGTTGTAGTCGCCGTAGCCGTCGTCCCCGAACGTTGCTGCCAGATTGGTCCGCAGTCCCAGCCTTGCGGCGGCGATGGCCTGGTTGGCCACGCCGCCCGGGCAGCTTCCCATGCCTTCGCTCCAGACTTCCGTGCCGGGTTCAGGTGCGTGCGGCAAGCCCGTGAAAATAATGTCCTGGAACACCGTGCCGGTCAGGAGGAGGTCGCATTGGTGATCGCCGTCAGACCTGACTGCGGCAAGAGGATCGTAACGTCGCTGGGGCATAGCGTCCATGCACGGCACACTACGCTGCACCCTCCGGGCTGCATAGACTCGGACCATGCGGCTCATGATCGCCGGTGGCGGCGGATTCCGGGTTCCCCTTGTGTACCGGGCTTTGTGCGCGGGCCCCTTCGCGGGGTTGGTGGACTCACTGGTGCTTTACGACGTCGACGCGTTGCGGGTTGCGGCCATTGAGGCTGTGCTCCGCGATATGCCTACCGCGGCAGGTTCCCGGCCCGACGTCGTGGTTTCGACGGACCTGGCACAGGCCCTTGAAGGTACGGATGTGGTGTTCGCGGCGATGCGCCCCGGCGGAACGGCGGGGCGCATTAAAGACGAGCGCGTCGCCCTGGACTTGGGCCTGTTGGGACAGGAGACAACCGGGGCGGGTGGGATTTCCTATGCGCTGCGCTCCATTCCCCGGATGCTTGAACTGGCAGAGGCTATGCGTCGCCACTGCCCGGATGCGTGGCTGATCAATTTCACCAACCCCGCCGGGATGGTCACCGAGGCGCTGCGTTCAGTGCTGAGCGGGCGGGTGATCGGGATCTGCGATTCCGCCGGCGGACTGGTGCAGCGGGCGGCCCGCGCCGCAGGGGCGCCGCTGAAGGACGGAATGCTCGACGGCGTGGGCTACTTTGGGCTGAACCACCTCGGCTGGCTATACCGGCTGGCTCCGGGTGGGACTGACCTGCTGCCCGGCCTGCTCGAGGACGAGAGGGCCCTTGGGTCCATGGAAGAGGGTCGGCTGTTCGGCCGCAAGCTCCTGAAGAGGCTCGGCTGCCTTCCCAACGAATACCTTTACTACTACTACCAAACCGCGCAGGCAACTGACGCCATCAGGGCCCAACAGGAAACCCGGGGCACCTCCATCCACCAGCAGCAACGCTCGCTGTACCCGGCGTTGGTGGACTCTGACCACGCCTATGCGCTGTGGGATGCCGCTCGACGGTCCCGGGAGGAAGGCTATTTGGCCGAAGCCCGCACCCACGGCGAACAACGGGATGAGGAAGACCTGGCCGGTGGCGGCTACGAGCGGGTGGCGTTGGCCCTCATGAAAGCCCTTTTCGGGGGCGGGAGGACCCAGTTGATCCTGAACGTTCCCAACTCTCCGGTGTCTGCCGCCGGTGGCCCGGCCACAGCGGATGGTGCGGTGCCCGGCCTTCCCGGGGACGCCGTCGTCGAGGTTCCCTGCGAGATAACGCCCGACGGCGCCCTGCCGCTTGCGCAGGAGCGTCCCGGCAGGCAGTTCCTCACTTTGATGAAACGCGTCAAGGAGGTGGAGAAACTGACCATTCGTGCTGTCAGGGAGGGCGACCGGGAATCCGCCGTACGGGCCTTCGCCGCGCATCCGCTGGTGGGTTCGGCGTCGCTGGGGAAGGAACTGTTGGATCGGTACGAGCAGGCTTTCCCCGAACTGCGCAGGCTGTGGTCCTAGAGTTTCCGGTACATCACGTGCAGTCCGACGTACCCGATCTCAGGATGGTTGAACGCTTCAGGCACGGTGGCGAGGATGGTGAATCCCATGGATTGCCAGAGCCAGACCGCGCGGACGTTGCTCTCCACCACGGCGTTGTACTGCATGGCGTAGAAGCCGGCTGCCTTGGCTTCCGCCAAGGAGTACGCACACAGGGCCCGGGCAATGCCCTTGCCGGAGTGCTTGGCCCCCACCATGTACCCGGCGTTGGCCACGTGGCTGCCACCACCGCCCTGGTTCGCATGGAATTCGCCGGTTCCCAGCACCTCGCCGCTTCCCCGGTCGACGGCCACGAAGGTCTGTCCCGGAGCCTCCTTGAACCACTTGGCCCGCGCTGTCTCTTCCGTGGTGTCACGGTCCCAGGTGAACGTTTCACCGTCTCGGATCACGGGTTCCAGCACGGCCCAGATGCCGGGCCAGTCCGCGGTTGTTGCTTGTCGAATGTCGAAAGTCTTTTCGTCGGTCACAGCGGCCACGGTAGCAGCGTTGTCCACATAGCGGGTTTGCTTCGGCCAGGCGATGCCCGGCAGGAGTAGTGTTTTCTGCAGGGCAAACAGCCTTTGCCCCGTCTTGTCAGGAGGAACGCCATGCCATTGATTCGTCGCGTGGCATTCCTGTCCTTGCACACCTCCCCCATGGAGCAACCGGGTGCCGGGGACGCCGGCGGAATGAACGTCTACGTGCGGGCCCTCGCCATGGCATTGGCTGAGACCGGCGTGGAAGTGGAAATCTTCACGCGCTCCACCAAGGCCAACCAGCCCGCCGTCGAGCATCCCGGGCCCGGCGTCTGCGTCCACAACGTCATGGCCGGACCCCGCAGGAAGATTCCCAAAGAAGAGCTGCCGGAGCTCCTCCACCAGATGGTGGGCGAGATAGACCGGATCCGCCATGAACAACTGCACGGCCGCTACGATGCCATCCACTCCCACTACTGGGTTTCGGGGGTGGCAGGGCTGGAACTGTCGGAGCTTTGGGGCGTTCCCATGGTTCACACCATGCACACCATGGCCAAGGTCAAGAACCTGGTGCTGCAGTCCGGCGAGCGCCCCGAACCCCGTCGACGGGAAGAAGGCGAGCAAAAGATCGTCGACGGCGCAGGCCGCCTGGTCGCCAACACCCCCGCAGAGGCCGAGGAACTCGTCTCCCACTACGGGGCGGACCGCGACCGCATCGACATTGCACCGCCCGGGGTCGACCTGAACGTCTTCACACCGTCCTTCCGCAAGAAATCCCGCGCCCTCCGGGGAGTGCGCCCGGACAGTTTCCATATCCTCTTCGCGGGCCGGATCCAGCGGCTCAAAGGTCCGCAGGTGTTCGTAAAAGCCGCCGGAATCCTGCGTCGGCGCCGGCCCGACATCGACCTCGAAATGACCATCCTGGGATCCCTCAGCGGATCGAAGGACTTCAACCTCACGCAGATCATCCACGACGCCGGGCTCGACGACGTCGTCACCCACCGGCCGCCGGTCGTGGCTCCCGAGTTGGCCAGCTGGTTCCGCTCCGCCGATGTCGTGGTCATGCCCTCCTTCAGCGAGTCGTTCGGCCTGGTCGCCTTGGAAGCACAGGCGTGTGGCACACCCGTCGTTGCCACCAACGTCGGTGGCCTCTCCCGCGCCATTTCCGACGGCCGCACCGGACTCCTGGTGGATGGGCACGACCCCTCGGACTGGGCGGACGCCCTGGAAGACCTCTACGACGATGTCCAGACCCGCGAAGGCATGGGACGGCTTGCTGCCACCCATGCCGAGTCATTCGGGTGGCAGCGAACAGCCGCGATCACCCTGGAGAGCTACCGGGAAGCAGTCAGCGGTTTGTTGGTCCCCAGGCGCTGAGTCCTCGCCTGTCTGGCTCAACGGTGCTGGTAGATTGTCGCGCACAGCGCAAGTACGCCCGGCCCGCAGCACCCTGTATGGCCACAGCCAAAGGACAACGATGTCTGAACAAAAGGTCTTGAGTGACCTCGAGATTGCCCACAACGCCACCATGCTGCCCATTGAGCAGATCGCCGAACGGGCAGGAATCGCGGTGGACGCCCTGGAGCTGTACGGGCCCTACAAGGCCAAGATCAATCCAGCCAAGCTCCGGCTCCCCCAAGGCAAGAAACCAGGCAAGGTGGTCCTCGTATCAGCGATGTCACCCACCCCTGCGGGCGAAGGCAAATCAACCACCACCGTGGGGCTGGCCGATTCCCTCGCCCGCGCAGGGAACAACGTGATGATCGCCTTGCGAGAGCCCTCCCTTGGTCCGATCCTGGGGATGAAAGGCGGAGCCACGGGAGGGGGCTACTCCCAAGTCCTGCCCATGGACGACATCAACCTGCATTTCACCGGAGATTTCCATGCCGTGACGTCTGCCAACAACGCCCTCATGGCATTGGTGGACAACCACATCTTCCAAGGAAACGCCCTGGGCATCGACCCGCGCCGGATGACCTTCAAACGGGTGCTGGACATGAACGACCGCGCACTGAGGGAGGTGGTCATCGGACTTGGCGGACCAGCCCAGGGGGTACCCCGGCAAGATGGCTTCGACATCACCGTCGCCTCCGAAATCATGGCCGTGTTCTGCCTTTCCACGGATCTGGACGACCTACGGAGCAGGCTCGGTCGGATCACTTTCGGCTACACCTTCGACCGGGCCCCGGTGACCGTCGCCGACCTCGGCGTCGAGGGAGCCCTCACCATGCTGCTCAAGGACGCGATCAAGCCGAACCTCGTCCAAACCATCGCAGGCACCCCCGCGCTGGTTCACGGCGGCCCGTTCGCCAACATAGCCCATGGCTGCAATTCGTTGATTGCAACCCGCACGGCCATGGAGCTCGCCGATATCGTCGTCACCGAGGCGGGCTTCGGAGCAGACCTCGGCGCCGAAAAGTACATGGACATTAAGGCTCGCATCGCAGATGTGGCGCCGTCCGCCGTCGTAGTCGTTGCCACCATCCGCGCGCTGAAGATGCAGGGCGGGGTTCCCAAGGACCAGCTCGACCAGCCCAATGTCGAGGCCGTCGCGGCCGGCGTGGAGAACCTGAAGCGGCACGTCGGCAACGTGGCAAAGTTCGGCATCGCCCCCGTGGTCTCCATCAATAAGTTCGCCACCGACACCCCGGAAGAACTGGAATGGCTTCTGGCCTGGTGCGCAGCGGAGGGCGTAGACGCGGCAGTCGCCGATGTTTGGGGGCGCGGCGGCGGAGGAGACGGCGGGGATGAGCTCGCCACGAAGGTAGCCGCCGCACTGGCCCGGCCCTCGGACTTCCACCACTTGTACCCGTTGGAGCTCTCCGTGGAAGAAAAAATCCAGACCATCGTCCAGGAAATCTACGGGGCAGATGGCGTGGACTTCTCCGTACCGGCGCTCAAACGACTCGCCGAGATCGAGAAGAACGGCTGGTCGGGATTGCCCGTCTGCATGGCCAAGACGCAGTACTCCTTCACGGACGACGCCTCCAGGCTGGGCGCGCCCAAGGGTTTCAAAGTGCACGTACGTGATCTCATCCCCAAGACCGGGGCGGGATTCATTGTTGCCCTGACCGGTGCGGTGATGACCATGCCCGGCCTTCCCAAGGAACCGGCCGCCATGCGCATGGACGTCGACTCCGAGGGCAACCCCACGGGCCTCTTCTAGCCCGCCCCCAAAAAATCCACCCGCCGCACGACAAACGCCCCCGCACCCAGGTGTTGTTCACCGGGGTGCGGGGGCGCTTGTTGAGGGCTTTAGCGCTCGATGTCGCCGCGAATGAAGGCTTCCACCTTGTCGCGGGCGAGGTCGTCGTTGAACTGCTCCGGCGGGGACTTCATGAAGTAGCTGGAAGCGGAGAGCAGCGGGCCGCCGATGCCGCGGTCCAAGCCGATCTTGGCGGCACGGATGGCGTCGATGATCACGCCGGCCGAGTTCGGGGAGTCCCATACTTCAAGCTTGTACTCCAGGGAGACAGGTGCGTCGCCGAAGTTGCGGCCCTCGAGGCGGACGAACGCCCATTTGCGGTCGTCGAGCCAGGCAACGTAGTCGGACGGTCCAATGTGGACGTCGTCGGCGTGCAACTCAGCCTCGACGTTGGAGGTCACGGCCTGGGTCTTGGAGATCTTCTTGGACTCGAGGCGGTCGCGCTCCAGCATGTTCTTGAAGTCCATGTTGCCACCGACGTTCAGCTGGTACGTCCGGTCCAGGGTGACGCCGCGGTCTTCGAACAACTTGGCCATGACGCGGTGCGTGATGGTGGCGCCGATCTGGCTCTTGATGTCGTCGCCAACAATCGGAACACCGGCCTCGGTGAACTTGTCGGCCCACTCCTTGGTGCCGGCTATGAAGACGGGCAGGGCGTTGACGAATGCGACGCCGGCGTCGATGGCGCACTGGGCGTAGAACTTGGCGGCCTGTTCCGAACCCACGGGCAGGTAGCACACCATGACGTCAACCTTGGCTTCACGGAGCGCTGCGACGATGTCCACGGCCTCTTCGGGGGCTTCGACGATGGTCTCGCGGTAGTACTTGCCCAAGCCGTCCAGGGTGTGGCCGCGCTGAACGGTGACACCGGTGGCCGGGACGTCGGCGATCTTGATGGTGTTGTTTTCGCTGGCACCGATGGCGTCGGCCAGGTCCAGTCCAACCTTCTTGCTATCGACATCGAAAGCAGCGACGAACTGGACGTCATTGACGTGGTACTGACCGAACTCAACGTGCATCAGACCCGGGATCGTGGCCTTCGGGTCAGCGTCGCGGTAGTACTGGACACCTTGGACCAGCGATGCAGCGCAGTTTCCTACACCAACAATGGCAACACGAATCGGATGTGAAGACACGGAACTCCTTTGAGAAATAACCTCAGGTGCCAGGCGGGTCCCTGAGTATGTCCAGGGCGCGGCTAATTGGCACGGCGCCATTCGGCGCACACTTGCATTCTAACCAACACAGCAGGGACCGGTTTTGTTCCTTACCGGCCCCTGCTGTTTGTGTCAGTTCCTGCTGGCTACTTCTGCGCCCAAAGGTTGATGTCGGATTCCACCGCGAATTCGTCGATCGCCGTCAGCTCGTCCTTGCTGAACTCCAGGTTGTTGATAGCGCTAAGGGTGTCCTCGAGCTGCGCGACGCTGGACGCCCCGACGAGCGCAGAGGTAACGGGCGAGCCCTTCGGCTGCTCGCGCAGGATCCACGCAATCGCCATCTGGGCCAGGGTTTGCCCACGTCCTTCGGCTATCGCCTTGAGTCCGCGCACACGGTCCAGTTTTTCTTCCGTCAACGCGGACTCGGAGAGGAACCTTTCCTTGGCCGCGCGGGAATCCGCCGGGACACCGTTGAGGTACCGGTCGGTCAGCATCCCCTGGGCGAGGGGCGAGAACGCGATGGAACCTGCTCCCACTTGATCCAGTGCCTCATAGAGGTTGGGTGAGCCATTCTCCGTCCAGCGGTTGAGCATGGAATAGCTGGGCTGGTGAATGAGCAGCGGCGTACCGAGTTCCTTCAGGATCCGGGCGGCCTCGATGGTCTGCTCCGGAGTGTAGGAGGAGATGCCGGCGTAGAGGGCCTTGCCGGAGCGTACTGCGTAGTCCAGCGCCCCCATGGTCTCTTCCAGCGGGGTCTCAGGATCGGGGCGGTGGCTGTAGAAGATGTCCACGTAGTCCAGGCCCATCCGCTCCAGCGACTGGTCAAGGCTGGAGATCAGGTTCTTGCGGGAGCCCCACTCACCATAAGGTCCGGGCCACATGTAGTAACCGGCCTTGGTAGAGATGATGAGTTCGTCCCGGTACGGCTTAAGGTCGTCTTTGAGGTGGCGCCCGAAGTTCGTCTCGGCGGACCCGTCCGGTGGCCCGTAGTTGTTGGCGAGGTCAAAGTGGGTGACCCCCAGGTCGAACGCCCGGCGCAGGATGGCGCGCTGTTCGTCGAACCGCTTGTCGTCGCCGAAGTTGTGCCATAGGCCCAGCGAGATGGCGGGAAGCTTCAGTCCGCTGCGTCCGACACGGCGGTAGGGCATGGTTTCGTAGCGGTTCTCCGCAGCCGAATAAGTCATACGTTCCATCCTGCCACTGCACCTGGCAAGGGTGACGGCGCGTCCGCTATGTGGGCGCCGTCACCCTCGGCTCAGGTCAGTTGAGTCAGGCGGGGTCAGTTGATACGTACGACGACGGCGCTACCGCCAGGAAGCGTCAACGTCCCGTCGTCCAGGGCTGCTTCGTGGTCGGTGGCCAGCAGCACGGAGCCGTCCAGGGGTGTCGCGAGTGCCTCGTCCCCGAAGTTGCAGACAACCCGTACCTCGCCGCGGGACATCTGCAGCCAGCGTTCGTCGTCGTCGAACTCAACCGAGGTATCCCCAAATCCGCCGTCCGCCAGTTCCGGGGTGTTATGGCGCAGCTGTGCCAAATCCTTGTACAGCTGCAGAAGGCGGGCGTGGTCTCCCTCTTCTGCTTCCTCCCACTTGAGCTTGGAGCGCTGGAACGTTTCTGGGTCCTGGGGGTCGGGAACTACCGCCGGGTCCCATCCCATGCGTTCAAACTCCTTGATCCGGCCTTCGGCTGTGGCCTTGCCCAGTTCCGGTTCCGGATGCGAGGTGAAGAACTGCCAGGGAGTGGACGCGCCATATTCCTCACCCATGAACAGCATGGGCGTGAAGGGGGACGTCATGGTCAGCACGGCACCGATGGCCAGTTTCCCGAAGGAGAGCGAGGCGGTGAGCCGGTCGCCGATTGCACGGTTCCCGATTTGGTCGTGGTTCTGCAGGCAAACCACCAGTGCTGACGGGTGTGCCAGGTCATGCCGGATGGGTCGGCCGTGGTGCCGCCCGCGGAAGCTGGAGTAGCTGCCATCGTGCAGGAAGCCATGTTCCAGGACCTTGGCCAGCACAGCCAGGGAGTCGAAATCCGAGTAGTAACCGGTGGTCTCGCCGCTGAGGTTGACGTGCACCGCGTGGTGGAAGTCGTCGCTCCACTGGCCCTCCAGGCCGTATCCGTTGTCCTGGCGCGGGTAGATGAGGCGCGGGTTGTTGAGGTCCGATTCGGCGATCAGTGTCTTGGGAATACCCGTCTCGGCTTCGATCCGGTCCGCCAACGCCCCAAAGTCCTCCAGGATGTGGACGGCCCGTTCGTCGCGCAGGGCATGAACAGCATCCAGGCGCAGCCCGTCCACGTGGTAATCGCGGAGCCACATTTCTGCGTTCTCCAGGATGTAGCGGCGGACATCGTCCGAGCCGGGGCCATCCAGGTTCACGGAGTCACCCCAGGTGTTGCCCTCCCCCGATTTCAGGTACGGGCCATACTTGGGCAAATAGTTTCCACTTGGTCCAAGGTGGTTGTAGACAACGTCCTGGATGACGCCCAAACCTGCTGCGTGGGCAGCGTCGACGAACCGCTGGTATGCCACGGGTCCGCCGTATGGTTCGTGCACGGCGTACCAAAGGACGCCGTCGTAACCCCAGTTGTGGACACCGTTGAAGCCGTTGACCGGCAGCAACTCGATGAAATCCACGCCAAGGTCCACAAGGTAGTCCAGTTTCCCGGCGGCCGCATCCAGCGTCCCTTCCGGGGTGAAGGTGCCCAGGTGCAGCTCGTAAATGACCGAGCCCTTCAGTGCCTTGCCCTTCCATTCGGCATCCTGCCATTGGTGGACGTCGGGATCGAAGATCGCCGACAGGCCGTGGACGCCATCAGGTTGTCGACGGGAACGGGGGTCCGGGAAAGGACCTTCCCCGTCCACGAGGTAACCGTAGGAGTCACCGTCCGCTCCCCGTGCCACCGCGTCAGCCGGGGCGCGCCACCAACCGGTGGCCGCGCCGTCGTGCTGTTGTTCCATGGCGTACTCTTGACTGCCTGCGACCAGCCGCACCGAACCAGCGTTCGGCGCCCAGACGTCATAGCGGTTTTTCCCAGCAGCGTGCTCCAGCATCATGCTCCCTTTAGGTGTTCAAGCGTGCATTGCAGTGACGACGTTGGTCGTTCCGGAATCAGGTGGCAGGCACCAGCAGGGCCACGGGGTAACGCTCAAGCAGCCGTGCAACCGGCACAGCCCCGGCACTGTAGGACGCACCGGTCAGTTGGTCGATGCTGTCCACCGTGAGATCGATAACGGTGTCCCGCCACCCGCCGTCACGTTCGAGCCGCCTGGGCAGCCGGGTGGCTACCGTGAGGGCTCCCCGCTTTTCCGCTCCCCTGTCGAAGGCCACCACATGGCCTGCCGCCGAACCCCGAGCTGCCACCGGCAGGTAGCCTGCGAACAGCTCCGGCCGATCGCGGCGCAGCCTCAGGGCGCGGGAGAGCACCAGCAGCTTGGCCGATTCCTCCGTGAACGCCGGCTTGGCACCGGCGTCCAACTCGGCGAGTGCCGCGATGCGGGCCTTGAAGTCCACGGTCCGCCTGTTGTCCGGGTCGGTCAGCGAACCATCCCGGAATTCCGTGCCCTGATAGACGTCCGGGACGCCGGGCATGGTCAGCTGGATCAGCTTCGCCGACAGCGAGTTCGTCGTCCCGAAGGGTTCAAGCTCGGCAACGAAGTTGTCCAGCGCGGCCGCAACTTCGGGGACATCAAAAGCGGCGTCGACGGCGGCAGCCAGGTGCCGTTCAAACTCGGCGTTCGGGTCGGTCCAGTTGGTCGAGTTTCCTGCTTCCCGCGCCGCTTTCAGGGCGTAGGACTGCAGGCGTCCACGATCAGCCGGCCAGGCTCCGACGATTGACTGCCATATCAACGCCGAGAGGGGGCCGTCCGGTATCGGAGCGAGTTGCTGAACGGTTCCCAGGAACAACTCCCACTCGGGAACAGCCTCCGAAATGGCCGAAATCCGGGCGCGGGCATCCTCGCTCCGTTTGGTGTCGTGCGTGCTCAGCGTGGTCATCGACAACGGCAGGAGCTGTTGACGACGTGCCATCCGCTCGTGGAAAACCCCCGCGGGAATCGAGAACTCGGTAGGGTCGGCTCCCACTTCCGTGAGCGTCCCCAGCCGGGTGTAGCGGAAGAACGCAGTGTCTTCCACGCCCTTGGCCATGACCATCCCGGAGGTCTGCTGGAAACGCCGGGCCAGCGGGCCGGATTCATCAAGGAGCAGTGGCTCCAAGCGACGCAGTACGGTGTCAAGGTCCGGACGATGCCGTGCTGCTTCTTCTATGGACTGGCTCAGGACCTTGGCACCGTAGGGCAGGTAAGTCCTGTAGATCGGGAAGCAGCAAATAACCTCAGCGAGGGCATCCGCGACTTTCCCATGGGGAAGTTCCAGGGATTCAGGAACCAAACGCGCCAGCCGCAGTATCTCGGAGCGCAGGATCCCATCGGCAATGCGTCGCTTCGTCCCACGGATCATGGCGTGGTAATCAGCGGGCGCATCCGAACCGCGGAGGCGGGCGTCGAGGGAGTTCAGGTACTCCTCGGCTGAGGGGTCCACGAACAAGCGGTCCACATCGGCAAGTGCGTCATAGCCGGTGGTGCCTTCACAATCGAAGGTCTCCGGAAGCTGTTCGCCCGGTTCAAGGATTTTTTCCACCAGCAGGTATGCCCCGCCGGTAGCCTCCCGCAGCCTGGCCAGGTAGCCTTCCGGGTCGGCCAAGCCATCGGGGTGGTCAATCCTCAGCCCGTCAACCAGGCCGTCACGGAACCAGCGGACAATTTCCTGGTGCGCTTCATCGAAAACCCAAGGGACTTCGACCCGCACGCCAGCCAACGTGTTGACTGCGAAGAATCGCCGGTAGTTCAGCTCGGCATCGGCACGCCGCCAACCGACCAGCTCGTAGTGCTGCCGGGCATGCACATCTTTCGGGCTGTCACCTTCGGCGTAAGTTCCCTCTGCCAGCGGAAAGGCATGATCGTAGTAACGCAGTTCACCGTCGACGACCTTGAGTTCGTCGAGGTCGTCATCGCTGCCCAGGACCGGAACGCGGATCTTGCCGCCGCCAAAGTCCCAGTCGACGTCGAAGGCTTCGGCGTACTTGGAACCCTGGCCTTCTTTCAGGAGCTGCCACCACCAGGAATTCTGCTTGGGTGAAGCTACGCCCATGTGGTTTGGCACGATGTCAGCCAGGATGCCAAGGCCCTGTTCCCGGGCTGACCGGGCCAGGGCTTCGAGCCCCTCAGGGCCGCCGCGGGAGGCATCCACGGTTGACGGATCGGTGACATCGTAGCCGTGATCAGAGCCTTGTTCGGCCGTCAGGATCGGTGACACGTAGACCCAGTCGACTCCCAAGGAGCGCAGATAGCCGGTTAGCCCGGCAGCGTCCTGGAGGGTGAAGCCCGGACGGATCTGCAGCCGATACGTCGAGATGGGAGTTTTCACGCCTGGTTCTCCTTTGAAGCCGGCTCAGCTGCAGCGTCGCCGTCCTGGCCGCTCTCCTGCGTGGCGGTCCCCTCCCCCTTGTAGTCGAAGGGCAGGGACGTTACGGCGGGAGAAGTGAGCGATGCCGTTTCCGGGGTGCTCGTCTGGGTCAGGGCAGCCAGGGAAGCAGCCACGGAATGATCGGGCTCAACCTCGGGCGTGCTGTGGGCGCGGAGGACCACCAGAGACTTGCCGCTGACCTTCAGGTGCTGCTCGGGCTTGATGACGCCGGCTTCGGCGCCCTCTCCAGCGGTGTCGATCATGACGTCCCACGCGGGCGCGTACTCGTCCGAGGGGATCTGGAAGTCCACATCTTCCTGGTCGGCGTTGAAGTAGAGCAGGAAGTTGACGTCAGTGATGCGCCGGCCCTGGGTGTCGCGGCCGTTGATACCGTCTCCGTTGAGGAACACGCCCACGGAGCGGCCGAAGGCTTCGTCCCAGTCGGACGGGCTCATGGTGCTGCCGTCAGCATCCAGCCATACGATATCCGGGAGCCGCTCACCTTCGCCACGGAGGACCGGGCGTCCGTCGAAGAAGCGGCTGCGTCGCAGGCTGGGGTGCTTGGCGCGCAGGGCGCTCACCGCCGCCGTGAATTCGATCAGCGGCTGGTCCACGTTGTCCCAGTTGATCCATGTGAGCTCGGAGTCCTGGCAGTACCCGTTGTTGTTGCCGTTCTGTGTCCGCCCAAGCTCATCGCCGTGGAGCAGCATCGGTACACCCTGTGAGAGGAACAGGGATGCAATGAAGTTGCGTTGCTGGCGTGCCCGCAGCGCAAGCACTGTGGGATCTTCGGTCGGCCCTTCCTCGCCGCAGTTCCATGAGCGGTTGTGGGATTCGCCGTCGTTGTTGTCCTCGCCGTTGGCCTCGTTGTGCTTCTCGTTATAGGACACCAGGTCCATCAACGTGAAGCCATCGTGTGCCGTAACGAAGTTGATCGAGGCGTAGGGCCGGCGTCCGGAGTGCTCGTAAAGGTCTGCCGAACCGGTCAGGCGGGACGCGAATTCACCCAAGGTGGAGGGCTCACCGCGCCAGAAATCGCGGACGGTATCGCGGTACTTGCCGTTCCATTCGGTCCACTGAGGCGGGAAGTTACCCACCTGGTAGCCGCCGGGGCCGACATCCCACGGCTCGGCAATGAGCTTCACCTGGGAAACAACCGGGTCCTGCTGGATGAGTTCGAAGAACGTGGAGAGCTTGTCCACATCGTAGAACTCACGAGCAAGGGTGGACGCGAGGTCGAAGCGGAAGCCATCAACGTGCATTTCGGTGACCCAGTAGCGGAGTGAGTCCATCAACAACTGGAGGGAGTGCGGGCTGCGAACGTTGAGCGAGTTTCCGGTGCCCGTGTAGTCCATGTAGTACTTTTGGTCGTCCTCCACCAGCCGGTAGTACGCGGAGTTGTCGATGCCCTTGAAGGAGAGGGTGGGTCCCAAGTGGTTACCTTCGGCCGTGTGGTTGTACACGACGTCAAGAATCACTTCGATGCCTGCGCTGTGCAGTGCGCGGACCATGGCTTTGAAGTCCTGGACCTGCTGCCCGGTATCGCCCTTGGAGCTGTAGCTGTTGTGGGGCGCGAAGAACCCGATGGTGTTGTAGCCCCAGTAGTTACTCAGGCCTTTGTCCTGCAGGATGCCGTCATTGACGAACTGGTGCACGGGCATGAGCTCGATCGCTGTGATACCGAGCTTCTGCAGGTGTGAAATCACGGCAGGGTGGGCAACGCCCGCGTACGTGCCGCGCTGCTCTTCGGGCACCTCCGGATGGGTCTGCGTCAGGCCCTTGACGTGTGCCTCATAAATGACCGACTTGTGGTACGGGATCCGCGGGAGCTTGTCGCCGTCCCAGTCGAAGAACGGGTTGATCACCACACCGAGCATCATGTGCGCGGCGGAGTCCTCGTCATTCCGGGACTCCGGGTCACCCATGTTGTAGGAAAACAATGAGGGGTCCCAATCGATCTGCCGGTGGACAGCCTTGGCATAGGGATCCAGGAGCAACTTGTTGGGGTTGAACCGTTGACCGGCGTCGGGGTCGTAGGGCCCGTGCACGCGGTAGCCGTACTTCTGCCCGGGTTGAACCTGCGGCAGGTAACAGTGCCATACATAACCATCAACCTCGGTGACATCTACGCGGACTTCCCCGCCGTCGTCGTCGAAGAGGCACAACTCCACTTTTTCGGCCTTCTCGCTAAACAGCGCGAAGTTGGTGCCGGTGCCGTCAAAGGTGGCACCCAGCGGATAAGCCGATCCGGGCCAGACTTCCATGCGTTCTCCTCTTGATGATGCGAACAACTGTTGCAAGACTACAGAGAACCCCGACAACGACAGTAACCTTAGGGTCTTGTGTGGTCGTATTCCGCGCTGAGCGAACCAATGACGGCTGGAACGGCCTTCATGATTGCTGAGGCTGTAATGGGTCCACCGTCAAAAATGGCAGATGCGTTGGCTCCTGCCCTGCCATGGACGCTCGCCGCAACGGCTGCCACAGCAGCCCAACGGTCCGCTTGCTCCAAGCCCAAGACGGCATAGGCGCCGTCGTCGTCCCTGACCTCTTCGGCGGACTGCGCCACCAGGGCACCCAAAACGCCGGCCAAGACATCACCGCTCCCGGCGGTTGCCATCCACGCCGTGCCCTCCGATTGACTGAAGACAACGCCCGACGGCGAGGCCACCAGTGTGGTGGCACCCTTCAGCAGCACCGTGGCGCCGGTCAGTTCGGCGGCCAGCCGTACGAAATGCAGTGGGCGTGCTTCCACGTCGTCGCGGGTCACTGCGATCTCACCCATGGCCGGAAGTGAATCGAGCAGGGAGGCCAGCTCCCCCGCGTGCGGTGTCAGGATCCAGTGTGGCGGACAACGGTCCGGCAGGACGCCCAGCGCTCCGGCATCAACCACCACGGGCAATCCGGCTTCCATGGCTTTCTTCGCCGCTTCCCCGGCGCGCCGCAGTTGTTCATCCCCATCCACCCCTGGCCCCAGCACCCAGGCCTGGACGCGACCAGGATCGCCGGACTCCCACAAGGCCTCAGGGGTCAGGGCCAGCACAGCCTTCGCTGCGGCTTCTGGGCCCAAATACCGCACCATCCCCACTCCGGCAAGTGCTGCAGCGTGGACACTCAGGACGGCGGCACCGGCGAACCGCGCAGAACCTGCCACCACCCCAAGGACACCCCGTGAGTACTTGTGCGCGCGGCGATCCGGTGTCGGAAGCAGGGGTCCGAGGTCGCCGGCAGTGAGGCGTCGCAGCTCCGGGCTCACGGAACCAAGCCCGGATTCGATACCGATTGGCACCAGTTCAACCCGACCCGCACAGCCCTCCCCCGGGTCAGTCATCAGGCCGGCCTTGATGCCGCCGAAAGTGACCGTCACGTCCGCATCCAGCACGGGCCAGTGGACTTCCCCTGTGCCGGCGTCCAGTCCGCTGGGAAGGTCGCAGGCTACTACCAGGGAGGGGCGCAGTTCCTGCAAGGCGGCAACCAGCTCGGCTGCAGCCCCACGCAAACCTCCACGGGCCCCCGTACCAAGCAGGGCATCGATGATTGCATCGTCGCCGGCGCACATGACGGCGAGTTCTTCGGCGTTCCCGGGCTCCAGGCGCAGGGTCCGACCACCGGCGGCGGTAAATGCAGCCAGTGCCCCGGGATGGACTTCCGGGGCGGCGAGGACCGCCGTCGTGCGCATTCCGCGACGGGCAAGGAAGGCTGCGGCGAAAAGACCGTCTCCACCGTTGTTTCCCTTGCCTGCAAGGACCGTGACGCTGGCGCCGCTCAGCTTGCGTTTCCTTTTGACCTGCCGGACTACCTCTTGCGCCAGCCCGTAGGCTGCCCGCTGCATAAGAACAGCGCCCTCACCGGAGTCCAGGAGCGGTTTTTCCGCATCCCTGATCTGTTGTCCGGTGAAGGCGCTGATCATTGCTTTGTTACGTCCGTTCAGCCTTCGGCGAGGACAGTCGCCGTAGCGATGCCGCCGTCGTGGCTGATGGACAAGTGCCAGCGCTTGACGCCTTTGGCCTCAGCCACGGCAAGTACCGTGCCCTTGACCTGAACGGTAGGCCCGTTTTCGTCCAGCCCGATCCAGCAGTCCTGCCAGTTCATTCCCGCAGGCGCGCCGAGCACTTTGGCCACGGCTTCCTTGGCCGCGAACCGGGCAGCCAAAGAGCGGGTGTTGAGCTCGCGTTCCGCGGGAACAAACAACCGGTCCCGGAGGCCGGGGGTCCGCTCCAGCTGCTTGCCGAACCGTTCGATGTCTACGACGTCTACGCCAATGCCAACAATCATGCCGTTATTCTACGGTCACGCTCTTGGCGAGGTTACGCGGCTGGTCGACGTCGTAACCCTTGGCACCGGCAAGTTCAGCGGCAAAGATCTGCAGCGGAACCGTGGTGAGCAGCGGCATCAAGAGGGTGGGCGTCTCAGGAACGTAGAACACCTGCTCTGCGTAGTCCTTGACCGACTCGTCGCCTTCCTCGGCAATCACCAGGGTGCGGGCGCCACGTGCGCGGACTTCCTGGATGTTGCTGACGACCTTGGAGTGCAGGGAGTCTCGGCCACGCGGGGACGGCACCACGACGAAGACCGGCTGGCCGTCGTCGATCAGGGCGATCGGGCCGTGCTTGAGCTCGCCGGCTGCGAAGCCCTCTGCGTGGATGTACGCAATTTCCTTGAGCTTCAAGGCACCTTCGAGGGCTACCGGGTAGCCGACGTGGCGGCCCAGGAACAAGACGGACTTTTCGTCCTTCATGCTGCGGGCGAGCTCGCGGAGGGGGCCTGCGTTGTCCAGGATGTGCTGGATCTTGGCCGGGATCTTGGACAGGTCCGCGAGGACGTCCTTGATCTGGCCGGAGAAGATGTTGCCGCGCAGCTGGGCCAGGTACAGGCCCAACAGGTAAGCGGCAGTGATCTGCGCCAGGAACGCCTTGGTGGACGCGACGGCGATCTCCGGGCCTGCGTGCGTGTAGAGCACGGCGTCGGATTCACGCGGGATGGTGGAACCGTTGGTGTTGCAGATGGAGATGGTCTTTGCGCCCTGTTCGCGGGCGTAGCGGACGGCCATCAGCGTATCCATGGTTTCGCCGGACTGGCTGATGGAGACCACCAGCGTGTTGGAATCGACGATCGGGTCGCGGTAACGGAACTCGTGTGCGAGCTCCACTTCCGTGGGGATGCGGCACCAGTTCTCGATCGCGTACTTGGCAACCAGGCCGGCGTAGGCCGCGGTGCCGCAAGCGAGGACGATGATCTTGTTGACCTGCTTAAGCAGCTCCGGGTCGATGCGGAGCTCATCCAGGGTCAGCTTGCCGTCAAGGTCCGAACGTCCCAGGAGGGTCTGCGCTACGGCGTCAGGCTGGTCGTGGATTTCCTTCTCCATGAAGGAGTTGAACCCACCCTTTTCTGCCGATGCCGGGTCCCAGTCAACGTGGTATTCCTTGCCTTCGGCCGGCGCGCCGAAGAAGTCGGTAATCTCCACCGAATCAGCCGAGATGGTGACGATCTGGTCCTGGCCCAGTTCCACGGCACGGCGGGTGTAGTCGATGAAGCCGGAAACGTCGGAGCCGAGGAAGTTCTCCCCCTCGCCCAGGCCTACGACCAGCGGGGAGTTGCGGCGGGCGGCCACGACGACGTCGGGCTGGTCCGCGTGGACGGCCAGGAGGGTGAAGGCACCCTCAAGGCGCTGGCAGGCGAGGCGCATGGCCTCGGTGAGGCTGCCGCCGTCGTTGAGTTGGGTACGGAAGATGTCGCCGATGAGCGCAGCCGCTACTTCGGTGTCGGTTTCCGATTCGAAGGTGACGCCCTTGCCGAGGAGCTCCTGCTTGAGCTCGGCGAAGTTTTCAATGATGCCGTTGTGAATCACGGCCAAGCGGCCGCCGTCGGAGAGGTGCGGGTGCGCGTTACGGTCGGTTGGTCCGCCGTGCGTCGCCCAGCGGGTGTGACCGATGCCGGTCAGGGACTCCGGGATGGGGTTTGCTTCGAGCTCGCCAATCAGGTTGCTCAGTTTTCCGGACTTCTTACGGGACGAGATGGTGCCGTCAGCCACCACTGCGACGCCGGCGGAGTCATAGCCGCGGTACTCAAGACGACGCAGCCCCTCCACAACGACGTCCAGGGCGCTGTGACCAGCTGCCTTACGGGACGAATTGCCAACATAGCCTACGATTCCACACATGGGCTCAAGCTTAGCGGCTCATGCAAACAACTGATGTGGGACGTCCCAGCTCTTAGGCTATATGACGAGAGCCAAGTCACTCGCAATTCACCCTACCGTCGTCGCGCATTTCCTGATCCGCCCCGCGGAGGGCAGAATCATGAGCGTGACTTTGCAACGCACCGAAGCTAATGGCGACGGCGCTTCCCCGTTTGTTGAGCTGGACCGCCAGACCTGGTCCAGGCTTGCAGCACAGATGGAGCAGCCCCTCAACGAAGAGGACATATTCCGTCTCCGGGGCCTCGGCGACCCCCTCGACATGAAGGAAGTCCGGGAGGTTTACCTCCCCCTTTCGCGGCTCCTCCACCTGTACGTGCAGGCCTCCCACCAACTCCACGCCGCCACCACCACGTTCCTGGGCGAGCAGACACAGCGCACCCCCTTCGTCATCGGCGTCGCAGGTTCCGTTGCCGTAGGCAAGTCGACCATCGCCCGCGTGCTCCGGGAAATGCTCAGGCGCTGGCCCGGTACGCCCAATGTGGAACTCATCACCACTGACGGCTTCCTCTACCCCCTGGCTGAGCTAAAACGGCGCCACCTGCTCGAACGCAAGGGTTTCCCCGAGTCCTACGACCGCCGCGGGCTCCTCCGCTTCGTTTCGGAGGTCAAGGGAGGTGCGGAGGAAGTCCGCGCGCCCTGGTACTCGCACGTCACGTACGACATCGTGCCCGGTAAGGAAGTCGTGGTCCGGCGTCCCGATGTCCTGATCGTCGAAGGCCTGAACGTCCTTGCACCGGCGCGCCCCCGCATGGACGGCAAACAGGGATTGGCCGTCAGCGATTTCTTCGACTTCTCCATCTATGTGGACGCCAAAACCTCATACATCGAGGAATGGTACGTGGACCGTTTCCGCAAGCTCCGCAGTACGGCTTTCGCGCAGCCCGAATCCTATTTCCACCGTTACGCCACGCTCTCCGACGACGACGCCGAATCGACGGCCCGCGGCATCTGGAAGCGAATCAACGAGCCGAACCTTGAGGAGAACGTGCTGCCTACCCGTGGAAGGGCCCAACTGGTGCTCACCAAGGATGCAGACCACTCAATCCGCCGTATGCTCCTCCGGAAAGTCTAAGCCGTTGGCTACCCCACAACCAAGCCGCAGGGCCTTCACAGGCCTGCTAACGGCCGGCGCCGGGATGCTCGCACTGTCAGCCTGCACGCCGGATAACGCTACACCCCCCACCGCCGTGGCCGATGCCTCCACTGGATCTCCGAGCCCCACCGTGACGGCCACGTCCGCGTCGCCTGCCGTCGCCCCCACCGACGTCGCGGCAACTCCGCTACCCAGCGCCACGCCGTCGAGCGCTGCCGCCCCACGCTTCTCCCTCACCGACCCCACCAGCCCCTGGGTGGTGGTGAACAAGCACCGGCCGCTGAACCCGCAGAACTTCGTTCCCGCGGATCTCGTGCAACCCAACATCCGGCTCGCCGTCAGCGGCGAAGCGTCATTGGTCAACAGCACGACGGCGGCTGCCGCAGAGAAGATGTTCGGCGCCGCAGCCGCGGAGGGCGTCATCATGACGTTGGCATCGGGATACCGCTCCTATACCACCCAGGTAGCCACCTACAACGGCTATGTCGCCAGCACGGGGCAAGCAGCCGCCGACCGCGCATCCGCCCGCCCCGGACACTCCGAACACCAAACAGGCTGGGCCTTCGACATCGGCGACGGTGGGGGCGCCTGCAGCTTCCAGCCGTGTTTCGCTGAACAGCCCGCCGCCGTGTGGGCCAAAGCCAACGCAAGCAAATTCGGCTTCGTGGTCAGGTACCCGTGGATGTTCCACGAAACCACCGGCTACTTCTACGAGTCCTGGCACCTGCGTTACGTCGGCGTGGAAGCGGCAACGGATATGGCGGCACGCGGTATCGCCACCTTGGAGGAGTACTTCGGGCTCGAAGCGGCGCCGGACTACCTCTGAGCGTTTGTGTTTTAAAGAAGAATGGCCCGCTCCCCGATGAATCAGGGAGCGGGCCATTTCGTTTCTTAGACAGCCAATTCGCTGGAAGCGCCCAATCGTTCGCGGACAACAGCTGCAAGACCCGTACAGATCCGCTCAGCAGTTTCCATGTCGGCGGCCTCCACCATAACGCGCACCAGGGCTTCGGTACCGGACGGGCGAAGCAGCACGCGGCCGGTTTCACCCAATGCGAGTTCCGCAGCGGCAACCGCAGCAGCAACGCCTTCATCGGTACCTGCACGGGCCTTGTCCACGCCCTTGACGTTGATCATGAGCTGCGGGAGCTTGGTCATCGCGGTGGCCAGTTCCTTGAGGCTGCGGCCGGTCAGTGCCACCTGCGCTGCAAGCTGGAGGCCGGTCAGGACACCGTCGCCCGTAGTTGCGTAATCGGAGAAGATCACGTGACCGGACTGCTCGCCACCGAGGTTGTAGCCGCCGTCGCGCATTCCTTCAAGCACGTAGCGGTCGCCCACTGCCGTTTCGAGGATGGTGATTCCGGCTTCGCGGAGGGCGATTTTGAGGCCAAGGTTGCTCATGACTGTGGCTACCAGGACGTTGTCCTTGAGCTTCCCTGAGTCCTTGAGGGCAAGGGCCAGGATCGCCATGATCTGGTCACCGTCCACCTCGTTGCCTTCGTGGTCCACTGCCAGGCAGCGGTCGGCGTCGCCGTCGTGCGCAATGCCGAGGTCAGCTCCGTGCTTTACAACAGCTTCCTTCAGCGGGCCCAGGTGAGTGGAACCGACGCCCTCGTTGATGTTCAGGCCGTCCGGCTCAGCACCAATCACCACAACATCAGCACCAGCGTCCTTGAACACCTGCGGTGAGCACCCGCTGGCTGCACCGTGGGCGCAGTCGAGAACGACCTTCAAGCCGTCAAGGCGCTTGGGCAGGGTTCCAAGGAGGTGGACGATGTAACGGTCTTCGGCGTCGGAGAACCGCTGGATGCGTCCGACGTCGGCACCCACCGGGCGCTGCGGCTCTTGGCCCAGCTGTGCCTCGATGGCGTCCTCGACGTCGTCGGGGAGCTTCTGGCCGCCACGGGCGAAGAACTTGATCCCGTTGTCGGGCGCGGGATTGTGGGAGGCCGAGAGCATCACCCCAAAGTCAGCGTCCAGGTCTGCAACCAGGTAAGCGGCGGCGGGGGTCGGCAGGACACCGGCGTCGTAGACGTCGATGCCGGAGCTGGAAAGCCCTGCTTCGACGGCCGCGGCGAGGAACTCACCGCTCGCCCTGGGGTCCCTGGCGACGACGGCGCGGGGCCGCTTGCCGTTGGTTGCGCGGTCATGGCCGAGTACGACGGCGGCGGCCTGGGCAAGCTGCATAGCCAGCTCAGCGGTAAGCAATCCGTTCGCGAGACCGCGCACGCCATCTGTTCCAAATAATCTAGACATCGGCTCAAGTTTAGACGACGACGGGACACCATCAGTTCAGGGACGCATCGGAGAGTCACACTGGAACCCCAATCCAGGCGCCTGCGGGCCGCCTTAAACGGCGAAAGCCCGCCCCGCCACAGTGGCGGAACGGGCTTTCGTGCAGCGAATTAACGCTTGGAGTACTGCTGAGCCTTACGTGCCTTCTTGAGACCAGCCTTCTTGCGCTCGATGACGCGGGCGTCACGGCTCAAGTAACCGGCCTTCTTGAGGGTTGCGCGGTTGTTGTCGACGTCGATCTCGTTCAGCGAGCGAGCAACACCGAGACGCAGCGCACCGGCCTGGCCGGAGATGCCACCACCGTGGATACGGGCGATGACGTCGTAGGCGCCTTCGAGATCAAGGATCTTGAAGGGCTCGTTGACGTCCTGCTGGTGCAGCTTGTTCGGGAAGTAGTTGTCCAGCGTGCGGCCGTTGATGGTCCACTTGCCGGAGCCCGGTACGACGCGAACGCGTGCAACGGCTTCCTTGCGGCGGCCAACAGCTGCGCCGGCAACGGTCAGTGCCGGGCGCTCCTTCTTGGGAGCATCTTCAGCAGCGTTGCTGCTTTCAGAGGTGTAGCTGGTGAGGGTTTCCTCGGCCTCGACGGCTTCGGCGGTCAGTTCTTCGTTCTGAGCCACGGTTCTCCTTGTAATGAAAAGTTGGTTGGTGGCCAGGACTACTGGGCGACCTGGGTGATTTCGAAAGTCTTCGGCTGCTGTGCAGCGTGGGGGTGCTCAGCGCCACGGTAGACCTTGAGCTTGCCCAGCTGCTGAGCTGCGAGGGAGTTCTTGGGGAGCATGCCCTTGATGGCCTTCTCAACAGCGCGAACCGGGTTGGATTCCAACAGTTCGGCGTAGTTGACGGAGGTCAGGCCGCCCGGGTAACCGGAGTGGCGGTATGCGCGCTTCTGCTCCAGCTTGGCGCCGGTGAGGGCGACCTTTTCAGCGTTGATGATGATGACGAAGTCGCCCATGTCCATGTGGGACGCAAAGGTCGGCTTGTGCTTTCCGCGCAGCAGTGTTGCGGTCTGGCTGGCAAGACGACCAAGGACAACGTCGGTGGCGTCAATGACGTGCCACTGGCGGTTGATATCGCCGGGCTTCGGGGTGTACGTACGCACGGTTTTGCCTCGTTCTTGTTCTGGCGTTCATGTTTTAGGCGACACGCAATAAGGCGTGTACCTACTATGTATGCGCTACCGGAGCAGAGGTGAGGGCTCTATGTACCAGTCATCCCAGGATCTCGAAATGCCTCAGGAGTTAGCGACCCTGCAACTGGATCCCCCATAAGGCATGTGTCATCGAGATAGGACACGCACAACGACTCTAAACAATACCTTCAACGGGGCGCCCGGGTCAAAATGGGGTTACCGCACATGGGGGTACCTGTGTTAATGAGGGGGAAACACGTGACCGATGGACTTGCCTTGCCGCTCCTGCTGGCCCTGCCCGGCCTGCTGTTGAGCCCGCTGGCCGAGTCCCTCATCCACGCCTGGCTGCCGCGGCTTGGCGGACTCCCCTCCCCCAGGGTCCGGATCACGACGGCGGCCGTCACCGCCTTGCTGTTTGGCTTGCTCGCGTGGCGGTTCGGCTTTTCTGCCGAATTGCCGGCTTTCCTTTTTCTGGCGCTTTGTGGGGTGCAACTTTCCCGCATTGATTTCACGCTGCATTTGCTGCCGAATCCGCTGGTTCTGCTCCTGCTTGGTGGTGGCGTGGGTCTTCTCGCGACCGCCGCAACGCTGGCTCCTGCGTGGAGCGAGCTGCTCCGTGCCCTGGCCGGTGGGGCCATCTTGTTCGCCGGCTACCTGATTCTGGGACTTTTTTCGCCCGGGAGCATCGGAATGGGCGACGTAAAGCTCGCAGCTCCCCTTGGCCTGTACTTGGGTTACTTGGGTTGGGCGCAGGTACTCTACGGCGGACTGCTGGGATTCGTGGTGGGCGGGTTGCTCACGGTGCTGATGTTACGCCTGCGACGCGGGGAAAAACCGAGGGAGACAGCTCACGGGCCAGCCATGGTCATCGCCGCCCTGGCCGTTGCCGTGGTCATGGTTTAGCCCTGCCTGAGTACGCACTAACCAAGGCTGACTACTCCTTCGCAATTAATAAGGCCACTGTCAAAACCAAGTAATTTGGGCCCCTCGCACCCCCAAAACTGAGTACTTCCCAGCTCGGGCGCGCCCAGCCAAGTAGAGCCCCTACCAGGAAATCGAGTACGGCTACGCATTGTCGCGACGGCCACCCAGGGTGAATTCTTATGTCATCGAATTCCGAACCGCTAAAGGAAACATGGGGGTAGTTCGGAACTCGAAGCAAATTCCGATAATTTGCTGGACCTATAACCCATTTTGCGTTCAATTTTTCTGGGAAGGATTTTCCAATGTCTACTTTTATGTTCACCATCACTTCGTACATCGCCGGCGTCAAGGACCGCTTCACCAAGGAGGAGAAGGGAGCCACGATGGTTGAATACGGCATCATGGTCGCCGCCATCGCCGTCGTGGTCGGCGCCGCAGCGTTCGCGCTGGGTGGCCGGGTTTCGGCCCTGTTCGCCGGCCTCATCCCGTAGCGAGTCAGGCGGCGGTCGGTCGTGAGACTGCAAAGTCATCACGACCGGCCGACGCCATTTAAGGCATCGTTCTTTCTGGCTCTGGGAGAAAACAATGAAAGCGAGAACCACGGAAAAAGGAGCAGTTGCCGTTGAAATGGCAATTGTCCTGCCCCTACTGCTGCTGATCCTTCTTGGCATCATGGAGTTTGGCCGCGCTTACAACGTCCAGGTGTCCCTCACCGAAGCGGCTCGTGAGGGTGCCCGGTATGCGGCGGTTCATTACAAAGAGGGCAGCCTCAATGTCACCGGCACGGCGCTGGCTGCGGCCCCGGGGCTCAACGGCCTGGGTGTGACTGTCACCAACAACGCCGCAAGCTGCGCACCCGGTTCAAACGTCACGGTGACCACCCGTGTTTCGCTTCGTTCGATGTCCGGTTTCCTGGACTCGGGCTTCTTTGGAGCTCCGGGCATCTTCCCGATCACTATGACAGGAGTGGGGGTCATGCGATGCGGCGGATAACGTGTTCGCCGGCAGATGCCCTTACAGCCGGCAAAGCCCAATGCGAGGACAAGGCGCGGGGTGCCGTCTCTGTGCTGGTTGCACTGATGATGGTGGTCCTTCTCGGTTTTGCTGCCCTTGCAGTGGATGTTGGTGCCGTCTATGCCGAGAAGGCCCAGCTCCAAAATGGGGCCGACGCAGCTGCCTTGGCTATCGCTACTGACTGTGCGGAAGGCACATGCGGAAGCAGCGCCGCCACCGGGAGCCAGTTCGCCAACAGCAACGCGAACGACAACTCCAGCGGTGCCGTGGTCACATTCCCGGCCGCTACCAGAGTCCGCGTGGTAACCAATGCCAGGGATGCGCGAACCGGTGCCAACAGTTTCTCGCTAATGTTTGCACGGGTGCTGGGCTTCCAAACTGCCCAGGTAGGTGCCACGGCCGAAGCCACATGGGGTTCGCCAACAAGCGCCACAACGCTCCCCTGGACCGCCAGCGAGTGCGTCTTCAAAAAGTACCTCTCACCCGCACAACTGGCATCCCTGAATTCGACTGGAAACTTCTCGGGTGACCCTATCCCGACACATGTGACCCTTCGGTACGACACGAATGCACCGGCCGTAGGGGGCTGCGTTGCACAGAACGGCTATCAGCCAGGAGGCTTTGGCTGGTTGGAGACCAACTCCGGGTGTTCGACTGACATCAGCATCAGCGCCGTCGTGATCGGTCAACCGGGAAACCACTTCCCGAATGGAAGTACCTGCAATTCCGTCCTGGCGCACATCATGGACGCGCCCGCGCTGATACCGCTCTTCAAAACGGCTGCTCAAAACGGCAGCAAGACCAAATACACGTTAGTTGGTTTCGCCGCATTCCAGGTCACAGGCTACAAATTCGACGGCGGCCAAAAGCTGGACCCGGCGGCGCCCAGCTGCACCAACAATTGTCGAGCCATCCAAGGCTACTTCTCCCGTTTCGTATCTCTCGACGAGGGTTCTCAAGCAACGGGTGGCATTCCGAACTACGGAGCATCTGTTGTGACACTCACCAAGTAGGCGCCCAAGAGTGCCTGCTAATAACCACGCAAGAACCCGAAAGGAGCTACAAAGTGAAAACACGCCTACTGGGAGGCATAGCTGCACTGCTTCTGGCAGTCATTGGCACAGTCCTACTGGTCACCTACGTTCAGGGAGCCGACAAACGTGCACAAGAGGGGCTCGATCCCGTAAGTGTCCTGGTGGTGAAGGAACGCATTCCTGCCGGCACCAAAGCGGAAGAGCTTCAGTCCAAGGTAAAAACCGAAACTTTGCCTCAATCAGCAGTCGCGCCCGGGTCAATAAGCGCTCTCGCCGATCAAACAGGCAAGGTCACCGCCGCTGACATGCAGCCCGGCGAACAACTCCTGGGAATGAAGCTGGTGAGTCCAAAGGATCTGGCACCTGGCACCGTGCCGGTCCCGGAAGGGCTGCAGGAGTCCACTTTCGTCCTTTCGCCCGAGCGCATCCTCGGGGGCCGTATCGAGGCCGGCGACACCGTCACGGTGTACGCATCTTTCAAAGTGGATGACGCCGTAGCGGCTGGGGCCAATCTTCCGGCCAATGTGACGGGCTGGAAGAACTTCACCAAGCTGCTTTACCACGATGTCCTGGTTACTGCAGTTCAACAAGCCGCCCCGGACGCTGAGAAGTCAGCGGGCACCGAAAAGGCGGTGGCACTGCCAAACGGATCCGCTTATGTAACTGTCGCCCTCAGCGACGCCAACGCTTCAAAGATGGTCTTTGGTGCGGAGTTCGGAACCTTATGGCTCTCGAAGCAAACTGAGAAGACCGCCAAGAGCGATCCCCCAACCACCACCTTTGGAGGGCTGCTCCAATGAGCCGATTCGTAGCCATCACCGCCGTCAGGGACTTTGAAGCCCGCGTCCGCCAGGCCGTCACAGGGGCCCTTCACGGCGACCTGCAAACCCTGTCCCCTTCTATTCTCCAGGCTGGTACGGACGAACTCTTCAAGCAAATGACTGGTGCTCCCCCCGAGGTGATGATCCTTGGCCCGGGCGTAAATCCGGACGATGCATTCAAGCTGGCCACAGTCGTCGACCTACAGTACCCGGAAATCAGCCTGCTGATGGTGGCAGAGCCGAGTGCGGACATCGTCTTGAAAGCCATGCATGCTGGCGTCAGGGATGTCGTAGCCCCGGACGCCGAAGTCAACGAGCTTCGCATCCTCCTGG
Organism: Arthrobacter sp. fls2-241-R2A-172; assembly: GCF_030208885.1. Classification (NCBI taxonomy): domain Bacteria; kingdom Bacillati; phylum Actinomycetota; class Actinomycetes; order Micrococcales; family Micrococcaceae; genus Arthrobacter; species Arthrobacter sp. fls2-241-R2A-172. The sequence continues at coordinate 443,191 of NZ_JARVTB010000004.1, read as the reverse complement.
AGCGTGCATGCCTGGCGTCCGCCAGTCGGCGGCGAGGAATGCAGCCCGCTGCGGACCCGGCTCAAGAAAAGGGGCGGGTGATAGCCGTCATGTCGCCCAAGGGCGGCGTGGGAAAAACAACCGTCGCCACCAATCTGGCCATAGGACTGGGGGCTCTGGCCCCAATGAGCGTGGTGATTGTGGACCTGGACCTGCAGTTCGGGGATGTCGCCTCCGGCCTGCTCTTGGAACCGGAGCACTCCATCACGGAGGCAGTTCACGGTGCAGCCGCTCAGGACTCCATGGTCCTCAAGGCGTTCCTGACCGTCCATCCGGCTGGCATCTACGCACTCTGCGCACCACAGAAGCCTTCCGAGTCGGACTACATCACAGCCGATCATGTGACCCGCCTCCTCAATCAGTTGGCCACGGAGTTCAAGTACGTCGTTGTGGATACGGCACCGGGCTTGGGCGAACACTGCCTCGCCACGCTGGAACTGGCCACTGACGGTGTCTGGGTCTGTGGGATGGATGTGCCAAGCATTCGGGGACTCCGAAAATGCTTCAGCGTATTGAAGGAACTCCAACTCCTGCCGCAAGGCCGACACACTGTACTGAATTTTGCGGACAGAAAGAGTGGTCTTTCAGTCCAGGATGTTGAGGCCACCATCGGTGTCCCGATTGACACGGTGATTCCGCGGTCCCGGACCCTTCCGTACTCGACGAATCGGGGCGTACCGGTCCTTCAGGGAACGGCAAGGGACACGGCGATCAAGGGGCTGCGAAAGTTGGTTCAGCGTTTCGATCCGCGATTGGAATCCACACCGCAGAACAAGCTCCACCGCAGGGTGGTGGTGTCATGAAACTGTCCGAGAGGTTGACAAGGAATAATCCGCTTGCTGCGGCCAGCATCACCGATTCGCACTCGCCCGAAAGCACCTTGGCTGGTGAGGGGACGGCAGCAACGCTGGCTTCGGGTCCTATCTTGGGTGGAACTCCGGCACTCCCCGCCGTTGATGCCTTGGCAGGCCTCAAGCAACGTGCGGCCTCGGCCCTTTTTGAAAGGATGGGCAACAGGACCGGTGACACCTCGTCCTCAGAAGAGGAACTGCGTTCTTTCGCTGTAGACGAGCTTTCAGCGGTCATCGACGACGAGCAGGTCCCTTTGTCACCCGAGGAACGGCGTCGCCTCATACGCGAAATAGCTGATGAAGTTATGGGCTTTGGGCCGCTTCAACGTCTGCTGGAGGACCCATCGGTTACTGAAGTGATGGTGAATGGATTCGACCAAATCTACGTGGAGCGGCATGGACATCTGGCCCTAACCGATCTGCAGTTCAGCTCCGATGCCCACCTTCGGAAAGTCATTGAGCGGATCGTCTCCAAGGTGGGGCGTCGAATTGACGAGTCTTCGCCACTTGTCGATGCCCGGCTAGAAGACGGATCCCGTGTCAACGCCATCATCCCTCCACTGGCAGTCAACGGTCCATCGCTGACAATCCGAAAGTTCAGCCATATCCCCATTACAGTACGGAACCTCATCGAGTGGGGCTCCGTAAGCCAGGAGATGGCGGAGCTTTTAAGCGCTTGCGTGCAGGCACGGCTCAACATCATTGTTTCGGGAGGCACTGGTACAGGTAAAACGACGTTGCTGAATGTCCTGTCGTCGTTCATCCCTGAGTCGGACCGCATTGTCACTATCGAGGATGCTGTAGAACTCCAACTGCAGCAACAACATGTGGTCCGATTGGAGAGCCGTCCACCGAACATTGAGGGAAAGGGTGCTATCAGCATCCGCGATCTCGTCCGAAACTCCCTCCGCATGCGTCCCGACCGCATCATCGTTGGCGAAGTGCGCGGCGGCGAATCTCTGGACATGCTACAGGCAATGAATACGGGCCACGACGGATCGTTGTCCACAGTCCATGCCAACTCTCCCCGTGACGCCATAGCCCGTTTGGAGACCCTCGTACTGATGGCCGGCATGGACCTTCCCCTGCGTGCCGTCCGAGAACAAGTTTCCTCAGCAGTCGACCTTATTGTTCAGGTCACTCGACTGCGGGATGGCAGCCGCAGGGTAACTCACGTGACCGAGGTCCAGGGCATGGAGGGAGACGTTGTGACCTTGCAGGATGCTTTCCTCTTCGACTACTCGGCAGGCCTTGACGCCCAGGGGCGCTTTCTGGGCAAAGCACTTCCCACTGGCATCCGGCCCAGGTTCCTTGACCGGTTTGTTGAGTTGGGAATTTCGGTTTCACCATCCACCTTCGGCGTAACGACATTGCCCCTAGGGAGGAGGTAGCCGTGGAGACTTGGGTGTTCTTTACAGCAATCGGCCTGTGCGTAGGCTCACTGATGCTGTTTGTGGTTGTGGTCCTGAAGCCGAAGAATGCGGCTATTCCGATTGAACGCCGGCGTATCGAAACAACGTTGGACCCTTCAGCCGTGGGACGTGTTTCCGAGTCGGCCGTCCGCTGGGTTGATGGCGCGATTGGCAAGTCCGGTGGGCCCTTTAATAGGGCGGTTCTGTACAACGCGGGGGTCAAACAGACCCCGGCTGACGTCACGGTGGTGGTTGGCATCGCCCTCCTGATCCTGGGAGGTTTCGGATGGCTGTTCATCAGCCCGATCATCGGCGTCCTTCTGGCGATTGCCGTCCCCTTCGGCGCCAGGTTCATACTGATCGCCAAAACGGCGAAGCGACGGGCCGCGTTTGAGGACCAACTAACGGACACCATTCAGATGTTGATCGGCGGACTCCGTGTGGGCCACAGCATCATGCGTTCGTTGGAAGCGGCAGCACGTGAAGCACAAGTGCCCACATCCGAAGAGCTGGCGCGGGTAGTCAACGAGGTCAGAATAGGCAAAGACCCCCGGCAGGCCCTCGAAGATGTTGCGACACGAATGCAAAGTGAAGACTTTCGATGGATTGGCCAGGCCGTCCAGATAAACCGCGAAGTGGGTGGCGACTTGGCAGAAGTCCTTGAACAGGTGTCAGGAACAATTCGCGAACGCAGCGAGATCAAGGGACACGTGCGGTCGCTCAGCGCAGAAGGCAAGATGTCTGCCCTGATCCTCATGGCACTGCCTGTTGTAGTGGCGCTTGCCGTAGCCGTCATGAATCCGACATATATGCGTCTCTTTGTAGACCACCCATTGGGAATAGCCATGACTGTCCTCAGCTGTCTGCTGTTCGTCGTCGGTGGTTTCTGGATGAGCCGCACCATAAAGATCAAATTCTAGGAGGCCCATCATGACTCCGCTTGCATGGCTTTTTATCGCACTCATTGTCACGCCGTTGGCGTACTTCGCCTGGTCCCTGGCATCGGTAGACCGGAAAGGGCTCGTGTCCATCCAGTCCAACCTTGGCTCCGGGTTCGGCCGCGGCGACGGGGCCAAGAACCAACGCTCCCCGTTCATGCTTGGAGCGGCCAAAAAGCTGATGCCCGGGAGCTACGAAGCCAAACTGGACCATTGGTTGGCCTTGGCTGGACGGCCCAGTTCCATGCCGCTCAGCAAGGTCATTGCTTTGAAACCATCGCTTGCCCTCATTGGCGCACTCTCGGGCGTCATGTTGGTTCTAGCCAGTGAGAACGGTGCAGCGTCGGTCTTCGGTATGTTCCTGGCTGTGCTCCTGTACTTCCTCCCGGATCTTCTGATCGTCAACATCGGGATCAAACGACAGGACGCCATCAAGCTGGAATTTCCCAACACCCTCGATCAAATGCTCATTTCAGTTGAGGCGGGGCTGGGTTTCGAGTCCGCCATGGAGAGGGCGTCGATTCACGGCGAAGGACCGCTCGCTATGGAATTGGTCCGGACGCTCCAGGATATGCAGGTCGGACGACCACGGGGTGAGGCCTACGAGGCGTTGGCTGATCGCTGTGCTGTACCAGACGTTCGCAGCTTCGTCCTCGCCGTCATCCAAGCCGACAAGTACGGTATCGGCATCGCGAATGTCCTCCGCGCACAAGCCAAGCAAGCCCGCGTCAAGCGGCGGCAGAATGCGGAAGAGAAGGCCATGAAGCTCCCAGTGAAGGTGCTCTTCCCCTTGCTGTTCTGCATTTTTCCAGTGCTGTTCATAGTCCTTCTGGGCCCTGCCGTCATCAAAATCATGCAAACCTTCAGCTGATCTTTCCCGCAGGGACATAGACCGGCACTTCGCGGATCCCAGACCACGGAGTGCCACAACGGCCCCCTTCCGGTACCCAGAGCCGGGAGGGGGTCCTCCAACGTCCGGGCCCCAACCAGCGAGCTACTCCCGGCGCGCCCGCGTCAGTTCAGCCCGGGCCAACAACTGGCTGTCCAAGGGGTAAGCGACCTCTTCCAGCACCAACGGGTGCGGGGCGGCAAGGACGGACTTGGCGTCGCGTTTTCGTTCCAGAAGCCTGGCATGCAGCCACTCGGGAGACTCCAGTCCCTCGCCCACCCTCAGGGCAGAACCAACCAGTGAGCGCACCATGTTGTGGCAGAAGGCATCCGCCTGGACGGTCGCGACAATGACCCCGTCGCTCCCCCGTTCAAAGGAGAACTTCTGCAGCTCACGGACTGTCGTGGCACCTTCGCGGGGTTTGCAGTAGGACCTAAAATCCTGGAGTCCCAGCAGTGCCTGCACCCCGTGGTTCATCACGGAGACATCCACCGCAGACTTGTGCCACAGGGTAATGCTTCGAAGGACCGGGTCCCACCGCTCCGGACCGTCGGCAATCCGGTAACTGTACCTCCGCCACAACGCAGAAAAGCGGGCGTCGAAACCTTCAGGCGCCAGGCCGGCGTCGTGCACCTCCACAGCGCCGGTCAGGTCGCCAAGAATCCGGCTCAACGCACCACGGAGACGACGCAAAAGCGCGACGGCGGGATCGAGTTCGTGCCCTCGCGGCAGTGCCAGCCACTCGGCTTCGGTCAGGTCCAGGTGAACTACCTGCCCACGGGCATGGACCCCGGCGTCAGTCCTGCCGGCAACCGTCACGCGGACGGGCCGCTGCAGCAGGAGCGTCAGTGCTTCCTCAAGCGACCCCTGCACCGTGCGAAGACCAGGCTGCAGTGCCCACCCGCTGAAAGGGCCGCCGTCGTACGAGAGATCCAGCCGGACACGCAAAAACCCGCCGCCCCCCATAACGGGGGCAGCGGGTTTTCGTTCGTTCATAGACTTAAGTCTACTGTGAAGAATTCAGTGAATTACTTCTTGTCCTCAGCGGCCGGAGCCTCTTCGGTTTCAGCAGCTTCAGCTTCAGTAGCCTCGGCCTCAGCAGCCGGAGCTTCTTCGGTTTCAGCAGCTTCGGTCTCTACGACCTCTTCCTCGGCAGCCGGAGCTTCAGCAGCCGGAGCAGCCTTGGCAGCAGCGTTGGTTGCTTCAGCAACAACGGCCTGCTTCGGGGAAACCGGCTCGAGAACGAGCTCGATGACAGCCATGGGAGCGTTGTCGCCCTTGCGGTTGCCGATCTTGGTGATGCGGGTGTAGCCACCATCGCGGTTGGCAACGGCGCCGGCGATGTCGGTGAACAGCTCGTGGACAACGCCCTTGTCGCTGATCAGGCCGAGAACGCGGCGGCGGGAAGCGAGGTCGCCACGCTTGGCGAAGGTGACCAGACGCTCTGCGTACGGCTTGAGGCGCTTGGCCTTGGTAACCGTGGTGGTGATGCGCTTGTGCTCAAACAGAGCAGCTGCCAGGTTCGCGAGCATCAGGCGCTCGTGAGCCGGGCCGCCTCCGAGGCGCGGACCCTTAGTGGGGGTAGGCATAGTTATTTCTCCTGTTGTGTAAGCCGGTTAGGTCCATTGCTGGACCCGGCGGCCAAGATCTGCTGTTTAGAGCTCGTCGTCGCTGAACGCGGCGTCGTCCTCTTCGATGGCTGCGGCGCGGGCTGCGAGATCGAAACCGGGAGGGGAGTCCTTGAGGGACAGACCCAGTTCGACGAGCTTTGCCTTGACCTCGTCAATGGACTTCGCACCGAAGTTACGGATGTCCATCAGGTCAGCCTCGGAGCGGGCAACGAGTTCACCCACGGTGTGGATGCCCTCACGCTTGAGGCAGTTGTAGGAACGGACCGTGAGGTCCAGATCCTCGATCGGCAGAGCCATGTCGGCTGCCAGGGCAGCGTCCGTCGGCGACGGGCCAATCTCGATACCTTCAGCTGCGGTGTTCAGCTCACGGGCCAGACCGAACAGTTCCACCAGGGTGGTACCTGCGGAAGCAACAGCATCGCGGGGAGCGATTGCCTGCTTGGTCTCGACGTCGACAATGAGCTTGTCGAAGTCGGTGCGCTGCTCAACACGGGTAGCTTCCACGCGGAAAGTTACCTTCATGACCGGCGAGTAGATCGAGTCAACCGGAATACGGCCGATCTCGGAGTCGCCGGACTTGTTCTGAGCTGCCGAAACGTAGCCACGGCCGCGCTCGATGGTCAGTTCGAGTTCGAACTTGCCCTTCGAGTTCAGAGTGGCAATGTGCAGATCCGGGTTGTGGAATTCGACGCCGGCCGGCGGAGCGATGTCCGCGGCGGTGACGACTCCGGGGCCCTGCTTGCGCAGGTAAGCAACAACCGGCTCATCGTGCTCGGAGGAAACCGAAAGGTTCTTGATGTTCAGGATGATCTCGGTGACATCTTCCTTGACACCCGGAACCGTGGTGAACTCGTGCAGCACGCCATCGATCCGGATGCTGGTTACAGCGGCACCGGGGATGGAGGAGAGCAGGGTACGGCGGAGGGAGTTTCCGAGGGTGTAGCCGAAGCCCGGCTCCAGCGGTTCAATGATGAAACGGGAGCGGTTCTCGGATACAACTTCTTCGGACAGGGTGGGGCGCTGTGCAATGAGCACTTAGGTTTCCTTTCGGCGAGCATCCGCTATATGACGCAACACAGGTGGTGGAAATCGGCTTCGGTTTCCAGCCTGACCAGCCGGGCCATGCTTATGGACGGAAAACCATCCACAGCAGGCCCGGCCGGTCAGGCAGGGAAGACCTAATTAGACGCGGCGACGCTTCGGGGGGCGGCAACCGTTGTGGGCGCTGGGGGTGACGTCCTGGATGGAGCCAACCTCGAGGCCAGCGGCCTGAAGCGAACGGATTGCGGTTTCGCGTCCGGATCCCGGGCCCTTGACGAATACGTCAACCTTGCGCAGACCGTGCTCCTGAGCGCGCTTTGCAGCAGCTTCGGCAGCCATCTGGGCAGCGAACGGGGTGGACTTACGGGAGCCCTTGAAGCCAACCTCACCGGCGGAAGCCCATGAGATGACAGCACCGTTCGGGTCCGTGATGGACACGATGGTGTTGTTAAAGGTGCTCTTGATGTGCGCCTGGCCAAGCGCAATATTCTTCTTATCCTTGCGACGCGGCTTACGAACCGCTCCACGAGTCTTCGGGGGCATTGTTTCTCCTACAGAAAGTTATCGGGGGAAAACCAGGTCAATCCCGAGGGATTAACGTCCGGCCTTCTTCTTGCCGGCGACGGTGCGCTTCGGACCCTTGCGGGTACGTGCGTTGGTCTTCGTACGCTGTCCGCGTACGGGCAGGCCCTTGCGGTGGCGCAGGCCTTCGTAGCTGCCGATCTCAACCTTGCGGCGGATGTCAGCGGCTACCTCGCGGCGAAGGTCACCCTCAACCTTGTAGTTGCCTTCAATGTAGTCACGCAGCTGGACCAGCTCGGCGTCAGTCAGGTCCTTGACGCGAACGTCAGCGCTGATGCCGGTGGCAGCCAGGGTTTCGTGTGCACGGGTCTTGCCCACGCCGTAGATGTAAGTAAGCGCAATTTCCAACCGCTTTTCGCGGGGAATGTCTACGCCAGCGAGACGAGCCATAGTGGCGGTACTCCTTGAATAAACCGGAGGTCGTAGGCAGTACACCCACACGTTCCGTGTGGCCCCAGCCTCCGACCGGGGGTTCGCTGACCAGGCTCTGTAATGCAGTCCTGGCACAGCTTGTGCTGCCTTTATTTACTTGCGTGGGCTAGCAACCCAGGTTTGCCCTTGCGGGCGCTGATTCCCGGAAGGGGAATTAGCCCTGGCGCTGCTTGTGGCGCGGGTTCTCGCAGATCACCATGACCCGGCCGTTACGGCGGATCACTTTGCACTTGTCGCAGATCTGCTTGACGCTCGGCTTGACCTTCATGGCGTTCCTTTGCGTGTTTTGCAGTTGATCTGCTGGAGCGGCTTGGCACTATTGCCTGCCGCCCAGCAATTTACTTGTAGCGGTAGACGATACGACCACGTGTGAGGTCGTATGGGCTCAGCTCAACCACTACCCGGTCCTCGGGGAGGATTCGAATGTAGTGCTGTCGCATCTTCCCAGAGATGTGTGCGAGAACGACGTGCTTGTTGGTGAGCTCAACGCGAAACATCGCATTGGGCAGCGCCTCAGTCACAACGCCCTCGATCTCAATGACCCCGTCCTTCTTGGCCATATCCTCCGCTAACTGTTGTTTGCCGCCGTCCTTCAGTTAGGCACCGAAGATCCAGCGGACGTTTTTTGTTTGCTTGGCCCCCTTGGAACCACGACCCTAAAAAGGGCGTGGCTGCACAGACAACCAACAAATAACTCTACGCCAATCGGGCCGGAAAGTTAAATCCGTCCATGGTAGCGCAAGCATCCGCCGCCGTCACTCCCCCGCAGTCCCGAACGCCGGGAAATCACCTGCCGGCGTCGAGACGCTTTCGGCGGCCAGGACACCATCCAGGATAGCCAGCCGCACGGCTTCCGCCGCAGCACTCTGGAGCGTGATGAGCGAGACCTGCCGCGCTTGTTCATTACTGCGGTCAAGCCCGACGGCGCCAGTCGCCAAAGCGAACACGGTGTCACCGTCGGCAAGGGTGTGGGACGGATCCAGGGCCCGGGCCAGCCCGGCATGCCCGGCAGATGCCGTCCGCTTGCACTCGGCCACATCCAAAATTGCATTCGTAGCGATCACGACCAGGGTCGTATTGAGCCCCTGCGGCTGGGCAGGAACCCGGCCGCGCGCGTCTAAGGGAGGAACGACCGAGCGCGCAGAGGGTTTCGGCCCCGCCGCAGGAAATACAGGAGAACCCAGCGCGTTCACCACAGCGATGGCCCCCACAATCACGCCGCCGTCGAGTTCGATCGATGACGTACCCACCCCACCTTTGTACTGTCCGCGGGCTATGACCGCACCGGTACCGGCACCAACGTTTCCACGCCCGACGGCGGCATGCTCACCGGAGGCGAACGCCGCGGCAGCTGCCTGGTAGCCCATGTCGGCGTCGGGCCGTGCGCGCACGTCGCCGCCACGCCCGAGGTCGAAAATGGCCGCGGCCGGAACAATTGGCACCACGGTTCCCGGGACGGCAAAGCCGCGCCCCTGTTCCTCGCACCATGCCTGCGCCCCATGCGCGGAGGCCAGCCCGAAGGCGCTGCCACCTGTCAACACCACGGCATCAACGGTGGACACCAACGTGGTGGGATCCAAAGCGTCGGTCTCGTGCGTCCCGGGACCTCCGCCCCGAACATCCACCGACCCCACAGTTCCGGGCGGAGGCAGCACCACGGTCACCCCGGACAGCCACCCATCCCCCACCCTCTGCACATGACCAACCCGTACGCCCGCAACATCGGTGATCGCATTCATGGCTCCATTCTCCACCGGCCTGGGCAACGCCTCACCCTGGACTGGAACTGGGAGTTGAGCCTCAAATACGAACATGCGGGGAACACCACGTAAACGGGTTGGGAAGTGTCAGACAACTATCACTCAGGGATGCCTTTTTGGTCCCGACAGGCCACTTCGGTGTGGTGAGCTAGGCCTGTCTTCGCCGCCCCGGTCCGGGCGCTGGCGAACCCCTCAATCACCCGAGAACGTTAGTGACCCATGACTGCCCCTTTGCTTCACAAGAGCAGCACCGCGCCCGCGGACGGCCCCGACTCAGCGGCCTCCGCCCCGCCGGTTGCCACGCCCGGGAGAAACCGGCAGAGACGGCGCTGGTCCGGCCGCAGCCGCAAGGACTTTGTCGTCTTCCTGGCCATGGCCCTTCCCAACCTGGTGCTGATTGGCACCTTCACGTACTGGCCGCTGATTAACAACATCTACTACTCCACGTTGGATTGGACGCTGGGATCCGCTTCAGCCACGGTTGTTGGGCTGCAGAACTACGTCACGTTCTTCACCGGCGAGGACGCCTCGAAAGTCCTCGCCACCACGGCGGTCTTCACGCTTGTTACAGTGGGTGGCTCCATGGTCCTGGGCTTGCTTGTTGCCTTGGCGTTGAATGCGAAGGTTCGCGGCACCACGTTGGCCCGGTCCGCGGTGTTTGCGCCGTACGTGCTCTCCGGGGTGGGTGTCGGTTTGGTGTGGTTGTTCATCTTCGATCCCGGCTACGGTGTCCTGGCTTGGATCCTTCGTGGGCTCGGTCAGCAGAGCCCACAGTGGATCAACGACCCCCAGCTTTCGTTGGTGATGGTCATCATTGTCTACGTCTGGAAAAACCTGGGCTATTGCGCCGTGGTCTATCTGGCCGGGCTGCAGTCACTTCCGCGGGACGTGATGGAAGCCGCGGCCCTCGACGGGGCGAACGGTGTACGACGGTTCCTCAGCATCTCGCTGCCCTTGCTCTCCCCCACCACGTTCTTCCTGCTGATCACCACCATGCTGAGTTCGTTGCAGGCATTCGACCTGATCCGCATCATGACACCGCTGGGCAATGGCACCAGCACGTTGATCTACGAGGCCTACCTCCAGGCTTTCGGCGCCTACAACAGGGCGGGCTACTCCGCGGCGATCTCAGTGATCCTCTTCGCCATCCTGCTGATCATCACGGTCCTCCAACTGCGGTTCGTTGAACGAAAGGTCCACTACTCATGAGCGCACCGTCACCAGCCGCCGTCGTCGTTTCCCAGCAGGACGCTGAGCCGGACCGTCGGCACAGGCCCTTGTCGCCTGCGAACCTTCTCCAGACAGTCGCCGCGGGCTACGTTCCGCTGATCGTCGCCACGCTGGTGGTGGCCCTGCCATTGCTGTGGATGCTGCTCAGCTCGTTCAAGCAACCGGGCGAAATCGTCACCATGGACCTGAAAATCCTGCCGGAGTCCTTGAACCTGGAGAACTATGCCACAGCCATGACGACGGTTCCGTTCGCCCAATTTTTCGCGAACAGCCTGATCGTTACCGTGGTTGGTTCCACCGTCAAGGTCATCCTGGCGATCCTGACCGCCTACGCCTTGGTGTTCGTGCGTTTTCCGTTCAAGAACGTCATCTTCGTGCTCATCCTGGTTGCCCTGATGGTCCCGGCGCAGGTGTCCATCCTGCCCAACTACATCCTGATAGCGGGCATGGGAGGCAAGAACACCCTGTGGGGCATCATCCTTCCCGGCCTCGGCACCGCGTTCGGCACTTTCCTCCTTCGGCAACACTTCCTGACCCTGCCACCCTCAATCCTCGAAGCGGCCGAGATCGATGGCGCCGGCCATTGGCGACGCTTGTGGCAAATCATCGTGCCCGTGTCGGTACCGTCCATCGCGACTGTGGCGTTAGTGACAGTGGTCAGCGAATGGAATGACTACATTTGGCCGCTCATCATCACCGATCGTCCGGAGACGATGACCCTGCCAGTAGGCCTCACCTTGTTGCAGAACTCCGAAAGCAACGGAGCAGGCTGGGGAATCCTCATGGCCGGGGCCGTCCTGGTGATCGTTCCGATCCTGCTGGTCTTCGCCGCACTCCAGCGCTACATCGTTGCCGGCCTGACGCAGGGAAGCGTCACCGGTTGATTCTCCCGCCGCACCAATCGCATCGAAGTACGTTATTGAAAGGAAGCACCATGCGCACCAACCTTGACCGCCGACATTTCCTGGGACTTGCAGGCCTCGGAGCCGGAGCAGCGGCCCTCGCCGCATGTGGTGGACCCTCGACGGCGGGCACGGCAGACGCCGTCGACACCGCAACGATCGACTTCAGCGGCGTGAAGCCTGCCGCCTCCATCGATTTCTGGACCAACCACCCGGGCAAGTCGCAGGACGTGGAAAAGGCCATCATCGACAAGTTCCACGCCAAGTTCCCTGACATCAAGGTCAACCTGGTCACGGCTGGGGCGAACTACGAAGAGATTGCCCAGAAGTTCCAGACGTCGCAGGCGGCCAAGACCGGGCTCCCCGGCTTGGTGGTCCTTTCCGACGTGTGGTGGTTCCGCTACTTCTCCAACGGCAGCATCATTCCCCTTGACGGACTGGTGAAGCAGCTCGACATCAAGATCGACGATTTCCAGAAGTCCCTCGTTGACGACTACAAGTACGACAACAAGCAGTGGGCCCTCCCCTACGGCCGGTCCACCCCGCTGTTCTACTACAACAAGGACCACTTCAAAGCCGCAGGACTTCCGGACCGCGCTCCTGCAACCTGGCAGGAATTCGCTGAATGGGCACCCAAACTGAAGGCAAGCTCCGGCGCCCAGTACGCCTACATCTACCCGGCGTTGGCTGGCTACGCCGGCTGGACCCTGCAGAACAACCTGTGGGGCTGGGGCGGAAGCTGGTCCAAGGACTGGGACATCACCTGCGACTCCAAGGAATCCGTGGCTGCCCTGCAGTGGGCGCAAGACTCCATTTACAAAGACGGATGGGCTGGCGTCTCGTCCAAGGAAGCTGCTGACGACTTCGCCGCTGGCCTTACCTCGTCGACCATCTCCTCCACCGGCTCCCTGTTGGGTGTCCTGAAGGCTGCCAAGTTCAACGTCGGCGTCGGGTTCCTCCCCGGCGGTCCCCAGGTTACCAGTGGCGTTTGCCCGACAGGCGGCGCGGGGCTGGGCATTCCAAGCGGGATCAGCAAGGAAGAGCAGTTGGCCGCCGCAACCTTCCTCAAGTTCATGACCGAACCCGAGAACACGGCTGCGTTCTCCGCTGCCACCGGCTACATGCCTACGCGGCTATCCGCGGACATGTCTACCGTCCTGGCCACCACGCCGCAGATCAAGATCGCCATGGACCAGCTCGCAGCCACCAAGGTCCAGGACAACGCGAGGGTCTTCCTTCCGGGTGCGGACCAGGAGATGGCCAAGTCTGCTGCGAAGATCCTCACGCAGCAGGGCGATGTGCAGGCCACCATGACGGAGCTGAAGAAGACGCTCGAGGGCATCTACACCAAGGACGTCAAGCCCAAACTGAAGGCATAAACTCCGCCGAGCATGAAGAGAGCCGGGCTGCTTCAGCAGCCCGGCTCTCTTCATATGTCAGCTACGGGATGGGGACTGGCACGACGCCGAGCGGCGCCAGCTGCGCTGCTCCGCCGTCCGGGGCAGACAGGACCCAAATGCCCTTTTCATGTACGGCTACCGAATGCTCCCATTGGCAGGAGCGCTTGCCGTCGGTGGTGACCACTGTCCAGTCGTCGTCGAGGGTTGCGGTTTCAATGTCCCCGCGAACCAGCATCGGCTCAATGGCAAGGCACAGGCCGGGACGGATCTTCGGGCCGCGGTGGTTGGTCCTGTAGTTCAGCACATCGGGCGCCATATGCATTTCAGACCCGATACCGTGGCCTACATAGTCTTCGAGGATGCCGAGGGGCTTGCCTTCGACGGACGATACGTAGTCGTCGATGGCGTTGCCAATGTCCCCCACGAACTTTCCGGTGGCCAAGGCAGCGATTCCACGCCACATGGCGGCCTCCGTGACATCGGAGAGGCGCTGGTCTTCGGGATCCGCGGTTCCAACAATCACTGTCCGTGCGGAATCAGAATGCCAGCCGTCCACAATGCAGCCGCCGTCGATGGAGATAATGTCGCCGTCCTGCAGGACACGGCCCCCCGGGATACCGTGAACAACTTCTTCGTTCACCGAGGTACAGATGGTGGCCGGAAAGCCGTGGTACCCGAGGAAATTCGACTTCGCGCCGGCCTCGTTGAGGACTGCGGCGAATACATCATCCAGGTCCTTGGTGGTGACTCCGGCCTTAGCCGCCGCAACGGCAGCGTCCAGGGCACGGCTCAGTACAAGGCCTGCCTGGTGCATGGTGCGCATTTGCTCGTTGGACTTGTATTCAATACGGGGCTGACCGAACGCCATGTTCTCCTTTGGAAGGTTGCTGGTGGGACCCGCCTGGCCCCGTGCTTCAATTATTTTCCTGTATCCGTGGGCAGGACCGAAATTGGCTGGCACCCACCCCATGACAGGGAACGAAAAAGGTGGGCCCCACACCAAACGGTACGGGACCCACCCATCACTCCCATGCCGGTAATCCGGCTATGTGGAGAACGTACTGCTAGACAGCCTTGGCCGACTCGATCGCCGTGAGCACACGGTCGGTAACTTCGTCGATACCGCCGATGCCATCAACCTGTGTCAGGATGCCACGCTCGGAGTACTTGGCTACGACGGCTTCGGTCTGCTCGTGGTACAGGTCAAGACGGTGTCGGATCACAGTCTCGTTGTCATCGGAGCGGCCGGTTTCCTTGGCACGGCCCAAAAGGCGGGCAACCAGTTCTTCGTCGTCGGCAGTCAGCTGGAGCACGACGTCGAGCTCCTGCTGGCCCTCGGCGAGGATCTGGTCCAAGTAGTCAACCTGCGCCGTTGTGCGCGGGTAGCCGTCCAACAGGAAGCCGTTCTCGACGTCGTCCTGGCCGAGGCGGTCGCGAACCATGTTGTTCGTGACGCTGTCCGGAACGAAATCGCCGGCGTCCATGTACTTCTTGGCCTCAATGCCCAAGGGGGTTTCGCCCTTGACGTTGGCACGGAAGATGTCGCCGGTGGAGATGGCGACTACGCCGAGGCGCTCGGAAATGCGCTCGGCCTGCGTACCCTTACCCGAACCGGGAGGTCCAATGATCAGCATTCTCGTCATCGCAAAAGCCCTTCGTAGTGACGTTGTTGTAGCTGCGCATCAATCTGCTTGACGGTCTCCAGGCCAACACCCACCATGATCAGGATTGATGTGCCACCGAACGGGAAGTTCTGGTTGGCATTGATCAGGACGAGTGCGACCAGCGGAATCAACGCCACGAAGCCAAGGTAGAAGGCTCCGGGAAGCGTGATCCTGGAAAGCACGTACTGCAGGTAGTCCGCGGTCGGTTTACCCGCCCGGATGCCCGGAATGAACCCGCCGTACTTCTTCATGTTGTCCGACACTTCTTCAGGGTTGAAGGTGATGGCTACATAGAAGTACGTGAAGAACACGATCATGGCGAAGTAGAGCGCCATGTAGATGGGGTGGTCGCCACGGGTGAGGTTGTTGTTGATCCACTCGACCCATGGAGCAATCTGCTCCCCCGGCTTGGGCTGGTTGAACTGCGAGATCAGGCCCGGCAGGTACAGCATGGAGGAAGCAAAGATGACAGGCACGACGCCGGCCATGTTCACCTTGATGGGGATATAGGTGCTGGTCCCACCCACGGTGCGTCGACCGATCATACGCTTGGCGTACTGGACCGGGACACGGCGCTGGGACTGCTCCACGAAGACCACCAGAGCCACAGTCAGCAGTCCAATGGCAAGAACGATGAAGAACGTTCCGGGGCCCTTGGTCTCCCAGATGGAACCCAGTGAACGGGGGAAGCCGGCAGCGATGGAGGTGAAGATCAGGAGGGACATGCCGTTGCCGACGCCGCGCTCGGTGACGAGCTCGCCCATCCACATGATGAGGCCGGTGCCTGCAGTCAGCGTGATGATCAGCAGGAGGGTGGTAATGATGCTCTCATCAGGAATGATGGGCAGGTTACAGCCCGGCAGCAACTGTCCGGATCGGGCCAGCGACACCAAAGTGGTGGCGTTCAACAGGCCGAGAGCGATGGTGAGGTACCGGGTGTATTGCGTCAGTTTTGACTGCCCGGAGGAACCTTCCTCGTAGAGCTGCTGGAACCGGGGAATAACCACCCGAAGCAACTGCACGATGATGCTCGCCGTGATGTAGGGCATGATGCCCAGGGCAAAGATCGATACCTGCAGCAACGCGCCGCCGCTGAACAAGTTCACCAGCTGGTAGATGCCCTGCGAGGTGTCACCGTTGTTCAAGCATTGCTGGACATTCTGGTAGTTCACACCAGGCGAGGGGATGAAAGCTCCCAAGCGGAAGATTGTGATGATTCCCAGCGTGAACAACAACTTGCGTCGCAAATCAGGCGTCCGAAACGCCCGGCCGAATGCGCTTAGCAAGCGTCCTCCTGAGTAGAAAGTACAAGGATGTGATGGGGCTCAATGAAACCCAACAACCGAGTCTAACCGCTGGTGACGCCGTCTTAATAATCGAGAGTCCACAATCACGCAAAAAAATCCCGGTATACGGGGCCGAGGCCCCGCACACCGGGATTTTTTTACAACGGGCTTTCGCCCCACTGGCCCTTAGAGAGCAGTGGTGCTTCCGCCTGCTGCAGCAATCTTTTCCGTCGCACTGGCGGAGAATGCGTGGGCGGTGACGTCAACCTTGACGGTGATGTCGCCGGTGCCCAGCACCTTTACGGGCTGGTTCTTGCGAACGGCACCCTTCTCAACCAGGGACTCAACGGTGACAGCGCCACCTTCCGGGAACAGCTCGTTGAGCTTCTCCAGGTTTACAACCTGGAACTCAACCCGGAACGGGTTCTTGAAGCCGCGCAGCTTCGGCAGGCGCATGTGCAGCGGCAGCTGGCCGCCGGCAAAGCCAGCCTTTACCTGGTAGCGGGCCTTCGTACCCTTGGTACCGCGACCAGCGGTCTTACCCTTGGAGCCTTCACCACGACCAACACGGGTCTTGGCGGTCTTGGCACCCGGGGCGGGACGCAGGTGGTGGACCTTCAGAGCGTTCTGCTTCTCAGCAGCCTCTGCGGCGGTCTTGTTCTCTGCCATTACTTCGCCTCCTCTACATTCACGAGGTGCGGAACCGTGTTGAGCATGCCAACGGTCACGGCGTCAGCGGTACGGACAACGGTGTGTCCGATGCGCTTGAGACCGAGGGACCGGAGGGTCGCAATCTGGTTCTGCTTGGCGCCGATGACGCCCTTGATCTGGGTGATCTCCAACTTGGCGTCGGAGGGAGTCACGTTCTTAGCCATGACTAAACACCTGCCTTCTGGTTCTGGAGCGCGCGCACCAGAGCAGCAGGAGCAACCTCGTCCAGCGGCAAGCCACGGCGGGCAGCCACGGAAGCGGGCTCTTCGAGCTGCTTCAGAGCGGCAACGGTCGCGTGAACGATGTTGATCGCGTTGGAAGAACCGAGCGACTTGGAGAGGATGTCGTGGATACCCACGCACTCCAATACCGCGCGGACCGGACCACCGGCGATAACACCGGTACCGGCGGAAGCCGGACGCAGCAGGACGACGCCTGCAGCAGCTTCACCCTGCACGCGGTGCGGGATGGTGCTGCCAACGCGGGGAACGCGGAAGAAGGACTTCTTGGCCTCTTCAACGCCCTTCGCGATTGCTGCGGGAACTTCCTTGGCCTTGCCGTAGCCGACGCCGACCATACCGTTGCCGTCACCGACGACGACGAGTGCGGTGAAGCTGAAGCGACGACCACCCTTGACGACCTTGGCAACGCGGTTGATGGTGACAACGCGCTCTACGAACTGACTCTTCTCGGCTTCACGACCGCCGTCGCGGCCACCACGGCCACCACGGTCGCCGCGGCCCTGGCCACGGTCGCCACGCTCGCCGCGACGAGCGCCACGGCGGTCATCGGCAGCGGGTGCGGTCTCAGTTGCTTCAGCAGCTACAGCTTCAGTCACCTGAATGTCCTTTTCGTTGTTTTCAGCGGTCACAGTGCCAGCCCACCTTCGCGAGCACCGTCAGCGACGGCGGCGATGCGGCCGTGGTACTTGTTACCGCCACGGTCGAAGACAACAGCCTCGACGCCTGCAGCCTTGGCACGCTCGGCAACGAGCTCGCCGACGCGCTTGGCCTTTGCAGTCTTGTCTCCGTCGAATGCGCGAAGGTCAGCTTCCAGGGTGGAAGCGTAAGCCACGGTTACACCCTTGCTGTCATCGACAACCTGGACGAATACGTGACGTGCGGAGCGGTTGACGACCAGACGAGGACGTACAGCCGTGCCGCTAATGCGCTTGCGGATACGAAGCTGGCGACGGCTGCGTGCAGCAGACTTGCTCTTGTTCGAACGCTTCTTGTTAATTGCGATGGCCATGGTTTACTTACCAGCCTTTCCGACCTTGCGGCGGATGACTTCGCCGGCGTAACGGACACCCTTGCCCTTGTAGGGGTCGGGCTTGCGCAGCTTGCGAATGTTGGCAGCAACCTCGCCGACCTGCTGCTTGTTGATACCCGCAACAGAGAGCTTGGTCGGACCCTCCACTACGAAGGTGATGCCTTCGGGTGCAGAGACGTTAACCGGGTGGCTGTAGCCCAGAGCGAACTCCAGGTCAGAACCCTTGGCCTGAACGCGGTAACCGGTACCAACGATTTCAAGCTTCTTCTCATAGCCCTCGGTAACGCCCTGGATCATGTTGGCGATCAGGGTGCGGGTCAGGCCGTGCAGCGAACGCGAGTTGCGCTCGTCGTTCGGGCGGGTGACCGTGAGAGTGTTCTCTTCGAGGGAGACCTCGATCGGGCTGGCCACAGTGTGGCTCAGCTCGCCTTTGGATCCCTTGACGCTGATGACGGAGCCATCGAGCTTGACCTCAACTCCGGCAGGAACGGTGATGGGGAGACGTCCAATACGTGACATTATTCTCTTCCTTTCCCGTTACCAGACGTACGCGAGGACTTCGCCGCCCACGCCCTTCTTACCGGCCTGCTTGTCAGTCAGGAGGCCGGAAGAGGTGGACAGGATTGCGATACCCAGGCCACCCAGCACGTGCGGCAGGTTGGTGGACTTCGCGTAAACGCGGAGACCCGGCTTGGAGATGCGGCGGACACCAGCGATCGAACGCTCGCGGTTGGGACCGAACTTGAGGTCGATGGTCAGCTTCTTGCCAACCTCAGCTTCCTCTTCCTTCCAGCCGGCGATGTAGCCCTCGGCCTTCAGGATGTCGGCAACGCGTGCCTTCAGTTTGCTGTACGGCATGGACACGGTGTCGTGGTATGCCGAGTTTGCATTGCGCAGACGCGTAAGCATGTCTGCGACAGGATCTGTCATAGTCATTTGGGCTATAGCCCTTCCTCGTACCGGTTTCCGCTGCGCTTGGTCTCAAGAACAAACGCGGACGGACCTGTCACGTAGTTAGTTTTCGGTTTTGAACGGGAACCCAAGCGCCTTGAGCAGCGCGCGGCCTTCGTCGTCGGTCTTGGCGGTGGTGACGACCGTGATGTCCATACCGCGAACGCGGTCGATGGAATCCTGGTCGATTTCGTGGAACATAACCTGCTCGGTCAGACCGAAGGTGTAGTTGCCGTTGCCATCGAACTGCTTGCCGTTGAGGCCGCGGAAGTCACGGATACGCGGCAGTGCCAGCGAAACCAGACGGTCCACGAATTCCCACATACGGTCGCCACGCAGGGTAGCGTGTGCACCGATGGGCATGCCTTCGCGCAGCTTGAACTGTGCGATCGACTTACGGGCCTTGGTTACCTGCGGCTTCTGGCCGGTGATCAGGGTGAGGTCGCGGACAGCGCCGTCGATCAGCTTGGAGTCCTTGGCGGCATCTCCAACACCCATGTTCACAACAACCTTCACCAGGCGGGGAACCTGGTTCACGTTCGCGTAGTTGAACTCGTCCTGCAGGGACTTCTTGATGGTCTCTGCATACTTGGTCTTCAGACGCGGAACGATCTTGTTTGCAGCGGAGGTCTCAGACAGTGTCTCGCTCATTAGATGTCCTTCCCGGTGGCCTTGGACACGCGGATACGGACAGTCTTGGAACGACCATCCTTCTCAACGGTGTCGAGACGGAAACCAACACGGGTCGGCTTCTTGGTCGACGGGTCAACCAAAGCAACGTTGGAGACGTGGATCGGGGCCTCAACGACCTCGATGCCACCGGTCTTGGTGCCGCGCTGCGACTGACCGACCTTGGTGTGCTTGGTGACGCGGTTGATGCCCTCTACCAACACGCGGTTGGTGTCCGGGAATACGCGCAGGACTTTGCCCTGCTTGCCGCGGTCTCCGCCACGTTCCTGCTTGGCGCCGGTGATGACCTGAACGAGGTCACCCTTCTTGATCTTAGCCATGGACTAAAGCACCTCCGGGGCCAGCGAAACGATCTTCATGAACTTCTTGTCGCGAAGTTCACGACCAACCGGGCCGAAGATACGGGTACCGCGGGGGTCACCGTCGTTCTTCAGGATCACAGCTGCGTTTTCGTCAAACTTGATGTAGGAACCATCCGCACGGCGGCGTTCCTTCTTGGTACGAACGATGACAGCCTTGACGACGTCACCCTTCTTTACGTTGCCGCCAGGGATAGCGTCCTTGACGGTTGCGACGATAACGTCGCCAATGCCTGCGTAGCGACGGCCAGATCCACCGAGAACGCGAATGGTAAGGATTTCCTTAGCACCCGTGTTGTCGGCGACCTTCAGTCGCGACTCCTGCTGAATCAATTTCTACTCCTTGCGTCGCGCCGGTTCTCAGACCGATATCATGCATACGGAATGAGCCTTGCGGAACGGTTGATCGGGGTGTCTCTTGACCTGCCTGGATTTTGCCAGAACAGGCCTAAACGCCCGTGCCACAAGCATCAGCTTCCCTTGCAGAAAACTCTGCGCGGGGCAGTATGCAGCGGCACGATTGTTTACGAGGTAGTGGACGACGCACAAGTGGCGCCATACAAACTCAATATCCTAGCACGTTTAGGGATCGAATCCGAACCGAGGGCAAACGCGGGAAGGCCCGCATTCCCAAGGGAATACGGGCCTTCCGTTGAATCCTGCCAGGCGATGCCCGGCGTCGGATTTACTTTGCCTTTTCGAGGATCTCCACCAGGCGCCACCGCTTGGTAGCGGAGAGCGGGCGGGTCTCAGAGATGAGAAC
Organism: Arthrobacter sp. fls2-241-R2A-172; assembly: GCF_030208885.1. Lineage (NCBI taxonomy): Bacteria > Bacillati > Actinomycetota > Actinomycetes > Micrococcales > Micrococcaceae > Arthrobacter > Arthrobacter sp. fls2-241-R2A-172. Next base: position 422,388 of record NZ_JARVTB010000004.1, on the reverse strand, counting down.
GAGGTCGCCGATGCCGGCGGTGTTCTCTTCGTCGTGAGCCTTGACCTTCGAGGTGCGGCGAATAACCTTGCCGTACAGAGCGTGCTTCACGCGGTCTTCAACCTGAACAACGATGGTCTTTTCCATCTTGTCAGAGACAACGTAGCCGCGACGCGTCTTACGGTAACCGCGCTGTTCAGCGCTGGCTGCTGCTTCCGTCACAGTTTCCTTCTCGCTCACTTGGCGTCCTCTCCAGCTTCAACCTCGGCCTTTTCAGCCTTGGCAGCCTTCTTGGACTTCTTTTCTTCCTTGGCTTCCACAACCGGTGCGGCAACCTCGGCACGAATGCCCAGCTCGCGCTCACGGAGAACGGTGTAGATGCGTGCGATGTCCTTCTTTACCGCGCGCAGGCGACCGTGGTTCTCCAGCTGTCCGGTGGCGGACTGGAAACGCAGGTTGAACAGCTCTTCCTTGGACTTGCGGAGTTCTTCAACGAGACGCTCGTTGTCGAAACCGTCCAGCTGTGCGGGTGCGAGATCCTTCGACCCTACTGCCATTTCTATTCACCACCTTCGCGACGCACAATGCGTGCCTTCAACGGCAGCTTGTGGATTGCCAGGCGCAGGGCCTCGCGAGCTACCTCTTCATTGACACCGGAGAGTTCGAACAGAACCCGGCCCGGCTTGACGTTTGCGACCCACCATTCCGGAGAACCCTTACCGGAACCCATGCGGGTTTCAGCAGGCTTCTTCGTCAGCGGACGGTCCGGGTAGATGTTGATCCAGACCTTACCGCCACGCTTGATGTGGCGGGTCATCGCGATACGGGCGGACTCGATCTGACGGTTGGTTACGTATGCCGGGCTGAGAGCCTGGATACCGTACTCACCGAAGCTGACCTTGGTGCCACCCGTAGCAGCTCCGGAACGACCCGGGTGGTGCTGCTTACGGTGCTTGACTCGACGTGGGATAAGCATTTAAGCCTGTCCTCCTTCTGCTGCGGGTGCAGCAGCTTCAGCGGCCGGTGCTTCAACGGCAGCAGGTGCTGCCTCAGCTGCCGGACGGTCGTTACGACGACGGCGGTCGCCACCCGGGCGGCCCGGACGGTCTCCTGCACGGCCACGGGACGGAGCAGCAGCTGCCTGCTGAGCCAGTTCCTTGGCAGTGACGTCACCCTTGTAGATCCAAACCTTTACGCCGATACGGCCGAAGGTGGTCTTGGCTTCGTAGAAGCCGTAGTCGATGTTCGCGCGGAGGGTGTGCAGGGGCACACGGCCTTCGCGGTAGAACTCCGAGCGGGACATTTCTGCGCCACCCAGACGGCCCGAGCAAGCAACACGGATGCCCTTGGCACCTGCGCGCTGCGCGGACTGCATTGCCTTCTTCATCGCACGGCGGAAAGCCACGCGGGAAGTCAGCTGCTCAGCGATGCCCTGGGCAACAAGCTGTGCTTCCATCTCGGGGTTCTTGACCTCGAGGATGTTCAGCTGAACCTGCTTGCCGGTGAGCTTTTCGAGCTCGCCGCGGATGCGGTCTGCTTCTGCGCCGCGGCGACCGATGACGATGCCCGGGCGTGCCGTGTGGATATCCACGCGGACACGGTCACGGGTGCGCTCGATCTCGACCTTGGCGATGCCGGCGCGCTCCATGCCGGTGGACATGAGCTGACGGATCTTGATGTCCTCGCGGACGAAGTCCTTGTAGCGCTGTCCGGGCTTGGTGCTGTCAGCGAACCAGTGCGAAACGTGGTCGGTGGTGATGCCGAGTCGGAACCCGTGCGGGTTTACTTTCTGTCCCACTTAGCGAGCCTCCTCTTTCTCGGGGGTTGCCACGACCAACGTGATGTGGCTGGTCCGCTTCCTGATGCGGTAGGCGCGGCCTTGGGCACGCGGCTGGAACCGCTTCATGGTCGGGCCTTCATCAACGAATGCTTCGCTGATGAACAGGTCGCTGTCGTCGAATGCAACGCCGTCACGGTCCGCGAGGACGCGTGCGTTGGCCATTGCCGACTGAAGTACCTTGAATACCGGCTCCGAAGCTGCCTGGGGGGCAAACTTCAGAATTGCCAGAGCCTCATTCGCTTGCTTACCACGAACAAGGTTGACGACGCGCCGGGCCTTCATAGGCGTTACGCGGATGTGACGCGCAATAGCCTTGGCTTCCATTGCTTTCCTTCTCTCGTCTAAGACGTAAAGTCAGGCGCCTTAGCGGCGCTTGCCCTTACGGTCGTCCTTAACATGGCCGCGGAATGTCCGCGTGGGAGCGAATTCGCCGAGCTTGTGCCCGACCATCGACTCAGTGACAAACACCGGGATGTGCTTGCGTCCGTCGTGTACGGCGATCGTGTGCCCGAGCATGTCGGGGATGATCATCGAACGGCGGGACCAGGTCTTGATGACGTTCTTGGTGCCCTTATCGTTTTCCCGTGCGACCTTCACAAAGAGGTGCTGGTCAACGAAAGGACCTTTTTTCAGGCTGCGTGGCATGTGTCCAGGCTCCTATCGCTTGTTCTTGCCAGTACGGCGGCGACGAACAATAAGCTTGTCGCTCTCTTTGTTCGGACGGCGGGTACGGCCCTCGGGCTTGCCGTTCGGGTTGACCGGGTGACGTCCACCGGAAGTCTTACCTTCACCACCACCGTGCGGGTGGTCAACCGGGTTCATGGCTACACCACGGACGGTCGGGCGAACGCCCTTCCAGCGCATACGGCCGGCCTTACCCCAGTTGATGTTCGACTGCTCGGCGTTGCCGACCTCGCCGACGGTTGCGCGGCAGCGCACGTCAACGTTGCGGATTTCGCCGGAGGGCAGACGCAGCTGGGCGAAACGGCCTTCCTTTGCAACGAGCTGTACCGAAGCACCTGCGGAACGTGCCATCTTGGCGCCGCCACCCGGACGCAGTTCAACTGCGTGGATTACGGTACCAACCGGGATGTTGCGCAGCGGCAGGTTGTTGCCCGGCTTGATGTCAGCGTCGGGACCAGCCTCGACGAAGTCACCCTGGGACAGCTTGTTCGGAGCGATGATGTAACGCTTGGTGCCATCAACGTAGTGCAGGAGTGCGATGCGAGCCGTACGGTTCGGGTCGTACTCGATTTCGGCAACGCGGGCGTTGATGCCGTCCTTGTCGTGACGACGGAAGTCGATCAGACGGTACTGGCGCTTGTGCCCACCACCCTTGTGGCGGGTGGTGATCTTACCGGAGTTGTTACGGCCGCCAGTCTTGTGCAGCGGACGCAGCAACGACTTTTCCGGAGTCGATCGCGTGATTTCAGCGAAGTCGGCTACGCTCGAGCCACGACGGCCCGGGGTAGTCGGCTTGTATTTACGGATTCCCATAATTTATTTCCTCGTTAAAGTGGTCTCCGCTACGCGAGCGGACCGCCGAAGATGTCGATTGTGCCTTCTTTGAGGGTGACAATTGCACGCTTGGTGCTCTTGCGCTGTCCCCAGCCGAATTTGGTGCGCTTGCGCTTACCGGCACGGTTGATGGTGTTGATCGAGTCAACCTTGACCGAGAAGATCTTCTCGACGGCCAGCTTGATCTCGGTCTTGTTCGAGCGAGGGTCCACCAGGAAGGTGTACTTGCCTTCGTCGATCAGACCGTAGCTCTTTTCCGATACGACGGGTGCAAGCACGACGTCGCGCGGGTCCTTGATGGTGGTTACGCTCACTTGGAGGCCTCCTCGTTCTTTGCCTTGTCAGCGACGAACGCCTCGAAAGCAGCCTTGGTGAAGACCACGTCGTCGGAGATGAGCACGTCGTAGGTGTTCAGCTGGTCTGCGTACAGAACGTGAACATCCTGGAGGTTGCGCACGGACAGTGCAGCAACATCGTTGGCGCGCTCGATTACGACGAGCAGGTTCTTGCGCTCGGTGACGGAGCGCAGCGAAGCCAGTGCTTCCTTGGCGGACGGCTTGGTGCCGGCTACCAGTTCAGCGATGACGTGGATGCGGCCGTTGCGGGCGCGGTCAGACAGGGCGCCGCGGAGTGCAGCAGCCTTCATCTTCTTGGGGGTGCGCTGGCTGTAGTCACGAGGGGTCGGACCGTGGACAACGCCACCGCCGGTCATGTGAGGAGCACGGATGGAACCCTGACGGGCGCGGCCGGTACCCTTCTGCTTGAACGGCTTGCGACCTGCACCGGAAACCTCGGCGCGGGTCTTCGTCTTGTGGGTACCCTGGCGTGCGGCAGCGAGCTGTGCGACGACGACCTGGTGCAGCAGCGGCACGTTGGTCTGAACGTCGAAGATCTCTGCAGGCAGGTCTACCTTGACAGTGCTAGTCATTTAACTAGGCTCCCTTCACGGCGGTGCGTACGAGTACGACCTGGCCGCGGGCACCGGGGACGGCACCCTTGATAAGGAGCAGCGACTTCTCAGCGTCAACAGCGTGAACCGTGAGGTTCAGCGTGGTGTGACGCTCGGCGCCCATGCGGCCGGCCATTTTCAGGCCCTTGAAGACGCGGCTCGGGGTGGATGCGCCACCGATGGAGCCAGGCTTACGGTGGTTCTTGTGGGCACCGTGGGAAGCGCCAACGCCGTGGAAGCCGTGACGCTTCATAACACCGGCGAAGCCCTTACCCTTTGAGGTGCCGACGACGTCGATCTTCTGGCCGGCTTCGAAGATCTCAACAGAGAGCTCCTGGCCCAGCTCGTAGGATGCAGCGTCTGCGGTACGCAGTTCGACGACGTGGCGACGAGGGGTGACGCCAGCCTTTTCGAAGTGGCCAGCCAGCGGCTTGGTGACCTTGCGGGGATCGATCTGGCCGTAGCCGATCTGGACGGCGACGTAGCCATCTACCTCTGCGTTGCGCAGCTGGGTGATGACGTTGGAGTCAGCCTGGACGACAGTTACCGGGATGAGCTTGTTGTTCTCGTCCCAGACCTGGGTCATGCCGAGCTTCGTGCCCAACAGGCCCTTTACGTTACGGGTTGCGGTCATAGTCTCTCAGCACCTCCCTAGAGCTTGATTTCGATGTTCACGTCGGCAGGCAGGTCGAGACGCATAAGCGAGTCAACGGCCTTCGGCGTGGGGTCGATGATGTCGATCAGACGCTTGTGAGTACGCATTTCAAAGTGCTCACGGCTGTCCTTGTACTTGTGAGGAGAGCGAATAACGCAGTAAACGTTCTTCTCCGTGGGCAGCGGCACCGGGCCGACTACCGTTGCGCCTGCGCGCGTGACCGTCTCAACGATCTTCCGCGCTGAAACATCAATGACCTCGTGGTCATATGACTTCAGCCGGATGCGGATTTTTTGTCCCGCCATGTCGCCTGACTCTCTTTCAGCTAGTGCTGCTCTAGTTAGGGCTGCTCTGTTTACTTACCTGTTGATGTGGCCGCCGAGGCGTTTGAGGATTTACCACCACACGCCGCACAAGCTGAATCCGGATATTCCGGGTTCCTCAACCTGCCGGCGCACCGACCCCCGCGGTCGGGCGTGTCGCGATTTCCACGCAGACTCGACCGCATTCCATGGGGTTCAGGGTTATGTTTGGGCTTCGACCTGGACCCTGACACCCGGCATTATCCGGATCGGGACACGAAGAAGCGCTTGAACAACTCATCCAGTATGGCGGAAAGTTGGGGCAAAGGCCAATCGGCCCTGCAAAGGCCATTGCCCCGCCACCCACGTCTGAGGAAGATTGGGACATGACGGTCCAGGATCAAGGTTCGGTGGAAGATCTCGCAGCCCGCCTCCGTCCGGGTTTCGTGCTCGGCGTCGCGGCAGCCGCATTCCAGATCGAGGGCTCGCTGACCGCGGACGGTCGAGGACCGTCAGGATGGGATGCCTTCGCGGAGAAGCCAGGAGCGATCGTCGAAGGCGGCTCCCCCACCATAGCCTGCGACCACTACAACCGCGCGGATGAGGATATCAGCCTGATGCAGGAGCTCGGGGTGGATTCCTATCGGTTCTCGCTGTCATGGCCACGCATCCAGCCCGGTGGTAAAGGCGCCGTCAACCCGAGGGGCCTGGACTTTTACGACCGCCTGATCGATAAGCTGCTGGCCGCCGGGGTCTCCCCCATGGCCACGCTGTACCACTGGGATACCCCGCTTGAACTTGAGCACGCTGGTGGCTGGATGAATCGGGAAACGGCCGAACGCTTCGCCGTCTACTGCGCGGCCGTGGCAGAACGCTTTGGCGACCGGGTTGATCGTTGGGTAACGATCAACGAACCCGTGTCTGTGACAGTGCAGGGGTATGCGTTGGGCGTCCACTCCCCGGGCATGCAGCTTTTGTTCGATTCCCTGCCTGCGGCCCACCATCAGCTCTTGGGTCATGGCCTTGCGGTACAAGCACTCCGAAGCGCAGGGGTCAAAGGACAGATCGGGGTGTCGAATATGCACTCCCCTGTGCAGCCGGCTTCGAACAGCCTTCCCGACCGTTTGATGAGCGAAGCCTTGGACCACATCCTCAACCGCATTTATGCTGACGCCCTCCTGCTGGGCAGCTACCCGAAACCGCCGTGGCCCATGAGGCCGTGGTTCCGTTCGCTGGGCACCGTGGAGGACGGAGACATGGAGATCATCAGCCAACCCTTGGATTTCTATGGGCTCAACTACTACTACCCCGTCAAGGTTGCCGCTGGCCCGGGTCCAGCTGAAATCCCCACGGGAACGTCTCCCGAGATGGCCAAGGTGCCCTTCCATTTGGCCGCATACCAGGAGTATGAGACCACTGGTTTCGGATGGCCGGTGGCCCCGGAATACCTTGCCTTGCTTCTGCGTGAAATGAAGGACCGCTACGGCGACGCGCTGCCTCCCCTGTTCATCACTGAAGGCGGAGCAAGCTTCCCCGAACCTGCCCATGTGGACGGCCCCCTCGAGGACACCAACCGCATCGCCTACCTCGCCGAGCACCTGGGTCATGCCTTGACTGCAACAGGCCCAGGCGGCATTGCGGAGGGCGTAGACCTTCGCGGCTACTACGTGTGGACGTTGCTGGACAACTTTGAATGGGCGGCCGGCTACTCCCAGCGCTTCGGACTGGTGCACGTGGATTTTGACACTTTGGAGCGGACTCCCAAGAGCTCGTTCTATTGGTACCGCGCCCTGGGTCGTGCCCGAGCCCACGGGATATAGCCCGCGGCGGTTAAATAGCAGTAGTAGGGCGTTACCGGTTGTTCTTGTTGGCGCGCCGGATGCGCTTGGCCCGGTCGATTTCGTTGCGGAAGTTCTTGCGTCCCCAGACCACACCGCCACCAATTGCTGCAACGACTGCGAGGAATATCAGGAATTCCATGCGTGGCTCCTCTCCGTAGACTGCAACATTATCGGATTCCGTCCTTGGCCTGCGACGGGACATCATCCGGGTTGTTGTTCGAGCCTTTGTCCGCCACACCAGCTTGGGGTCGCTTGTTCAGCCGCCAGACCGCCAGCACAATCAGTCCCAGCGCAACCAGGGCCAGCATGGCGAAGGCGTAAGAACGCAGCGCCCACATGATACTGAGCGCAACGCCGGCTGCGCCCCACCACACGATGACCCGTTCGGCCAGCAGCAGGCCAACTGCAAGAAGGACAACGTGCGCTACCAGCACATAGAGTTGCTGGGCCGGAGTGCCGCCGAAGATCGTGCCCAAGGATGTCAGCGACAACACACCTGCTGCCACGCAGAGCCGGAGCAGTCCATCGCTCCGTTGCCCCTTGAAGTAGCGCAGTCCTGCCAGAACCGCCAAGGCAATGGCGTACCACTGGATCGCCCAGAACCAGTCGGGCCGGGAATTGTCCACAAACAGCAGCGCGCGCTGGAAAGCAGCCACCGAGAGCACCCCCGCCACCTCAGCGGCCAGCCATTTGTTGTACGGAATTTCAACAACCACCAGCACACCCGCCGCGATGACCAGTGCCGCTCCAGCCAAGGCCGTCCCGTCCCGTAGCAGGCCCACCGCTGCAGCGGAAACCAATCCGACGACGGCGGTCCCCGTCAACGCGTTACGGCGCCAGAGCACGCCGGCAATCTCCCGGCCTCCGAAAAGTTTCGCGGAGTACAAGAGGACTGACGAGCCAACCCCGCCCAAAAGCCAAGGCATGAATGCGGCCCAGACACCCACGGGGAGTCCATCGAGCAAACCGTCGACGGTGACTATCGAGCCCACCAGAACAGCCGGCGCCGCCGCAACGTAGAGGGCCGGGACTCTCTCGATGTGTGAGGCTGCAAAGAGCGCCAAGGCCAGGACCAGCATCGACAGTCCAGTGAGGGACAGCGAGACGCCGATCGAGAACAGGCCGCCGGCAACGACGAAACCCAGTGCCGCAGATAGCCAGAACCATCGGCCCCTCCCCTGCTCAGAGGCAGGGGCGCCGGACCCCCGGGCGACGAAGATGCACCGGACCACGGTGCTCAGGGTGGACAACGCAAGCAGCACCATGGGCACCTGGTACTTGTCCAGGAGGGGCTGATGCAACCAAGTCGCGGCGGGAAAACGGGCGGCAGGGCCAGCGAGGACCACGCCGAGTCCCGCGGCAGCGATGACGAAGTACTCTGAGCCAGGCACTTTGAGGTAACGCCGGGCAATCGCGGCACAGGCCAAGACCAGCGCCAACTCGACGAGCACTACCCACCGGCCACCGCCGTCGAAATTCCGTACCAGCAGGTAACCCACCGGGAGGGCTATCTGAGTACCCAGGGTGGCCCATACCGTTCCCTGCTGGAAGGCGACATCGGTACCCCGGCTGCGCACGGTCAGCCCAGCCACATGCTGGAGCACCAGGGTAGAGGCGATCACCAAGGACACGGTCGTAGCAGAGTCCGTGATATCAGCCGCGAGAACGCCCGCGAACGCGGTCGCAAGGACACGGATACCCAACAGGTATCCCCCACGGGCCCTGCGCTCACGGACAACGGACACCATGTATCCGCAGTAGGCCGCGAAGATGCCCAAGAGTATTTCGACGTCACGGATATTCGCCATCCGAAGGGCCAAAAGCAGTGCCAGGGACACCGGGGCGAAGATCCACGCGGCGGAGTTGCGGCGAAGCACCATTCCGCAGGCCACAGCGGCCAAGGCCGTGGCCGTCGCTGTAAACCCTGGCTGCCACCCATGCTTTGGAAGGAGTCCCACGCTGCCTGCGATGGTCAGGATCGAGGTGGCGGCAGCCATGACTGTCAGGACGACCCCTGCATCAGCCATGGAAGCTTGCGGGTACCGTCGGCGCATGCCCGGCAGGAGCGGGAGGGCAAGCTGAAGTGCGCACATGGCGACGACGACAACCGCAACCGACGGCATCTCCCCTGCTATCCGCAAGCCTCCCTTGTCGCGAGTGGCGTCGTAGGTTGCTGATGCCGCCAGCAAGGTAGCCGACGCCCGGGCCAGCCACCAGTAGCACTGACGATGCAAGGACGGGGCGAGCCTCAAAGCAGTCAGGCAGAAATACCCGATCCCGACCAGGAGGACCACGTTGCCAAGGGCGAGGGACACCGACACCGCGCCCACCAGCCCGGCGACGAGGACCGCACCCGGGGCAAGGAACTCCCACAAAGCCGGTCGCCACGAACCGTCACCTTCAGCGTTTCGACGGAAGAGCAAAAATCCAGAGGCGACGCCTGCCAGCAGGACCAAGTAGACGGCCGTGACGAGGGCGGGCCTGCCTGCCACGTGATCGACTACCGGAAGGATCAGTAGCCCCGCCATCCCGGAACCGCCGAAGGCTGCGGTCGACGCCCACGGCGCCAAGAGCCGGACTCCCCCTCCCATCAGGAGGGCGTTGGCTACTTGCTGAAGGACGGCGGCACCGACGAACGCCAGCACAGAGGCAGCAACCCGGTTGTCACTCTCTTCGAAGATTCCGGCCGCCACTGCGGGCGCACCCAGCGTCAGGGCGATACGTCCCGCAAGAACCAAGTGCTCGCGGAATGCGCGGGGTTGAATGGCACCCCGGAGGAACCAGTACAACCCGGCAGAAATCAGGAGCCCTGAGAGGGCCCATGAGCCCAGCACCCCCATGAAGGGCAGGGCCACAGCCACGACGACCCCCGGCGCAAACTCCACACGGCCGCCTGCTTTCCACCCCACCACCATGGCGGTCAGCATCGCGGCGAACAGTGGCAGGTAAGGGACAAGATCGAACTCACCGATTCCCAGGACCATCGTCAGGGCTGCTGCCGTCACCAATTGCAAGCCCAAGCACGACACGGCATCGTTCCACCAGAACCGCGGGGCAAGTCTCTCCCCCGCGAACGCGATACCCAGCGACTGGACGCCGAGGCAAACAACGGCAGCGAACATCACCAGACTTACGTCCTCAGACAGGTCCCACACAACTCCCAGCAGCGCCAAAGTGAAGGCGAGCCGGGCAGCATAGGCGTTTTGGAGCCGGAAAAGTCCACCGGGGACAAAGGCCATCACCGTGAAGTAGGTGCCACATACGGCCATGACCAATGCGTACTCGCCTCTGGACAGAAGCGCCGGTGTCACTGTCACAGCTACGGCGACCGCTGGCACAACGAACGGATGCAGCATCATCAGCGGACGGATATAGAGGGGCGGTATCCAACGCGGACGCAACAACGCACCCAAAGTCAGCAGGACGGCCACCCCGATCATCGCGATGAAGTACCACACCAGGGCACCCCCAAGGACGGAAACACCTGACCAGGCCGTAGAGACGACAAAGCTGAGGGAAAGAAATGCCAGGACCTTGTTGTCCAGCCGAACGGCGGTATAGGAGTAGATCGCCATACCCAACAAAGACGTCACCAACCAGGCAGCAGGACCATCGTGAAGGGCGAAGTTGTACATCGCCAGCCCCGTCACCGGGATAAGTGCCAGCCCCGTTCCGACGAAAGCTACAGCGGCCGGACGAAGCCGGGGAACCTTCGCATGGATGATGAGTCCGGCGATGTAGAACAACGCCGTAATGAACCAAATGCCCATGAAGCGGAAAACTCCAGGCAAGCTCGTACCCACGAACAAGGCGCCGGCAGCTACCAGCAGGAGACTCGCAACGTAGAGCGTGATGTTGATGTTTTGCTGGTCCCGCTTCTCCTTGCGGGCTGCCGCAGCTTCCGGCGTCTCCCGAGGCACAGGGGGCTGTTGGACGCTGGCCACCATGGGCTGCCGGGGCGCTGGCGGGTGGGGCGCTGCCTGCCGAGGAGCAGGCTGGTAGGGCGCCTGCTGCCGGGGCGTGGGCGGAACCACGGAATAGGGACCTGTGACGGAGGTCTGCGGTGGCAGAGGCATCGTCGGCGCTGGGTTGACTCTTGGAAACGGCGCCCCAATGTGGGGGTCCGGTACCTGCTTGTTCGCCTCCGCCGCAGGATTCCGCCGGGCTTCGGCGTCGCGCCAGCCGGCCACGTGCCCGGCCAGGTAGCCCGCCCGGTAGGCGTCCGGTCCGGCTGCCGGGTCCGGTCCGACTGAGGCATTACTGCTTGGATAAGGCGGCCGGCTTTTGCTTCCGTTCCTAAGCCCCAGGGCATAAGCGATCGCCCCGGTCATAGCCAGGAGCACCAAAACGAGCAGTCCATTCATGGAAGGTCCTTAGATCTGTCGGCCTCGATCCCGCCGCGTTTATCCAATCGTTAGAGAAATTATAGCAAAGAAGAGCCCCACCGCCGAAGCGGTGGGGCTCTTCCTGTGCGTAACTACCGGCTGGGCCGGAAGGTCACTGATCTACAAGCAGAAACTACTTGATGATGCTGGTGACACGTCCCGAACCAACGGTGCGGCCGCCTTCGCGGATAGCGAAGCCGAGGCCCTCTTCCATAGCGATCGGCTGGATGAGCGCAACGGTCATCTCAGTGTTGTCGCCAGGCATAACCATTTCCGTGCCTTCCGGCAGGGTGATAACGCCGGTTACGTCCGTGGTGCGGAAGTAGAACTGCGGGCGGTAGTTGGAGTAGAACGGGTTGTGACGTCCGCCTTCGTCCTTGGAGAGGATGTAGACGTTAGCCTCGAAGTCGGTGTGCGGGGTGATGGAACCCGGCTTGACGACAACCTGGCCACGCTCGACATCGTCGCGCTTGAGACCGCGGAGCAGGAGGCCACAGTTCTCGCCGGCCCATGCTTCGTCGAGCTGCTTGTGGAACATCTCGATACCGGTAACCGTGGTCTTCTGGACCGGGCGGATGCCGACGATCTCGACCTCGGAGTTGATGGCGAGGGTTCCACGCTCGGCGCGGCCCGTTACAACGGTGCCACGGCCGGTGATCGTGAAGACGTCTTCGATCGGCATCAGGAACGGCTTGTCGCGGTCACGTACGGGGTCCGGAACGGACTCGTCGACAGCTGCCATCAGGTCCTGGACGGACTTGACCCAAACCGGGTCGCCTTCCAGAGCCTTGAGGCCGGAAACGCGAACAACCGGAGCCTCATCGCCATCGAAGCCCTGCGAGCTCAGGAGCTCACGAACTTCCATTTCGACGAGGTCGAGGAGTTCTTCGTCATCAACCATGTCGGACTTGTTCAGTGCGACCAGCAGGTAGGGAACACCAACCTGGCGGGCGAGCAGAACGTGCTCACGGGTCTGAGCCATCGGACCATCGGTTGCGGCAACCACGAGGATTGCGCCGTCCATCTGGGCAGCACCGGTGATCATGTTCTTGATGTAGTCAGCGTGACCGGGGGCGTCTACGTGTGCGTAGTGGCGCTTCTCGGTCTGGTACTCCACGTGGGAGATGTTGATGGTAATACCGCGCTGGCGCTCTTCCGGAGCGGAGTCGATCGACGCGAAGTCGCGCTGCTCGTTGAGATCCGGGTACTGGTCGTACAGCACCTTGGAAATGGCGGCAGTCAGCGTCGTCTTACCGTGGTCAACGTGACCAATGGTGCCGATGTTGACGTGCGGCTTAGTCCGCTCGAACTTTGCCTTTGCCACAGGTTCCTCCTAGAACGATTTCAAGTGAAGTGCTCCTCGGCCGCGCTTTTCGCGGCAGAAACTTTAGCAAGTCTACTTGGGGGCTTGGTTTTGGTGAAATTGCAGATTCAGGAACCAATCTTAGTTCCTAGAGCCTGTTTGCGCAGGGGCCGGGCTGCAGCTTCCGCTGCAGCCCCACCTCATACGCTTAGATGCCTTCCCGGGACCGGAATTGCATCCGTTACCGGGAGATTACTCGCCGCGGGTTTTCTGGATGATCTCGTCGGCTACTGCCTTCGGGACCTCCGCGTAGCTGTTGAACGTCATGGAGTACACAGCGCGACCCTGGGTCTTGGACCGCAGGTCACCGATGTAGCCGAACATGCCGGACAGCGGAACGTGTGCACGGATAACCTTCACACCTGCTGCGTCCTCCATGGACTGCATCTGGCCACGGCGGGCGTTCAGGTCACCAATAACATCACCCATGTATTCCTCAGGTGTGCGGACCTCAACATCCATCAGCGGTTCGAGCAGAACAGGGTTCGCCTTGCGTGCAGCTTCCTTGAAAGCCATACGTCCAGCGATCTTGAACGCCATTTCCGAGGAGTCAACATCGTGGGACGCGCCGTCAATCAGCGTGGCCTTGATGCCGACAACCGGGTAACCGGCCAGGACGCCGTCGTTCAGTGCATCCTGGATACCGGCGTCAACGGACGGGATGTACTCGCGGGGAACGCGGCCACCAGTGACCTTGTTCTCGAACGCGTACAGCTCGCCTGAAGCGGTGTCCATGGGCTCGATCGCGATCTGGATCTTTGCGAACTGACCCGAACCACCGGTCTGCTTCTTGTGCGTGTAGTCAAGGCGCTCGACGGCGCGCTTGATGGTTTCGCGGTAAGCAACCTGCGGCTTGCCCACGTTTGCCTCGACCTTGAATTCGCGGCGCATGCGGTCCACCAGGATGTCCAGGTGGAGCTCGCCCATGCCGGCGATGATGGTCTGGCCCGTGTCTTCGTTGAGGGAGACCTGGAAGGTCGGGTCCTCAGCGGAGAGCTTCTGGATGGCCGTGGAGAGCTTCTCCTGGTCACCCTTGGTGTTGGGCTCGATGGCAACCGAGATCACGGGCTCCGGGAAGCTCATGGACTCGAGGACGATCTGGTTGTTGGCATCGCACAGGGTGTCACCCGTGGTGGTGTCCTTCAGACCGATAGCTGCGTAGATGTGGCCGGCGGTAGCGCCCTCAACGGGCATTTCCTTGTTGGCGTGCATCTGGAACAGCTTGCCGATACGTTCCTTCTTGCCCTTGGTGGAGTTGACCACCTGGGCGCCGGCTTCGACGTGACCGGAGTACACGCGGACGAAGGTCAGCTGGCCGAAGAACGGGTGCGCAGCAATCTTGAAGGCGAGGGCCGAGAACGGCTCGTCTGCAGAAGGCTTACGGGTCAGTTCCTTCTCTTCGTCGCGGGGATCGTGACCGATCATCGGCGGGACGTCGAGCGGGTTCGGCAGGAAGTCGACAACAGCATCCAGCATCGGCTGAACGCCGCGGTTCTTGAAGGCAGAACCACAGAAGACCGGGTAGAGCTCAGAGTTGATGGTCATCTTGCGGATGCCGGCTTTGATCTCTTCGAGGGTGAGTTCTTCACCTTCGAGGTACTTCTCCATAAGTTCTTCGGAAGACTCGGCCACAGTCTCAACGAGCTGTGCACGGTACTCCTCGGCCTTGGCCTGGAGGTCCGCCGGGATTTCCTGTACTTCGTAGGAAGCACCCATGGTGACGTCACCCTTAGCGTCGCCAGGCCAAACCAGGGCACGCATTTCGAGGAGGTCGACGACACCAATGAAGTCGTTCTCGGCACCGATGGGCAGCTGCATGACCAGCGGCTTGGCACCAAGGCGGGAGATGATGGTGTCTACGGTGAAGTAGAAGTCAGCACCCAGCTTGTCCATCTTGTTGACGAAGCAGATACGCGGAACGTTGTACTTGTCAGCCTGGCGCCAAACAGTCTCGGACTGCGGCTCCACGCCTTCCTTGCCGTCGAACACTGCGACTGCACCGTCGAGGACGCGCAGGGAGCGCTCAACCTCAACCGTGAAGTCCACGTGGCCCGGGGTGTCGATGATGTTGATCTGGTTCTGGTTCCAGAAGCAGGTCACGGCGGCAGACGTGATGGTGATGCCGCGTTCCTTTTCCTGTTCCATCCAGTCAGTCGTCGAAGCGCCGTCGTGCGTTTCGCCGATCTTGTGGTTCACACCCGTGTAGAACAGGATGCGCTCGGTAGTGGTGGTCTTGCCGGCATCGATGTGAGCCATGATGCCGATGTTGCGGACCTTATTAAGGTCGGTAAGCACGTCCTGTGCCACGGGGTCTCCCTTTCGGATGGACTACACGTTCGCCGCCGACTCTGTTGAGCCGGCGGCGTCCGGGAAGTTTTACCAGCGGTAGTGTGCGAAGGCCTTGTTGGACTCGGCCATCTTGTGGGTGTCTTCGCGACGCTTCACAGCGGCACCAAGACCATTGGACGCATCCAGGATTTCGTTCTGGAGACGCTCGGTCATGGTCTTCTCCCGGCGGGCCTTGGAGTAGCCCACGAGCCAACGCAGAGCGAGGGCGGTGGAGCGGCCCGGCTTGACCTCAACCGGAACCTGGTAGGTGGCGCCACCAACACGGCGTGAACGCACCTCAAGGGAAGGCTTGACGTTGTCCATGGCCTTCTTGAGGGCGGCAACGGGGTCGCCGCCGGACTTGGCACGTGCACCTTCGAGTGCGCCGTAAACGATGCGCTCTGCGGTGGACTTCTTGCCGTCAACCAGAACCTTGTTGATCAGCTGCGTGACCAACGGGGAGCCGTAAACGGGATCGGAAACTAGCGGCCGCTTCGGGGCCGGACCCTTGCGAGGCATATTACTTCTTCTCCATCTTTGCGCCGTAACGGCTGCGGGCCTGCTTGCGGTTCTTGACACCCTGGGTGTCGAGTGCGCCACGGACGATCTTGTAGCGGACACCCGGAAGGTCCTTCACACGACCACCACGGACGAGCACGATGGAGTGCTCCTGGAGGTTGTGGCCAACACCGGGGATGTAGGCGGTAACTTCAACGCCACCGTTGAGGCGCACACGTGCCACCTTACGAAGAGCCGAGTTCGGCTTCTTGGGGGTGGTGGTGTAAACGCGGGTGCAAACACCGCGGCGCATCGGGCTGCCCTTCAGCGCGGGAGCCTTGGTCTTGGAGACCTTCGGCGTGCGGCCCTTGCGGACCAGCTGGTTAATCGTAGGCACTTTCGTGTTCTCCGTTGTTTGATCTCTGCCCCCACACAACGGCGCCAGCCGGTGTAAACGTGGGAACTTTGGCGTTGCTCGTGCAGCCGGCCGAAACTCCGGTAGGCGTGCAAAAGTGCGGCATTCGTTGCGCATGTTGCCCGCAACCCGGAAACAGGCTCCACCCAGCACCATGAGAACAAAACCAAAATGATGCTGCGGCGGCCTTCATCCACTGCCACACAGAACAATTACCAAAAGTCTAGCACGGCTTGATCTGGCGCCTTAATCGGGTGTATGGAGGACGACGGCGGAAGCCGGCACCCGCCGTCGTCCTCCACTCCCCCGGGTTGCCACGAAAAAGGCGCATTAACGGGTCGGGCCCCGCACTCGAAAGTGCGGGGCCCAACCTTATGGCGTCAACTCACGCGTCAGCGGAAGTCGTTGCCGAGATCGTAGTCATCCAGCGGGATGGCGTGGAACTCGGGAGCACCGTCGCCGCCCAGGGCGTCATAGGAGAAGTCGGTGAAAGCGCTGGGGCCCGTGAACAGGCTTGCCTTCGCTTCTTCCGTCGGCTCCACAGTGACCTCTGTGTAGCGGGGCAGACCCGTACCAGCCGGGATGAGCTTACCGATGATGACGTTTTCCTTGAGGCCGAGCAGAGGATCGCTCTTGCCTTCCATGGCCGCCTGCGTCAGGACGCGGGTGGTTTCCTGGAAGGAAGCAGCCGACAGCCAGGACTCGGTAGCCAAGGAAGCCTTGGTGATACCCATGAGTTCCGGACGGCCGGAAGCCGGTGCCTTGCCCTCGGACACGACGCGGCGGTTCTCGTCCTCGAAGCGGGCGCGCTCTGCAAGCTCACCGGGGAGCAAGTCGGAGTCGCCGGACTCGATGACAGTCACGCGGCGCAGCATCTGGCGGACGATAACCTCGACGTGCTTGTCGTGGATACCAATGCCCTGGCTGCGGTAAACGCCCTGTACTTCGTCCACGAGGAACTTCTGTGCAGCACGCGGACCCATGATGCGCAGAACCTGCTTCGGGTCCACCGGACCGTTGATCAGCTTCTGGCCGACGCTGACGTGCTCGCCATCCTCGATGAGGAGGCGGGAACGGCGCAGCACCGGGTAGGCAATCTCTTCGGAACCATCGTCCGGAGTGATGACCAGTCGCATCTGGCGCTCGGACTCTTCGATGGTGATGCGGCCGGCTGCTTCAGCAATCGGTGCGACACCCTTCGGAGTACGGGCTTCGAAGAGCTCCTGGATACGGGGCAGACCTTGGGTGATGTCGTCGCCACCACCGGCGGAGACAGCACCACCGGTGTGGAACGTACGCATGGTCAGCTGGGTACCCGGCTCACCGATGGACTGTGCGGCGATGATGCCCACGGCCTCGCCGATGTCCACGGTCTTACCCGTAGCCAACGAACGGCCGTAGCAAAGTGCACAGGTACCGACCTTGGACTCACAGGTGAGTACGGAGCGGACCTTGACCTCGGTGATGCCTGCAGCAAGCAGCTGGTCGATGACAACGTCACCGCAGTCGGTGCCGCCAGCAGCCAGGACATTGCCCTGGGCATCGACGACGTCGACAGCCAGCGTACGTGCGTAGGCGCTGTTCTCGACGTTCTCGTCCATGACGAGTTCACCATTGGCGTCCGGCACGGCGATCGGGGTGACCAGACCGCGCTCGGTACCGCAGTCCTCTTCGCGGACAATGACGTCCTGCGAAACGTCCACCAGACGACGGGTCAGGTAGCCCGAGTTGGCGGTACGGAGAGCGGTATCGGCCAGACCCTTACGGGCACCGTGCGTGGCGATGAAGTATTCCAGAACCGACAGGCCCTCCCGGTAGGAGGACTTGATCGGGCGAGGAATAATCTCACCCTTAGGGTTGGCCACAAGACCACGGATACCCGCGATCTGGCGGACCTGCATCCAGTTACCACGTGCACCGGAGGACACCATGCGGTTGATGGTGTTCATCGGGGACAGGCTGTCGCGCATCGCCTGGGCGATCTCGTTGGTTGCCTTGTTCCAGATCTCGATCAGTTCCTGGCGACGCTCGTCGTCGTCGATCAGGCCCTTGTCGTACTGGCCCTGGATCTTGGCAGCCATGGCCTCGTAACCGGCCAGGATGGCAGGCTTCGAAGTCGGTACCTCGATGTCGGAGATGGCAACCGTGACACCCGAACGGGTGGCCCAGTAGAAGCCGGCGTCCTTCAGGTTGTCCAGCGTTGCCGCCGTAACAACCTTCGGGTAGCGCTCAGCGAGGTCGTTGACGATCCGGGACAGTTCGCCCTTGTCGGCAACAGCCTCAACCCACGGGTAATCCTCGGGCAGCGTCTGGTTGAAGATGACCTGGCCCAGGGAGGTTTCGACGAGAGCCGGCTGACCGGGCTCCCAACCTTCCGGAGCTTCCCAGCCTGCGTACGGCACGAAGTCGTCAAGACGGATCTTGACCTGGGAGTTCAGGTGCAGGTCACGGGCGTCGTACGCCATGATCGCTTCAGAAACCGAGGAGAAGATGCGGCCCTCGCCGGCGGAACCGACGCGCTTGGTGGTCAGGTGGTAAAGGCCGATGATCATATCCTGCGAAGGCAGGGTCACCGGACGACCGTCAGACGGCTTCAGGATGTTGTTCGAGGACAGCATCAGGATGCGTGCTTCGGCCTGGGCTTCGGGGCTCAGCGGCAGGTGTACTGCCATCTGGTCGCCGTCGAAGTCTGCGTTGAAGGCGCCACAAACCAGCGGGTGAAGCTGGATTGCCTTGCCTTCCACAAGCTGCGGTTCGAAGGCCTGGATGCCGAGGCGGTGCAGGGTAGGTGCACGGTTGAGCAGCACCGGGTGTTCGGTGATGATCTCTTCCAGCACGTCCCAAACCTGCGGACGGTAACGCTCGACCATGCGCTTTGCCGACTTGATGTTCTGGGCGTGGTTGAGGTCAACCAGGCGCTTCATCACGAACGGCTTGAAGAGCTCCAGGGCCATCTGCTTGGGCAGACCACACTGGTGCAGCTTCAGCTGCGGGCCGACGACGATGACCGAACGGCCGGAGTAGTCAACACGCTTGCCGAGGAGGTTCTGGCGGAAACGACCCTGCTTGCCCTTGAGCATGTCGCTCAGGGACTTCAGCGGACGGTTGCCCGGACCCGTGACCGGACGGCCACGACGGCCGTTGTCGAAGAGGCTGTCAACAGCTTCTTGAAGCATGCGCTTCTCGTTGTTGACGATGATCTCCGGAGCACCCAGGTCAAGCAAGCGCTTGAGTCGGTTGTTGCGGTTGATCACACGACGGTAGAGGTCGTTGAGGTCGGAGGTCGCGAAGCGGCCACCGTCCAACTGGACCATGGGGCGCAGTTCCGGCGGGATCACCGGGACGGCGTCGAGAACCATGCCGAGCGGGCTGTTGTTGGTGGTCAGGAACGCGTTGACAACCTTCAGGCGCTTCAGGGCACGCGTCTTGCGCTGGCCCTTGCCGTTCTGGATGGTGTCGCGCAGTGACTCAGCTTCAGCCTGCATGTCGAAGGTCTCAAGGCGCTTCTTGATAGCCTCGGCGCCCATGGAGCCCTCGAAGTACAGACCGTAACGGTCGCGGAGTTCGCGGTACAGGCCCTCGTCACCTTCGAGGTCAGCGACCTTCAGGTTCTTGAAGCGGTCCCAGACCTGCTCAAGGCGCTCGATGTCGGCGTCGGCACGCTTGCGGACGTTCGCCATCTGGCGGTCGGCAGAGTCGCGGGCCTTCTTCTTGTCGGCAGCCTTGGCGCCTTCGCCTTCAAGACGGGCAAGCTCGTCCTCAAGGTCGCGGGCGATCGTGGCGATGTCGCTGTCGCGGTTGTCGATCATCTGCTTCTTCTCGAGGTCGTGCTCGACCTGGAGGTTCGGCAGTTCGGCGTGACGGCTTTCAGTGTCAACGCTGGTGATCATGTAGGCAGCGAAGTAGATGACCTTCTCAAGGTCCTTCGGTGCCAGGTCCAAAAGGTAGCCCAAGCGCGAGGGAACGCCCTTGAAGTACCAGATGTGGGTTACAGGCGCGGCCAGTTCGATGTGGCCCATGCGCTCACGGCGTACCTTGGCGCGGGTAACTTCCACACCACAACGCTCGCAGATGATGCCCTTGAAGCGCACGCGCTTGTACTTACCGCAGTAGCACTCCCAGTCGCGGGACGGTCCGAAGATCTTCTCGCAGAAAAGGCCGTCCTTCTCAGGCTTGAGCGTGCGGTAGTTGATGGTTTCCGGCTTCTTGACCTCACCGTAAGACCATCCGCGGATGTCTTCCGCGGTGGCGAGGCCGATCTGCATGAGGCCGAAGGAGGATTCGCTGGACATATGGTCCCTGTTCTCTCTTGTTCTCTAAATTCTGAAGTCTTGGTTACGGGAAGAGGGAGCTGTTCCGGCGGACAGCGGTTGATCACCGCCCGCCGGAACCGCTGCTAAACCTCTTCTACGGAACTGGGCTCTGCACGAGACAGATCGATGCCCAGTTCTTCCGCAGCCGTGAAGACTGCGTCATCAGAGTCACGCATTTCGATCGTGGTTCCGTCCGTGGAAAGAACTTCCACGTTCAGGCACAACGACTGCATTTCCTTGATCAAGACCTTGAAGGACTCGGGAACGCCAGGCTCAGGGATGTTCTCGCCCTTGACGATGGCTTCGTAGACCTTCACACGACCATGGATGTCATCCGACTTGATCGTGAGGAGTTCCTGAAGCGTGTAGGCGGCACCGTAAGCTTCGAGCGCCCACACTTCCATTTCACCGAAGCGCTGGCCACCGAACTGTGCCTTGCCACCCAGCGGCTGCTGCGTGATCATGGAGTACGGGCCGGTGGAGCGCGCGTGGATCTTGTCGTCCACCAGGTGGTGGAGCTTCAGGATGTACATGTAACCGACGGAGATCGGGTCCGGGAACGGCTCGCCGGAGCGGCCGTCGAACAGACGGGTCTTGCCGGAGGAATCGATCAGGCGGTCGCCGTCGCGGGTCACGTTGGTGGAGTCAAGCAGGCCAGTGATTTCTTCTTCACGGGCGCCATCGAACACCGGGGTGGCAACGGTGGTCTGGCCGGTTTCACGGGGCAGGTTGGGCAGGTTCTTGACCCACTCCGGCTCGCCTTCGATCTTCCAACCGGTCTTGGCAACCCAACCGAGGTGGGTTTCCAGGACCTGGCCAACGTTCATACGACCCGGAACACCAAGCGGGTTCAGGACGATGTCCACCGGGGTACCGTCTGCAAGGAAGGGCATGTCCTCGATCGGCAGGATCTTGGAGATAACACCCTTGTTGCCGTGACGGCCGGCGAGCTTGTCGCCGTCGGTGATCTTACGCTTGGCTGCAACGTAGACGCGGACCAACTGGTTCACGCCCGGGGGCAGTTCGTCGTCGTTGTCGCGGTCGAAGACGCGCACGCCGATGACCGTACCGGACTCGCCGTGGGGCACCTTCAGCGAGGTGTCACGGACTTCGCGGGACTTCTCACCGAAGATGGCACGCAGCAGGCGCTCTTCCGGGGTCAGCTCGGTTTCACCCTTGGGGGTGACCTTGCCTACCAGGATGTCGCCTGCTTCAACCTCGGCACCGATGTGGATGATGCCGCGCTCGTCCAGGCCTGCCAGGACTTCCTCGGACACGTTGGGGATGTCACGGGTGATTTCCTCGGCACCAAGCTTGGTGTCGCGGGCATCAATTTCGTGCTCCTCGATGTGGATGGAGGAAAGAACATCCTCAGCGACGATGCGCTGGGACAGGATGATGGCATCCTCGAAGTTGTGGCCTTCCCATGACATGAATGCCACGAGCAGGTTCTTACCAAGGGCAAGCTCACCCTGGTCCGTTGCGGGACCGTCAGCGATAATGCCGCCAACTTCCAGGCGCTGGCCTTCGTTGACCAGGACGCGGTGGTTGTAGCAGTTGCCCTGGTTGGAACGGGCGAACTTGTTGATGCGGTAGTTGGTTTCGGTGCCGTCGTCGTTGATCATCACAACGAGCTCGGCGGAAACCTCGGTAACCACACCTGCCTTCTTCGCGATGACAACGTCACCGGCGTCGACGGCTGCTGCACGTTCCATGCCGGTACCCACGAAAGGAGCCTCGGAACGGACCAGCGGCACAGCCTGGCGCTGCATGTTGGCACCCATGAGTGCGCGGTTTGCATCGTCATGCTCAAGGAACGGAATAAGGGCCGTTGCCACGGACACCATCTGGCGCGGGGAAACGTCCATGAACTGGACCTCGCCTGCGGGAACCAGGACGGGCTCGCCTCCACCACCACGGGCACGGACAAGGACGGTCTCTTCGGAGAACTTCTTGTCAGCATCCAGCGGGGCGTTGGCCTGTGCAATCAGGACCTCTGCTTCGTCGTCGGCCGTGAGGTACTGGACCTCATCGGAGACAACTCCGTTGGACACCAGGCGGTACGGCGTCTCGATGAAGCCGAACGGGTTGATGCGGCCGTAGGAAGCCAACGAACCGATCAGACCAATGTTCGGGCCTTCAGGAGTTTCGATGGGGCACATACGTCCGTAGTGGGACGGGTGAACGTCTCGGACTTCCATGCCTGCACGGTCGCGGGACAGACCACCCGGGCCAAGTGCCGACAGGCGGCGCTTGTGGGTCAGACCCGAGAGCGGGTTGTTCTGGTCCATGAACTGCGACAGCTGGGAGGTTCCGAAGAACTCCTTGATGGCTGCAACAACGGGACGGATGTTGATCAGCGTCTGCGGCGTGATTGCCTCGACGTCCTGCGTGGTCATGCGTTCGCGAACAACGCGTTCCATACGGGACAGACCGGTGCGGACCTGGTTCTCGATCAGTTCGCCAACGGCGCGGATGCGACGGTTGCCGAAGTGGTCGATGTCGTCGATGTCGACGCGGAGCTCGTGGTCCTGGCCATCGCGCTTGCCCATGAGGGTCTTCTCGCCGGCGTGGAGCGCAACGAGGAACTTGATCATGGCAACGATGTCTTCAACGTGCAGGACCGAAGCTTCCTTGTCGCCAAGGGAGCGGTCGATGCCGAGCTTGCGGTTGATCTTGTAACGGCCAACCTTGGCCAGATCGTAGCGCTTGGCGTTGAAGTACAGGTTGTCCAGCAGGGACTGGGCAGCCTCGACTGTGGGCGGCTCGCCCGGACGCAGCTTGCGGTAGATGTCCAAAAGGGCGTCTTCGCGGGTTTCGGTGGCGTCCTTCTCCAGCGTTGCACGCATGGAGTCGTACTGGCCGAACTCTTCCAGGATCTGGCCTTCGGTCCAGCCGAGTGCCTTCAGGAGAACGGTGACCGACTGCTTGCGCTTACGGTCAAGGCGAACGCCGACCTGGTCGCGCTTGTCGATTTCGAGTTCGAACCATGCGCCACGGGACGGGATGATCTTCGCGGTGAAGATGTCCTTGTCACTGGTCTTGTCTGCGGTGCGCTCAAAGTAGGCGCCCGGCGAACGGACCAGCTGGGAGACGACGACACGCTCGGTGCCGTTGACGACGAACGTTCCCTTCTCAGTCATGAGGGGGAAGTCGCCCATGAACACGGTCTGCTGCTTGATTTCGCCCGTGTTGTTGTTCATGAACTCGGCCTTGACGTACAGCGGGGCCGAGTAGGTGGCGTCACGGTCTTTACATTCGGCCATGGTGTACTTCGGGTCAGCGAACTCCGGCTCGGAGAAGCTCAGGGACATGGTGCCCTGGAAGTCCTCGATAGGGGAGATCTCTTCGAAGATGTCGGCAAGTCCGGAGGTGGTGGCGACGCTGAGGTCGCCCTCCTCGACAGCCTTCGCAACCCGCGCCTGCCAGCGTTCGTTTCCGACCAGCCAGTCAAAGCTGTCAGTCTGCAGGGCGAGAAGATTCGGAACATCAAGGGGTTCGTGAATCTTTGCGAATGAGAGGCGGCGGGTGGCACCATCGGTGCTTGCCGTGTTAGCGGTTTCGTTATTAGAGGTGCTCGAGGCGACCAAGAGGGATCCTTCCACAGACCTTCAGGCGTTTTCAGATCTCCCCCGTTTGCATTCCGCGGAGTGCTCCGCAGGATACTTGTTCCGGTTCCGCTATATGACCCGGACCCAGCCTGCCCAAGGCCGTGCACGTTGAGGAACGGCACGTCAATGACGCAGCTGAGAGGTAAAGCCCACCGCTATATGAAGGCTGAAGGTTAACAGGGAAGACGCAAATATCTACAATACGGGAAAGCAGCCTTCCTGTCTACCCCAGATCGTCCGGGATTGCAAGCACCGTTGCTGAAGGCACCTACATGCCCATGCATGAGGCGCAAGGAATGCCTTGATAGGCACCTTCGTTGAAGGGAGTAGGTTCACGCTCGCCCGCGATAGCCTTGCTACACCACTCCCGGATCGGAAGAGAGACCATGACCAACTCCGCTGACGACAATGATGTTGTCATTCTTGCCGCTTCCCGAACCCCACAGGGTCGGCTCAACGGGCAACTGGCGGGATTCACCGCCGTCGACCTTGGTGCGCACGCCATAACAGCCGCCCTGGCAGCCAGCGGCGCGAAAGCCGAACAGGTGGACGCCGTCATTATGGGTCAGGTACTGCAGGCCGGCGCCGGACAGAATCCGGCCCGCCAGAGCGCCATCGCCGCAGGTATCGGGTGGAACATCCCGGCCGTCACCATCAACAAGGTGTGCCTCTCCGGTTTGACCGCAGTGATAGATGCTGCGCGCATGATCCGTAGCGGGGACGCGACAGTGGTGGTTGCCGGTGGCCAGGAATCCATGAGCCGCGCTCCCCACCTCCTGCCGGGCTCCCGGCAGGGATGGACCTACGGAGCCATCCAGGCCCTGGACGTCGCCGCCCACGACGGCCTCACGGATGCCTTCGATGGCCAGTCAATGGGTCTTTCCACCGAAACCAAGAACGTCACGCTCGGCATTGACCGCACCTCCCAGGACGAGGTCGCGGCCGCTTCACACCAGCGGGCCGCCGCGGCCATCGCAGACGGGACGTTCGACGTCGAAATCGCTCCGGTCAGCGTGAAGCAGCGCAAGGGCGATCCGGTGGTCCTCACCACGGACGAAGGAGTGCGGCCCAACACCACCGTGGAAACGTTGGCACCCCTCAAGGCCGCCTTCGCCACGGACGGCACCATCACAGCCGGCAATTCCTCTCCCCTGTCCGACGGCGCCTCCGCACTGGTGCTGGCAAGTCGCCGCTTCGCCGAGGACAACGGTTTGGAGTACCTGGCCGTGGTCGGTAAGCCGGGCCAGGTGGCCGGACCTGACAATTCCCTGCACTCCCAGCCGTCCAACGCGATCGCCCAGGCGCTGAAGCGGGCGGGGTGGACGGCAGAGGACCTGGACTTCATCGAGATCAATGAAGCGTTCGGTTCAGTGGCTGTCCAGTCCCTGAAGGACCTCCGCTACCCCCTGGAAAAGTGCAACATCCACGGCGGTGCCATCGCACTTGGGCATCCCATCGGCGCCTCCGGTGCCCGGTTGGCCCTCCACGCAGCCCACGAACTCAAGCGCCGGGGGACGGGCAAAGCCGCCGTTTCCCTGTGCGGTGGCGGCGGCCAGGGCGAGGCCTTGCTCCTGTACCGCGACTGATGGGAGACAGCATGTCTGAAAACGTGATGGACGGAGCCGAGCGCTTCCTGAAGGATGCCGCCGCCCGCGGACTGGACGTCGACGTCGTCGAACGTCCCGCCGCCCGCAGCCTTGAGGAGGCGGCCGGCATCCTGGGCATCAGCCCCGCGGACATCGTGAAGTCGCTGGTGGTCAAACACCGCGATGGGAGCTTCCTGTTCGCGCTCATTCCTGGGGATCGCCAGATTTCCTGGCCGAAGCTGCGCGCATTGGTGGGCGTCAACAAGCTCTCGCTCCCCCACGCCGACATCGCTTTGGCTGCCACCGGCTACGAACGCGGAACCATTACGCCCTTGGGCAGTACCACCGCGTGGCCAGTGTACGCGGACGCCACCATCACGGGGCGTCGGATCTCCATGGGCGCAGGCGCGCATGGCCGCAGCGCTTTCGTGGACGCCGACTCGCTCACTGCGGCGCTCGGGGCGACCGTGGCGGACATCAGCGAACCTTCCTAGGTCAACGCGGGGTAACTTACGGCCGGTAAATCCCCTGGGGATGGGCCGTAAGTGACCCCGCGTTGCTGCTTAAAGCAGGAAGCCCCGCCCGGCTCCTTTGACGGAACGGGCGGGGCTTCCACAAGCAAAACGAGTTACTTGAGGGTAACCGTTGCGCCAGCTTCTTCGAGCTGAGCCTTTGCCTTCTCGGCAGCTTCCTTGGTGGCGCCTTCGAGAACAGCCTTCGGTGCGCTGTCAACCAAGTCCTTGGCTTCCTTGAGGCCGAGGGAGGTGATGGCGCGAACTTCCTTGATCACTGCGATCTTCTTGTCGCCAGCAGCTTCGAGAACGACGTCGAATTCGGTCTTCTCTTCAGCAGCTTCAGCAGCACCGCCGGCAGCGGGGCCAGCAACTGCAACAGCAGCAGCCGTAACTTCGAAGGTCTCTTCGAAGAGCTTGACGAACTCGGAGAGCTCGATGATGGTCAGTTCCTTGAAAGCTTCAATGAGCTCTTCGTTGCTGAGCTTCGCCATGGTGGCGTCCTTCCATTAGTTGGTGCGGATCCGGGCTAAACCGGTCCAAGCACCAGAGTTTGATTGAGGGGAGAACTTAGTTCTCTTCGGTTGCAGCTTCGGCAGCGGCCGGTGCTTCTTCAGCAGCCGGAGCTTCCTCTGTTGCAGCCTCTTCGGCGGCCGGGGCTTCTTCAGCGGCCGGTGCAGATGCGCCGCCCTCTTCTTCAAGCTTGAGGCGCAGAGCGTCGATGATGCGTGCAGCAGCGGATGCGGGAGCCTTGAGGACACCAGCAACGCGGGCAAGCTGCAGTTCGCGGGACTCGAGGGCTGCCAGTGCGGCAACTCCTGCTGCGTCCAATGCCTTGCCTTCGAAGACGCCGGTCTTGATGACCAGCTGCTTGTTGGCCTTGGCAAAGTCCGTCAGGCTCTTTGCAGCAGCAACAGCGTCACCCTTGATGAAGGCGATTGCAGTGGGGCCGGCAAGCTGATCGTTGAATGCTTCAACTCCAGCTTCCTTGGCTGCAATGGCGCTCAGGGTGTTCTTGACGACCGAGAACTTGGTGTCCTGGCCGAGTGCAACACGCAGTTCCTTGAGCTGTGCAACAGTGAGCCCGCGGTATTCGGTCAGGACAGCCGCGTTCGATTCCTTGAAATCGTTGGTGATCTCTGCAACTGCGGAGACCTTGCTAGGCGTTGTCATAACCCTCCTTCCGGGGATAAAAGCCGGTCTTCCGGGTCCCCGCTCACGAGAGCTAAAACTAAAAACGCCCCGCGCAGATGCACGGGGCTTGGCTCAACATGGTTTGATCCATGGAGACTTGCTTCGTTCACCTGCGCCGGCCGCCCTATGTTCAGGGTCCTTCGTCAAGGAATTCACTTGTGCCTCAGGGGCGCAGCTGCAGAATTGAGCTGGGCTCGAAAGAGTGGATTCCCATCAACCGACGGTCTTTGGTATTTCAAGATTACGGGAGACTGTGCAGCAAACCAAATCGGGGGCTGCCTAGTCGGACGTCGTTGCTCCGGATGCCCGCCCCGGAAGTTCCTTCTGCCACAAACCCGTGACACCCGCCGTCGCGAATCCAAGCTGCTTATTCACTGTGAGGAGGTAGCGGTTCTCGGGCGCATTCCATGTGTAGATCACCCGGGCATCAGGGAACTGCTCGCTGAGCCTTTCCATGTTGGCCACCTTGATCAGCAGGCCCAGCTTGTTGCCCCGGTGTTCCTGCAGGACCAGTGTGTCGTCCTGGAACACCACATCCTGGCGGTGTGCCAGGACGCTGATGGTGGTCAGGCCCACGATGCGTCCGCTCTCCAGGTGCTCGACGGCGGTCACCACCGTTCGCCGGCCCTGCGCCAATGCTGCGTCCTCGGTCTCCCGCAGGACGACGGGATCGAACACCATGCCCGTGGGTTCAACACCGGGGGCTTCGCTGTCCTCGTCGTCGCGGACCACCTCCCCGGCCGCGTTCTCCAAGGCGGCCACGGCCTCCAGCCATGGCTCCGGGCACCGGTCTGTCCAGTGATGCAACGCGTAGCGGCCGCCATTGGCCTCGTCGGCTTCCAACTGGAGGGTGGCCGCCAGTTTGGAATCGAGCGGCAGAATGCAGGAACTGAACTGCTCGATGTGCTGCAGCGTGTAGCCGGCCCGTTTCGCGAAATCCACCTCACGGCTGCTGACCGGAACGAAGCCCGCACCACTGCCGGGGATCAGCTGGTCCTCGGGAATCTCCGTCAGGGATGTGGCCGGGTGGTTGGTGTCCACCAGGACCATGGTGCGGCCTTCGGCCCGCGCCAGCTCCTCGGCCGCTTCCAACAACTGGCGTCCTACGCCGCGGCTCTGGAACTCAGGAAGGATGTCCAGGGTGAACTCGGCCAGGTCCATGTTGTCCGCCAGGGGCAAGGCGATATCCACGGTGCCCACGATGTCGCCGTCCACCTTGGCCACCAGGATGATTTGGCGTTCGTACGGATCGGAAAACTCGAGCAGCTTCTCCAAGGGGGTGTAGGCGAGGTCGTCACTCCCCCATGTCTCCATCCGGACCCTTCGCCCAACTTCCACGGCGGCCAGGAAATCATTGGCATCAGGGCTGTCCAGGGTGTCAGGCACCCACAGCTGCTCGATGTGAACGGTCTTCGCCTCGTCTACAGTCATCCCAGCCGTTTCTGCCATTCGCCTTCAAAGCCGGAGGGCTTGAATCCCAGGGCGATATTTATGGCCAGCATATGCCGGTTTTCATTGGCGTTCCATGTCAACACCGATGTGGCGCCCGGCCAGGAGTCCTTGGCGCTGCGCAGATTGGCGATCTTTATCACCATTCCCAAGCCATGACCCCGGTGTCCCGGAGCCACTAAGGTGTCCTCCTGGTAGATCACGGCAGGCCTCGCGTCACGGTAAGTCAGAACCGTATAGGCTGCCAGTTCACCAGTGGCATCGTGCCGGGCCGCCGCCGTCAGCGAGTCCCCGCCACTTGCCTGCCATGTGACTTCGTCCTGGCGCACCCGCGCAGCATCCCACTCCTCACCCTCCCAGCCCAAGCCGGCAAGGGGGACCTCTGTGCTCATCAAGCCCTTGAGCCTGGAAAAGGTGTCCACCAGGTCCTCCGGGCAGCTCCCCCGCCATGTTACGAGGCTGTAGCCCAATGCTTTGGGCGCCACTTCCGCTTCGCACTTCCGGAGCAGTGCTTCCGGCGCCGGGAAGGGCAGCAGGCTGCTCGTTTCGACCTGTTCCAACGAGTAGCCGTGGTGCAGGGCGAACCGGGTTGGCGCAGCGTTCAAGGGCACGCAACCTGCACCCGATTTCGACTCCAGGACTTCCGTGCCAGGTGCCACAAGCTGAATGGGCGCACCGCAATACGCATCGAAGGACACGCGTCCCCGTCCCCTCGCAATGCCCTCCAATTCTTTGAGGATCAGCGACCCAAAGCCACGCCGCCGATAAGGCGCGCTGACCACAACGTCCACGCCCGCCGTCGTCGTGTTCTCGCTCAAGGGCAGTGTCAGTGTTCCGCTACCCACAACGGTGCCGTCCAGGCGGGCCAGGAAAACCTGCCGTTCTTCGTAGTTGTTGCCCTGCCAGAAGAGCACCGCCTCGGCAAAGGTGGCGCAGCGGTCCAGGTTGCCCCACAGCTCCAATTCGTGGGCTTCCGCCAACTGCTGAAAAGCGCTGAAGTCGGCCGATCCACTGGCCGCGGGACTTTTGGGGACGGCGATCCGTTCTACGGACAGCTCCCCACGTGCTGAAATGTTCGACGTCGACACGCACCACAGCCTACGGCCCACCGCCCGCAAGGAACAGGCAGGACAACAAAAGGACCGCCCGGCTAAGCCGGACGGTCCTTCATGTTCAGAGCAAGGGCTCGTGAAGCTTACGCTTCGGTGAGGACCTTGGTGACGTTCGGGTCAACGGTGATGCCCGGACCGAACGTGGTGGCAACAGTAGCCTTCTGGATGTAGCGGCCCTTGGAAGCGGACGGCTTCAGACGAAGCACCTCTTCCAGTGCAGCTGCGTAGTTCTCGGCCAGCTTGTTGGCGTCGAAGGACACCTTGCCGATGATGAAGTGAAGGTTGGAGTGCTTGTCGACGCGGAAGTCGATCTTGCCGCCCTTGATGTCGTTGACAGCCTTGGTGACGTCCGGAGTAACCGTACCGGTCTTCGGGTTCGGCATGAGGTTACGCGGGCCGAGGACCTTACCGAGGCGGCCAACCTTGCCCATGAGGTCAGGGGTTGCCACTGCGGCGTCGAAGTCGGTCCAGCCGGCTGCGATCTTTTCGATCAGGTCATCGGAACCAACGAAGTCGGCGCCGGCAGCGATTGCTGCTTCAGCCTTGTCACCGGTTGCGAAAACGAGGACGCGGGCGGTCTTACCGGTGCCGTGCGGCAGGTTGACGGTGCCACGAACCATCTGGTCGGCCTTACGCGGGTCAACGCCCAAACGGAAAGCTACCTCAACGGTTGCGTCGAACTTGGAAGGGTTGGTGTCCTTCGCGAGGTTGATAGCTTCGACCGGGGCGTAGATCTTGCCAGCCTCGATCTTGGCTACGGCTGCCTCATATGCTTTGCTGCGCTTTGCCATGCTGCTGTTTCTCCTTGTGCAGTTGTGGTCTGCGGACCGCGCTGGGTCCTGCCACAGTCATGGGATCCGGCAAGGATCCTCACGACATTTCAATGTTCAAATGCCGGTTGCCCGGCGGGGGAAAGCTGGGATCAGCC
Source organism: Arthrobacter sp. fls2-241-R2A-172 (assembly GCF_030208885.1). Classification (NCBI taxonomy): domain Bacteria; kingdom Bacillati; phylum Actinomycetota; class Actinomycetes; order Micrococcales; family Micrococcaceae; genus Arthrobacter; species Arthrobacter sp. fls2-241-R2A-172. The sequence goes on along the minus strand of NZ_JARVTB010000004.1, from coordinate 391,610 downwards.
CTCTACCGTGATGCCCATGGAACGGGCGGTGCCTGCGATGATCAGGGCAGCTGCCTTGATGTCGTTGGCGTTGAGGTCTTCCATCTTGGTGGAAGCGATCTCTTCAACCTGTGCCTGGGTCAGCTTGGCAACCTTGACGGTGTGCGGGGTAGCCGAACCCTTGGCAACGCCTGCAGCCTTCTTGATGAGCTCTGCAGCCGGCGGGGTCTTGGTGATGAAGGTGAAGGAACGGTCTTCGTAAACCGTGATTTCAACCGGGATAACGTTTCCGCGCTGGGATTCCGTTGCAGCGTTGTACGCCTTGCAGAATTCCATGATGTTGACACCGTGCTGGCCAAGCGCAGGACCGATCGGCGGAGCCGGGTTAGCGGCACCTGCCTGGATCTGCAGCTTGATGAGGCCGGTGACCTTCTTCTTGGGAGCCAATGTAGGGTCCTTCTCTCAATAGCTTCCTGGGACACAGGAGCGCGTCCCAGGTTGGTGGCCGCCATGGCAAGGCGGCCGGCCGCTCCCGAACTGCTAAGCAGGCAGGGCTGGAGCGAAATTTGTGAATCAGCTAGATCTTTGTGACCTGGTTGAATGCGAGCGTCACCGGGGTTTCGCGCTCGAAGATCGAGACCAGCACCACCAGGGTCTGGGACTCGGGCTTGATCTCGGAAATCGTGGCCGGGAGGGTCTCGAAGGGGCCTTCCTTGACGATGACCGATTCGCCGACCTCGAAGTCGACGGCCACGGGAGTCTGGTTCTGCTTGTTGACCGGCTTGCCCTGCTCTGCCTGCTCTTCTTCGAAGACCGGGGCGAGCATGGAGAAGACCTCATCCAAGCGCAGCGGAACCGGGTTGTGGGCGTTGCCTACGAAGCCGGTGACACCGGGAGTGTGGCGGACAGCGCCCCAGGAAGCGTCCGTCAGGTCCATGCGGACCAGGACATAGCCGGGGATACGCACGCGGTTAATGACTTTGCGCTGCGCGTTCTTGATCTCGACGACCTCTTCCATGGGCACCTGGATTTCGAAGATGTAATCTTCCATGTCCAGGGTCTGGATGCGGGTCTCAAGGTTGGCCTTCACGCGGTTCTCGTAACCGGCGTAGGAGTGGATGACGTACCAGTCACCCTCCTGGCGGCGCAGCTTGCCCTTGAATTCCTCGGCGGGATCCACGGGTGCTGCAGCAGCAGCGGCAGCCAGGGCATCGCCGTCGGAATCTTCCGCAGCGTCGTCTTCGTCCTCGACATCGGCGGATGCGTCATCCGACTCGTCATCCACGTCAGCCTCGAAAGCGTCTTCGGAATCGTCGGCGTCGGCAGATTCGGGCGCAGCGGAATCAACCTCGGACTCTTCCACAGCTTCAGCTGCGGCGTCGTCAGTTGCTTCCAGCTCAGTCTCGTTTACCTCGAGCTCCTGCTCAGACACTTGGTCTCCTGCTTCCTCATTGCCTAACATGCCTATTTAAATGGCTCAATTCCGCAAACCCTGTCTATCCGGAGGAATTGACACAGTTTGCGGACAGATCCGCTTAGCGGTCCTTGATGCCTGACCCACCGAAGACCCAGCTGGCACCGGTCCCGAAGGCGATATCCAGCAGGCTGACGATGACCATCATGATGACCACGAACACCAGCACCACGAGCGTGTAGTTGATCAGTTCCTTGCGGGTGGGGGCAACAACCTTCTTCAGTTCACCAATGACCTGGCGGACGAAGAGTGCAATACGGGCGAAGAAGCCGCGATCGGCTTTCTTGGCGGGACGGCCCTTTGAGCTGCTGGCAGCTGTTTCGGTCACCTGGTCCTCACTCACCTTGCAAAGTCGTTGACCCGACTCTGATCAGAGCCATGGTTGCTGCGCGTGTTCCGGCGTTTCCGCCGGAACAGCTTGCGCAGGGCAGACAGGACTCGAACCTGCAACCTGCGGTTTTGGAGACCGCTGCGCTACCAATTGCGCCACTACCCTATGGAATGAATCCATGTTTCAGGCCGCACTTCAGCCTGTGGTGCTTTTCAACACCGGTGAACCAGTCTACGCAAGAATTTCGCGATAGTCGAACCGGCCTGTTCAAGCACCTCCGGATCCTGGATAAAGCCTGTGACCAGCAACATCAGTCACAAACTCCGGCAGGCGCCCGGGAGCTCCGCAGAACAGCATAAGGTAGTTTACGTCGAATCCCATCATCCAGCCCATGAGCTGCCTGCGAAGAACGGTACCTAGATGTCAGCCGGAACAACTGCCGCCCGCATTTCACAGCGAATCTCCGCCATTGCCGAATCCGCCACCCTTGCCGTTGATGCCAAGGCCAAGGCATTGAAGGCCGCAGGACGTCCCGTGATCGGGTTCGGCGCGGGCGAACCCGACTTTCCTACGCCGGACTACATTGTCCAGGCAGCCATCGAAGCGGCCAGCCAGCCGAAGTACCACCGCTACTCCCCCGCAGGAGGTCTTCCCGAGCTGAAGAAAGCCATTGCCGACAAGACCCTGCGGGACTCCGGCTACAAGGTTGATCCTTCCCAGGTCCTGGTCACCAATGGTGGCAAGCAGGCCGTGTACAACACCTTCGCAACCTTGGTTGACCCGGGCGACGAAGTCATGATCCCCACCCCGTTCTGGACCACCTACCCCGAAGCCATCCGCCTCGCAGGCGGCGTGCCTGTGGAAGTTTTCGCCGGCCCCGAGCAGGGCTACCTGGTGACGGTTGAGCAGCTGGAAGCGGCGCTCACGGACAAGACCAAGATTTTGCTGTTCGTTTCTCCGTCCAACCCCACCGGTGCTGTCTACAGCCCGGAGCAGGTTGCGGAGATCGGCAAGTGGGCTGCGGCCAAGGGCCTGTGGGTGGTCACCGACGAAATCTACGAGCACCTCACGTACGACGGCGTTGAGTTCACCTCGATCGCCACTGCCGCCCCGGAGCTCGGTGACAAGGTAGTCATCCTCAACGGTGTCGCCAAGACCTATGCCATGACCGGCTGGCGCGTCGGTTGGATGATCGGCCCGGCAGATGTCATCAAGGCCGCAACCAACCTTCAGTCGCACGCGACGTCGAACGTTTCGAACATCATGCAGGTCGCGGCCGCCGCTGCCCTCACGGGCCCGCTGACCGCCGTCGACGAAATGAAGGTGGCCTTCGACCGCCGCCGCAAGGCGATAGTCGCCGGACTGAACGCCATTGAAGGCGTTGAATGCCCGACGCCGACAGGCGCCTTCTACGTCTACGCTGACGTGCGGGGCCTGCTGGGTAAGGAATTCGAAACGTCCAACGGCCCCGTCCGTCCGGAAACCTCCGCTGAACTGGCGGCGCTCATCCTCGACGAAGTTGAAGTTGCGATCGTTCCGGGCGAAGCCTTCGGCCCCTCCGGCTACGTCCGCCTGTCCTACGCACTCGGAGACGAAGACCTCGCCGAGGGCGTCCGCCGCATCCAGGAATTCCTGGGCAAGGCCAAATAACGGTCCGTCCTGACGGCGAACGCTCTTCCAACCCCGGCGGGTGGAAGAGCGTTCGCTTTTAAGCGGGCGGGACGTGATTGAGCGTTCGCGGTTAAGGGGGCGGGAGGTGATTGAGCGTTCGGCCCAAGGGGGCGGGACGTGAGAGAGCGTCAGAGGAGGCGGCGCTCGGCCGCCCACTTGGTGAGCTCATGCCGGCTGGAGAGCTGCAGCTTCCTCAAGACCGCGGACACATGCGTTTCAACAGTCTTGATGGAAATGAAGAGTTCCTTGGCCACTTCCTTGTAACTGTATCCGCGCGCGATAAGCCTCATGACTTCCAGTTCCCGGGCAGAGAGCTTGTCCAGTTCATCGTCCGCGATGTCCGCCGGAGCCGTCCCAAAGGCATCGAGCACGAAGCCCGCCAGCCGTGGCGAGAAGACGGCGTCACCATCGGCCACCCGGATCACGGCGTCGGAAATCTCCTTGCCGGAAATGGTCTTGGTAACGTAGCCTCGCGCGCCGGCGCGGATCACGGAAACCACGTCCTCGGCTGCGTCGGAGACGCTGAGGGCCAGGAAGCTGGTGGTACCAAGCAGCGCGTTTGAACCGGCGATGACTTCCCGGCCGCCCCCACCCAGGCCGCCCGGAAGGTGGACGTCAAGCAGCACCACCTCCGGGCGCTTCTCCGCTATCACGGCGATGGCTTGTTCCACGGTGCCGGCCTCGCCCACCACGTCCATGCGTTCATCGAGGTCGGCTTTGAGCCCGGAGCGGAAGATGGTGTGGTCATCCACGATCACCACCCGCACCCTGCGTCCCGCGCCACTGTCAGGGTTGGTATTCATTGCTTCGATTCTCCATTCCGAGCATCACTGGTCCGTTGTTCCCCGGCTTCCACGGTTGCCAAAGGGAGCACCAAGCGGACTTCCGTGCCTGCACTGCTGCTGGTGATTACCGCTGTACCGCCGTGCCGCTTCATGCGGCCGATGATCGATTCTTTGACACCCAACCTGTCTTCGGGGACAGCATCGGGATCGAAGCCGGGGCCGCGATCCTTAATGAAGATCTCCGTGCTGCCTGCCGTACTTTCCATGTACACAGAGACCGTTCCTCCACCATGCCTCGAAGCGTTGAGCATCGCTTCCCTGGCAGCCTGGACCAGGGCTTCATGCCGGTCCGTCATGGCGGTATCCCCCACTGTTACCACCTCGACTGCTTGGCCGTGGGAATCTTCCACCTCGGCCGCCACGGATTTTATGCGGTCAGCGAGGAGCCCGGATTCCTTGGCGGCGTCGCTGAAGAGCCAGGCACGGAGTTCGCGTTCCTGCGCCCTTGCCAGGCGCACCACGTCCTGTTCGGAACCGGCCCGGCGTTGGATCAGGGCCAAAGTCTGGAGGACGGAGTCGTGCAGATGCGCCGCGATCTCGGCCCGCTCCGTCTCGCGTACCCGCCCGGCCCGTTCGGTTTCCAGGTCCTTCCAAAACTTCAGGCCCCATGGCAGGAGCACCAAGGCCACCCCACCCAAAACAGCCACGGATGCCAGGAGCGCCAGCCACGTTTGCTCCCACGAACCCGAACCGGACACCATCACCAGGACGCCGGCCACCACCAGCGCCAGGCCTGCTGCCAATCGAACCCAGCCACCGGCTTGGTCGGCTTTCGTCTTGTCCACCAGGCCTGCCCTGCGGGTCTCATCCAACTGCATCCAGGCGATCGCCGCACCACCCAGGATGGCCGCAGCCGGGATCAGCGTCCCCAAGGGGACGTCCACGCCGAACTGGCGCGCGATCAGGATGGCCGCCACCAGCAGCAAGGCGGCGCCCAACAGGATTTCCTTGCCGTACTGGATCCGACGGAAGGAGAACCACGATGCCAGCGCTGTCCCGCCCCACCGGTCTTCAGCGGAGGCAGCGCCGAAGCCATACGGTGCTCCCTCCGGGCTGGCGGTACCTCCGGCCGCTGGCCCGGCCGTTGGTCCGGCAGCAGCCGTGCCACCCGCAGAACGGTCACCGGGCACGGTCGCCGACCCTCCGGCGTTGTACGCTGCTGTGGCGGGGCCGACGCCGGGTGCCGGCACGGGCGGCAGGCTCACCGCCGGGGCAATGGGCGACGCCGGTCGGCGGGCGTTGCGCTTGGCGTTCTCATCCGCGGTGGGAACCATGGTCCACAGCCACGCGTAAAAGGCCACGCCCGCTCCACCGGCGAAGCAAGCCAAAATCATGCCGAGCCGTATGTATTTGACGGGCCAGCCCAGGTGGTCGGCCAATCCACTGCAGACGCCCGCGATCATGCGGTCGCTGCTGCGAACCAGCGCGGGGCGTTGTACAGCGGTTGTCATGTACCAATCCAAGCACGGATCAGGGTGCCCCGGACCGGGAACCAGCGTGGTTCGGGGGTCTCTCAGGGATCATTCAGGGTATCCCCCAGTAGAGGGCACGGGGCGCGGAACGGCAGGATCGAAGTATGAACGCGAACAGCATGAACCCAGAGGAACCCGGAACGCCTGGCAATGCCGGCCCGTCCGGCTCCAGTGCCTACACCGGTGCTCCTGCGGGCACGGGTCCCGAGGGCGGAAAGGGCGCTCCCACCAGCGGGGACACGTCCCCTGCCCAGCAGAACTTCTTCGACTGGATCCGCAGCCAGGGCATCCGCCGCGGTCCGGACCGGTGGATCGGCGGCGTCGCGAGCGGCGTAGCCCACAGGTTCGGCATCGACCCCCTGATCGTGAGGGGCATCTTCATTGTCCTGGCGCTCTTTGCGGGCGTGGGCGTGCTCCTCTATGGCGTTGCCTGGGCACTCCTGCCGGAACCCGATGGCCGGATCCACGTACAGGAAGCTGCAGCGGGCCGCTGGTCCGGTGGCATGACGGGCGCGCTGATCACTACCATCATCGGCCTGCCGGGCCTGGGGCGCGGTTTCTGGGGCTGGGGATGGGATGGACTGCCCGGCCTGTTCTGGACCCTCTTCTGGGTGGGCGGCGTCTTCTACCTGATCTACTTCCTGGTCCAACGCAATAAGGCGTCGAAGGGGACTCCGCCCGTAGGGCAGCAAAACTACGCAACGGCTCCGGGCAGTTCGCCCGCCTACGGCACGCCCACCACTTACAGCGCCGCGACGGCGACGGGCACCAACACCGGCGTTCCTGTTTACGGCCCGGCCCAAGCCGGCACCACGCACCGCGGGCGTCCGAGTCCGTCCGGCAACTACGGTTCCGGCCCTGTTCCACCATCCGGCCCTGTTCCGCCGTCCGGACCTGTTCCACCGTCCGGCCCTGTTCCGCCGTCCGGACCTACTCCTCCACAGGGATGGCAGCAGAAACCAGCTGCCCCGAAGCGTAAGGGACCGGGTCCCGCGATCGTCGCAGTCTCTGCCGGTGCCGCACTGCTGGCCGGCGGAACGTTGAAGGCGCTCGACGCCGGTAACGTCATTGAGCTGGGCAACTCCGCAAACGCCGTGGTCTGGGCCACGGGGGCTGCGGTCCTAGGCATCGGCATCCTGGTGGCAGGTCTCCGTGGACGGACATCGGGGTTCCTGGGATTCCTGGCAATCGTGGCACTCATCATCGGCGGAATCTTCAACGTGGTTCCCAGGAACGGCGACCGCTTCAGCTTCCACGACGTGAACTGGGCACCCACCAGCCTGGAGCAGGCGCGCCAGGGCATCAATGTCACCGGAGCCCAAGGCCGCTTGGACTTGAGCGATATGACCCTGGCTGCGCCCCTGATCTCTGAAGTGGTGGTCCCCGTGGACGCCACCGCCAGCAACGTGACCGTTGTTATCCCGGACAACGTGCCCGTGGAGGTCAAGGCGGACATGACCTTCGGAAACCTCAACGAACGCGGCTCTGACCGCGGCGGCCGCCTCCAGGACGACACCACCGTCTACAACACGGACAAGCCCGGAGCCAACCTTGTGGTGAAAATTGACGGCACGTTCAGCAACGTGACCATCCAGGAAGGAAACTGACATGGGTACCAACGAGCCAGGCGAGGCACGCGACGCACAACCGACCGAGGCCCTGCCCAAGGAAACCCGTCCCACGCAGGCCCTTCCCAAGCCGCAGCTCCAGCAGATTCCCTTGACGCCCCCGCTGGAACCCACGTACCGGGTGGAGCCCAAGGACGACGATGAGCCTCGCCAGGCCAGGATCGGAACAATGGTGTGGGGTTTGATCGTCATCGCCTTGGCCGCCCTGATCGTCGTTTCCACTCTTGGCTGGGTGGCACTGAACGGCACCTATGTGCTGATCGGCCTCATGATTGGAGCCGGTGCGGCACTGATAGTCGGCGGCCTTTTGTCCGCCCGTAAGGGTTCAGCTAAATCAAAGAGTTCGGCACGGTGACTTGGCCGTGCACGTGACAAAGCATCCACAACAAGGAAGTGTGTAGCCATGGACAAGTTCTTCAGCATCGTCAGGGGTTTCGGCCTGAAGCGTGGGCCACAGCGTTGGCTGGGCGGCGTCTGCGGAGGGATCGCAGCCAAGCTCAACGTGGACGTGGCGTACGTCCGCGTCGCGTTCCTGCTCTTCTGCTTGCTCCCAGGGCCAGCATTCGTGGTCTACATCCTGGCTTGGCTCATCCTGCCGGACCAGCAGGGCAAAATCGCCCTCGAATCCTTCATTAGCCAGCGTTCCAGGTAATAGCCTGAATCGCAGAGAAGCGCCTTGCCTGCCGGCAGGGCGCTTTTGCTTGTTTTCAGGCAGGTTTCCAATACCGCACGGCCAGGCTAAAAAGTAACCGTTTGTGTCCCACCCCACATGCCCGTCTACAATCATGGGGAGCTCAGCGTGGCGCTCTGACGTATTCCTCCAAGCCATGAGTGAGCAAACATGAAAATTGGCATTCTTACCAGCGGCGGCGACTGCCCCGGCCTCAACGCAGTGATCCGCGGCGCAGTCCTCAAAGGCATCGCGATCCACGGCCAGGAGTTTGTGGGTTTCCGCGACGGCTGGCGTGGAGTTGTTGAAGGTGATGTCATCGACATCCCGCGCACCATGGTCCGCGGTATCGCCAAGCAAGGCGGAACCATCCTGGGCACCTCCCGGACCAATCCTTTCGAAAACGGCGGCGGCCCGGACGTCATCAAGGCGCACATGGAGCGCCTGGGCATTGACGCCATCATCGCGATCGGCGGCGAGGGAACCCTGGCTGCTGCCAAGCGGCTCACGGATGCCGGCCTGAAAATAGTCGGCGTCCCCAAGACCGTCGATAACGACCTCGACGCTACCGACTACACCTTTGGTTTCGACACAGCCGTGCAGATTGCCACTGAGGCCATCGACCGGCTTCGCACTACCGGTGAATCCCACCACCGCTGCATGATCGCCGAGGTCATGGGCCGCCACGTCGGCTGGATCGCCCTGCACGCTGGAATGGCGGCCGGTGCGCACGCCATCCTGATTCCGGAACAGAAGGCGAGCATCGAACAGATCACCGAGTGGGTCCAGGAAGCCCACGACCGCGGCCGTGCGCCGCTCGTGGTCGTGGCCGAAGGATTCGTACCTGACCACATGGAATCCCCGCACTCCGAACGCGGCCTGGACACCTTCGGCCGTCCGAGGCTTGGCGGCATCGCCGATCAGCTCGCCCCCGAGATTGAGGCCCGCACGGGCATCGAGACACGTGCCACTATCCTGGGCCACATCCAACGCGGCGGCGTCCCCACCGCCTACGACCGTGTCCTGGCGACCCGCCTTGGCATGGCCGCCATCGATTCCGTGGTTGAAGGCCGCTGGGGCACCATGGTCGCCCTCAAGGGAACGGACATCTCGCACGTCGGTTTCGAGGAAGCCCTGGGCAAGCTCAAGACTGTGCCCCAGCACCGCTACGACGAAGCGTCAGTCCTGTTCGGCTAGTCCGCTAGGCTGAATCCATGACATTAGAGCCCACGTCCGCTGCAATTATCCAGCTGGCGTGGGCTCGCCATTTAGGGCTCGACGACGACGCTTTCGCCACCGCCGCTGCCAGGCTCGCCTCTACCGGGGCTGCCCCGGGAGAACCTGCCCACAGAATCACCCGTGTGGACGAGTCCGCCCGGGACGTTGTGTTTCTGCGGTTGTTCGGGGTGTCAGCCCTGGTGGGACCGCAATGGGCACTGGACGCGGCAGCAGGGATCCCGGACACGGACCTCGCACAGCATGTGACGCTGTTGACCCTCACCCGTTCACATGGGGGGCACGGACTGGGATCGTCGGCTTTGTTCTTCGCCGACGATCTGCCGCTCCAACAGCCCTCTGACGACCTCATGGTTTCGCCGGGCAACCCCGAAGCCATCCTCCTGGAAGGGCTGTGCCCTCCGGATGACGTGAACGAAGTGGGGCTCCAAGGCCTTGAACACCGGTTCACCATCATGAATCCGGCAGATGAGCAATCCACGCCTGTGGCCTGCGGAGCCTACTCCGAGTGGGAGGGGATACTGGCCGACATGGGTGTGCTGGTTGCTCCGCCATGGCGCCGGCGCGGCCTGGGAACACTGGCTGCTTCCATCGCCGCCCACGAAGCCCTCGCAGCTGGCCTTACGCTCCAATGGAAGTCCGACGTCAGCAACACCGGAGCACTTGCGATGGCCCGCCACCTTGGCCTCGCCACGGGCGGTCTCCACGCAAGCGTTCGGCTCGGCTGACTCCTCGCGGAAGTTTTGTACAGCTGACGGCCCAAAGAAGCGCCAATGAGCACGTCAGCTGCACAAGAACACCACTGCTAGCTCTGGAGTTCGGCGTTCGCTTCCTCGGCTTGTGCCGGAGCCTTGCCACCCCAACCTGATACGGACTTCGGCTTCGCGAAGAACAACGCCACGATGGCGCCGACCAGGACGGCAAAGGCGGGCAGCAGGATTGACTGGCTCATCGCCGTCGAGAATCCTGCGTGGAGGAACTCCGGCAGGACGCCGCCCATGGACGCTTCGCCGGCCGGTGCACCGGCCGGTGCTGCCGGCAGTTCCGCGGCCAGGCGGGATTGGATCAAGGCAGCGATAGCGGCCGAACCCAGTACAGCGCCAATCTGGCGAGTGGTGTTGAAGACACCTGAACCAGCACCAGCCTGGCGGGGATCCAGGTTGCGTGTGGTGGCATTGGAGACCGGGCCCCAAATGAAGCCATTGGCAACACCCTGCAGAGCGCTCGGCAAAAGGAACATCCAGATGGGCGTATCAGGACCCAGCAGGGACGCCGTCCAGAACAAGGCACCCGACAAGCACAGCAAGCCGAAGGCTGCGAACCACCGCGGGTTGGCACGGTCGATCAGCTTGCCCACGAACGGCGCCAGTGCACCGGAAATCACGGCCATGGGGATCATGAGCAGCGCCGACTGCGTAGGCGTCAGGCCGCGAACCGTCTGGTAGTAGAAAATAGTAGGCAACGGAAACGCGGTCACAGTAAAGCCAACAACCATAATGGCGGTGTTGCCCAGCGAGAAGTTCCGGTCCTTGAACAGGCCCAGCGGAAGCAATGGCTCACCGCCGCGGCGCTCAAGAATCCACTGCCATGCGACAAAGAGGGCCAGCACAACAAGTCCCGTGATGATGAGTCCCCACACCGAAATGACACCGGAAACGGTGCCCCACTTGTAGGTCTGTCCCTCCTGGATGCCAAACACCAGCAGGAACATGCCGACGGCGGAAAGCAGCACTCCGACGACGTCGAAGGTGTGGCTGTGCGTGGTCAGCTTCGGCACGAAACGGGTCACCAGGATGAAAGCGACGAGTCCGATGGGAACGTTGACGAAGAAGATCCACTCCCATCCGAGGCTGTCCACCAGGACACCACCGAGGATGGGGCCGACGAGGACTGCCATGCCTGCAGTGGCACCCCACAGGCCCATGGCCGCACCCCGACGGTCCGGCGGGAAGATCCGGGTGATGACGGCCATGGTCTGGGGTGTCATCATGGCAGCACCCAGTCCCTGGACTGCGCGGGCGGCGATCAGCATGGTGACATCACCAGAGAGGCCGCACCACAAGGAAGCCAGGGTGAAGACCACCAGGCCAATCAGGTAGAGGTTCTTGGGACCGAACCGGTCACCCAACCTGCCGGTGATCAGCAGGGGCACCGCATAGGCCAGCAAGTAGGCACTCGTGACCCAGATGACGGCGTTGATGTCGGTGTTGAGGCCCTCCATGATGCGCGGATTCGCGACCGACACAATGGTGGTGTCGATGAGGATCATGAAGAACCCCACGACGAGTGACCACAGCGCGGGCCACGGTTTAGCTACGTTTTCCAAGGGATTCCTTAGGCTTGTTTGAAAGTTCGACAGGAGTTGGCCGGGGTTCATCCCAGGGCAGTTGCCCGCTGCTCAACTCCTCGAGGAGACCGCGGATCCACGCAATCTCCGTACGGCGCATGGCCTGTTGGTAAGAGATATCAATCCAGTACTTACGGTCCAATCCTTTGCCAGTCACGACGTCCTCGGCATGGACCAGGAAGTCGAGGTCGGCGGTGAGTGCCACCACCCGTTGTTCCAGCAATTCGGCCACCACCAGGGCCGGCAGGTGGTGGGCTTCGGCGATGGCGTGGGGGAAAATCGGATACTCATTGACGGGCGTGGACAGCATGGCCTGCAGCCGCGAGTCCAAGGCCTGGTGGCCGGCATCCGTAATCCGATACGTCGTCCGCTCGGGCCGGTTACCTTCCCGCTCGGTTCCGGTGGCCTCCACGAGTCCGTTTTCCTCGAGGCGGCCGACCGAGTGGTACAGCGTACCCGGACGAACCTTGACCAGCCGGTCTTCATGGCGGGCCATGAGCAGCTGGTACATCTCGTAGGGATGCATTGGCCCTTCGGCCAGAAGAGCCAACGACGCCACACCAAGTGGCGTCAGTTCTGCAGCTTTGGGCATACAGCGCCTTCCCCTCATATATTCCACAACAACTATTCCACGTGGAATAGTATGACGCAAGAAAGCCCGGCCGCCATGGCGACCGGGCCGTCCTGGTGGTGGTTCAGCCCAGGAGTGCCAGGATCTCCGCCCGGGCAAACATCGCGGCGGCCTCCCGGGCGGTGGGCTGACCGGCGTCGGGGTCCGCACCCGCATCCAGCAGGACCCGTGCGACGCTGGTGTAGCCCTTGAAAACAGCGCCGGCAAGTGGCGTCTGGCCGCGGTCGTTGGCCGCATTGACGTCAGCGCCGTGATGGAGGATCAGCTGCACGGCCTCTTCGTGGCCGTGGTAGGCGGCCAGCATCAAGAGGGAATCCCCTGCGGCATTGGTCAGGTTCGCCGGAGCACCGGCATCCAAGTAGCCCCTCAGTAAGTCCGTGTTTCCTTCACGGGCAGCATCGAACAGAGCGTGGGCGAGTGCCAAGGCGTCGTCGTCTGCGCCGCCCTCGGTACCGGCGTTGGTGGGTTGGCTCATCGGTGGGGTCCCTTCAGGAATCCGGTCTGGCGCCCGACGACCTGGCCGGCGTCGGGGGCGACGATCACTTCCTGGGCAGCGGCGTAAGGCTCGTCACCGTCCATCACCGTCAGGTCTTCTTCAGCCGACACTGACCGCTTGATGACAGCCAAGGCCACTGGCCCCATTTCGAAGTGCTGCGCCACAGATGTCAGGGTACCCACCTTGCGTTCCCCGGCAAATACGACACTGCCGACTGCCGGCAACGTGTGCTGCGAACCGTCCAACTGCAGGAACACGAGGCGCCGCGGCGGGTGCCCCAGGTTATGGACCCGCGCGATGGTCTCCTGGCCCTTGTAGCAGCCCTTGTTCAAATGGACGGACGTGCGGAGGAGATCCAATTCGTGGGGAATGGTCTTCTCGTCAGTCTCAGCGCCAAGCCTCGGCCGCCACGCGGCAATACGGAGGGCATCCGCGGCCATCGCGCCAGCCAACGGCAGGCCATCCACGGCATGTTCCAGCTCAGCGGACGGGACCAGGTACTCGAACCAGGGCCGCTCGAGGCCCGGATGGGACTCCTCCGGGACGATGCTGTAGGCGTAGCCGCCCGGGCCGACACGCGGCCACGGATCTTCCCACACCAGGCTCGACGACAACTGCTCTACGGGCTTGGTGGCACCCACCACCGCCCACTGCTCAGAGACGTCCTGGATGTCGACACGGAGCATGAACTTCATCTTGTTCAGCCACTCGGCCAAGGGACCTGCTTCTGCCGCCTCGACGATCAGCCAGGTGGTCGCGCCGTCGTCAATGACCCGGGCATCAAATTCAATGCGGCCTTGGACACTGAGGAGGAGCAACTCGCTTGAGACGCCGGCCTGCAGATTGGTGAGCTGCTGCGACGACAGCGTGTTGAGCCAGCTGAGCCGGTCCGGGCCGGACACAGTCACCACCCCGCGATGCGAAAGATCGACGACGGCGGTTCCGGTCGCCAGGGCGCGCTGCTCCCGCAGGGGTTCACCGTAATGCGCCGCGACACCGGCGTCGAGGCCGGTATCTTCGACCGCGCCAGGGCGCGACAACAGGGGGCTCTTGTAAGTCATATGTAGTAGAAGTCCTTGCGCCTTAGCGGTATTCCGGATTCTCGAAATCAAAACGGGTGCCGGCTTTCCACTCCGCCGGAAGATTGCCGTACGCGGGGATCCCGCCGGCGTCCCGAAGGATCTTGGCCATGTGCAGGAGGTTCCACGTCATGAACGTGGTGTTCCTGTTGGTGAAATCACTCTCGGGGCCACCCGATCCTTCGTCCAGGTAGCTGGGGCCCGGACCCACGGGACCGATCCACCCGGCGTCGGCCTGGGGCGGGATCGTGAAGCCGACGTGCTGGAGGCTGTACAGCACGTTCATGGCGCAGTGCTTGATGCCGTCTTCGTTGCCAGTGATGAGGCAACCGCCGACTTTCGGGTAGAACGCCCACTGGCCCTTGCTGTTCAACTCGCCGGAATGGGCATACAGGCGTTCGATCAGCTTCTTGGTCTGCGATGAATTGTCACCCAGCCAAATAGGACCGGCAACCACCACAATGTCGGCATCGCGCACTGCGGGGTAGAGCTCGGGCCATTCGTCCGTCGCCCAACCATGTTCCCGCATGTCCGGGTAGACGCCGCTGGCGATGTCGTGGTCCACCGTGCGGATGAGCGTGGTGGAAACGCCCTGCTTTTCCATGATGGCGCGGCTGATGCTGATCAGGCCGTCAGTATTGCTCAACTGCGGCGAAGGCTTAAGGGTGCCATTGAAGAAGACGGCCTTCAGGCCCTCGTAGCCCTGGGGCTTGAGGTTGGTGTTCACTATCTGCTCCTTTTGCTGGTTGCTGGGCGGAACGTACAGTGAGACCTCTTGTCAGGAAGACCTCTTGTCAGGAAACCCTGTTGAGGAAAGCCGAGGCGTGCGCTTCGAGGGCCTTGCCACTGGCAGCAACATCCCAGCGCCATAGCAGGTTGCCATCAACCAGGCCGAAGATCCGGGTAGCTGCGGTGTACTCCTTGGAGTGGCTTCCGCGCATCACCATGTCGGTGCTGAGCTGGATCTGGGGCCCCTTGATCTGGCCATAGTAGAGCTCGGTGATGCCACCGGGATGGGCAATCGACACGGAAATGTCGAAGCCGCCGTCGTCGTTCCGGCGCTCCTCCACCTCGTCCGCGGTCTTGAGCACAGGGACGATGTCGGCCGGAATCAGTCCCGGGCCGCCGTCGCCCTCTTCAAGCTTTCGCTCCAAGGCCCAGAAACCCGTCTCAACCGTCAACGGGCGCAGCTTTGCGCCGGCGTCGTCACTGAGCCAGGTTTCGGCCCTGTACTGCAAGTACGGAAGGCCGTTGTGGGTGAAGGAGACATGCTGGACGAAGTGCTCGGAATCCTCGTCTCCACTGCCTAGCCGTCCACGGCCTTCCCACTCACCAATGAGCCAGGAAAGGGGGACGAGTTCAGGCGTCAGGTCAGTTGGGATCTCAATAGGCACAGCGGCAACCTTGCTTGGACTGCAGAACCAAAAGTCCTACTTCTGGCCCTGGAACAGACGGTAGACGACATAGCCGGCAAACCATGCCATCGCGACACTTGCCAGGCCGAGGAGAACGAGGAAGAAGATTTCATATGCGAGAACAGACATGATGCCATCCTAACCGTTAGTAGATGAGAAGTTTGTCGATGAAGTAAGCCAAGGCGCCCACGGCCCATACGGGTGCGACACCCATGCCAATCGCGGCAGCAAGGTTAAGCCGGCCGCGCCGCAACGTGGTCATCCGCCGGAAGCTGACCAGCACCGATCCGACGACGACACCCACCAGCGCCGCGGGAAGCACTGCGATGTCCGAGAAGACAAGGCCGGCCAACGGACCCATCAGGGCCGCCATGACCACGCCGAGCGGGGCCACGATACGGTCGGGCCAACGGATGATTCCCACCAGCAGGGCAACCGCAGCGCTCAGCCCTGCCACGAGGACCATTTCCTTGACCCCGTTGAAACGGGCACCGGCAATCCAGCCTGCGCCCAGGCAGTTCAGCAGGACGCCGGCGCAGCAGCCAAGGGTCGATTCGAGGCGTTGGGCCTGGCCCGTGCCACGGACAAGCTGGACGACGAAAACTGCCATGACGCCCAAAGCAACGAAAGCGGGGGCGCCATCCAGGAAACCCGGCGCCGGCATGTAAGCCGCGGCCACAGCCGATCCCGCACCCGAAAGCCCAATGACGGCGGCCAGGGTCTTCTTGGCCGGAACCGCCAGGAAATGCGGCCACCCGATGCCCACGGCTGCAGAGGCCACGATGCCCACGCCCACCATGGCTTCCCGGGAAACGAAGGTGCTGGCCACGATGGCTGCGAGCGCCACAAGTCCGAATACCCCGATGCTCCAAGACTTCACTGTGTGCCGACCTCAATCCGATGCGCCTTACGACCTCTCGACAATCCTGCCTTAACCCAGGCCAATATGTCGTAATTCCGCCCCCTGCCCGTCACGAATCCCTGTCTGGCCGGGCCCGGGTGGGTATACTCAGACTTCAACGGCGCACAGTGTATGCCTTGATCCCGTTACAACGGGAAGAGGCGGCCTGCGTGCTGTGACCGACCGGTGAGACTCCGGTTTCGACGCCCGATGATGCGCGTAAAGCCCATTGGAGGAACTATGTCGCACATCCTGCTCCTAACGAACAGCACCGGCTCTTCGGTGGACATTCTGCCTGCCTTGGAACTGTTGAACCACCGTGTGCACATCCTCCCGACGGAACCCACAGCCTTGCTGGAAACCGATCCCACGGACATCGTCTTCCTGGATGCCCGTAAAGACCTTGTGGGTGCCCGCTCGCTGACCCAGTTGCTCAAGGCCACCGGCCTCAGCGCACCCCTGATGTTGATCCTCACCGAAGGCGGCATGGCTGCAGTCTCGTCGGCGTGGGCTGTTGATGACATCGTGCTGGACTCCGCGGGACCGGCCGAGGTCGAGGCCCGCATCCGCCTGGCCATGGCGCGGGCCGTCACCGGCGAAGAGGAAACCCAGACAGAGATCCGGGCGGCCGGCGTCGTTATTGATGAGGCGAGCTACACAGCGCGCGTCAACGGCCAACCGCTCAACCTGACCTTCAAGGAATTCGAACTCCTCAAGTACCTGGCACAGCACCCAGGGCGCGTGTTTACCCGCCAACAGCTGCTGACCGAAGTGTGGGGCTACGACTACTACGGGGGAACCCGGACAGTGGACGTCCACATCCGGCGCCTTCGCGCCAAGTTGGGCGTGGACCACGAAAACCTGATCAGCACCGTGCGCAACGTCGGCTACCGGCTGACGTTGGTTCGCCTTCCCGACGACGAACTCTCTGAAGCCTGAGCACGTTTTGATGCGGGCCTGATACAGAAAAGGCCGGAATCCCTGCGGATTCCGGCCTTTTCCTTGTTCTGTGGTGGAGGACATACGGGTCGAACGTATCGAGGCCACCCCACTGGTGGATCCCCCTCGGGTTCACTGCTGCGGTCTAGCCGCAAAGCCGAACGAGATATAGAGACTATCCGTGTTTAGCGGTTACTTCAAATCCCGCTGTTTGCCCGTGGCGTATAGCCTTGCATCATGAGTCACGCGCACCCGGAGAACTGGCCCGTCTTGATCGTCAACGGCGCGTTGGACGCCGAACTCCTCAAGGACTTCACCACCCTTGCCGCTGCAGCGGAGGAATCCGATGGGAATCCTCCCCTCTCGGAGCAGACCTTGGTGATGTTGCGCGGCGCCGACTCGGGGGAATCCTCGGTTCTGTCACTGGCCGTGTACGCCCCGGACGAGGACTCAGATCCGGCGACCGGAGAAGATCTGGCGGGGATCGCCGTCGTGGTTGAAGGCCCCGACGGCAGCGGCGTGCTGGAGCTGGCGGTCCACCCGAGCTACCGCAACCAAGGGGTGGCGGGCCGGCTGCTGGCCGCGCTCCAGGAAAAGCGGAGCTTGGACGGCCTCAGCGCCTGGTCCCACGGAAACCATGAAGCCGCTGCCGGGCTTGCCACCCGTTTCGGTTATCGGCCGGTGCGTGAGCTGTGGAAGATGCGGCTCATGTCTTCTGCTTCTGCACTGCCCGACGCCGGCCTTCCGGACGGGGTCTCGCTGCGCGCCTTCGTCCCGGGCCAGGATGAGCAGGCATGGCTGGACGCCAACCGGGCGGCGTTCTCACACCACCCCGAGCAGGGTTCGATGACTCTGGCGGACCTTGAGGCCCGCAAGTCCGAGGACTGGTTCGACCCCCAAGGCTTCCTGCTCGCCGTCAATGACGACGGTGAACTGCTGGGCTTCCACTGGACCAAGGTCCATCCGCGGCAGGGTCCGCACCCGGCCATCGGCGAGGTCTACGTGGTGGGGGTGACCCCGGCAGCCCAAGGCATGGGCCTCGGCAAGGCCCTTACCGTGGCCGGGATCACCTATCTCCAGGACAAGGGCCTGCACGCTGTGATGCTTTACGTGGACGCCGACAATGAGGCTGCGGTAGCCCTGTATCAGAAGCTTGGCTTCGTTCGATGGGACACCGATGTCATGTACGGTCCGGTCGCCAAGGATTAACCTGGTGCGAATGCCGGGACATCTTGGATTCGGGCACCCGAATTGCTTGTAATGTGGGAGGAAACCCTGTCCTGAGCTTAGGAGAAACCCATGCAGCCGGACCCCGTCGGCACCGCCGGATCCACCTCGAAGGGCGCTACGTTGCCTCCGCGCTTCGGATCATCGGAGGTCCCGGCCTCGCGTGCCACACAAGACCGCATCGACATTCCTGAGTTCGCACCAAGCCTGGAGCCTGAAGGGGACATCTCCCCGGACCGTTTCCTTGATCGCGAGCTGAGCTGGCTGGCGTTCAACTCCCGGGTCCTGGAACTTGCCGAAGATCCGGACCTTTACTTGCTGGAACGCGTCAATTTCCTCTCCATTTTTGCCTCCAACCTTGACGAGTTCTTCATGGTTCGCGTGGCTGGCCTCAAACGGCGTATCGCTACCGGGCTGGCGGTCCCGTCCCCCGCCGGGCTGAGCCCCATCGAGGTACTGGAGCAGATCAGCGAGGAGGCCCACAAGCTGCAGGAACGCCACGCGCGGGTCTTCGCTGAACAAATCCGCCCCGCATTGGCCTACGAGCACATCCACATCATGCACTGGGATGAACTTGATGAGGATGCCCGCCACCGCATCAGCGCCATGTTCCAGGAGAAGGTCTTCCCCATCCTGACGCCCCTGGCCGTGGACCCGGCCCACCCGTTCCCCTACATCTCCGGGCTCTCCCTGAACCTTGCTGTCATTGTCAGTAACCCGGTCAGCGAGAAGGAACTCTTTGCCCGTGTCAAGGTTCCGGACCAGCTCCCCCGGCTGATCTCCGTGGACGGTCCGCGTGCCGGCGCCATCCCCGGACGCGTGGCCCGGTTCATCGCCCTCGAAGAAGTTATTGCCGTGCACCTGGACAAGCTCTTCCCCGGCATGGAAGTCCTGGAGCACCACACTTTCCGCGTCACCCGCAACGAGGACCTCGAAGTTGAAGAGGACGACGCCGAGAACCTCCTCCAGGCCCTGGAGAAGGAACTGCTGCGCCGGCGTTTCGGTCCTCCCGTGCGCCTGGAAGTCACCACGGACATCAACCCGAACATCAAGGCACTGCTCATCCGTGAGCTCGGCGTCGAGGAGTCCGAGGTCTACTCCGTGCCGGCACCCTTGGACCTGCGTGGGCTGTCAGCGATCAGCGGCATCGATCGCGCCGACCTCCACTACCCCAAGCACGTGCCACACACGTCGCGGTACCTGAACGAATCTGAAACGTCCAAGGCAGCCAACGTCTTTGCCGCGATGCGCCGCAGGGACATCCTGCTGCACCACCCGTACGATTCGTTCTCCACCTCGGTCCAGGCCTTCCTGGAGCAGGCTGCGGCGGACCCCAAGGTGCAGGCCATCAAGCAGACCCTGTACCGGACGTCCGGCGACTCCCCCATCGTGGACGCCCTGATCGATGCCGCAGAGGCAGGCAAGCAGGTTCTGGCCCTGGTTGAGATCAAGGCCCGCTTTGACGAGCAAGCCAACATTTCCTGGGCACGGAAGCTGGAACAGGCAGGCGTGCACGTGGTCTACGGCATCGTCGGACTGAAGACGCACTGCAAGTTGTCGCTGGTTGTCCGCCAGGAGGTGGACGGCCTGCGCCGTTACTGCCACATCGGAACCGGCAACTACCACCCGCGCACTGCAAGGTACTACGAGGACCTGGGTCTGCTCACCGCCAACGAACAGGTCGGCGAAGACCTGTCCAAGCTGTTCAACCAGCTCTCCGGCTACGCGCCCAAGTCAACGTTCAAGAGGCTGCTGGTGGCGCCCCGGTCCGTGCGTGCCGGGTTGGTGGAACGGATTGAAACCGAGATCCGCAATGCTCGTGCAGGTATCCCCGGCCTGGTGCAGATCAAGGTCAACTCGATGGTGGACGAAGCGATCATCGATGCCCTGTACCGCGCCTCGCAGGCTGGCGTGAAGGTCGACGTCGTCGTCCGCGGTATCTGCTCGTTGCGTCCCGGGGTTCCGGGGCTCAGCGAGAACATCACCGTCCGCTCCATCCTTGGCCGGTTCCTGGAACACTCCCGCGTATTCGCTTTCGGAAACGGTGGCGAGCCTGTGGTGTACATCGGGTCGGCCGACATGATGCACCGCAACCTGGACCGTCGCGTGGAGGCCTTGGTGCAGTTGGCAAGCAAGGAAGACATAACGACGGTCATGGACCTGATGCGCCGCTACGTTGACGACGGAACAGCGAGCTGGCATCTGGACAACCAAGGCCACTGGACGCGTCATCACCTGGACGCCGACGGCAAACCGCTGTTGGATATGCAGTCATGGCTTCTGGAATCGCGTTCCCGGCAGCGAGCATCGGCACGGCGGTAGAGAAGCAGTTGAACAGCGATACCCCCGTGGCCGATCAAACAGATCACCCTGGCGAGTCGGTGGCCGTTGTTGCGGCCGGAGGCATCCCCTGGCGGCTCAACAAGGGTGCCCTTGAGGTACTCCTGATCCACCGGCCGCGCTACGACGATTGGTCCTGGCCCAAAGGAAAGCTCGACGCCGGCGAAACGGTTCCCGAATGCGCCGCACGCGAAGTCCGGGAAGAGATCGGGCTTCAGGCCACCCTGGGCATCCCGCTCCCACCCATCCACTACCACGTGGCTGCCGGGCTGAAGGTGGTCCGGTACTGGGCCATCAAGGTCAATGGTGCGCAGCTGCGCCCTGATGGGAAAGAGGTGGACAGCGTCATGTGGTGCACCCCGGACCGGGCCGCCACATTCCTGAGCAACCCGAGCGATGTGGAGCCACTGGAATACCTTCAAAAGGCGCACGTCCGTGGCGAGCTGGACACGTGGCCTTTGATCCTGATCCGCCACGCCAAGGCAAAGCCCCGGTCCTCATGGACCAAGGCCGAAGGTGACCGGCCGCTGGCGGCAACCGGCCAGCGCCAGGCTGTGGCCGTCCAGCGCCTCCTTGGCGTGTGGAAGCCCCAGCGTGTCGTCACCAGCCCATGGGTGCGGTGCGTCGCCACCATCGCACCCTACGCCAAAGCCAGTGGGGCCAAGGTGAAGCTGGTGGAAGCCCTCACGGAACACCACCATCAGCGCTCCCCCAAAAAGACTGCGGCCGCTGTTGAGTCGTTGTTCGACAAACAGGTGCCCATAGCTGTGTGCACGCACAGACCTGCACTGCCTACGGCTTTGAAGCAATTGGGACAGCACATGCCTCCGGCTTTAAGGGCAGTCCTGCCGGGCGCGGACCCTTACCTGGCCCCCGGCGAGGTCATCGTGTGCCAGGTAGCGCGGGGTGCCGAACGGAAGATCGTCTCCGTGGAGCAGGTCAAACCCTTCGACGACTGACGTATGACTTGACCCCCGGCTCTTTGTGACGAATCGTAGGAACTTCGTTTCAAAGACTTGGGGGTCTTGTTGTGGTTGCAGTGCTGGGACCGGGTATCGGGGCTGTCGTGGTGTACCTGTTCCTTCGGATGCTGGTCTGGTCAAAGCCCGATGCCCGGTCCTTGGCCTCGCATGGGCTCTGGGTGGGAATCATCGGCTGGATGGCCAGCTCGCTCCAAGGGGCCATGAACGCCGGGATCCTGCCCGGAAACCCGACCGTGCCGGCTGCTCAAGCAACTCCTGAACAGATCGGCACCGCCCTGGCATGGCCCATCCTCGCCTGCCTCGCCATCCATGCCCTGGGCCAGTCCAGCTATCCAGCGGCCAAGGGGCAACGCAGGTTTACCGAACGCCCGGGCTGGGAGTTCCTCCCCCGACGGCTCGCTTGGACCACCACATCGATATTCGCCTTCACGGCCGCGGTCTTAGCGTGGGTTGCCACCCTTCCCGGACACACCCCGGTAGCCCCTTCAGCTACCCCGCCGCAGCCCCAGGACGTCGACACCGGGTACTACGGTCAAGGACAGGACGGCAGGATTCCGGGCTGGGAGCTGGCCGCGTGGCTCGGAGGCGCGCTGCTGGTCCTCGCCTCCGGCACCCTGCTGTTGCTGTGGTTGATTGGGCGCCGCCGCCAGCTGGAAGCGCTCGACGCCGACGACGACCGAACACTCCGTGGCATCGCAGCCAACCGGCTCCTGCGCACGGTGGCAACCATTGCGGCAGGCCTTGCCACCATTGCCGGGAATTTCGCGGCACAACCAGAAACCGGATCCGCGTGGCAATCGTCGTGGTTCAATGCCCTGGGCGTGGTCAATATGGCGGTACTGCTGGTGATGTTGTTGTGGCCGGTTCCCCGCATGCCTTCGCTCTGCACTGCAGGAAAGGGCACCAGCGTCTGGGCCATCCGTGCTCACCCTGGAACTCACGGAGCAGCCCGGCTAACCATCAGCATCGGCGTTGCGCTCGGCATGCTTGGAGGGCTGGCGGCAGTCGCGGGTTTCGTTGCAATGTACGCGCTGACCCAACCCCAAAATTCGTGGGTGGCACCCCTTGCGCTGGGGCTGGTGGCGGCACTCCTCCTGGTAACCATTTGGGGAGGAGACGTTCTCATCGGACGAAATTACGGAACCCTGGAGGCACCCGTCAGGTGGCCGTTACGACCAGTATCCCGCGGGCTGTCGTCTTTCGCGTTGGCCAGTGCGCTGCTGGTCGTTGCGTCCATCACCTTCGTCGTGGCCATCCACGCCGGGCAACCATTCGCTGCGGCAACATGGCCGGCTGCCGTAACCGGGACCTTGCTGGTCGCCGCGGCAGGTGCCGTTGCTATCCTTGCTGCCCGCCGGCGTCGTGGTATCCCCGAAGACGACGGCGACACCGGCTTGGACGCCGCCCTGAGGGTAATCTCCATGTACCGCATCGTCAGGACCTTGAGCGCCTACTGCCTCGGGCAATCGGCCCTTCTCCTCATGACTTCGGGGGATGCCTGGTACCAGCTGTTCGTGCCCACCCCGGGGGTCTATCCGCTCGCACCAAGCCCCGCCGTTACCCTCGGAATGGTGCTGGCAGCGATCGCCGTCATCACCGCCATCACCCCTGCACGGGGACTTATCCAGGCTATTCCCCGCCCTCGACATGCCACCTCCGTGATGGCCAACCCGCCCCGGCAAAGTAAGCTGGACCCGTGAGTATCCCCACCCCCTATGAAGACCTTCTGCGCGACGTCATGGCCAACGGCACGCACAAGTCGGACCGCACCGGAACCGGGACGCGCAGCGTCTTCGGCCGTCAGTTGAGGTTCGATCTTGCCGAAAGCTTCCCCCTCATCACCACCAAACGGGTTCACTTCAAGTCCGTGGCAGTGGAGCTCCTGTGGTTCCTCCGCGGCGACTCGAACGTGAAATGGATGCAGGACCAGGGCGTCTCCATCTGGGACGAATGGGCGGATCAGGACGGCGAGCTCGGGCCGGTATACGGAGTCCAGTGGCGCAGCTGGCCCACTCCTGACGGTGGACATATCGACCAGATATCCGAGGTCATGAAGGGCCTCGCCAGCAACCCGGATTCACGACGACACATTGTGTCCGCGTGGAACGTGTCCGAGCTCAAGGACATGGCCTTGCCACCATGCCATGCGTTCTTCCAGTTCTACGTGGCAGACGGCAAGTTGTCCTGCCAGTTGTACCAGCGTTCGGCGGACACTTTCCTGGGCGTCCCCTTCAACATTGCCTCGTACGCCCTGCTGACGCTCATGGTCGCGCAGCAGTTGGGCCTCGAACCCGGTGAGTTCGTGTGGACGGGTGGGGACGTCCACGTCTACGACAATCACGTGGAGCAAGTTGCCGAGCAGCTGAGCCGCGAACCGTACGAATACCCGCAGCTGAAGATCCTCCGCAAACCTGATTCGATCTTCGACTACACCCTGGATGACTTCGAGGTTGTGGACTACCGCCACCACCCAACCATCAAGGCGCCGATCGCCGTATGAGCACCCCGTCCCCCGACGTTCCCGCGCAACTCCCCGGCGTCATCTTTACCCAGGAGACGGCTGCCGCCATGACCGGGATCGGAATGATCTGGGCCCAAACCAAGGCCGGTGTGATCGGCAAGGACGGCAGCATGCCATGGCACCTGCCGGAAGATTTGAAGCACTTCAGCCAACTCACCACCGGTCACCCCGTCATCATGGGACGCAAGACCTGGGAGTCATTCCCCGCGAAGTACCGCCCCTTGCCCGGGCGCACCAACATCGTGGTGACCCGGAACGCTGAATGGGCCTCCACGCCAGAAGCAGAAGGCGCACTGGTGGTTTCCTCGCTTGACGAGGCCCTCCTGGAGTCCCAGTTCGCGCCCGGCGGCCAGAAGGTGTGGATCATCGGCGGCGCGCAGATTTTCGAGCAGTCCATGAACCTCGCCAATCTTGCAGTGGTCACCATCATCGATGCCGACTTCGATGGCGACACTTTTGCGCCTGAACTCGGTGATGATTGGACTTTTGACACCATGGCGCCGGCCGAAGGCTGGCTCACCGCCAAAAATGGCACAAAATACCGGTTCACCTCGTGGCGCCGGAACGAACCCTAGGAACGACTGCATGCTGAAGAAACCCGAAACCCTGTTCGTGCTGGGCTACATGCTGCTGCCGCTCTTTGCCCTGATCTCCGCCATCGTGGGCCTGACCATGATCCTGGGCGGAAACAAGATCGTGGGCATCATCATCCTGGTGATCGTGACCCAAGTATTCACGTTTGGCTCATTCTTCGCCGTCCGGGCACGCAAAGCCGCTCTGGTTCAGGAGCATGAAGCCGGCAACTAGCTTTCGAGCCGCAAGCGGGGGTGGAGGTTGGATCGGCCGCCTGGCCGGGTGTCGTCGTAGTGCGTCCCGCCCGTGACGTAACCAACAGCGGCAGTCCGCTCCGAAAGTTTAGACTTGGTGAATGACTACAGCAGCTAATCCGTCCGTTGGACTGGTCGGTTGGCGTGGCATGGTCGGCTCCGTCCTGATGCAGCGCATGCAGGAAGAGAACGACTTCGCCAACATCAACCCGGTATTTTTCTCCACCTCGAATGCAGGAGGTGCCGCCCCTTCCTTCGCTGAGGGGGCAGGCAAGCTCGAGGATGCGTTCGATATTGAGACGCTGGCCAAGCTGCCTATTATTGTCACCGCCCAAGGTGGCGACTACACCAAGCAGGTCCATGGTGAACTCCGCAGCCGTGGCTGGGACGGCCTCTGGATCGACGCTGCTTCCACCCTGCGCATGAACGACGATTCGATCATCGTGCTGGACCCCATCAACCGCGACGTCATAGACGCAGGGCTTTCCGGCGGGGTGAAGGACTTCATCGGCGGAAACTGTACGGTCTCCTGCATGCTGATGGGCCTCGGCGGCCTCTTCAAGAACAACCTCGTGGAGTGGGGTACGTCCATGACGTACCAGGCCGCTTCCGGTGGCGGTGCCCGCCACATGCGTGAGCTCCTGAACCAGTTCGGCACCCTCAACAACGAGGTCAGCAGTGAACTGGAAGATCCCGCCTCCGCCATCCTGGAGATCGACCACAAGGTCCTCGCAGCGCAGCGCACAGGTGTTGACGCCACCCAGTTCGGCGTCCCGTTGGCCGGTTCCCTGATTCCTTGGATCGATGCCGACCTCGGCAACGGCCAGTCCAAGGAAGAGTGGAAAGCCGGAGTAGAAACCAACAAGATCCTCGGCACCGGAAACGGTACCGCCGGCAAGGACCACATCGCCATGGACGGTCTCTGCGTCCGCATTGGTGCCATGCGCTCCCACTCGCAGGCACTGACGCTCAAGTTGCGTGAGGACCTGTCCGTCACCGAGATTGAGAACCTCCTGGCCAAGGACAACGAGTGGGCCAAGGTTGTTCCCAATACCAAGGAAGCCTCCATGGCGGACCTGACCCCGGTGGCTGCGTCCGGCACGCTGGACATCCCCGTGGGCCGTATCCGCAAGCTCGAAATGGGTCCGGAATACATTAGCGCCTTCACTGTGGGCGACCAGCTCCTGTGGGGTGCGGCCGAGCCGCTCCGCCGTATGCTCAACATCGCGACGGGCAAGCTCTAATAGCCGTCCGCCCCTGAACGTCGTTAACCCGCTGTTCCGTTGCTGCCCAGCAACGGAACAGCGGGTTTTCGACTTCCTGCCTTGGCCAGGGCGGTTTTGAGCAGACGTTCAACCTCCCAGGGCCTGCTGAGGTCTCCCCACTCGATCCTGATGACGTTCCAGCCCATTGCCATAAGCGCTTTCTCCCGCCGCCGCTCCTGGAATATGACATCCTCAGTTGGTGCGTAGTCGAAGTACTTGGCTCGACCATCAAACTCAAGGATGAGCTTGTGGTCCCTCCAACCGAAGTTTCCCCTGTAGGTTCCGATGGGCGTCGTGACCTCTACCTGAAGGTCTGCGCCAACGATGCCGAGCCGGTCCAGGAGCGCACGGGTACGCGTCTCCCCTACTGATTCGGACCTCCCATCCATGGCGTCCAGGATCCGCCACAAGCGTCGGGCACCCCGCGTGATCGCTCCGGTGCTGAGGTAATCCCGCATCGCTTGCGGGTCAGCACCCTTTCGAAGAGCTTGGTCCGCGATAACCAAAGCCCGCTCAAAGTCCAGGGCCCGTGCACAGTCCACCACGGTGCGCTCAAGGCTGGTGACCGGGATGGGCCTTTCCCAGGGGGCCAGCACCTCGACGATCTCAGTACCCGACAGCGGACTTCCGTGGGCCACAACATCGTCACCAGAGCTCCCCTGGGACGGGGAAAACGGTGTGGTCACGTGCACCTGGGCACCACTGTCCCAAGGGGAACATCCGTGCAACCGTGCGGCACTGGCATGACTGTAGACACTGGTTGTCCGCGCGCCACGATGATGCGCCTCTATCCGCAGCAGGTCCTGTTCCCATGGCTTTCTCCGATGCCAATCCTGGGCCCTGACGTAGGCACCACGCCTCAGCCTGATCAGTTTCCCGGAGCGGACGCCAGCTGTGAGCACCCGATCACTAAAGCCGAGCCCGGACAAGTCTGCTGTTGTGGCTACCGAGGTGCCGGGCCAGAGCTTCGAGATGTGTTCGTCAAGTTTCTTTGTTTGCATCTGTCCATCGTGTGGGGCAAAGGGATGCCTCACCATGGCCCAGTTCCCGTATGTGGACAACCTAGATCAGCTCATCGGAGTCGGGGCGCCGGGGAGTGCGCCAGCACCCACTGCGTCGGCAAAGCCGTGCCAACCCGCTACAACGTCGTTGGCCAGCAACGGAACAACGGGCCAACCACGGATCAGCGGGCCAGCAACGGACCACCCGGCCGGGCCGGCCTCAGCTCGCCATGAACTTCAGGTACGCCCGTCCCTGAGCCTGGAACGCCCGCTCGGCGGCAGGACCAAGCTCGCCTGCAAACGGTTCCGGGACCACCCCGGCGTTCTTCCCGGAGCCCGAACGGGCCCAGGTCCCCACCACTTCGCCTCCGGAAACGATGATGCGCTTGAAGACGCCGTTATTCCCCGGCACCACGCGTTCGGCGTACTCCGGGGCGAGAACCAGGCTTCGGTCCTGGTAGCCGAGAAGGTATTCGTCGAACCCAGGCAGTGCCAGCAGCGAGCGGGAGCCGGGAACGCCGTCGTCAAGCATTGCTGCCGCTTCGGGTGACAGCCAGTAGCTGGCTCCGCGGAATTGAAGCTCAACCAAGCGGTCCCGCACAACTGCCAAGGCAGCGCGGGCCTCGGTGAGCGGCACTTGGCTCCACCACGCAAAGTCCTTGATGGTCGCCGGACCGTGGCCCCGGAAGTACCGGAAGAGGAGTTCGGCTATACCTTCCTCACGGCCCAGGTCCCTGGACTCCGGAATCCAGTCCTCGAAGGGGACAAACAGTTGCTGGACGCCGGCTTTTCCGCCAGAGGCCGCCATGGGTCCTTGGACCAGCCATCCTTCGCGGCACAAAGTTCCCAGGATGTGGATGCCCCGCTGGGAGGTAGTGGGCTGGCCGGCTTCCTCAAAAGCGGTGAACAGCTGTTCGCGGGTTGCCCCGGCGGCACCCTCGCCTGTCTTGAGGACTTCGGCGGTTTTGTACGCTATGTCCCGGCAGTGGCTGATGTCGTCGGAAGTGATGGCCAGTTCGCGGTGCCGGCTCGCCACCGCCACTGCCAGCCGGCCGCTGGTGATACCGAGGATCCAGCGCAGATCTTCGGGTGCCAGCAGGTGCAGGGTCCCGCGCATGGGCCAGGAGCGAACCACCGTCCCGGCATCGAGGGCTGCACGGACGTCCGAGGCCGCAACACCGGGCACCCTTTTCCCAACAGCCCAGAAAGCCATCCCAAGGTCCTGGGCCTGCATGGCCGTCATCCAGCGGACGGCATCGGCGATGCCAGGGAAGCCACCAGCCAGAAGGCCCTGGCTGGCGAGCCGGAGCCGGCCCATGACGCGGGGAGTCAGCGGTGTAGGCATGCTTCATCCTAAGAGCGCACGCGGGCACAGGGAACCTTGCCGCGCCTCCCAGCCGTCACCCAGCAGGGGAACCTAGGATAAGTTCATGCTTTTTGGTGACCTCGCTCCGTTCGTGCGGCCGATGAGCCGGTGGTTGGCTACCGCCGGCTGGTTCTGCACGCTCGTTGGACTTGGTGCCGGTCTGATCGTGGCCGTCGGGACCGGCGTCAGCCTTTCCCCATCGATGCAGGCCATCCAAACCGTCAGTCTGGTCGCAACGGCTACGGCCGCGCTCCTCATTGGAACAGCTGCGGCCAGCCAGCCCGTGTCCGATCGTGATGATGACGCCCCGGAGCCGTGGTTCTACCCGGCGGCGGCCGCCCAAGTCCGCAGCTTCCTGCTCGGGTCAGTTGTCATGCTCCTGGGCTTGGTGGGCTTCGCTGCAGCCGGGCTGTTCATGCCGAGTGGTCCCTCGCCCCAGAGCATCGCCTTTAGCCAGATATTCCTTCTGGGCTCCATCAGTTGCGGGTTGACGTTCTTGCTGCTCAACAAGGTCCTGCCGATCGCCGAGCGGCGAACACGCTAGGACCGCCGAGGGGCAAGATCCCCGGGAGCCCCCCAGCGAACGCGCCTTAGAGGGACACACCGATCAACAGCGGCTCCGGGTGCAGCTCAATACCAAAACGCTCGAGGACGCCGGCACGCACCTCGCGCGCGATCGCCACCATGTCCGCAGCTGAGGCTGAACCGCGGTTGGTGATGGCCAACGTGTGCTTGGTGGACAGGGACGCCCTCCCCCCGGAAACACTGCCCTCTTCAAGCCCGAAGCCCTTCCCGAACCCGGCTTGGTCGATGAGCCAGGCGGCGGAGAGCTTCACCAGTCCATCCGTTCCGCCTGGGTATTGCGGTGCGTTCGCTGGCAGCCCCGCGGCGCGCTCTGCGGGCACAATCGGGTTGGTGAAGAATGAGCCGGTGGAGTAGGTATCCCGGTCTTCTGCGTCCAGGACCATTCCCTTGGAAGCCCGGAGCCGGAGGACTTCACGGCGGACATCGTTGGAGTAGGCGCGCTTGCCTGCCTCCACGCCCAGCACCCGGGCCAGCTCGGCGTACCGGATAGGGGCACTCATCCGACCCAGCGGCAACTGGAACTCGACGGTCAGGACCACGTAGCGCGGCGAGCCCTCCACCGTGGTCTGCTTGAGGATGGAGTCGCGGTATCCGAACTTGAGCTCGGAGTTGGTGAAGGTCTGCACGGCGTTGCGTTCACGGTCCCAGGTCCGCACGGCCGCAATGGTTTGCGATACGTCGGCACCGTAAGCTCCCACGTTCTGCACGGGCGTAGCTCCTGTGGCACCCGGAATGCCGGACAGTGCTTCCAGGCCGGACCATGCGTGCAGGACGGCGTGTTGGACCAGGGCGTCCCAGTTGTGGCCGGCCTGTACCACCACCGACACGCCTCCGCAGCTGTCCTCGGAGTTCACTGTGAACCCTTCGGATGCGATCTTAAGGACTGTGCCGGGGTAGCCTTCGTCCGAGATCAGGAGGTTGGATCCGCCGCCGATGATGAGGAGTTTTTCGCCTGCAGCGTCAGCCGACCGTACGGCGTCGATGATTTCAGCCTCGGTGCGGGCCTCCACAAAGTTTCCTGCGGGGCCGCCAACAGCGGCGGTGGTCAATTCGGAAAGCAGCGTCTGGGTCACCAATCAAGCCTAACGGGCTTCGTTGGGCTCCATGGACTTCCTTGTGGTTTGCCCGGCGAGGGGGGCCAGGAAGAAGCTGACAACCAGCATCACAAGAGGTGCAAGCAGGGAGTGGAGGATGCCAAAGTGTTCGGCCAGCAGGCCCAGGAGTGGCGGTCCGCACAGAAACGCACCGTAGCCAATGGTGGAGACGACGGAAACGCGGGCGGCAGCGTGCACGGGGTCATCAGCTGCGGCGGACATTCCCACCGGGAACCCCAGCGAGGCACCGAGGCCCCACACAGCCAGCGCCACGAAAGCAAGCCAAGGCACGGGCGAAAAGACAAAAAGCGCCAAACCCACGACGGCGGTGGCCGAGCACCAGCGCATCACCACTACCCGCCCGAACCGGTCAAGGATGACGGTGCCGGCGAAGCGTCCAATGGTCATGAACGTCACGAACAGGCCGTAGCCAACCGCTCCTGCCGCGTCCGATTGGCCGTAGCCGTCGGACAATGCCAAAGCCACCCAGTCTCCAGCAGCCCCTTCGGCCAATGCCAGGCCGAGGACCAGTACGCCGATCAGCAGCGTTCGACGGTCACGCCAGGCCAGGGCCACGAGCCGTTTGTTGTCCAGTGGCGCAGCGGCGGTCCCGGTTTCCGCCGTAATAATGGGCAACGGTCCAGTAGAGGGATCCTGGAAGGTATCGGTTTCCTCCGGACGCGGAGCACGGGCCGGCGCCGCAGTCTTCTCGGCCCGGAAGAAGAAGCCTGCGGTCACCACGGAACCAGCCACCACGACACCCGCGATGAGGAAATGCCAGAACACGGCCAGGTGCACGGCGGCGGCCCAGGCACCAAACCCCGCAGCCGCGACAGTACCGAGGCTGAAGGCGCCGTGGAGGTGCGGCATGACGTGCCGTCCCAGTGCCCGCTCCATAGCCGCGCCTTCGACGTTGGACGCCGTGTTCCAGCTGGCAGTGCCAAGGCCCAGTACCACCAAACCCGTGGCAACAACCACAGGGTTCGCCGCGATGGACGCCCCGACGCCAACCGTGACCAGGCCTGCCCCCACCATGCAGCTTCCAATCCAGCTGGTGAGTTTGGGCCCGAGCCGCAGCACGATGAGCCCGGATGCGGAGATCGAAATGAACGACGCCACGGTCATGCACATGAGCAGAAGCCCGATGCCGCCGGGGGTCAGGTTCAGTCCGTCACGGATCGCCGGGAGCCGCGACACCCACGTGGCGAACGCAACGCCGCTGGCCGCATAGGACGTCAGGACAGCAACGCGCCACTGGAGCATCTGGGTCGCAGTGGCGCGTTGCGGGGAAGGGTTCGGTTGATTCAAGAGACCTTCACGACCGCCTGCGACTTCATGAGGACTTTCTGTCCGCCGGCGACGACAGTGAGGTCGATACGGGCGGTGCGGGCGTCGGCGTCGAGGGCTCCCACCACGCCGGTGACGTCGATGACAGCGCCGGGTTCGTCCGTGCCGGTGGTGTCCGTGACCAGGACTGGCTTGGTGAAGCGGGTCTGGTAATCGACGACGGCGGCCGGGTCGCCCGCCCAGTCACTCACGAGCTGCACTGCGGCTCCCATGGTGAACATGCCGTGCGCAATAACTCCGGGCAGTTCAACCGAGGTGGCGAAGGCTTCGTTCCAGTGGATGGGGTTGAAGTCACCCGAGGCCCCCGCGTACTTGACCAGGTCCTGGCGGGTGACGTCGATGCTGCGCGTGCCGATTTCCTGGCCGACAGCGAGTTCTTCGAATGTGAGGCTCATGGTTACTGTCCCTCTCCGCGGACCAGAATGGATGAGGTGGTGGTGGCGACCTTTTCGCCCGCTTCGGTGGAAATTTCGGAACGTGTGGTGATCATTGCTCCTCCACCCATGGCCCGGACGCCGTCGACGTGCAGTTCGGCCACGAGCCGGTCACCGGCAACAATGGCGCGGTGGTGCGTAAACCGCTGGTCGGCGTGGACCACGCGGGAAAAGTCGATGCCGGACGCGGGGTCCTGTACAAGCTGCGCGTCTGCGCGCTGGGCGACGATGATGGCAAACGTTGGCGGTGCTACGAGGTCGCTGTGTCCGAGGGCTTTGGCCGCCTCCACGTCAAAGTGCGCGGGGTTGGTAGCCTTCACGGCCTGGGCGAATTCGCGAATCTTTTCGCGCCCGACGTCGTATACCTCTGCGGCAGGGTAGCTTCGGCCCTGCAGGTCCGGATTGATACTCATGATCCAACCCTATCGGCCCGAAGGGTTGGTTTACTTCCTGTAGTCCTTGCGGATTTTCTGGCCGCGGACCACGAGCCCCGCAACGTGCAGGAGCAGGCCGACGCCGATCAGCGGAAGCGATGCCAATGCCAGTCCCTGGTTGCCGGACGTGTTGCCCACAATGCTCAGGATAATTCCGACGGCGATCAGGCCCATGGCGCCAAAGACCAGCACTTTGTAGGACGTAGGGGCGGTGGCCCAGAATTGTTCAAGCACCGTCCAAGTCTACCGGCGCGCGTTGAAGGGGTTGCGTTGCGGGGCCCACTCTGCGCCCCACGACCACGAAATACCCCGCACAACAGGCCCCACAACGGGAGGGGGTTAGAAGAGGGAGTCCTGCAGGGCCGGGATCTCGGTGGTGTGCGGGCCGAACTCCACTTTGCGGCCCTTCAAGGCACCAAGGTCTGCCACGAAACTGCCGTCCACCTCGTTCCCTGAAGCGTCGGGGAGGCCAACCAACGCGATTGCTCCGCTCAGCGAGCGGACCCGCACACCGTGCCCACCGCCGTCGAACGTTGCCGGATAACGGTGGCGAAGGCCGGTGTGCGCGGTGCAGAGGGTGTCCGCCAGCGCAGGCCTCTCCCACTCTTCCTCCACCACCGTGTAACCGGTCATGGCCAGGCCGCCCAACAGTTCCCGCACGCGCCCGGCATGCCGGCGGTTCACAGCGGCAAGCTCGACGCCGGAACGCGGCTCCACCAGGCCGGTCACCTTTGCCGCCGAGCGGACCTGCTGGACGAGGCCGAGTTCGCGGGTTACCAGGTCCTCCAGGACACGGACAGTGCGGCCGTCTTCGGCGTGCGCCACGTAGGAGGCATGCACGGCGCCCTGTTCAGCAAGGCGGTTCCACTTGCGTGGCGCTGAAGCTGTCCCGACTTTGCTTGCACCGTTCGCGAAGGTGGCCACGTAGAGCCAGTGCGGTTGCATGAGGTAGGCCCTCAGCCCTGACGGTACGGAGCCACCCCGGTGGAAGTCATGCATCAACCGCGGCTCGTCGCGCGCAAAGCACGCACCGCACTGCTTGCCCCGCTCCGCCGGGGCACCACTGGGGCAGGCAACATACGTCCGGTCTCCGGGTCCGTGGACCCTTGTATGGCCAAGGCACCACAAACCGGGGGCAACGCGAAGGCCCAGGGACGTACCCCGGGCCAACGCAACATCAGTAAATTCCGCCTGCGGCGACCACAGCCTCAACGCAGGGACGGAATAGTCCCATGAGACTCCGTGGACCAGCATCCCTACAGGGAAGGCTGGACTCCGAAAGCCACTGCGAGCTTCATGATCTTCTCGGCACGGCCCAAACGCGGGAGATCGGAACCGTCGCGGATGACACGTCCGTTGGCTTCGAAGTCGTTCATGAAGTCCGTGGCCCAGGCGACGTCTGACGGGGTGGGGCTGATGACTTCGTTGATGACCGTGGTCTGGTCAATGGCCAGGCACAGCTTGCCGGTCATGCCCATGGTCACGGTGATGCCGGTCTGCTCGCGCAGGATCGGGTGGTTGGTTCCCACGGTGGGTCCGTCGATGGGGCCTGGCAGGTTACCGACGCGGCTGGCGACAACCAGCTTGGCGCGAGGGTAGGCCATGGCCTCCGGCGTGGCCGCCATGCCGGTGTCGCGGCGGAAGTCGCCGGAACCGAAGGCGAGGCGGAAGGCGCCTTGCGCACGGGCGATGTGGTTGGCTTCCTCGATGCCGAGGGCCGATTCAACCAGGGCCACGACGGGGGTCTTGCCATCCATGCGGTGGTACGACTCAGTGACCTGGTCAGCGGACTCGGTCTTGGCGAGCATGACACCCAGAAGTCCGGGCGTGCCACGCAGGCCGGCAAGGTCGTCGGCCCAGAACGGGCTGGTGGCGTCGTTGATCCGGACCCATGCCTGTCCACCTGCGGTCAGCCAGTTCACCACGTTCTCGCGGGCGGCATCCTTCTGGGAGGGGTCTACGGCGTCTTCGATGTCGAGGATGATCGCGTCTGCCCGCGAACCCGCAGATTCTTCAAAAAGCTCCGTTTTCATGGCATTGACAAGAAGCCAGGAACGGGCGATATCGGCAGGAATATTGCGGGTAGGCCGAACGGACTCGGCGGCGATGCTAGACGTCATGTATCTACCGTATCCGGCCAGCGTGCCGCGAGGCGAAGAATTTCGCCCGGTTGTGAGGATCAATACGAACTAAACCCCATATGACTGTGGGGTCCCGCAGTATGAACGCCCGACGGCGATACCCGCCAGTCACACGGCGCCCACCAGACGCTGTTGTTCACAGGGCTCAACGCAGCGTCTTGTGTCCCCCGGTTGCCGGGAATTGCCCTGGATTTCCTCCCGTGTCGGGCTGTTTCGCAGCGTTTCCAGGCGTTACCCGATCGCTTCCCACCCGGCGTCGAAATGGGCTTTCATCGTTCCCAAGCCGTTGCACGGGTTTCCAAACTCCTGCATCGGCCGACCACCCAACACCCCCCCATCATCTGAAAGTAGCTCCCATGAAACTGCATCTGCCCCTCCTGAGCGTCGCGGCCGCCGTCGTACTAGCGCTGACGGTGTCCGGCTGCGGCGGTGCAGCCGAAGCCGGACAAGCCAACCAAGCAGGCAACGAGGTCAAGGAACTCCGCTACCAGGGCTCAGCGAACAACGTGACCTTCCCCGAACTCGCAGCGGACCTGGGCTACCTGGGCGACCTGAAACTGAACTGGGTTGGCAACACCACCAGCGGCCCGCAGGACATCCAGTCGGCAGCGACCAACCAGACCGACTTCGGCGGCGCCTTCTCCGGTGCGGTGGTGAAGCTGATCGAGGCCGGAGCGCCCGTGAAGGGCGTCGTCAACTACTACGGCTCGGACGACAAGAACTTCAGCGGCTACTACGTCAAGGCAGACAGCGACATCAAAGGCCCGAAGGACCTGATCGGCAAGAAGATTGCGGTCAACACCCTCGGCGCCCACCACGAGGCAGTCATCAACACGTGGCTGACCAAGAACGGACTGAGCCAGGACGAAATCAAGCAGGTCCAGCTTGTCCCGCTGGCACCGAACGACACCGAGGAAGCGATCCGCCGCGGCCAGGTCGATGCCGGAACGCTCGGCGGGATCCTGCAGGACCATGCCGTCGAAGCAGGCGGACTGCGGTCCCTCTTCAGCGATGTCCAATTGTTTGGATCGTTTGCCGGCGGGCAGATCGTGCTCCGCAACGACTTCATCGAGAAGAACCCCAACACCACCCGCACCTTCACCACAGGCGTGGCCAAGGCCATCAAGTGGGCAACGGAAACGCCGCGCGCAGAAGTGATCGCCCGCTTCACCAAGATCATCGAAAGCCGCGGCCGTAACGAAAGCACAGCCAACCTGAAGTTCTGGAAGAGCCCGGGCGTTCCGGACGCAGGCGTGATCAAGGACGAGGACTTCACCCGCTGGGAGGCCTGGCTCAAGTCCTCGGGCATCCTCAAGGGCGACCTGGCGCCGTCCAAGTACTACACCAACGACTTCAACGACCTCGCGAAGAAGGGATAGCCATGACGGCGAAAATCAGCTTGTGCAACGTCACCAAGGAATTCACGGTCCGCGCCACCAAGACTGCTGCGGCCACCCGGTTGACCGCCATCGATGGGCTCAGCCTCGACGTCCGCGACGGCGAATTCCTCACCCTGGTGGGACCCAGCGGCTCCGGCAAGACCACGCTCCTGGACCTGCTTGCCGGCTTATCCTCCCCGACGTCCGGCGAAGTCCTGGTGGACGGCAAAACAGTTACCGGTCCGGGCAAGGACAGGGCCGTGGTGTTCCAGCAGTACGCCTTGTTTCCGTGGCGGACGGCGTCAGCCAATGTGTCGATCGGCCTTGAGGGGGCGGGTCCGGACGGGAAGAAGCTGAATCGCCGGGAACGTGCGGCAAAAGCCAAGGAGTACTTGGCGTTGGTAGGCCTTGCCGGCTTCGAGGACCGCTACCCGCATGAACTCTCCGGCGGAATGAAGCAGCGGGTTGCCATCGCCCGCAGCCTGGCCTACGAGCCGGACGTGCTTCTCATGGATGAGCCGTTCGCCGCACTGGACGCCCAGACCCGTGAGCAGTTGCAGGACGAACTTCTCCGGATCTGGAAGGCCACCGGCAAGACGATCGTGTTCATCACCCACGGCATCGACGAGGCCGTTTACCTCGGCGAGCGCGTTGCCGTGCTGAGCGCGCGCCCGGGGCGGCTCAAGGAGATCGTGGACATCAACATCCCGGACCGTGAAGGCGACGAAGACATCCGTTCCAACCCTGCCTTTGTTGAGCACCGGCACCAGGTCTGGACCCTGCTGCACGACGAAGTCCGCCGGGCACAGGACGCCGGGCACCGCAAGATCCTCCCGGATGGCAGCGCACCGGACGAACCTGTGACCACCACTATTGAAAGGAGCGCGGCCTGATGACCACCACCTTGGCACATCCAGAAACCGCAACCTCCGCGGCTGGCGCACGCACCGCCGTCGAACCTTCCGTGACGGCAGCCGCCGGAGAGGGTACGACGCCGGCACCCGGCATAGTGCGTCGTGTCGCCGCGGTGCTTGGTTCAGCCGTGTGGAAGTCCGCGGCGGTCCTGGCGTTCCTGGCGCTGTGGGAGTTGGGGCCCACGTACTTGGCGAGTCCCTCCACCCGGGTGTTCCTGCCGCCGCTGCACGAAGTGCTCCTGGCCTGGGGCAAGCTCTTCGAATCCGGCACCATCCAGGGCCACATCGCGGCCAGCCTCACGCGCTCCGTTGCGGGCTTCGGTGCCGCGCTGGTGGCGGGTGTCTCGCTGGGTTTGCTCATTGCCTGGTACGGGCGGCTGAACTCGGTCCTGAACCCGCTCCTGGAGCTGTTCCGCAACACGGCGGCCCTGGCGCTCCTGCCTGTGTTCACGCTGTTGCTGGGCATCGGCGAGGAATCCAAGATCAGCATCGTGGCCTACGCGGCCTTCTTCCCGGTGCTGCTGAACACCATCGCCGGGGTGAAGACCGTGGATCCGCTCCTGATCAGGGCAGCGCGTTCCTTGGGACTCAACAGCTTCCGGCTCTTCCAGAAAGTCATCCTGCCCTCCGCGGTGCCCACGATCTTCACGGGCATCCGCATGGCCGGTACCGCATCCATCCTGGTGCTGATCGCCGCCGAAATGGTGGGCGCGAAGGCTGGCCTGGGCTACCTGATTGTCAATGCGCAGAGCAGCTTCCTGATCCCGGACATGTACGCGGGCATCCTCACGGTGTCCTTGCTGGGCCTCGGTGTGAACTTCCTGCTGGTGGCCTTGGAACGGCACTTCTCCCGGTGGCGGACCGCCGTCGGTTCTGCAGCCTCCTGAATTTTTACCCGTGGCGACCCAGCCACACACATCACAGAAACGAAAAGGAAAAACAATGACAGTCATTACCGAAACCAAACTCGAGTTCGCCAAGCTCGGCTCCCGCATCGGTGCCGAAATCCGTGGGCTGGACATCAGCGGAGACCTCAGCGAGGAAACCGTGGCGCAGATCAGGGCAGCCCTCAACGAGCACAAGGCGCTGGTGTTCCGCGAGGCCAACATCCTCACGGATGAGGCCCAGGTGAAGTTTGCTTCCCACTTCGGACCACTGACCAAAGCCCACCCGACCGTGGCTTCGGTGGAAGGGGAAGAGAACGTCCTGCCCGTTGACAGTGAAAACGGCTCGGCCAACAACTGGCACACGGACGTCACGTTCGTGGTGAACCCGCCGCAGGCATCCACCCTGCGCAGCATCGACCTTCCGGCCTACGGCGGAGAGACGCTGATTGCCTCCTCGGCCGGGGCTTACCAGGACCTGCCCGAGGAACTGCGCACCTTTGCGGACAGCCTGTGGGCCATCCACACGAACGACTACGACTACTCGGTGCCCAAGAACCTGGAGCACTCCAACGCCGAGGAACGTCGCAAGGAGTTCACCCGGCTGAAGTTCGAGACCGCCCACCCCGTGGTGCGGGTCCACCCATTGACCGGCGAGCGCGGATTGTTCATTGGGGGCTTCGCGCAACGGCTTCGCATTGTGGGCCTGTCCAACACCGAGTCCAAGGACATCATCCGCCTGCTTCAGGCGTATGTGACGCGACCGGAGAACGTGGTCCGCGTGAACTGGGAGCCCAACCAGGTGGTTCTGTTCGACAACCGCATCACCCAGCACTACGCACCGGACAACTACGATGGCCAGCCGCGCAAGCTCAACCGCGTGACCATCGCCGGCGACATCCCGGTCAGCATCGACGGAAAGCCCAGCCAGGCGATCCAGGGTGACTCCAGCACGTACTCCGTGGTCGCTCCGGCCAGCCCCGTCTCATAGCCATGTGTTGCTGTAGGCACCCAACTGAGTCGCAGCTGAACGCGTTTTGAGAGGTCATCACGCACACAGCTGCGACTCAGTTGGGTTAAAACCAGCGTTACGGGATGTTGTTTCCCCTCGCCGACACCCATAGTCCGTACCACTCGGCACGGGACATGCCGGCGGCCACGCCGGCGGCATCAGCGCATGCCTGAATACGTGCGGGGTTAGTGGTCCCTACAACAGGCGAGATCCCGGCCGGGTGCTTCATCAGCCAGCCCAGCAGCACTGATTCGGGCGTGGTGTTCTTCTCAGCCGCCAACTCTGCGAGCTTGTCTGCAGTTGCTGATTCGGCCAGCGAAAGCTCTGCAGACTGCGCCCCCGTAAAACGGCCTTGGGCCAGGGACCCGTACGCCTGAAGTTCCACCCCATTAGCCACGCAGTACTCAACGGTCCCGTGCGGAAAGCTGTAGCCCCGGCCTTCCGGATGGTTTACCAGCACGGTGCTCTCCACCCAGTCCCGCCGCAGCAGGCTCATTTCCAACTGGTTCGCCACGATAGGTGTCTCCAACTCGTCCTGGAGGAAGGCAATCTGCGCGCCGGACATGTTGGACACCCCCAACTGCCGCACCTTTCCTTCTGCCATCAACTGCCCGACGGCGGCCGCCACCTCATGCGGGTCCATCAGGGGATCGGGCCGGTGCAGGAGCAACAGGTCCACGTAATCCGTTTGAAGGCGTTTCAGGCTCCCGTTGACCCGTTCAAGGATGGCTTCCCGGCTGAGGTCGTAGTGCGTATCCAACCCCCGCTCCCCCAGCCTGATCCCGCACTTGGTCTGCAACTTGATATTTTCGCGCAGGCCCTGCGAACGGGCGAGGACCTCCCCAAAAACTGCCTCGGACTTGCCGCTGCGGTAGATGTCCGCATGATCGAACAGCTCAACGCCAATCCCGCGCGCGGCGTCGATCACTGCAGCGGCCTGGTCGATCTCCGCAGCTCCGTAGGACGTACCGTCCCACGAACCGCCCAGTCCCATGCAGCCGTATATAAGGCGTCCATGCCCGTTCGCCATTGCGTCAGTACTCCCCTACGCCTTGCTCACAACCCAGGCAGTGGTGTCCGACGGCAGTTTGCCCTCTTCCAATGGTCCGCTGGAGACCACGGCCTCGCCCTCAGGAAGATCAACGGGATCACTGCCGAAGTTGGTCAGCGTATGCCACCCTCCGGGACGGCTGAAGTGCAGCACATCCGGGTTGCCGGTCTCCACCCATTCGAGTTCCTCATCGGCCTGGAGTTCGCTTCGCAGGTGCAGCGCCTTCCGGTACAGCTCAAGCGTGGAACCCTCAACGCCGTCCTGCTTGGCCACTGCGTACTCGGCAAACCACGCAGGCTGCGGAAGGTGCGCGCCGCCGGAGCCGAAACCGAACGATGGGCCCTCCGCTGTCCACGGCAGCGGGACACGGCACCCGTCACGGCCGATCTCCACTCCCGGGTTGCGGAAGAAGGACGGGTCCTGACGCTCGGAGTCGGGAATCTCCGTCACTTCGCGCAAGCCCAGCTCTTCACCCTGGTACAGGTACGCGGAGCCCGGCAGCGCAAGCAACAACAGCGTTGCGGCGCGGGCGCGACGCAAGCCAAGTTCGACGTCGAGCTCTTCAGCCGGCGCGCCGGCCAGAAGCCACCCCTTACCGTCCTGGCCCTTGGGTTCGCTGCCGGTGATGTCCTGCGCGGCGTTGGTTCCCTGTGCCACTGAGCCGCCCTTCGGCAGCCCGTAGCGGGTGGCGTGGCGGACGACGTCGTGGTTGGAGAAGACCCACGTTGAAGACGCGCCGGATTCCTTGGCGTGGACCAGGTTGTCCGTGATGATCTTCCTGAAGGATGCGGCGTCGAAGTCGGACTGCAGCAGGTCGAAGTTGAACGCCTGGCCCAGTCCCTCAGGGCTGGCGTACCGGGCCCGGCGGGACTCGTGGACCCATGCCTCGGCAACGGCTGTCCGCGGCGGGTTGTATTCGTTGAAGAGCTTGCGCCACTCGGCGTAGACCTCGTGCACCTCGTCACGGTCCCAGAAGGGGTGGGAGCCGTCGGTGAAACCGTCGGTTCCGTGCGCCTTCTTCAGCAGGTCTGCCTTCATGGGCATCGGCTCGGACAGGTCCTTGGCCATGCCGTGGGCAACATCGATGCGGAAGCCGTCCACCCCGCGGTCGGACCAGAAACGCAGGGTCTTGAGGAAGTCTTCGCGGATTTCCGGGTTCTCCCAGTTGAAGTCAGGCTGTTCCTTGGCGAAGATGTGCATGTACCACTGTCCGGGAGTGCCGTCCGGCTCGGTGATGCGCTCCCAGATGGGTCCACCGAATACGGAGTCCCAGTCGGAGGGAGGAAGCTCACCGTTTTCGCCCTTGCCGTCACGGAAGATGTAGCGCTCGCGGGCGGCTGACCCCTTCGGCGAGGCCAGGGCCTCCTTGAACCATTCGTGACGGTCCGAAGAGTGGTTGGGCACGATGTCCACCACGATCTTGATTCCCGCGGCGTGCAGGGCTGCGGCCATCTCGTCGAAGTCTTCCAGGGTTCCCAGCTTGGGGTCCACATTGCGGTAGTCATCCACGTCGTAGCCGCCGTCAGCCAGGGCCGAGGGATAGAACGGGCTGAGCCAGACGGCATCGATTCCCAGTTCCTTCAAGTACGGGACCTTGGCTGTGATGCCCTTGATGTCGCCCAGCCCATCCCCGTTCGCGTCGTGGAAGCTGCGGGGATAGATCTGGTAGACCGCTGCTTGGCGCCACCAGTTCGGATCCGCCATGCGTCCGGCGTCGGTACGGTGTGCCTGCGTAGTGGGGGTGCTCACGGAACTCCTTTGATTTAGATTCTAAATTTAGATCCCGGACCAGTATGAAACGCTGGACACGGGAAGGTCAACAGTGGTCAGCCCTTGACTGCGCCCTGCGTGACGCCCGCCATGACCCACCTCTGGGTAAAGAGATACGCAACGATCGCGGGTGCCATGGCCATGAGGTAGGACGCGAAGGACACGTGGTAGTTGTTGCTGAATTGGGTCTGGAACAGGTTCTGCCGCACCGGGAGGGTCTGCAGGGCCGGATCGGAAATGATCAAGGACGGCATCATGAAGTCGTTCCAGGCATAGAGGAACGCAAAGATGCCAACCGTTGCGCTCATCGGCGCCAGCAGCGGAAAGATCAGCTTCCAGAACGTCTGCCACGTCGTAGCACCATCGATCCGGGCACTCTCTTCCAACTCCATGGGGATTGAACGGAGGAACGCGGTGAAGAGCAACACGCTGAAGCTCAGTTGGAACATGGTTGCGAGCAGGATGACGCCGAATGGATTGTCCAGACCCAGCCGGCCGGTGAGCTGGATTTGCGGCAGTGCAACCACAGGGAACGGGATGAACATGGCCGCGAGCAAGTAGAAGAACGAGTACCGGAACAGCTTGCGCTCCCAGTTACGCACTATCGCGTACGACGCGAACGCAGCCAGGATGATGGTTGCCACCACCGTGCCTGCCGTGACCAGCAGCGACATGGCAGCGCCGACGGGGAAGTTCGTCAACGTCCAGGCCTGGACGAAGCCATCCAGGCTGAATGGCGCCGGGAAGGAGAACGCATTGCCGTCAACTGCCTGCCCCTGGGTCTTGAACGCCATGGAAACCGTGACGTACAGGGGAAGCAGGACAGTAACGGCGCACAGCAGGAGGATGGCGGTCCCCGACCAGTTGGCCCGCTCCGGCTTTACTCTTCCAGCGGAGCGGGATCGTCCGACGGCGGTGCTTGGCTTGGTTTGCCGGGCTTCGGTTTCGATGGTGGCTTGTTCGGTCATCAGAGGGCATTCCGTCCGCGGGTCAATGAGAGCTGTACAAGGGAAATCAGGATGGCGACAACGAAGAAGATCGTTGCGTTGGCCATCTGGTAGGCGTAGTCGCCGCCGTTGAAGCCGGCGATCACGGTCATTGCGATGCTTCGGGTGGAGGTTCCCGGGCCGCCGTTCGTCAGCCCGACAATGATGTCGTAGGCGTTCAGGAAGCCCTTGAACCCGAGAATGATGTTGATGACTACGTATCCGGCCACCAGCGGGAGGGTGATCTTGACGAGCTGCTGGAACTTGCTGGCGCCGTCGATGTCCGCTGCCTCGTAAACATCCCCGGGAACAGCGACCAGGCCCGCAATGTAGATGAGCAGGGCGCCGGGAACTGCCTGCCACGCGGTCACCAGCACGATGGCAATCCATGCCAGGTCCGGGTTGGCCAGCAGGCTGCTTTCCAGCCATGGAATCCCTGCTGCCGCCCCGGCCGCCGGCAGCGAATTGGAAAACAGGAAGTTGAAGACGTAGGCGATGATGATGCCGGAAACCACCATGGGGATGACGAAGACGGTGCGCAGCGCGGACTTCATCCGGATACGCGAGGTCAGGCCCACTGCCAGGAGGAAGGCCACGACATTGACGGCGATTACCGTAACCAGCGAGAAACCGAAGGTGAAAAGGTAGCTCTGCAGGATCGCAGGATCACCAAAGATTGCAACATAGTTGGTGAGGCCAACGAACTTCCAGTCACCGATGCCAATGGAATCCGTGAAGCTGAAGAAGATACCGATGATGGCCGGGACGGTGATGGCAAGGGTGAACAAGAGAAGGCTGGGCAGAAGGAAGAGGTAGAAGATCGGTTCGACGGGACGCTTGCCGCGTTGCCGGGGAAGGCCCCTGCGGGAGGTGGTTTTGTTGGTGAGGATTGACATTTTTGGCTCCAGGGTCCGGCGCTACTGGCGAAACGC
This sequence comes from Arthrobacter sp. fls2-241-R2A-172, assembly GCF_030208885.1. NCBI lineage: Bacteria > Bacillati > Actinomycetota > Actinomycetes > Micrococcales > Micrococcaceae > Arthrobacter > Arthrobacter sp. fls2-241-R2A-172. The sequence goes on along the minus strand of NZ_JARVTB010000004.1, from coordinate 348,003 downwards.
CAGGCGCGCCCAATCTGCGTCGAGGGTGCGGAGGGTGGATTCAGGTCCCGCGCCGAAGACGAGCGCCTGGGTGTAGTTCATGATCGGGATGGTCTTTGGCACCAGGACCGAGGGACCCTGATAGACCTTTCCCTGCTCGTAGTACCCGGCCATGCCCGCGATCCGCGGGTCCGGGACCACCGTGGAGTCCTTAGTTGGGGTAAACCCGAGCTGGGACTTGTTGTAGGCGTCCATCACTTCCGGCTTGTACAGATACTCAAGGAAGTCACGCGCGGCGTCCTTGTGCTTGGACGCCTCAGGAATCCACGCGGCGAGGTCCACGTTGACGCGGACGCGCAGGTCCTCCGGATTCTCGGTCATCGGCAACGGGAAAGTCCCGAGCTTGAGATCCGGTGCGGTCTTGGCCACTTCGCTGAATGCCCAGGGCCCCTGCAGGTACATGGCCGCCTTGCCTTGTGAAAAGGCCAGGTTTCCGTCGCCATAGGCCCGGCTCGCTGCATCCTTATTGACGTAGTTCTTGGTCAACTGCAGCATCCTGGAAACCGGCTGGTCGAAGTCTTTCTGGAACGACACCGAGGAATCCGGACCGACGCCCGTCCCTTCATCGGCGAGCTTCTTGAAGAAGTCAAGGGTGTCCACTTGACCGCCAACGGAGTAGTCGAACCATCCCTGCGCGATGGTCCAGTCGTCCTTCCACGTGGCGTAGAACGGCGTCACGCCAGCGGCTTTCAATTTCTCGCAGGCGGCGATCAGCTGGCTCCAGGTTGTCGGGACCTCAATGTTGTTCGCAGCGAAGATGTCCTTGTTGTAGATCACGGAGGACGCCATCACCGAATAGGGAAGGGCACTGGTACGCCCTGGGTACTTGCCGTACTGGTCCATCAACGGCTGGAGGTCTTCCCTGATGCGGGAGGCAGCGTTGGTTCCGGAAAGATCGCTCAAAACCCCGCGCTGGACGAACCGGGACGATTCCATGTTGTAGTTGGCCAGTGCAATGTCCGGCGGGTTGCCTCGCACGAAGCTGGCTGAGACGACGTCGACGCCGGAGGTGTCCATGACAACCTCTGTCTTGTCCTGCGAAGCGTTGTAGTCGGCAACGAGTTTGCCCATGAAGCCGATGGCCTCACGCTTACTGAACGTGAACCGGATTGTTTCCTTGCCCGGTTCGCCCGTGCACCCCGAGAGGAGGCCTGCCAGCAGGGCCAGCCCCAGCCCCATCGCTGCCAGGCGTTTCTTGCGTGTCGATTGTGCAGACACCATAGTCCTTTCATCCTGCGGACCCCAACGGCCGCGTCACCATCAGAGGGCCAACCATCCTGCCCACCGAGTTTAGATAGGAGATAAATTTACAACCTATCGCTAAGCTTGGGTGACGGCCGCCACACCGTCAAGACTTTCAGCGAAATGTGTCGGGATCTAAATTTATGAACTAAATTTAGAAAGGCCGCTGTCTCAGTTCCTGCAGGCGGTCGGGAAAGTGAGGAAGCAGCATGCTGACCGGTACCGCACCGTCAACGCAGCTGGTCCGCCGGGTTAACGCCAGCGCAATGCTCAAGGCAATGCGCGGCGCGGGAGTCGTTACAGGCACCGAACTGATGGCCTCCACCGAACTGTCGCGCGCCACCGTCATCTCGATCTGCGATGAACTGGTACGGCTGGGATGGCTCCAGGAACTGGAAAACCAACGGGTGGCCGGAGATTACGTGAAGGGCCGCCCGGCCCGCCGCTTCGTCTTCGACGACAGTGCGGCCCACGTCCTGGGCATAGACATCGGTGCCACCAAGATCACCACCATTGCGGCGGACATGGCCGGCACCCCCCTGTCCCAGGTCACCATGCCGTTCCGGACCGACAACGTGCCCGCCGATGAACGGGCCGACGTCCTGGACCGCATCGCTGCAGATGCCATGCACAAGGCCGGCATCACGGCCAACTCCGTCCTCGCCGTATCCGTCGGCGTAGCTGCCCCCGTCAACCGCCAAGGCGAAGTGCCCACGGTCCAGGAATTCTGGCGCTCGTTCGATGTGCGCCGAATAGTTTCCGAACGGCATGGCTGGCATGTGCTCCTCGAAAACGACGCCAACCTTGCGGCCCTCGCCGAGCGGTGGCAGGGAACAGCCCAAGGAGTGGACAACCTGGTGGTCATGCTGGCCGGCGACCGCCTGGGCTCGGGCATCCTCGAGTCAGGACGCCTGCTCCACGGCCAACTGGGCGGCTTCGGCGAGCTCGGCTACCTCGACAACGTCGACGGCGTCGGCGACACCTACGGAATTGCCCACTACGCTGCCCTGTGGGGCCGCGAAGCCCTCAAAAACGACGCCGCCTCGGCGCTCGGGGCCCTGTGTGGCGGTGACCCATCAGCCCTGACCGCAGAGATGGTCTTTGCGGCGGCAGCCGACGGCGACCCGGCCGCGCAAAGCGCCCTGGACCGTTTGGCACATCGAATGGCCCGGGTCATCGGCTCGATCAGCACCCTGGTGAATCCCGAACTGTTTGTCATAGCGGGAGGTGTCGCAGCGTCCGCCAACGCCCTGATTCCCGCCATCGAACAGCAGTTGCCGGAGTTCACCTTCACTCCCCCACGACTTGCCAGCTCCACCCTGGGCGATGGCATCGTGTCTCTCGGAGCGGTTCGTCACGCACTGGACTACGTGGAAGCGAATGCCCTTGACCTCTCCCCTGCGTCGTTGAACAGAGCCTAGGCTCGCCCAGGACTTAGTCGGGCATCGACATGGTCCGGAGGTCCAATTGCCGCAGCACCCTGTCAGCCACCTCCGGGTCGGTCCCGGGCTCGTTGCGCGCTGAGACCACTTCCTGTCGGGCGGCGTCCAGCGCGATCGTCTGAACGGCGATTGACAGTTCCCGCCCGCGTTTGCGCTTCTCGGCCGTGGTCTCGTTCTGCAACGTGCCATCCAGCAGCTCGGCGTGAAGCCGGCGCATCTTCTCCTTAATCAAGGCCACCTTCTCAGCAGGCAATTCCTTCATGAGGTCGTGTTCCTTCAGCGCCGCAACGGCCGCCGACTGGGCACGCCGTGCCAAGACCCGCGCTGCGTCCTGTTCGTGCGAGCCATCCTCGGTGGCCTTCAGGACCCGCATCAGCCACGGCAACGTCAAACCGGGGAGGACCAAAGTGGCCAGGAGGACGGCGCACGCAATGACCAGGATCTCGTGCCGGGCCGGGAAATCGCTGCCATCGGGCAAAGTCATGGGGAGCGCCAGTGCCAACGCCAGCGTTGCCAGCCCACGCATACCGCACCACGTCAGGATCAGCACCTCCTTGGGGGACGTCGGCAGGAGGTTACGCCGCCGTCGGGCAGTCAGGGAGAGCAGGCCCAGCCAGAGGAAGCGCACCACGAAGACCAGGACGCAGATCACCACGGCCATGCCGATCATCCCGAAAATGGCCGTCCCCTCATCCCGGATGACGTGACGGATTTCAAGGCCCACCAGGCCGAAGGCCAATCCCGTGGCGAGCAGTTCCACCACGTCCCAGAAAGCCGTCCGGGTGATCCGTTCGGCAGCGTCCTGGGGTCGCGTATGGCGTTGCAGTTCCAAGGCGGTTACGACGACGGCCACCACGCCAGAGGCGTGCAGCTCTTCCGCGAGGATGTACGCGGCGAAAGGCACAACAAGGGTGACAGCGCTTCTGGCCACCATGGAGGTAACCAGCTTGGTGATGACCTTGGTCACCCAGCCCATCGCGATGCCGATGAGGATGGCCAAGGCCGCGCCCACGACGAACTGAAGTATCACGTTCGGCCCCACGTCACTGCCTGAGACCGTTGCCGCCACTGCGGCCTGGAAGATCACGATGGCCGCGGCATCGTTGAACAGGCCCTCACTTTGGAGGACTGTGATGAGCCGCCGCGGCATATGGACGCGTCCGGCGACGGATTCCACGGCTACAGGGTCCGGGGGCGCCACCATGGCGCCCAGTGCTATGGCCGCCGGTATGCCGATGCCGGGAATCATCAGCCACGCGGCGCCGGCCACCGTGGCAGTGGACACCACCACCAGGGCCACGGCCATGAGCAGCAGTGTCCGCCAGCGCACGCGGAAGACTGCCCAGGAACTCTTCTGCGCCGTGGCGAACAGCAGTGGCGGGAGGAAGATCGGCAGGATCAGGTCCGGCGAGATCTCAAACTCGGGAAAGCCCGGAATGAACGTCAGTGCTACAGCGAGCAGCAGCATCAGCACCGGATAAGGAAGGCGCAGCCGGTCGCCAAGGCCCACAGCCACCACCGTCGCAAGCAGCAACCCGATAATGAGCGCCAACTGATCCATAACCCTGCTTCCCCAGATGTTGTACGGCCCTTCCCGGCATTGCCGAAAAAGTTCCCTACCAACATATCCCGGGCCATCCCCCGGTCAGGAGCTGTCAGTCCTTGGTCAGGGCGTCCACCACGTCTTCGGTGCCGTCCTTGAAGGGGATCGTCCGGTGGGCCGTCCCCGGTAGTTCCAGGACGGCAGCGGCCACCAGCGCCACGTTCGCCCGTGAAGTCCGGGTCCCGTCTGCTGTGTTGCGGGGGTCCGTTTCGATCAACCCCGTGGCCGGCTCATCAGTCAGTGTGCCCGGGCCCAGGACTGTCCAGTCCAGGTCTGTGCTCCGCAGGTAATCGTCGGCGGCAGCCTTGGCCTCCGCGTAGGCGAAGAATGGATTGTCCGGTGGCACGCCGTGGTCCTTGGCGGCGCCGAGATACGAGACCATCACGTAACGGGAGACACCGGCTTGCCCTGCAGCATCCATGGAGCGGATCGCGGCGTCCCGGTCCACCGCATAGGTCCTGTCCGGGTTGCCCCCTCCAGCTCCGGCCGACCAGACCACGGCATCGTGGCCGCTGAGCGCTTGGGCGAGTTCCGCCGTCGTCGAGTTCTCCACATCCAGCACCTCAGCAGAGGCTCCCGTTTCCGTGACATCGGACACATGGTCGGGATTTCGGATGAAGGACGTGACATCGTGACCTTCGCCACTGAGGATTTTGGACAGATGCAGGGCCACTTTGCCGTGGCCGCCAATGATTGCGATTCGGCTCATGGACCCATTCTGTCCCAGGAAATGAAAAAAGACCCCGCAGGTGAATTCTGCGGGGTCTTGCTCTGTAGCGGTGGGGAGGCTCGATCTCCCGACCTCACGATTATGAGTCGTGCGCTCTAACCAACTGAGCTACACCGCCACGAATGAGAAAAACCTGTGTCAAGCCGGTCAAAACCGCCCTGACACAGGCCCTCATTCAGAGCCCCCCACCGGAATCGATCCGGTGACCTCGTTCTTACCAAGAACGCGCTCTACCACTGAGCTAGGGGGGCAACGAGTAAATACTCTACCGGACGTTTTCAGAAGCTACAAATCGGCGAAACGACGCGGAAAAACCGCCGCGACACAATTTGCAAAAGTGCCCCGGAGTTGATCTCCGAATGGAGAAGATCAGGGCAAGCGAAGCACCTGGCCGGGGTAGAGAAAATCGGGATTTGGCACGGTGTCCGCGTTGCTTGCAATCAGGGCGCCGAGGTCCACGCCAAACTGGGCCGCAATCCCACTCATGGTGTCCCCGTGCTCCACCACCACCTCGGTGACCCTGGCGGCACCCTGGGAGAGCCCAGCGGAGCCCTCAGGGGCGCCCTCCTGGGCTTCCTGTGGCTGCCTGGCGCCGTCGGTGCCTGCCTCCGGCTCCCTGGCCGCCTGCTCGCCCGCTACGTCGGGAACGGCTGGGGCACTGTGCTCCTCTTCGGCGTGATCCTTGTCGCCTTGATCCTTATCGCCGATGCCAAGGGCTTTCTTCACGTTCTCGAGCAATCCCATGAAGCGATGGTACGGCTGGATCCCGCGCACCGTAACCCGGTCTCGTTCGAAACAGCCGGCGTACAAGGGCGGGCCCGGCCAACAATCCCGGGACAGTGCTTAAACGCAACAGGGGGCCGGCTCGAAAGCCGACCCCCTGAGGGAACTACTGAGGGGTCACCGCCAAGCGGTGATTACCACCGGGCCGTGTTTACCACTTGCCCTTGCGGTTGAAGTCGCGGTGTCCGCCTTCGCCGCCACTGCGGGGCTTGCGTGCGCCGTCGCCGTGACCACCGAAGCGGGAGCCGCTGGCCTGGCCGCGGTCGCGGTCGCCGAAGCTGCCTGCGGTGCGCTCGGAACGGTCGCTGTAGGAGCGTCCGCCACGGTCAGCGGAGGTACGCTCGCCGTCGTTCTTGCGGAAGTCCTTCTTGAAGCCGCCGTTGCCCTTGAAGTTGCCGCCACCACGGTTTTCGCGGTCGCCGTAGCCACCACGTCCACCGCCGGAGCCGCCACGTTCGCTGTTGGGCCTGCGGCCGTTGTCCAGCTCAAGGTGGATCAGTTCGCCACCAATGCGGGTGCGGGACAGTGCGCGCAGCTGCTCGGGGCTGAGGTCTGCCGGGAGCTCCACCAGGGAGTGGTCCGAGCGGATGTCGATGCCACCGATCTGTGCGGAGGAAATGCCGCCCTCGTTGGCAATGGCGCCCACGATCGACCCCGGCATGACGCGCTGGCGGCGTCCGACGGCGATCCGGTAGGTTGCATTGCCCTCGGTGAGTGCACGGGTCGGGCCGCGGGAACCGAAGCCGTCCTTGGAGCGCTCACGCTTCTGGTACTCAGGAGCTGCAGGCAGTTCCTTGACCAGGAGGGGCTGACCACCCTGGGCCATGACGGCCAGGGCTGCGGCAATCTCCGAGGCCGGCACGTTGTGCTCTTCCTCGTAGGAGGAGATGAGGTCGCGGAATGCTGCAACATCCTCGGACGCCAGGGTCTCGGTGATGCGCTCGGCGAACTTGCCAAGGCGCAGCGTGTTCACGGTCTCGGCGGTGGGCAGGTGCATCTGCTCCACCGGCTGGCGCGTGGCCTTCTCGATGGAACGCAGCAAGTACTTCTCTCGCGGCGTCATGAACAGGATCGCGTCACCGGAACGGCCTGCACGGCCCGTGCGTCCAATGCGGTGCACGTAGGACTCGGTGTCGTGCGGGATGTCGTAGTTGATCACGTGGCTGATGCGCTCAACGTCAAGGCCACGGGCCGCGACGTCGGTGGCCACGAGGATATCGATGCGGCCTTCTTTCAGCGCGTCAACAGTGCGCTCACGCTGCTGCTGCGGAATGTCGCCGTTGATGGCGGCAGCCTGGAACCCGCGGGACTTCAGCTTGTCGGCGAGGTCCTCGGTAGCCATCTTGGTGCGCACGAAGGCAATAACGCCGTCGAACTCTTCAACTTCGAGGATGCGGGTGAGTGCGTCCAGCTTGTGCGGGCCCATGACCTGCAGGTAACGCTGGCGGGTGTTGGCACCGGTGGTGGTCTTGGACTTCACCGAAATCTCAGCCGGGTTGTTCAGGTACTGCTTGGACATGCGGCGGATCTGGCCCGGCATGGTGGCAGAGAACAGGGCAACCTGACGGTCCTCGGGGGTCTGCTGGAAGATCTGCTCAACGTCATCGGCAAAGCCCATGCGCAGCATTTCGTCAGCTTCGTCCAGCACGAGGTACTGGAGTTCGGACAGGTCCAGGGAACCCTTGGCGATGTGGTCGATCACGCGGCCGGGGGTACCGACAACAACCTGTGCGCCACGGCGAAGGCCGGCAAGCTGCGGACCGTATGCCGAGCCACCGTATACCGGGAGAACCGTGAAGTCATCAATGTGCTTGGCGTAGGAGGTGAATGCCTCGGCAACCTGGAGGGCCAGTTCACGCGTGGGAGCCAGGACCAGTGCCTGGGTCTTGCGGGAGGGACCGTTGAGGTCGTGAAGCTCTGCCAGGCGGGACAGGGCAGGAACAGCGAACGCTGCGGTCTTGCCGGTACCGGTCTGGGCCAGGCCAACGACGTCGCGACCCTCAAGGAGCAGCGGAATGGTGGCGGCCTGGATGGGAGACGGCTTTTCGTAGCCAACATCCTGGAGTGCGGCCAGAACGCGGCCATCGATGCCGAGCTCGGCAAAGCGGACGCCTTCTTCGTCGTCCTCAGCCTTGGGGGCGGGAGCGTCGGTGGAGGCGGGGGCTGCAGTCTCGGCTGCAGCGGTCTCGACGGGGGCAGCGGCAGCAGCCGGTGCTTCGGCTTCGGCGGGAGCGGTGGTCTCTACTGCTTCAGCAACGGGGGCTGTTTCAGCAGACTCATCGTTCTGGGCGTCGAAGTCTTCGTTGAGATTTTCGGTCATAGGGAGAAATTCCTCATCCATAGGGCATCGGCGCGACCCGGTTGGGCTGGCCGCAGTACTCGTCGCGAAGAGACAGGGAAAAAGGTGCCCTGCTTTCGCAAGAAGTCCGGCGCTATCGCAATCCCATGGCAGGACTTCCCGCTGCATCTCTTGGCTGCTATCCCAGCAGTCTGTACAGCGTTTTCTTTAGCCGGCTCTCCCTATGAAAATGCCCGCACACAGTTGCGGGCCCCAACACTTACCAGTCCTGCCTCAAGAATTGGGCAGGATAAAGGGATTTCCGGAGTGGGGGATATTTCAAGTGTAGGGCACAGGACGTTAGGTCCGCGACCCGGAGTCCGGTGAGCTTGTTCACATTCTCCCCGCCGGGTAGTGAACGGAGCCCGACGGGCCCGCAAAGCCGGTCTCAGAGGCCGCTGCGGCGCAGGACCTTTTCGAACTTCGCGTGATATTCGTCCTGCAGCCGGATCTCCCCGTCTGCCTCGGCATCCAAAAGTGCCTGGATGAGCTCCGGGGTGGGTTCACTGAACCACTGGCCCACGGTGACGCCGTGCTTCGGAACGAACGTGCGGTGGATGTGGTCCCCCGCCGAGATGGTGCCCGCCCGGATCACCCTGAGGTAGTTGCCAACCCTGCCGGCCTGCGTGAACCTCTTCACCCACTGCGGCTCGTTGACTGCCCGTTGGAAGGTGGCGCAGGGAACCCGGGGCGAGGTCACTTCCAGTTCCACGTCCAGACCGATCCTCCAGCGTTCGCCGATAACTGCTCCCGTGGTTTCGATCCCCGTGACGCGCAGGTTCTCGCCGAAGAAACCTGTCGCGAGCTCCCGTCCCAGCTCCGCCGACCAGTAGTCAGCGTCTTCCTGCGAATAGGCGTACAGTGCCTGGTCCTCTCCGCCGTGGTTGGCCCGGTCCGCCTGCACATCACCATGGAGCCCGAGTTTGTGTACTTTGACCGGACCTTCAACGGGACGCTTGTCAATGGCGGTTACTCCCACGTTGCCGGGATCGGGCAGCAACTGGTGGACACGGCAGACGGCCAGCAGGGAAGCGGTATTCATGGACAACAGTGTACGGATGCCCACACCGAACTAGGGATCGAACCGGTAGCCCATGCCCGCTTCCGTGTGGAGGTGGCGTGGCTCCGCAGGATCCCTCTCCAGTTTCCGCCGGAGCTGGGCGATATACACCCTGAGGTATTGGGTTTCCTTGGCGTACGCCTGGCCCCAAACCTGGGTGAGGATCTGTTGTTGGCTCACCAGTTTCCCTTTGTTGCGGACCAGCAACTCCAGAATGTTCCACTCGGTGGGGGTCAACCGCACGTCCGCACCATCCCGGACGATCTTCTTGCCCGCCAGGTCCACTACGAAGTCGGCGGTGGCCAGGGTGGGTTCTTCTTCTCCGGTGACTACCCTGCGGGAGGCAACGCGCAACCGGGCAAGAAGCTCATCCAGACCGAAAGGCTTGGTCACGTAGTCGTCCGCACCGGCGTCGAGCGCTTCCACCTTGTCTTCGGACGCGTGCCGGGCGGACAGCACGATGATGGGCATGTTGCTCCAGCCGCGGATACGGCGAATGACCTCCACACCGTCCATGTCAGGCAGGCCGAGGTCCAGGACCACAATCTTGACCGGTTGCTTGGCCGCGGCATTCAAGGCATCGGCGCCGTTTCCCACGGTCAGGGCCTGGTAGCCGTGGGCCTGGAGGGTGACCTGCATGGCGCGTGCGATGCGCGCCTCGTCCTCAACGATCAGCACCAAAGTCACAGCTGCTCCCCGGTCCACAGCGGCAGCGTGACCACCAGCGTCAGTCCACCACCCGGCGTCGGCTCCGCCGCGAGGCTTCCACCCATGGCCTCGGTGAATCCTTTGGCGACCGCAAGCCCCAGCCCGATCCCACCGGCAGGGCCCGGTGTGGGCGCATCTCCAAACCGCTGGAACGGTTGGAACATGGTGAGGACCTCCTGCGGGCCTATCCCCTGCCCGTGATCGACAATCCGCAACTCGCTGGCCGGCCGCTCCCCCAAGGTGATCCCCGCACCGGCCGAGGCCCTCAGCACCACGTCCGAGTCAGGTGCATACTTCACCGCGTTCTCCACAATGTTCGCCACCACACGTTCGAGCATGCCGGTATCAGCCTGAACCGGTGGGAGGTTGGGCGGCAGTTCGTTGCGGAGACGGTCCCGGGGAATACCTTGCAGCGCTTCCGGCAGCACGTCGGCCCATGCAGTACCGGTCAGCAACGGATTGACGGCGTCCGCCGTGATGCGCGACATGTCCAGGAGGTTGTCCACCAAGTGGTCCAGCCGGTCCGCATAATCCTCGATGGTCTCCAGCAATTCCCGCTCCACATCCGGCGGAAAATCCACGTCGTCCTGGCGCAGGCTGCTGACCGCCAGCTTGATCCCGGCCAACGGCGTCCGCAGGTCATGCGACACCGCCCGCAGGATAGACGTGCGCATTTTGTTGCCCTCCGACAACCGCACGTTATCGCGCCGGCTCTGCACCAGCTGCTGGCGCTCGCGCACGGCAACAACAAAAGCGCCGAAGGCCGCAAGCATCCGCTGGTGCTGCGGCGATAGCGGCCCGCCGCGCAGCAACAGGGTGTAGTGGGGATCGACGACGGCGGCATGGTCTGCGGCGGCATGGGTCACCGGCGCATTTGAGCCGGCAGAGGCTAGGACACGCCACTCCGGTGCCGCACCCTGCGCCGTAATTCCCTGGCTCCCCAGCAGTGTCACCGCCTCCATGCCCAGATTGCCACGGACCTTCTCAAGGAACGACTCCAGGCTGCCGTCGGAGCTGAGGATCCGCAGGGCCAGCTCGCTGAGCGCCGTGGCCTCCGCCCCCGACCTCGCCGCTTCCTGCGCCCGCCGGGTGGCCAGGCCCACAGCAAGCCCCACCCCACACGCAACGGCAAGGAAGACCACCACGGTGAACAGCGTGCTGGGGTCCGCGATGGAGAGCGAACCCACAGGGTCCGCTGAGAAGTAGTTGAGCAGGAAGCTGCCCAGCACAGCTGCCACCACCGCCGGCCACAAGCCCCCGATCGCGGCCACGGCCACTGCAACCGCCAGTTGCAGGAGCATGATCATCGCAAAGTTACGGAAACCCAGCACCGTGACGAGAAGTTCGACGGCGGGAGGCAGCAATAGTGCCAGGACCAGCCCGCTGATGACCCTACCCTGGCCGATGCCCCGCACGGACGGAAGCCGCAGCAGTACGCCGTCCTCGCCGTTGCCGTGTGTCTCAGGTGCCGCCATGGCTACATCCTTACATGGTTGCTTGGTGGGCAGTTGTCCCCATGTGGGACTGTCACCGGTGCCAGCGATGCGCACAGGTACTAGGCTTGCTCTGAGCATTCTGGTCCGGCGTGGCGCCGGACACTTCCACGGTCTATCCAGGGGGATACGCATGGGCCCGAAAGACAACCCTGACGCTGCCGGCACCAACGGCAACGGCGGGGACAACAACCCCGATTTCGCAGCGGGCAACAATCCGCCCAAGCCCCCGCCCTGGCAGGTGCCCAAACCCGAACTCCACCCCGAACTGTTCGCGCCCGTTGAAGAACCGGCCCAGGAACAGCAAGGCAAGACCCGCGCCGCCAGCAAAGGCAAGAAGCGTACCGTACCCGCTGGGGCATCCCCGGGCCAGGCAGGAACTCCTGAGCCCGGCCAGCCCCTGCCCGTCATTGATCCTTTCGCCAAGGAACGCGAACGTGGCGCAGCGGAAGCAGCCAAGAGGAAGAAGCGCTCGCAGCGCCGGACCGTCGTGGTGGGCCTGGGCGTGACTGCCTTGCTGGCTGGAACCATCACCGCCATCGTGGCCAGCAACGAGCAGGAAGCAGACTACGCCCAGGTCTGCTTCAACGAGGAAACCGGCGAGCGCGTCGACGACAACCAGTGCGACAACAGCAGCTCGGCGGGCCGCAGCTCGGGCGTCTACGCCTGGTACTTCTACTCGCGGGGCGCCAGTGTCCCGGCTATCGGGCAGAACAGGTCGGCCTACCCGAGTTACACCAAGAACGTGCCGTCCGGTGCCAAGTCCTCCACCGGGTACAGCACCAAGGGCGGCACAGTCAGCCGTGGTGGCTTTGGCAGCAGTTCCAAAAGCGGCGGAAGCTCGGGAGGCTAGGGATGCGTCGACTGCCCTCCGTGCCGAGGCCGGACTGGAAGAAGAAGATCGAAGAACAGGGCCTGGTTTTTTCCACCACCACCATGCCCGATGGCCGCAAGATCGAATACTGGAACGAATCGGCCTACTACGAATTCACCATGGACGAGGTGGAAACGCTGGAAAAGACCGCCGAGGACATGCACATCATGTGCTTGGAAGCGGCGAAATACCTCGCTACCGGTGCCATGGGCGACATCGGGATCGGGCCACAGGCGCTGGAGCTTGCCAGTGACTCCCTGCTGGCTGCGGACATGGACATCTATGGCCGCTTCGACTTCATCTATGACGGCAAGGGCGGTCCAGCGAAGATGCTGGAGTACAACGCCGATACCCCCACAGGGTTGATCGAAGCTTCGGTGGCCCAGTGGTTCTGGCTTCAGGACGTCTTCCCGGAAAAGGACCAGTGGAACGGCATCCATGAGGCCCTGATCCGGCAGTGGAAGAAGCTGCAGTTCCGCACCGGCATGAGCACCCTGCACGTGGCCCACTCCGAGGCTGAGGAGTCGGGCGAAGACTGGATGACGGCCGCCTACATGCGGGACGTCGCGAGCCAAGGCGGGTGGACCACCATCGGCATCAACATGTCCGATATCGGCTGGGACCCGAACCTCAACCGCTTCGTGGACCTGGACAACTTCATGATCAGCACCATGTTCAAGCTGTACCCGTGGGAACTCATGATGAAGGAGCCTTTTGGGCAACGGCTGCTGCAGCGTGCCCACAACCCACGCTGGGTTGAGCCTGCCTGGAAGATGCTGCTGTCCAACAAAGCCCTGCTCGCAGCACTCTGGCACCTCTACCCCAACCATGAGAACCTGCTGCCCGCGTACCTGGGAGACCCGGGTCCGCTCAAGGAATGGGTGGCCAAGCCGTTGCATGGACGTGAGGGCGACAACATCCGCATCCACGCCCCCGGGATCGACATACAGCAGCCTGGCGGTTACGGCCGCGAAGGCTGGTGCTTCCAGCAGTACCACTCCCTTCCGGACTTCGACGGCAACCACCCGGTGCTCGGCCTCTGGGTGGTGGACGGCGAGTCCGTGGGCTGCGGCATCCGCGAATCGGACGGCCCCATCACGGACTACTTCTGCCGCTTCGTGCCCAACACCATCGATGCCCCGGCGCCTGTGGCGCCCCCTGCTACTTCCTACGGAGCTGCCCTATGAGCACTGAAATTACGACGCCGGGTGGCGGCGCGGCGGGCGGCGACCGTTCCGCCGTCGTGCCTTCCAAAGGCCTCCGCGCCGGCATCCTGGACCTGGGCGACTCCGTCATGCTGGGCCTGGCCTCCACCGCGCCCGTGTATTCGCTGGCCGCGACGCTGGGCCTCATTGTGGCTGTCAACGGCAACTACACTCCACTGATCCTGGTCCTCGGCTTCATCCCGGTGCTGTTCATTGCCTATGCCTTCCGGGAACTCAACAGCGCCATGCCCGACTGCGGCACCACGTTCTTTTGGGCCCGCAAGGCCTTTGGTCCGTGGGCTGGATGGCTTGGTGGCTGGGGGGTTGCCCTCGCCGGGATCGTGGTGTTGGCCAACCTGGCCCAAATCGCCGGCAAGTATCTCTGGCTGCTGGTCGGCGACGGTTCCCTAGCGGACAACACCTGGTTGGTGACGGCCACGGGAGTGCTTTTCATTGTGTTCATGACGTACGTAAACCATCGCGGGATCCGGCTTGGCGAGCACGTCCAGCGCACCCTGACGTACATCCAGTACATTTCCTTGGGCATTTTCGCCGTGGCCATCGTTTTCAGGATCACCGGCGGCGCGCCTGAGGGGCAGCCGTTCGACATCGAATGGTTCAACCCCGCGGGGGCCTTCGCGGACCCAGGCGCCGTGGTGCACGGGGCTCTCCTGGCGCTGTTCATTTATTGGGGCTGGGACACGTGCTTGGCGCTCAACGAAGAAACCGAGAACCCGGCGAAGACCCCGGGCCGCGGCGCCGTCATTTCAGCCACCGTCCTCCTGGCCATCTACGTTTCCGTGGCGCTGCTGGTCATGATGTACGCCACCATCGGCACGGACGGCATCGGGCTTGGCAATGAAGCCAACCAGGATGACGTCTTCCTGGCCATGAAGGACGTTGTGCTGGGCCCCTGGGGTTGGTTGATCGTTGTTGCCGTGCTGGCCTCCGTCCTGTCCTCCACCCAGACCACCATCCTTCCGACTGCCCGCGGAACCCTGTCCATGGGTGTTCACGGAGCCCTCCCTCCGCGTTTCGGCAAGATCCACGAGCGTTTCCAGACGCCGGGGTTCTCCACGCAGGTCATGGGCGTGGTGGCCGTTGTCTATTACGTGGCCATGAGCTTCCTCAGCCAGAACCTGCTCTCCGATTCCATCAGCGCCATCAGCCTTTTCATCGCGTTCTACTACGCCTTGACCGGGTTCTCCTGCATCTGGTTCTTCCGTTCCACGCTGCGCGACTCAGCCCGCAACCTGTGGTTCCGTGGCATCCTGCCGTTGCTCGGCGCGCTGTCCCTGACCGCTGCCTTCTTCATCTCGGCCGTGCAGATGTGGGATCCGTCGTACGGCGACACCCAGATATTCGGCATCGGTGGCGCGTTCGTCAGCGGCGTCCTGCTCCTGGCCCTCGGCGTGGTGCTGGCCGTTGTGTGCAGGTTCGCGCCGTCCACCCGCGGCTATTTCACGGGCGAACGTGCCGAGGCTGGGATCGTCCGCGGCGAGTAGCCGCCTAGGATGCTGGAATGAGCGATTCAACGACGAACCCCTCCGACATCCTGGCGCTTGATTCCTTGTTGACGGCGGACGAGGTAGCCCTCCGTGACAGGGTGCGGGACTACACAGCGCAGCGGATCAGGCCGAACATCGCCCGCTGGTATGAGGACGCCGTCTTTCCCCGGGAAATTGCCCCTGAACTGGGTGAGCTTGGGGTGCTGGGAATGCACCTGGAGGGGTATGGATGCCCTGGCCGGACCGGGGTCGAATATGGCTTGGCAGCGATGGAACTGGAAGCCGGCGATTCAGGGATCCGCACCTTTGTCTCGGTGCAGGGCTCCCTCGCCATGACTGCCATCCATAAGTGGGGTTCCGAGGAGCAGAAAGAGCGATGGCTTCCACGGATGGCGGCGGGCGAGCTGATCGGCTGTTTCGCCCTGACGGAGCCGACGGCGGGTTCGGACCCGTCGTCCATGACCACGTTTGCCCGACGGACCGCCGACGGTTGGGTCCTGGACGGTGCCAAGCGTTGGATCGGCCTCGCCTCGATCGCCGACGTCATGGTGGTGTGGGCCAACACCGAGGACGGCATCCGCGGTTTCCTGGTCCCGGCGGGAACCCCGGGAGTGACCGCTACGCCGATCGAACCAAAGCTGTCGATGCGCGCCTCGATCCAGTGCGATGTGACGTTCGACGCCGTCGGACTGGGAGCGGACGCGATCCTCCCGGGCGCTGCGGGTTTGCGGGGGCCGTTCACTTGCCTGAACGAGGCACGTTACGGAATCGCGTGGGGCGCGATGGGTGCAGCACGGGATTCCTACGAGGCAGCCCTGGACTACGCGGGCGAACGTTTGCAGTTTGGCCGCCCCTTGGCCGGATACCAAATGACGCAGGAGAAACTGGTCAACATGCTGGTGGAGATCCAGAAGGGCACCCTCCTGGCCCTCCACCTGGGCCGTTTGAAGGATGCCGGTCACCTGCAGCCGCAGCAAATTTCGCTCGGAAAGCTGAACAACGTCCGTGAGGC
The DNA here is from genome assembly GCF_030208885.1 of Arthrobacter sp. fls2-241-R2A-172. NCBI lineage: Bacteria > Bacillati > Actinomycetota > Actinomycetes > Micrococcales > Micrococcaceae > Arthrobacter > Arthrobacter sp. fls2-241-R2A-172. The sequence continues at coordinate 331,966 of NZ_JARVTB010000004.1, read as the reverse complement.
CATCAAGATCGCCCGGGAGGCACGGACCATCCTGGGCGGGAACGGCGTCACGCTGGACTACTCCCCTTTGCGCCACGCCAACAACCTGGAATCTGTTCGGACCTACGAGGGCACGGACGAGGTGCACACCCTTATCCTGGGGCAGCACATCACGGGGATCGGGGCATTCCGCGGCTGACCGTCCCGAGTTGCGGGGCCCGCTCTACGCTTTCCCCGGCCGGAATACTGTGCAGAGCGGGCCCAACAAACGCCATCAAGCCACCGCGACTGGCACTTTCTTGGCGGCGTCCTTTCGGATGGTGGCGCTGATGACGGCCGCCACGGTGCACATGGCGGCTGCACCGAGCCACGCGTAGTTGTAGTGTCCCGTGGCGTCGCGTATGAACCCGGCTGCCAGTGCTGCGGCAGCGGCACCGAGCTGATGGGCTGCGAATACCCAGCCGAACACCACAGAGCCGTCAGCGCCGAACACTGACCGGCAAATCGCTGCTGTGGGAGGCACCGTGGCAACCCAGTCGAGCCCGTAGACCACCACGAAGATGATCATGCTCGGCTCTACCGATGAGCCCAGCAGCAACGGTAGAACCAGCAGGCCGATCCCGCGGAATTGGTAGTACACGGCCAGCAGGACCTTGGGGTTGAATCGGTCGGTGAGCCAGCCGGATGCGATGGTCCCCACGATGTCGAAAATTCCGACGACGGCCAACAGGCCCGCCGCTGTGGTTTCCGGCATGCCGTGATCGTGGGCCGAGGGGATGAAGTGCGTGCCGATAAGCCCGTTGGTGGTGGCTCCACAGATAGCGAACCCGGCCGCCAGCGCCCAGAAGGTACGGACTTTGCTGGCACGCTTGAGGACCTGCAGGGCACGCACGGCAGCGTTGGCGGAGTCGTGCGTTGCCGGCGACGCAACCACAGCGCCGGCTCCGCCTGACAGCGGCGGCGTGGTACCGGCGTCGGCGGCAGCGGCTTCCGCATTGGGTTCTTCTGCCCCATAAGGCAACACCCCGACGTCGGCCGGTGAGTTCCGCAACCAGCGCAGCACCAGCGGAACCACGGCGAGGGCACCCGCGGCAATGAGCAGGGAAGCACCCCTCCACCCGGGGTTCTGGGCGAGCGCTGCGATGAATGGCAGGAAGACCAGCTGTCCGGCTGCGCTTCCCGCGGTGAGGATCCCGATGACCAGGCCACGGTTCTTTGCAAACCAGGTGTTGGCAATTGTCGCGGCGAAGACCAGTGCCATGGATCCCGTGCCGAGCCCGATCAGCACGCCCCACGTGAGCAGGATTTGCCAGGACTGGTTAACGAAGACCGTCAGTGCCGAGCCCAAACCGATCAGGCACAAGGCAAGCGAGGTGACTTTGCGGATGCCGAACCGTTCCATCAACGCAGCGGCGAAGGGCGCGGTCAACCCGAACAGGACCAGGTTGATGCTGACGGCCAGGGACAGCACCGTGGTTGACCAGCCGAACTCCTGCTGAAGGGGGACCATGAGCACGCCTGGTGCCGCCCGGAACCCTGCCGCGCCAACAAGCGCCAGGAAGGCTACCGCGGCAACGATCCAGGCGGGATGCAGGCGTCGTCGTTTGCCCGAGGGAGCGCCTTTTGTTCTGGCGGGGGTTCCTGTGAGGTCGGGAGCGGTCATGCGGGAATCTCCGATGTGAGGACGGGAGCGTGGTTTTCGCGGGGTGCCACGGCGAGGGGAAGGGGATGGTCGCTCCGCTTGTAACTGTGCCAGCTGGTGTTGGCGGCAGTCAGTGCGACGCCGCAATGCGCGCAGGTGTCAGCCGACGATGTCGCTTGCCCACAGTCGGTATGGATGACCCGCATATGGGAGACCTCGTTCGGGGCGTCCAGGTGCTTTTCGGCCCAGATGATGATGGCGTTCAGGACTGGCAGCGCGTCCTCGCCTTTGGGAGTGAGGACGTATTCCTGGCGGGTACGTGCTCCGTCCTGGTACGGGCGTTGGACGAGCAAGCCGGATTCAACCAACCAGGCCAGGCGTTTGCTCAGGACATTGTCTGCCACCTCGAGCCGCCGTTTGATGGCGTCGAAGCGGCCGTTTCCAAAGAAGATTTCGCGGAGGACCAGGCTTCCCCATGGGTCGCCGAGGACATCCAGGCCGCGGGCGAGGCTGCACGTGCGGGCGGACCAGTCAGATCGGAGGGGCATGTGCACCAAAGTAGCTGACTTCTCTAAAGAAAGCCAGAGTCCCGGCACGCACCGGTGGTTTGCCGCGGTTTCATCATCGGTTCACCTGGACTGCCTAAGCTGGCGTGGTCAACCCTGACCATGAAAGGCCCCTTGATGTCCTCGCACTCCCCTGATTTGGTGAAACGTTCAACCGACGGCTCAGCCGGACTGTCCCGTCGTGGCTTCCTCGGCACCGCTGCCGCAGCCACGGCACTGGCCGCGACCGGATCCCTGCTGCCTCCCTCCGTCCAGGCGGCGATGGCCAAACCCGTTCCACCAGGAAACCTCCAGTCCATCAAGCATGTGATCGTGCTGATGCAGGAAAACCGTTCCTTCGATCACTACTTTGGTGCCCTTCGCGGCGTCCGCGGCTACGCCGACAAGTCCGTCACCCGCCTGCCCAACGGCAAGTCCGTGTTCGAACAGCCCCGCGCCACGGGGGAGACGGTGTTGCCCTTCTCCCTCCGCAAGGCCGCCGAACTCGCCGGACGGCCAGGCTCGGACATCCAATACCTTGGCGACCTGGACCACTCCTTCGCCGGCACCACCACGGCCTGGAACAACGGCTGGTGTGACAAATGGATTCCCGCCAAAAGCGCCTCCACCATGACGTTCTACGAGCGCCAGGACATCCCGCTGCAGTACGAACTCGCTGACACCTTCACCATCTGCGACGCCTACCACTGCTCCGTCAACGGCTCCACCAACCCGAACCGCACCTACCTTTGGAGCGGCACCACGGGCAACGAACCCGGGAGCAGCAAGAGGGCCGTCACCAACGCAGCCTACGGCTACGACCACGGCGGCTACGACTGGACCACCTACCCCGAGCGGCTGGAGCAGGCCGGTATCCCGTGGCGGATCTACCAGGACTGGGACAACTTCACGGACAACGCCGTGGAGTACTTCCAGACATTCAAGGCAATTGGCAGGAAGATGCTGGCCTCCGTAGACGGCAAGCTGCGCACCACCGAAGAGTTCTACGACAGCCTCGCCGGCAAGGACCCTGCAGAGCAGGATCGTCTCCTCGCCCAATTGGAAGCGGGCCGGAGCACACTGACCGATGCCGAAAGGTCGCTGTTCGACAAAGCCATGTGGAGGGGGCGCCCCAATACCCTCCTTGAACGCCTCAGCACCGACATCGCCAACGGCACTTTGCCACAGGTCAGCTGGCTCGTTCCGTCGGCGGCGGATTCCGAACACCCCGGAGCTTCCACGCCCGTGGGCAGTGCCAACTTCGTGTACCGCCTGCTGGATACCATTGCCAGCGATCCCGCGACATGGGACAGCACGGCCATTTTCCTGAACTTCGATGAGAACGACGGCTACTTCGACCACGTTCCGCCGCCGGTCCAGCCGCGCCCGGCCTCCGGCGAATCCACGGACTGGACCACCGCACGGCCTATCGGCCTGGGCCCGCGCGTCCCCATGACCGTGGTCTCCCCCTGGACGATTGGCGGCGTCGTCAGCTCCGAGGTCTTCGACCACACGTCCGTCCTGAGATTCCTGGAGCTATGGACCGGCGTCGAGGAACCCAACATCTCGCCATGGCGGCGCGAGGTCTGCGGCGACCTCACCGGTGTCTTCAACTTCGATTCCCCGGGCACGCCCCCAACCCTCGACCACCCCGCCCCGGTGCCCGCCAAGATCAGCCGCTGGCACCCGAATCCCCCTGCCGTCCAGGTTGCCCCGATCCAGGAAACGGGCGCCCGGCCTGCCCGGCCGCTGCCGTATCGGCCGCGGGTTTCCGCCACGGTCCAGCGGGGGAAGATCAACCTGGCCCTTGCGAACAGCGGGTCGCGCTCCACCCATTTCACCGTCTACGGCTACGCGGGCGAAGTCTCCGAACCCCTGCACGCGGATGTCACGGGCAGCCGGACCGTTGAACTCCCGCTGGCCACGGGAACGTTCGACGTCGTCGTCACCGGGCCCAACCGCTACCAGTACGAACTGAAAGGCACGACGGCGGGTGCCGCCTCCGGCGTCGACGTCGCCGTCACGGGGCGCCGCGGCAAGAAAGCCGTGGAAATCGAAGTGCGCAACGCGGGCAATGCGACCGTGACGGTTTCACTGGAGTCGTTGCAATACGTTGCCGGCAAGGAAACGGTGAAGCTCAAGCCGGGCCAGAGCAGGAAGATCGGCTGGGACACTGCAAACGGCTGGTACGACGTCCAGGTCACCGCCGCGGAGGACGGATCCTTCAGGCGTCGGCTGACCGGCCGTGAGGAAGACGGGCAACAGGGCATCTCGGGCTAGCGAGTTCCCCGTTCCCGCCTCTGTCCGTCACGCCCACCGTAGAAGGGTGGGTGTGACGGACAAGAGCGGGTTCACGCGATCGTTAGCCGATCTTGGCGAAAGCCTGCTCGAGGTCCGCAATCAGGTCCGCTGCTTCCTCGATGCCACAGGACAGGCGCAGGAGGTTCACGGGGACGGCCAGTTCTGTGCCCTTGACCGATGCATGGGTCATTTCCGAGGGGTAGTTCATGAGCGACTCGATGCCGCCCAAGGATTCCGCGAGCGTGAACACAGTGGTGTTCTCGGCAACGGTCCGGGCCGCTGCTTCGCCGCCCTTGAACTGGACGGAGACCATGCCACCGAACTTCTTCATCTGCTTCGCGGCGAGATCGTGGCCGGGGTGGTCCGGGAGGCCCGGGTAAAGCACCGCTTCCACCTCGGGACGCTGCAGCAGCCATTCAGCAACGGCCTGGCCGTTCTCGCTGTGGCGATCCATGCGGACGCCCAGTGTCTTCAAGCCACGGGTCGTCAGGAACGCGTCCATGGGACCGGAAACGGCACCCACTGCGAACTGGATGAAGCCGATCTTCTCAGCCAGCTCCGCATCCTTGACCACAAGGGCACCACCTACGACGTCGGAGTGGCCGCCGATGTACTTGGTGGTCGAGTGGACCACGACGTCGGCGCCCAAGGCGAGCGGGGTCTGCAAGTAGGGAGACGCGAAGGTGTTGTCGACCACCAGGAGGGCCCCGGCGTCGTGCGCTACGGCGGCGAGCGCCTCAATGTCGGTGATCTTCATCATCGGGTTGGACGGCGTTTCGACCCAGACAATACGTGTCTTGTTGGCCTTGACTGCCGCAGCTACGGCATCGAGGTCGGACATGTCCACGGGGGTGTTGCCGATGCCCCAGTCCCCCAGGACACGGTTGATGAGCCGGTAAGTGCCACCGTAGGCATCGTTGCCCAGCACGATGTGGTCACCGGGGCGGGCCAGCGCGCGGATCAGCGAGTCTTCGGCGGCGAGTCCGGAGCCGAAGGAAAACGCGGCCGATCCACCTTCCAGGGCGGCCAGCTGTTCCTGCAGTGCGTCACGTGTTGGGTTGCCACCGCGGCCATACTCGTAGCCGGACCGCAGGTTGCCAATGCCGTCCTGCGCGTAGGTGGTGCTGAAATGCAGCGGCGGAACAACTGCCCCGGTCCGGGGCTCGAAAGCCTGTCCCGCATGAACGGCTCGCGTGTTGAATCCGGCGTTGTTGTTGGCAGTCATGGAAGCACCTCTTTGTTTCTTGAAGGTTTGTTCGTTCAGCGGGTGGATCGGGCGCACGCTTAGTTGCTCAGGTACGCCAAAAGGTCGTGACGGGTCAGGATGCCCACCGGGGCCCCCGCGAAGGTCACCATGACGGTATCAACGTCGGACAGCAGCTCACGGGCGGCGGAAATGGTTTCCAGCGAGCCGATCACCGGGAGGCGTTCACCCATGTGTTCGGAGATCTTGTCCGCCAGCTTGGCTTCGCCACGGAACAGCTTGCTGGTGAGGCTGCGTTCGTCCACGGCACCCAGGACCTCGCCCATGACCACGGGCGGTTCCTGCGAGAGGACCGGGATGTGGGAGACACCAAACTCGTTCATGATGTTGATGACGTCGCGGACGGTTTCGTTCGGGTGGATATGCACCAGGTCCGGCATTTCGCCGGTCTTGGACTTCAGGACTTCACCCACCGATGCTTCCTCACCGCCGGAAAGGAAGCCGTAGGAGCGCATCCATTGGTCGTTGAAGATCTTGGCAAGGTATCCACGGCCGGAGTCCGGAAGGATCACCACAACCACGGCCGATTCGTCCAGGTCCTTGGCCGCCTCGAGGGCCGCAACCACGGCCATGCCGGACGAGCCTCCCACCAGGAGGCCCTCTTCGCGGGCAAGGCGGCGCGTCATGGAGAACGAGTCGGCATCCGAGACGGCGATGACCCGGTCCGGGACGGCGGGATCGTAGTTGGCCGGCCACATGTCCTCGCCCACACCCTCAACGAAGTAGGGCCTGCCGGTGCCGCCGGAGTAGACCGAACCTTCCGGATCCGCCCCGATGACCTTGACCGGGCCGCCGTCGGACTCTGCCCGGTCGGCTGATACCTGCTTGAGATACCGCCCGGTGCCGGTGATGGTGCCGCCGGTACCGGCGCCGATCACCACGTGCGTGACCTTGCCGTCGGTGTCGTTCCAGATCTCCGGGCCGGTGGATTCGAAGTGGCTGCCGGGAGCGGCAGGATTGGAGAACTGGTCAGGCTTGAAGGCGCCCGGGATCTCCTTGACCAGGCGGTCGGACACGCCGTAGTAGCTTTGCGGGCTTTCGGGAGCAACGGAAGTGGGCGTTACCACCACGTCAGCGCCATACGCCTTCAGGACCGCACGCTTGTCCTCTCCCACCTTGTCCGGCACCACGAAGATGCACTTGTAGCCCTTTTGCTGGGCCACGAGCGCCAAACCCACGCCTGTGTTGCCCGACGTCGGCTCAACGATGGTTCCGCCCGGCTTGAGCCGGCCATCCTTCTCGGCATCTTCGATCATCTTCACGGCGATCCGGTCCTTGATGGACCCGCCGGGATTGATGTATTCGAGCTTGACCAGGACGGTGGCTTTGATGCCGTCGGTGACGTGGTTGAGCTTGATGAGCGGCGTATTGCCGATGAGGTCCAACACGGACTGGGCGTACTTCATAGATACAAAGCTACCGCTTGCCTGCGCCCAGCCCTGCCTCAGCCATGTGGGCCGCCACCGCCGACTAGCTACCCGCCCCCGGATCCGTTTGCCAGAGGCCCATGATGTTTCCTTCGGTGTCCTTGAAGTAGGCGTACCAGCCCATGGTTGGTACCGCGTCTTTCCCTTGAACCACACTGCCTCCGGCCGACTCCACCTGCGCCAGGGCCGCGCCGATGTCATCGACGTCGATGGTCAGGATAGGAGTCCTCAGCGCCTCCGTCCGGGGAAACAGGGCACCGTTGATGGCGCCTGGCTCCTTGGGGGCACCGGTCTTCTCGTCGGATGGGGTGGTCATGGCGATGGTGTAGTCCATCCCCTGCATGGGGCTGAGGTTCAAGCCGAAAGCACTCTGGTAAAAGGTGTTTGCCCGTTCTTTGTCATCCGTGGGGATCTCGAAATGCACTATTGCGGCCATGGTTGGCGCTCCTTGTTCCTGGAAGTCTTTCCTGGGATGCGGCGCGGCCCACCCGTGCCACATCAGGGAGTCTAGACCCGGGCGGCCGCTGCCGTAAGGGGCTATTAGCTGCCGTAAGGGGCTATTAATGGGATTGTCAGCCGGGCGTGGGACCATGAAAACATGACCATCGCAGAAGCCCCGCCACGCATTGCGGCCGCGGCAGATGCAGCCATCAGGTGGCATCCCGGCAGTTCCTTCCGTTTGGATCAGACCATGTTCCCCCTCATGCGGGGCAATGCTGATCCATCCTTTGCGGCGCACTCCTCCGGTTACTGGATGGCGTTCACCGCTGCTTCGGGACCGGTTACGCTGCGTCTCTCGGGAGGCGGCCTCGGGGCCGGCTGCTTCGTGGATGCCCAGGCGTGGGGCCCCGGCGCCGCGGATGCCGTGGCCGCGGTGCCCAGGTTGCTCGGCGCCCACGATGACTGGACCGCTTTCGACGAACCAGCCTTCCATGCCACGCTCCCCCGCCTGGTCACAGAATCACGACGCCGGAACCTGGCTGTGCGGCTACCCTCCACCGGGCGGATGGTTGACTCATTGGTGCCCACCATCCTGGAGCAGAAGGTCACCACCTTGGAGGCACGGCGCGGGTACCGGTACCTGATGTACAGGTATGGAACGCCGGCCCCTGGCATGGCCCCCGCGGGGCTCCTCGTTCCCCCAACTGCCAGGCAGTGGTTGGCCATTCCATCGTGGGAGTGGCACAAAGCCGGAGTCGGGCCACAGCGCTCGGCAACAGTCATGCGGGCGCTGCAGTCCGCCGTCGCCCTTGAGCGTCTCGCGCAACTGGACTCAGCGGAAGCCGGAGCCAAGCTGCAGACCATCCCGGGCATCGGGATCTGGACGGCCGCCGAGGTGGTCCAACGAACCCACGGCTGCCCCGACTCGATTTCCGTGGGCGACTACCATTTGGCTTCCTACGTCGGATACGCGCTGACCGGACAGAAGACCGACGACGCCGGCATGATCGAGCTGATGAAACCCTGGCAAGGGCAGCGGCAACGGGTGGTCCGGATGCTGTACTTGAGTGGCTTCCGCAAACCCACGTTCGGACCCCGGATGACCGTGCAGGACCACCGCTCCCACTAAAGCGTTGCTTTAGAGGTGAAGGCGGGAGACCGCCTCTTGGCGCATGTCCACTTTCCGTACCTTGCCGGACACCGTCATGGGGAAGCTCTCGCGGACATCCACGTAGCGCGGGATCTTGTAGTGGGCCAGTTTGCCCCGGCAGTACTCGGCCAGGTCCGCGGCAGTCAGCGGACCGGCTCCGGGTTTGAGTATGATGCAGGCCATGAGCTCCTCGCCGTACTTTTCGTCGGGGACGCCGATCACCTGCACGTCCTGGATGGACGGGTGCAAGTACAGGAACTCCTCGATTTCACGCGGGTAGATGTTTTCACCACCGCGGATCACCATGTCCTTGATCCTGCCCTCGATCACTAGGTAGCCGTCCTGGTCCATGCGGGCGAGGTCGCCGGTGTGCATCCAACCCTCGGCGTCGATGGCCTCGGCGGTCTTGTCCGGCTGGCCCCAGTATCCCTGCATCACCGCGTAGCCCCTGGTGCAGAGCTCACCAATCACTCCCCGCTCCACCACCTCACCGGTTCCAGGGTCAACGATCCGGCTCTCGAGGTGCGGCATGGTCCGTCCCACGGTGCTGGTCCGCTGCTCCAACGTATCTCCGGCGCGCGTCATGGTGGACACGGGCGAGGTCTCGGTCATGCCATAGCAAATGGCCACATCCACCATGTGCATCTCATCGATGACCCGCCGCATAACCTCGATGGGACAAAGGGATCCGGCCATGACTCCCGTCCTCAAGGTCGAGAGATCATAGGAGTCGAAATCCTCCAGGGCCAGCTCCGCGATGAACATGGTTGGAACGCCGTACAGTGAGGTCCCGCCGAAGTCCTGCACCGCTTCCAGGGCCGCCGACGGGCTGAACCCACGGCTGGGAATAATAGTGGCAGCCCCGAAGCTCAGGGCATTCAGGTTGCCGATCACCATGCCGAAGCAGTGATAGAAGGGCACCGGGATGACCACACGGTCATGCTCTGTATAGTTCAGGAGCCTGCCGATCGAGTGCCCGTTGTTGAGGATGTTGTGGTGGGTCAGGGTGGCGCCCTTCGGGAAGCCCGTGGTGCCCGAGGTGTACTGCAGGTTGATGGGATCGTGCGGATCGAGTTCTGCCATGCGGTCGCGTAGCGCTGAGGGCGCGACGCCGTCAGCACGGGTCAGCAGCTCGGCGTAGGACAGTTCGTGGCCCGCTTCGGGGACGCCGGCTGTGAGTCCGTTCGCCGGGTCACCTGGGAGGAACACCACCTCGCGAAGCTCGGGACAGGAGACAGCCGCAGCACGCGCCATGCCGACGTAGTCGCTGTTTTTGTCCGACGGGGCAGTCACCAGCATCCGCATGCCGTTCTGCTTCACCACGAACTCCAGCTCATGGCTGCGGTATGCAGGATTGACGTTGACCAGCACCGCGCCGATCTTCGCTGTGGCGTATTGCAGGATGGTCCACTCGGCGCAGTTGGGGCTCCAGATACCCACCCTTTCGCCCTTGGCCACGCCTGTGGCCAGCAGCGCGCGGGCGAGGCGGTCGACGTCGTCGTTCAGCTTCTGGTAGCTCCAGCGGCGGGCGTCCCCTCCCGGTGTGGGCGCCGCCTCGATCAGGGCGTCCCGGAGGGGAAACCGGGCGGCGATGCGCTCAAAATTGGCACCAATGGTCTCTTCAAGCAGCGGGACGTCAGTGTCTCCGGCGGTGTAGGACAACATGACGGAACGCTACCAAGACAGTGCCCGCAACAGAACCGTCATCACCTCCAGCGCCGCCGTGTCCTGCCGGTAGGGTTGGAACCATGAGTGCACCCATTGACCTGCAGGCCACATTTATCCCCAACGAGGGCGAGTTCTTCCGCGTGAAGCTCGCTTTGGAAATCGCGATCGATGAGGTCGTCAACGAACCCGGCTGCATCCGTTACGAACTGACGGAAGCCACCGAAGAAAAGCTCGTCCTCACGGAGCGCTGGGAATCCGAGGAACTCCTCGAGAAGCACTCCAAGGGCATCGCGGTCCAGGACCTCAACGAGTCGCTGAGCGCCCTGCTTGCCGAGCCCGTCAAGCTCGACAGGCTCTAAGGATTCGCCGGAGGCTGCGAGAACGCCTTAAAGCACCGAGGTCGCCGGAATTTTCCGGCGACCTCGGTGCGTTTCCGGCGAATTCACCGGACGGGTTTAGCTTTCCTGGGCCTCGGCACGGGCCTTGGCAACGTGGGCGTGGACTTCTTCCATGTCCAGGCCCTTGACGGCTTCAATGACCTGTTCCAGCTGGGGTCCGTTGAGGGCGCCGGGCTGGGAGAAGACCAGAACCTTCTCGCGGAAGGCCATCAACGTGGGGATGGATGTGATCCCGGCTTCGGCGGCGAGCTGCTGCTCGGCCTCGGTGTCCACCTTCGCGAAGACGACGTCAGAGTGCTTCTCCGAGGCTGCCCCGTAAGTGGGAGCAAACTGGCGGCATGGGCTGCACCAGGCAGCCCAGAAATCCACCAGGACAATATCGTTGTCCTCGATGGTCGATGCGAACTGTTCTCCAGTGATGTCAACTGTAGCCATGCTTCCACGGTACGCGACCCTGCCTGCTATGTCCCGCGGTGTTCGCTTCCCGCGTCACAGGGAATAACGGCGGGGTCCCCTCCGTTGCGGGGTCCGCTTAGCGGGCCAAAACCAATCCGGAGGGCGTAGAGCGGGCCCCGCAACGGGATGCTACCTGCCCAGGACGTACCTCAAGGCCGATGCGTAGAGCGGAGCCACTTTGTTGTGGCCAACCTGGTTCATGTGGATGTTGTCGAGGTAATTGCCGTCTGCTCCGGCGATGGTGGCCGTACCGGCCATGGAAATGTGCGGCCAGCCACGGAGCGCGGTTTCGCGCATCAGCATTCCATCCACCCATCGACGCTGGAAGTGGCTGGAGTCGTAGCGGGACAAAACGCCATTGATCACGATGTTGCTGCGCGGGTACTTGCGTCTGAGCTCGTCCCACAGCTTGTTGGCCTGGGACAGGATGGCTGCATCCGTCGCGAAGATCCGCGCATCGTTGCCACCAAGGTTCACCACCACCAGGCCCGGGTTGCCTTGGGGCAGGAGGATCCGGTCGTTCAGGACAGCGTCCGTTGCCGAGCCAACCGCGCTTCCGGAGACGTAACCTATTCCGCCGATGCTCCGCACCACCTGCCGGGGGTAGCCGGCAGCACGGGCTCCCTGTTCCGCCCAGGAATCAAGGTCGAGCTGGGAGTCGCCAAGGAACACAGCTGTCGATGCGTCCACGGGCTCGGCTGAATACAGCTCCTGGGTGGCCTTGTTCCAGATGGTCTCCAATTTTTGGAATGCCGCATGTTCGCCGCGGTAATCGGTCCAGGTGTCACGCAGCGGCCAGCCGAAGTCACCCGGGTTTTCCGACCACACCCTGTATGTCGGATTCCCAACGACTTGCGCTCCGGTGCCCGGCCCCCAGACCAGCCACCCCTTGGAGAATTGCTGTACCAAACCGCCGGCCCGCGGAAGTTTGTCTGTGAGGGGCAGGCCCAGGCTGCCGGCCGCTCCCCCAAGGGCCACGTAGCGGTTGTGGATGTCACCGTTCGTGGTGGAGTGCGCCCCGGTTGCCGCCGACCAATAGACCGTGCCGCCTTGGAACTGTTGGTACACAAAGTTCCCTTGGCGGTTTTCCTCCCCCACGGGATACCCCAGTGCACCGTTCTGTCCGCCCGTGGACGACCAGTAGGCACGGATTGCACCGGTCAGAGCGTGGGCTCCGGTGGCCGGGGACCATGCGATCATTCCGCGTTGGTACTGCTGTGCCGATCCCCCGTTCTTCAGTCCGGTGGATTCGTCCGTGGTGGGGTATCCAAGTTCCCCGCCTTCAAGCCCTGACTGGCGCCAGCGCTCACGGATGGCTCCCATGGACGGATGCGCTCCGCTTGCCTGCGACCAAAAAATGAAGCCGTGTTCGTACACCTGGTACGTGCCGCCGTCGGGCAGTCCCGTACGCTCGCCGGTAACGGGATAGCCAAGGTAGCCGGATTCGGATCCCGTACGCAGCCAGGCAAAGTGGGTCGATCCCGTGGTCTCCTGCGTGCCGGTGGCCCTCGAGGAAATGATGGCGCCGCGTTCGAAGACCTGCTTTGTTCCACCATCCCGAAGCCCGCTCGCCGTGTCGGTCGTGGGATAGCCGTGGGAGCCGAACGGCCCACCCAAGTCCCACCACGCCGTGCGAACGGCACCGTTCACTACCACCCTGGCTCCAGTCCTGGCCGACCACGCGATGTCTCCACCGGCGAATTTCTGCACGCATCCTGTAGAGGTGCACTGCTCGGTACCTGTTGGCCGTAGCAAGACGCCGCGCGCCCAGGGGCTCGTGTTGTACAGCTGTCCTATGGCGCCACTGACGGCCGGCCCCTGCACCCCGGTTTCCGCCGACGCCGACGCCACCCCTGACGGAAGGACCATGAGCAGCAATGCTGCTGCCGCTGTGGCGATTTTGTGCCGGAATCCTCCGGTGTCCGATCCTGAGGACCCCATGCTGCTACCCCATATAAACGCGGGCGGATTGCCCTGCCGTTGCTTCCCTGCCGGAAACACTCAGCCAAGTATCCCGATGCATGTCACCCAGTTGCACGGCGACGCGTCCATTGCTGCGACATCGTTACTTTTCTTGCAGCCCTTGCCGCACATTGAACAAGTGTTTAGTGTTTGAAACATGCGTTCAACCGCAGAAGATTTGACCACCAGGGCGCGTATCCGGGATGCGGCAATTGGCCTCTTTGGCCGTGAAGGTTTCTCCCGCGCCACGGTCCGCTCCGTGGCAACCGAGGCCGGAGTTAGCCCGGGCCTGGTAATCCACCACTTCGGCAGCAAAGCCGGACTCCGTGAGGCCTGCGACCAGCACGTACTGTCACAGACCGCCAGCCAAGGCCGCGAGAAGACCGACCCGGGAACAACCCGGATGCTTATCCAGGATTACCTCAACCACCCGGACGAATACGCCGATGAGATCGCATACATCCGGCGTGCACTGGGCGATGAATCAGATGCCGGCAACGCGTTTTTTGATGGCGTGGTCAGCCAGACAGAGGACATCATCAACGCCGGTATCCAGGCCGGAACCATCCGGGCCTTTGCGGATATCCGGGCCACCGCCGTCGTTATCGCTTCCAACAGCCTGTCCATGCTGATGCTGGGCAGGCACCTGTCCCGGGTGCTGGGCGCTCCGGTGTCCGGGCCACACGGCATCGGCCCGGAGTTGCTGAGGCAGCTGACGTTGCCCGCCCTGGATGTCTACACGAACGGTTTCTACACGGACTCGCGGTTCCTTGATGCGGCCCGCGAAGCCCTCCAACAACAAGAAAGCACCACCGAAGGGAGCATGCCCCGTGACCCAGGCAATCGTCGTCGAGGGGTTGCGTAAGAAGTTCGGCCGTCGCGAGGTCCTGCACGGACTGGACTTCGCCGTCGAGGCCGGAACGGTGTTCGGAGTCATCGGACCGAACGGCGCAGGAAAAACCACCACCATGCGCTGCCTGCTGGACATCATCAGGCCCAGCGCGGGAACCATCTCGGTGCTGGGCCAGGATCCGCGGCGCGCGGGGACAGGCCTTCGACGCCGGATCGGGTACCTGCCAGGTGAGCTGCAACTTGAAAACCGGACCACCGGACGTCGCATGCTGGATCACTTCGCGGCAATCAGCGGGCCAGTGGAACCGCGGTACATCAACGAGTTGGCGGACCGGCTGAACCTTGATCTGGACCGGCAGACCCGCAAGCTCTCCAAGGGCAACAAACAAAAGCTCGGTCTTCTGCAGGCGTTCATGCACCGACCCGAGCTGCTGGTGCTGGACGAACCCACCAGCGGCCTGGATCCCCTGGTCCAGCAACAGTTCCACGCGATGGTCCGTGAGGCGGTCGATGGCGGCGCCACGGTGTTCCTCAGCTCTCACGTCCTCAGCGAAGTCCAGCAGGCAGCAGACGCGGTAGCCATCCTTCGCGACGGCGACATTGTCACCGTTTCCACGGTGGAAGCCCTCCGCACCGCTGCCGTCCGGCAGCTGAAGTTCAACGCAATAGGCACACGGACGGACGACGTCGGCGCGTTGCTGGCCAGGGTGCCGGGAGTCGCCAACGTGGTAGTACGGGAGCTCCCCGCCGACGGCCATGCGGCCCGGACAGTGGAGGCCACCGCCTCGCTCTCCGGACCCGTCCAGGCCCTTGTCCAGGAGTTGGCGCGTTTGAACCTGACGGACCTTGTGCTTGAAGAACCCGACCTCGAAGAGGCGGTGCTGACGCTTTACGCAGGAAGTGACCTTGCGGAATCGGATAACACCGGTATATCTGACGGCTCCGCAGCCAACCGCAGCCCTGAAGCCGGCCGCAACCTTAAGGAAGGGGCACACCGTGCCTAGGATCCTGCCACTGTTCACAAAAGCCCTGACGGACTCCTGGCGCTCCACCCTCGCGTGGGCTTTGGGCCTCACCGGGGCCTGCATGCTGTACCTGCCGATCTATCCCTCCATCGGGGGCAGCTCGCAGATGCAGGAGCTGATCAATGCGTTGCCACCACAGATGACCAAAGCCTTGAACTACGACCAGATCGCGACCGGTCCCGGCTATACGCAGGCCACCCTGTTCGGGTTGATTGGCTTCCTGCTGATGTCCATGGCTTCTGTTGGCTGGGGCGCTGCCGCGGTTGGCGGCGACGAGGAATCAGGGTTGCTGGAACTGACCCTGGCGCACAGCGTTACCCGTGTTCAGGTGGTGCTGGAGCGGGCACTGGCGATCGTTGTCCGGGTTGCAGCCCTCTCCGTTCTCGTCTTCGTGTTGGTGCTGGGACTGAACGGTCCGGCGCAACTGAACATCGACGTCGGGCATCTCGCCGGCGCTGTCCTGCTGTTCGCCGCGTTGGCCTTGCTGAGCGCGACGGCCGCGCTATTCGTGGGCGCCCTGACGGGCCGGAAGGTGTTCGGCGTCGCGGCTGGCGCCGCGGTGGCGGTCCTGGGCTACGTGTTCAACGCCGTGGGCAGGCAAAGCCCCAAGGTTGAGTGGTTGCTGAACCTTTCGCCCTACCACTGGGCGTACGGCAACTCCCCGGTGGCCAATGGGGCCGATTGGGGAGTTGCCGTGGGTTTGCTCGGGATCTCGGCAGCACTGATCGTGCTGGCGGCCGTGGCTCTGCAGCGGAGGGATGTGGGAGTCTAGCTCCAAACATGCGGGGCGGGGCGGCGTGCTCCTGGGAGGGCGTTGTTCTCCCGCCATTCATGGATCCATTCCGGCAGTTCCAGGCCTGCGGGAGGTGCACCGAATTCCGCGATGATTTCTTCCTGCGTGACCGGCTTGCCCTTATGGACCAAGCGGGTGGCGATGTGCGCGCGGGCGTAGATCTCGCCGTCCACCACCATCCGCTGCTCAAAGTAGATGGCCTTGGTGTCCAAGCCAATGATGCGTGTTTCGATGCTGTATTGCTGCCACAGCTGCAGGGATTTGCGGAAGGCAATAGTCTCCCCGGCTGCAACCGGGGTCCATCCGCGTTTGCGCATCTTGCTCCAGATACCGCTGCGGACCATGAGGTCGAACCGGCCCAGGTCCATGAGCGAGAAATACATACCGTTGTTGACGTGCATGGCGATGTCAATGTCCGTCGGCAGCACCCGCAAAGGCAGGGATGACTCCTCCCACACGCCCAGCCGGGAGCGTCGTGACGAGGTGAACAGCAGCATGAGAGTGCGAAGTAACACGTGCATACCCCAATGTTACCCGCGGGTAACTTCTGAGGGAATAGACGAGCCCGGGTTGGACGCATGCCGCACTTCATGTCCAACGATTGCACTAACGTTTACCGCCGGTTCATCAAACACGTGCACAATATCTGGAACTGAATCGATGGAAGAACATACAAGGGGACCCCTTTGAGCACGCTGCAAACCACCAAGCCTCACGGTGAAGTCTGGCCGGAACTCTCCCGCCACCAGGTTGTTGTCCTTCAGGATGCCCGCGGCAACCGCATCGAAGGAACCATTGACGGTATGACGAATGACCGCAGCACCCTGTGGATCCAACTCAAAGGCGGCCTGGGGCGGCAACTGATTCACTACCTGGACGGTTACTGGCTCGAAGCACCTGCCGCCTAACGCAGGCTTAGCTTCCGCCGTGGCTAGTATTCCCCTATGACTCAAGCGCGATACCGCGACCTGGTGGAATGGCCGCTCATGGCCACGGCACTTATCTTCCTCACTGCCTACGCCTGGCAGGTCATCGGGCGCGTCGACGGTGCCGCGGGTACACCCTTCGAAGTCATCATGTGGATCACTTGGGGCATCTTCGCGCTCGATTATTTCGTCAACCTGTGGCTCGCCGAGAACAGAACACGCTGGTTCCTGTGGAACCTGCATGAACTCCTGATCGTCGTGCTTCCCTTCTTCCGCCCCCTGCGTCTGTTGAGGCTGGTGACACTCCTCTCGGTCCTCCAACGCACGGTAGGAGAAACGCTGCGAGGGCGCGTGGCCACCTATGTGGCAGGGGCCGCCGCGATGCTCATCCTTATTGGCGCCCTTGCGGTCCTCGACGTCGAGCAAAACGCCCCCGACGCCAAAATCCTGACCTTCGGCGACGCCGCCTGGTGGGCTGTCACCACCATCACGACAGTGGGCTACGGCGACCTCTACCCGGTTACCCCCATTGGCAGGGTGGTGGCCGCTGCCCTCATGATGAGCGGCATCGCTGTCCTGGGTATCGTCACCGCGTCCATCGCATCCTGGCTGGTGCAAAGGATCGAGGAGAACGCGGAGGGCATGGCGGCGGCCGCCGAAGTGAAGGCCGCAGCGGCCGAGGAGCCCGTCCGCGCGGAGATGGCCGACCTGGTTGCTGAAATCGCCGCACTGAGGGTGGAGATCGCCGAGCTCCGACGGATCACCGAACGCCCCTAGTTGTAGGTCCCGCGGGCTCGCATGCCCCGCTGGTCCCGCGGGCTCGCACGCCCCGTTGGACCCTGGGCGCTTTTGGGCACAAAAAATCCCCGGAACCATTGGTTCCGGGGATTTTTCCTGGGTGGCAGATGAGGGATTCGAACCCCCGTAGGCGTTGCCAGCTGATTTACAGTCAGCCCCCTTTGGCCGCTCGGGTAATCTGCCGAACTTCAAAAGAAGATCACTTCCGGAGACCGTTTCTTTTCGATCCGGTAACCGAAGGCAGAGACAACCTTACAGAAGTTTGTGCGAAGAATCTAATCGAGGCTCAGCACGCTGAAATTCCACGTGGTTCAGGCTTCGCCGAGGATCCGGCCGGCCAGTTTCGCTTCGAACTTCTCGGCCTGCTCCGGAGTGATCTGGTTCAGCTGTACGGCCCGGAGCAGGTCCGCGTGCACACCGTCCATGCGGGACGTTGCATCCGGAACGGGGCTCAGGACAATCGAGGCTGCCACAGCCGCCGCTGCCACCGCACTCGCCGCAGCCACCGCCGCCGTCCCAATGGAGCCCGCTGCCGCGGAAGCGGACTTGCTGATGGACTGGACGGCCTTGCTGCTCATGCTGTTCCTCCGACGTTGCGCTCTTCCAACAGGTACAACTTTCGGCGCGCTGCCTCAGTTCCAACCTTGCGTGTGCTGTGAGCGAACTGTGAAAGCCGTCCACCGCCCCTAAAGGCGCCTTCCGTATTAGGCTGGATGGCAGACCAACCCCGCCCTACAGGGCCCCAAACCTAAGGAGAGTCATGGCAGGCGAATCCACATTCGACGTCGTCAGCAAGGTAGACAAGCAAGAGGTCGCCAATGCGCTCAACCAGTCCCAGAAGGAAATCGCGCAGCGATACGACTTCAAGGGCGTCGGCGCGGAGATCGACTTCAGCGGCGAGAAGATCCTCATGAAGGCCAACTCCGAGGACCGCGTCCTGGCTGTCCTGGATGTCTTCCAGTCCAAGCTGATCAAGCGCGGCATTTCCCTGAAGTCCCTGGACCAGGGTGAGCCCTTCCCGTCGGGCAAGGAGTTCCGCCTTGAGTGCACCATCAAGGAGGGCATTGCCCAGGACATCGCCAAGAAGATCAACAAGATCATCCGCGACGAGGCTCCCAAGTCCGTCAAGTCCCAGATCCAGGGCGATGAACTCCGGGTTACCTCCAAGTCGCGCGACGATCTGCAGGAGACCATGAACATCCTCAAGAAGTTCGAAGAGGCCGACCTTCAGTTCGTGAACTTCCGCAGCTAAACCGGATCTGGCCGCGTGATTATTGGGCGCTTGTCCCGGTAGTCCGCATAGGGTCCGCAGAATCTCCGAGGACCGCAGCGATCAGCCTTGATCCTGCGGTCCTCGTTTTTGTCTTCGGCGGTAGGCCACAGGTGGGAGTAGGTGTTTAGCGTGGTCGACGGCGCCGCATGCCCCAGCGACCGCTGTACGGTCACGACGTCGCAGCCATCGGCGATCAGACCGGATGCGAAGTGGCTGAACTCGTGAAGGGTGAAGTCCCCTATCCCGGCTGCCTCGCGGGAGCGACAGTAAGGACCGCGTGGCGGACAGCGGGTGTGGTCGCCTCGCGGAGCTATTGCGTGGGGTCTTCTCGAACGACAACGCCTTCGTCCCCGGGGAGTACTTTGCCCTGATCCCGCTCGGCCTGATCCTCAACGTTGAGCTCATAAGCGTCTCCCGGCGAGCAGGGAGCAGTGGCACCAACGCTGTACGACTTGTCAGATGCGTCAGTATCGAACTCAGCCCGAAGGACCGGACCACCCTCTGCGAAGACAGTCGGATGTGTCGTTGGATTAACGGTGCGTACGGTCATCCCCAGGGATTTCCAATACTCGGCTACGCGTTTGGCGTCCTCGATATGGTCGGTTCCTTGGGGTGCCCAGTGGTCGTATCCATAGCTGGCTCCCTTCTCGCCCTTTCCGAGGGAGCACTCCTGCGCTCCGGCGACGCCGTTGCGGGGCCACCAGCCGGTGACGTCGAGCTGCTTGGTGGTGTTGATGACGAGTTCGACCACGCGGTCCCGTCCTTCCCTGGCACTGATGGTCTCTTCCGGCGTCGCATCGTCAGACATTGTCGAGTTGGGCCCCTTCTCAGCGCATGCGGTCATTGTCATTCCCATCATGAGCACAGCCGTCGCAGCCGTGAGAATCCTTATATGCGTCCTAATCGCTGGCATTCGACAACACACGCGACATAGAAACCCCCAAAGTGAAAATATGAACCGCCAGCGGCATCACCACCGGGGCCGGACATGGCCGAGACTATCAATACCCAACTAATAAATCCAACAAATGGCTAAATAGCTTGTCCGATAGTTTGATAGCGCCAGGGAGTCAGTCGCGACCTCCCGCAGAAGCTGGAAGCGTCTCGACCTGCTCACCGGCTCCATTCGGTTGACGGCTACCCGAGCGAACTCCCTGGGTAGCTCAGCCGACTTCGATACAAGGTGGGCCGCGGAGTTGCGAATCCCCTAGGAACTGGGCGAGCACGAAGCGAGCCCCAGCCCTTCGGCGACATGATCACCGTAATGCAGCCGCAAATTAGGACATGAATAGTTTGCGTAATCGATGGAACCCAGTATTCTTCTTCCTTAGGCGGGCCTAAGTACGGCTCCCCTTAGTGAAAGAAACCTACATGACCGCCAACTTCCTGATCGGCCTGCGCGAAGGCCTTGAGGCATCACTCGTCGTGGTCCTCCTGATGGCCTACCTCGTCAAGACCGACCGGCGGCACCTGATCCCCCGGCTCTGGGCCGGAGTGGGACTCGCCATCGCAGTTTCCCTCGCCTTCGGTGCAGTCCTCACCTTCGGTCCGCGCGGCCTGACGTTCGAAGCCCAGGAAGCCATAGGCGGCGGACTGTCCATCGTCGCTGTGGGCCTGGTGACCTGGATGGTCTTTTGGATGGCACGCACTGCGCGCAGCCTGGGCAGCGAGCTTCGCTCCCACGTGGACAAAGCAGCCGACGGCGCCGCCTGGGGCCTGGTGCTCGTGGCAGCACTCGCCGTGGGACGGGAAGGGCTGGAGACAGCGCTGTTTATTTGGGCCGCGGCGCAAGCCACCGGACAAACCACGTTCCCGCTGCTCGGCGCGTTGTTGGGCCTGCTGGCCGCCGCGGGCCTGGGTTACCTGCTCCACCGGGGCGTCCTCAAAGTAAACCTGGGCCGGTTCTTCACCTGGACCGGGGTAGGCCTGATCGTCATCGCAGGCGGCGTCCTGGCGTACGGAATCCATGATCTCCAGGAAGCCGGAATCCTCCCGGGCCTCCACAACCTTGCCTTCGACGTCTCAGCTGCCATCCCGCCGTCGTCCTGGTACGGCACCTTGCTGAAGGGCACCCTCAACTTTTCCCCGGCCACCACCTGGCTTGAAGCCGCAGCCTGGCTCCTCTACGTTGTTCCCGTCTTGTTCCTGTACATCCGGGCCAACCGCAAGCCTTCAACCCAGGCTGCAAGCAAGACCTCCGCTCCCGTCGTCGCGGCCCACCCCTGATCCTGCGCCCCGACGCCACTCCCCCTTAACGAAGGAAACACCTATGTTTGGCACTTTCCTGCCCTCATCCCCCACGTTCCGAAAGGCCCTTGCCGTCATCGGAGCAGTGGTTGCCGTGCCTTTGGTCCTGACGGGCTGCACGGACAACACCAAGCCGGCGAGCGCCACCGATGGCCCCATCCAGGTCTCCAGCACCGCCAACGAGTGCAAGGTGTCCACGGGCACGGCACCCAGCGGCAACCTGACCTTTTCCGTGAAGAATGAGGGCACGGAAGTCACCGAGTTCTACCTGCTCGCCGAGGATGGCCTGCGGATCATTGGTGAAGTGGAGAACATCGGCCCGGGCATTTCCCGAAACCTGGTGGTGACTGCTCCCGCAGGAAAGTACACCACGGCGTGCAAGCCGGGCATGCAGGGTGACGGCATCCGGGCGTCCTTCGAAGTCACTGAGTCCGGCAACAAGCCCAGCGTCGATGCCGATCTCCAGAAGCTCGTGGACACGGGGACCCAGCAGTACGCGGCCTACGTCAAGGACCAGACCGAGCAGCTGGTCACGGGCACCAAGGCGTTCGCAGACGCTTTCGCTGCCGGTGACGCCGCCAAGGCTCGTGACCTGTACGCCGCCACACGAATGCACTGGGAGCGCATTGAACCCGTCGCGGAGTCCTTTGGCGATCTGGACCCCAAGCTCGACGCCCGGGAAGCGGACCTTGAGCCTGGCCAGGAATGGACAGGCTGGCACCGGGCGGAGAAAGACCTCTTCCCGCCGGCAGGCTACACGGCCATGACCGCCGCGGAACGCACTGCCATCTCTACTCAGCTCGTAGCCGACACCGAGGACCTCGCCAAGCGCACCCGCACCGTGGAACTCACCGCGGACAAGCTGGGCAACGGAGCCAAGGAACTGTTGGACGAAGTAGCTACCGGCAAGGTCACGGGCGAGGAAGAGATCTGGTCGCACACCGATTTGTGGGACTTCCAGGCCAACGTTGACGGGGCCCGGATCGCCTTCGAGAGCCTGAAGCCGGCCTTGGAGCAGAAGAACCCTGAGCTCGCCACGTCCCTGGCAGGCAAGTTCGACGCCCTCCAGGCTGAGCTCAAGAAGCACGCCAAGGGCGAGGGCTTCGCTTACTACAACGAGCTGACCCCTGAGCAGGTCCAGCAGCTCGCCGCTTTGGTCGATTCGCTGGGTGAGCCCCTGTCCAAGCTCACGTCAGCCGTAGTCTTGTGAGCGGCTGCCCCTACGGGCACACCAGCGGTCCCGCCGACGGGGACCGCACTGGTGAGGTTGCCGGCGTAGAACGTTCCGGCGGGACTGCCGCCGTGGTGAGTTCGCAGGAAGCGTCCGACGGCGGTACGGCAGCTGCTGCTGGAACCGGCAGGACGCGCTTTTCCCGCCGCGGGCTCCTGTCCCTCGCCGGTGTGGGCGGCGCGGGCGCCGTCGCAGGCCTCGCGGCCGGTTTCCTAGGCCATGACGTGGTGACGGCTGCTGAAGCGAAGGCAGCAACACCAGATGCTGCCTCAGGCGTTGTTCCGTTCTTCGGCAAGCACCAGGCCGGCATCACGACACCAGCGCAGGACCGCCTGCACATGGCCGCGTTCGACGTAACCACGGAGGATCGCAAGGAACTCATCAGGCTCCTGAAGGACTGGACTGCCGCTGCCGAGGCCATGACCACCGGGGTCCCGACGGGTAAGACTGGCGCCGTCGATGGCCCGTACGACGCCCCACCGGAGGACACCGGCGAAGCGTTGGACCTGCCGGCGGCAAAATTGACCCTGACGTTCGGTTTCGGCGCTGGGTTGTTTGAAAAGGACGGCAAGGTCCGCTTTGGTCTCGAGGGGCGCCGCCCCGAGGCTTTGATCGATCTCCCGCATTTCCCGGGTGACGACCTGCAGCCAGCACGCACCGGTGGCGACATCGTCATCCAGGCCTGCGCCGACGACCCCCAGGTCGCCGTGCACGCCATCAGGAACCTGGCGAGGATTGGCTTCGGCAAGGTCCGGGTCCGTTGGTCGCAGCTGGGCTTTGGCCGAACGTCGTCGACGTCCAGGGCGCAGGTGACACCACGGAACCTCTTCGGCTTCAAGGACGGCACCAACAACCTCAAGGTTGAGGACAATGCACTGCTGGAGGAGCACGTTTGGGTTTCCAACACGGCTCGTTCGTCCGAGCAGTGGATGGCCGGTGGCAGCTACCTGGTAGCGCGCAGGATCCAAATGCACATCGAAACCTGGGACCGGACCTCGCTCCGGGAACAGGAGGGACTGATCGGCCGGACCAAGGGTGCCGGCGCTCCCCTGTCAGGCGGCGATGAATTTACCGCCCCCGACTTTGCCTTGGCCGGCCGGGAAGGCGCTCCGCTCATCCCACTCGACTCCCACATGCGCCTCGCCCACCCGGACCAGAACGGCGGTGTGAGGATGCTGCGCCGCGGCTACAACTTCACCGACGGTTCAGACGGCCTGGGACACCTGGACGCAGGGCTGTTCTTCATTGCTTTCGTCAAGGATCCACG
This sequence comes from Arthrobacter sp. fls2-241-R2A-172, assembly GCF_030208885.1. NCBI lineage: Bacteria > Bacillati > Actinomycetota > Actinomycetes > Micrococcales > Micrococcaceae > Arthrobacter > Arthrobacter sp. fls2-241-R2A-172. Next base: position 308,321 of record NZ_JARVTB010000004.1, on the reverse strand, counting down.
GACGCACTACGTCCCCATGCAACTGGCACTGGCCAAGGGCGACACCCTGTCCGTGGAGTACTTGAAGCACACCGGTTCAGGTCTCTTCGCCGTGCCTCCGGGCGTGGAAGCGGGCGGGTTTATCGGCCAGGGGCTGTTCGCTTAGTCCGCCGGAAGCGGCAACGTCGCTGGCCCTCTGTTTCGTTGTTGGCCAACGACGGAACAGCGGGTAAGGAACGCGCGTGTCGCCAGGAAACGCGCGTTGCTAGGAGAGCGGCCGCCCGGCCATCTGCTCCAGCCTGCTGATCCGGTCCTTCATCGGAGGATGCGTGGAGAACATCCGCCGCATGCCACCGCCCCGGAACGGGTTGGCGATCATGAGGTGTGAGGCGTTGACCAGCTGCTGGTCCTGCGGCAGCGGCAGTTGGCTCACGCCGGACTCGATCTTGCGCAGGGCCGAAGCCAGGGCCAGCGGATCACCTGTCAGCTGGGCGCCGTCCTCGTCGGCGTCGTACTCGCGCGTCCGGGAGATAGCCATCTGGATCAATGAGGCCGCGAACGGTGCAAGCAATGCCATGGCAATGGTGGCCAACGGGTTGGCGTTTCGCCGATCGCCGCCGCCGAAGATCAACAGCATCTGACCCACGGACGTAATGACGCCGGCCACCGCCGCAGCGACGGACGAGGTGAGGATGTCGCGGTTGTACACGTGCATCAGTTCATGCCCCAACACGCCCCTAAGTTCACGGGCATCAAGCAAATGCAGGATTCCCTCGGTGCAGCAGACAGCGGCATTCTTGGGATTGCGGCCCGTGGCAAAAGCGTTGGGTGTCATGGTGGGCGAAAGGTAGATCCGCGGCATGGGCTTGTTGGCGCGCACGGACAGCTCACGAACAATCTGGTAAAGCTGCGGCGCCTGCGCTTCGGTGACCGGGTAGGCGGCCATGGAACGGATGGCGATCTTGTCGCTGTTCCAGTATCCGTAAGCTGTTGTGCCCACGCCGATCAAGGCCATGATCCAGATGGGCGTGGTGCTGCGCGTCCCGGCTGCGATGATGGCGCCCAACCCCAACAACACTGCCCACAGCACACCGAAAAGCGCTGCTGTCTTGAGTCCATTGTTGTGTTTATGCACGGTTATCGCTTTCTTCCGCTCTTGCAGGGGTTTTGTACGGATTAACGCCGACGCCGGTCCCCGGGTTCCGTTATCAGCCTACGTCGGCGTTGCCGCTGGCGGAGCTAAGGGACGGGGTGCTTGGCGTCGTAGGCGACGAAGCCGGGCTGGATGCGCGAGGCCAGCCACGCCAGGACAATGCACAAAAGCCCGCCGAGCAACAGCACCCCGCCTTCGCTGAGGAACTGGGAGACCCCACCGGCCAGCATGTCGCCGACCCGCGGGCCGCCCGCAACCACCACGATGAACACGCCCTGAAGCCGTCCCCGGAGATGGTCGGGAGTTGCGGACTGAAGAATGGTGGTGCGGAAGACCGCACTGATGGAGTCGGAGATCCCTGCAAGTGCGCAACACAGCGCAGCAGGCAGCAACCAGGGCGTGACGCCCTCACGGCCCGAGTCCCCGGCCAGCAGCACCACCAGTCCGAATCCGGCAATTGAGGCTCCCCAGCCAACCACGGACCACACCACGGCGCTCCCCTGTTTCCGTACCCGGCCGAGGGACCCGGAGAAGAGCCCGGCAAGGAAAGCCCCCACGGCTGTGGACGCCAGCAATACGCCCACTGTTGTTTCGCCTCCGCCGATCATGACGGCGCCAATGGCAGGCATGAGCGCCCTGGGTTGGGCACAGATCATGGCGATGAGGTCGATGATGAAGGTCATGCGCACATTGGGCCGGGTTCCCAGGAAGCGGAAGCCCTCCACCACTGAACGCAGCCCCGGCCGCACCGCGTCCTTGGACGGCGGCAGCGGCGGAAGCCTGAAGAGTCCCCAGAGGGCAAACGTGAAGCTGATGACGTCAATGGTGTAGGTCCAACCAAACCCGATGGTGGCAACGAGGACACCGGCAAGCAGTGGTCCGGCCGTCATGGAAAGGCCGAAGGTCAGCATGCTCAGGGCGTTGGCGGCCGGAAGCAGGTCCTTCCGGACAAGGAGCGGAATGATGGCGCTGCGGGCCGGACCGTTGATGCCCTGCGCTCCGCTTTGGATCGCCACCAGGGCGTAGAGGATCCAGATGTTGCCAATCCCCAGCCAGGCCTGCAACGCCAGTCCTGCCGTGGTTGCCCAGAGGACCAGTGAAGCGATGATCGCCACCTTGCGGCGATCGTAGGCATCCGAGACAGAGCCTCCGTAGAGCCCTGCAATGACCAAGGGAACCAGTGCGAAGATTCCCAGGAGGCCCACGTAAAAACTTTCCTGCGTCAGCCTGTAAACCTCCAGGCTGACGGCCACCAACGTCAGTTGGGTACCAATGGCGGCCACCGAGGCTCCCAGCCAGAGTCGTCGGAAAGCGGGACTCTCCTTCAACGGAGTGATGTCTGCCAGTAGTTTCGCCACCGTCCAACCCTAACCAGCATGAGGGCGCCTCCCGCACGCGGCTCCCTGCTTGGTAGGCTCACCCCGGGGAGGGAGTTGACACGTCATGTCGCGACGATTGCTGTACCGTTCGGCCTTCTGGGAGATAGCCCGGCCGCGCCATCCCCTCACCGCCGGCCATGTGCTGCTCAGGTTGTCTGACCCTTCCACAGAGTTCGCCTACCCCTCGGCGACCGACTGGCTGCTCTGCCACAACCTGATCCGGACGGCACTCCGCGATGTCATGGGCGTTGTCCGTTGCCCAATCATGTTTACCTACCGTTGGCACCCGCTCGGTGCTGCGATCGGCGAACCCGTCGCCGAATCCTCCACACCCACCTTCCACCTCTTCGGGCGTGGACCGGGTGAAACCACGACGCCGGGACACCAACTGTTGTTGCCGGCGCACCGGCGCGCGGGGGAACCGCTGGAACGTTTGGAAGCAACTGACGATGCGATCAGGGATGCGCTGGTACGTGCCCGACCAGCAGCGACGGCTCCGTTCCCGGACGGGGTGGGTACCGCCGTCGAGCCCATCCTGGACCCGGGCGGGCTGGTTGAATCGACGGGCGCGGGGCGCAACCACGCAGTGATCCAACCGATCAGGGCCGTGGGGTCGATCGCGGAAGTCTCTCCGGCGGAGCTCTTGGCCATGGGCGCTGCCCTGGGCTCGCTGCCCCTGGCCGGCGGGCTCAGCGGGTTCAGCTGCCTGGCGCTGGAACCAGACAACGGGGCCACAGTACGCGTCCATGCACTGGGACGGTCGGCCGCAGAGGAAGCGAATCCCTTGGAGTCTTTGCTCTGTTCACCCGAAGTTAGTCTTGCCTTATTGTGAACTCCTCATAATAAGTGTTTTACTGATTACATGACCGATCACACAGCCGAGCAAGCAGAATGGGCCGCAGCCCTGCATGCCCACGGCCGGCGTGTGACCAAACAGCGTCTGGCAGTCCTCGCCGCCGTCCAGCACCACCCGCACTCCCCGGCAGAAGGCATCCTTGCTGCTGCCCGCAAAGAGCTTCCTGAACTGACGGCGCAGTCCGTTTATGTAGTGCTTAGCGATCTCACGGACCTGCAGATGCTGCGCCGCTTCGAACCCCCGCACTCCCCGGCGCTTTATGAGACCCGGGTTGGCGATAATCACCACCACGCTGTGTGCATCAGCTGCGGCAGGGTGGAAGACGTGGATTGCGCCGTGGGACACGCCCCGTGCCTGACACCGCACTGGGATGAAAACTCCAAGCCAATGACCATCCAGATCGCAGATGTCCTGTACCAAGGCATCTGCCAGGACTGCCAGTCCAAACAACAGCTTCCCGCAACTTCCGTAACTCATAAATAGAAATAGGAGAACAATGACTGCCATTTCAACAACCCAGTCAGGTGCCCCCGTTACTTCCGACGCGCACTCGAAGTCCGTCGGCGCTGACGGTGCCATCATCCTCACCGACCACTACCTGGTGGAAAAGCTCGCACAGTTCAACCGCGAGCGGGTGCCGGAGCGCGTAGTGCACGCCAAGGGCGGCGGCGCATTCGGTACGTTCAAGACCACCTCGGACGTTTCGGCCTACACCAAGGCAGCTTTCCTGCAGCCGGGTGCCGAGACCGAAATGCTGATCCGTTTCTCCTCCGTCGCAGGCGAGAACGGCTCCCCCGACACGTGGCGCGACCCCCGTGGTTTCGCCGTGAAGTTCTACACCTCCGAGGGCAACTACGACCTCGTGGGCAACAACACCCCGGTCTTCTTCATCCGCGACGGCATCAAGTTCCCGGACTTCATCCACTCCCAGAAGCGCCTCCCGGGCAGCCACCTGCGCGACGCCGACATGCAGTGGGACTTCTGGACCCTGTCCCCCGAGTCCGCACACCAGGTCACCTGGCTCATGGGCGACCGTGGCCTCCCGGCTTCCTGGCGTGAAATGCAGGGCTACGGTTCGCACACGTACCAGTGGATCAACGCCGCAGGCGAGCGTTTCTGGGTCAAGTACCACTTCAAGTCCAACCAGGGCGTCAAGACCATCACCGGCGACCAGGCTGAAGAGCTTGCTGGTTCGGACGCGGACTTCTACATCCGCGACCTCAAGGAAAACATCGACGCCGGCAACTTCCCCTCCTGGGAACTGCACGTCCAGGTCATGCCTTACGAAGACGCCAAGACGTACCGCTTCAACCCGTTCGACCTGACCAAGGTTTGGCCGCACTCGGACTACCCGCTGATCCACGTGGGCACCATGGAGCTGAACAAGAACCCGGAGAACTACTTCGCGCAGATCGAGCAGGCCACCTTCGCGCCGTCGAACTTCGTACCGGGCATTGCCGCTTCCCCGGACAAGATGCTGCAGGCCCGCATCTTCTCCTACGCAGATGCACACCGTTACCGCGTGGGCACCAACCACGCACAGATCCCGGTGAACCAGCCGAAGAACCAGGTCAACAACTACAGCCAGGATGGCCAGGGTCGTTTCCTGTTCAACTCCCCCTCCACCCCGGTGTACGCACCGAACTCCATGGGTGGCCCGGCCGCTGTTGAGCCGACGTCGCCCGCCGGTGGCTGGGAGAACGACGGCGAGCTCACCCTCTCCGCGCACACCCTGCACGCTGAGGACGACGACTTCGGCCAGGCCGGTACGCTGTACCGCGAGGTCTACGATGACGCCGCCAAGGCCCGCCTCCTGGACACCATCACCGGTGCTGTTGGCGGCGTGAAGAACGCTGACATCAAGGAACGCGCCATCCAGTACTGGACCAACGTTGACGCCGACCTCGGCGCCAAGCTCCGCGCCAACCTCGGCGCAGGCCAGACCGAGTCCGACGCAGAAGCAGCCAACAAGCTCTAAGCGTTGCACTTCAGGAACACCCCGTTGCGGATCTCCGCAGCGGGGTGTTCTTTTTCCACATAGCGCTTTGAACCTATGGCTCCGACCACCGCGCGGTTCATAGGATCCTTGCATGAGCACATTCAAAGGCATTTCCCCGGCTGCATTCCGCTTCTACGAGGAGCTTGAAGAGAACAACAACCGTGAGTGGTGGATGGAGCATAAAGCAACGTACGACGCCGAGGTGAAGGAGCCGCTGACAGCCCTGCTTTCGGAGCTGGAGCCGCAGTTCGGCCCGGCCAAGATCTTCCGGCCGAACAGGGATATCAGGTTCTCCCAGGACAAGTCACCGTATAAGACAGCGCAGGGAGCCTTCGCGGCAACCCAGGAAGGCGTGGGGTACTACGTCCAGATCAGCGCCGACGGACTGTTGATTGGCGGTGGATACCACTCCCATACCCCGGCCCAGTTGGCCCGTTTCCGTGCGGCAGTGGATGCCCCGGACAGCGGATCGGAGCTGCAGGGAATCGTTGACGCGGTCGGATCGGCCGGCTTCGCCATTGAAGGTGAGAAGCTCAAGACTGTTCCGCGGGGTTTCGACAAAGACCATCCACGCGCTGAGCTGCTCAAGCACAAGTCCCTCTCCGCCGGGGAGGAGATCGGGCAGCCCGAGTGGTTATCCACTCCGGCGGCGAAAGACCAGATCGCTGCCCGCTGGGAAGTGCTGAGGCCTTTTGTGGAGTGGGTCAGTGAGCATGCAGCGCCGTAGGGTGGTGACACCAAAAGCGCCCGGAAACTGTTTGTTTCCGGACGCTTTTGTGGCTGATTCGTCATGGCTGTCTGACAGGCAGCCTCTCTTACGGTCAGGCGTAGGTCGTGTCAGACCTTGGTGAAGGTGTCTTCGTCCTCATCGCCCTTGGCCTGGCGGCTTTCGGGAACACCGTTGACGGAGGCCTTGGCAGAAGCGAACCTCTCGTTGAGGCGTGAGTGGCGCTGGCCGTATGCGAAGTAGATGACCATGCCGATAACCAGCCAGATCGCGAAGAAGATCCAGGTTTCAACAGCCAGGTTGGTCATCAGGTAAAGGCAGAGTACTGCGGAGACCCAGGGGATGACCTTGCCGAGAGGGACACGGAAGGCAGGCTTCAGGTCCGGGCGCTTCTTGCGCAGCACCAAAATACCCAGGCTGACCATCACGAACGCGGAGAGCGTACCGATGTTGATCATTTCCTCGAGCAGATCCACCTTGGTCACGCCGGCCACCACTGCCACTGCGGCGCCACAGATGATCTGCAGACGGGCCGGAGTGGAGCGCTTGTCGCTGGTCTTGGACAAGGAGCGCGGCAGCAGGCCGTCGCGGCTCATGGCAAGGACAACGCGGGACAGGCCCATGAGGAGCACCATGATCACGGTGGTGAGGCCAACCAGGGAGCCGAACGCAATGACCTTGGCTGCATCCGTGTTGCCGACGGCCTCGAAGGCTGTGGTCAGGGTGGGGTTCTTGACCTCTGCCAGTTGCGTGTAGGAGACCATGCCGGTAAGCGCCAGGGAGACCAGGATGTACAGCAAAGTAACAACGGCCAGGCCACCGAAGATGCCGCGCGGCAGGGTCTTCTGCGGGTTCTTGACCTCTTCGGCGGAGGTTGCCACCACGTCAAAGCCGATGAAGGCGAAGAACACCAGGGCTGCACCGGCGAAGACACCCAAGGTCCCGTACTGCGCTGGAGCAGCACCGGTAAGGAAGCCGAAGAAGGACTGCTTCATGACGTCCGCGGCACCGGAATCGGTGGGCTCGGAGGCAGGAATGAAGGGGGTGTAGTTGGAGAACTTCACATAGCTGAAACCAACCACGATCACGAAGAGCACCACTGCGATCTTGATCAGCGTGAAGACGTTGCCGACGCGTGCGGACAACTTTGTCCCCAGCACCAGCAGCACGGTGAAGATCGCGACAATGAGGAAAGCGCCCCAGTAAAGGTCAACGCCGCCAACGCTCACTGACGGCGGCATGTCCACGCCCATCAGGCCAAAGACGGTGCTGAGGTAGATTCCCCAGTACTTCGCGATAACGGCAGCGGCGGTGAACAGCTCAAGGATGAGGTTCCAGCCGATGATCCACGCGAGGACTTCGCCCATGGTGGCGTAGGTAAAGACGTAGGCGGAGCCCGCCACGGGAATCGCGGTGGCGAATTCTGCGTAGCACATGATGGCCAGCGCACAAGTCACGGCGGCGATGGCAAAGGAGATGGTGACGGCCGGTCCCGCAAAGTTTGCGGCGGCCTTGGCACCAACGGAGAAGATGCCGGCACCGACGGCAACGGCGACGCCCATGATCATGAGGTCCCAGGTGCTGAGGCTGCGTTTCAGCTTGCGCCCGGGTTCGTCGGCATCAGCGATCGACTGCTCGATCGACTTGGTCCTGAAAATGTTCATAAAAATGCCACATTCTGGATGGGAGTGGTATAGGACTCATCAAGGATAGTGTCCGGCCAATGGACGACCATATTTATCCCAGATAGTGAGACGAGCCCGGAAATCCCGTGACTGCTGTGGCTGGTGTGACGGAGGCAGGTAGCCTCCGTCACACCAATCAAATGCTGGGCACGTCCCAGTCCATGAGCGTTGAGCGAATCAGGAACCGCTTCCCTTCGGGAGACTCGACGGAGAACCCACTGCCTCGCCCCGGAACCACATCCACTGTGAGATGGGTGTGGGACCAGTAGGCGAACTGTTCCTTGGACATCCAGAACTCCAGCGGTTGCGCTTGCCCATCGGACCCAATGTCGAACCTGCCCAGGAGCACATCGGAGTCGCCGGTCAGGAACTCTCCCGCCGGATAGCACATGGGTGCGGAGCCGTCGCAACAGCCACCGGACTGATGGAACATGAGCGGGCCGTGCTGGTCCCAGAGTTTCCGCAGGAGTTCAACGGACACCGCGGTGAGCCCTACCCGGGAGAAATCCTCCCCGGGGAGGGTCACGGCGGCTTCCAAGCTGATGTCGTTCATCAGAACTTCAGCACCACGCGACCGTCGATCTTGGCGTGCTTCATCTCGTCAAAGACCGCATTGACCTCGGAGAGTTCCCGCGTGGAGACCGTTGGCTTGATCTTCCCCTGAGCGTAAAATTCCAGCGCCTCTTCAAGATCCTGCCGCGTTCCCACGATTGAGCCGCGGACGGTGAGGCCTTTGAGGACGATCTCGAAAATGGGCGCCGGGAAGTCTCCCGGAGGCAGCCCGTTGAAGACGATCGTTCCACCGCGCCGTGCCATGCCGATCGCCTGGCCGAACGCAGAGGGGTGCACCGCCGTGACCAGAACACCGTGGCATCCGCCCGTTTCGCGCTGGATGACTTCCGCCGGATCCTCGTGGAGTGCGTTCACCGTCAGTTCGGCGCCGTGCTCACGTGCCAGGGCCAGCTTGTCATCGGCAATGTCCACCGCGGCTACCCGCAGGCCCATGGCTACGGCGTACTGCACGGCGATGTGGCCCAGGCCGCCGATGCCGGAGATGGTGACCCACTGCCCCGGCCTGGCCTCGGTCATCTTCAAACCCTTGTAGACCGTGACGCCCGCGCACAGCACGGGCGCAACCTCCACCGGATCCGAACCGTCTGGAATCCGCGCAGCAAAACGGGTGTCCACCAGCATGTACTCACCGAACGAGCCATCCACGCTGTAGCCACCGTTTTGCTGGGACTCGCACAGGGTTTCCCACCCGGTCCGGCAGTACTGGCAGTCACCACAGGCAGACCAGAGCCAGGCGTTGCCCACCAGGTCGCCGACAGCAACATCCGTGACGCCCTCACCGAGGGACACTACTTCCCCCACACCTTCATGGCCTGGGATAAACGGTGGCGTCGGCTTGACCGGCCAGTCGCCTTCGGCGGCGTGCAGGTCGGTATGACATACCCCCGATGTGATGAGGCGGACCAGCGCCTGGCCGGGACCCGGCGTCGGCCTTTCCACTTCCTTGATCTCGAGGTCGGTACCGAACTTGGTGACGACTGCAGCTTGCATGGTGGTCATTGACGATCTCCTTTGATCGGTAGACAAGACGGTTTAGAAGAAGCCGAGCTTGTTCTCGTTGTAGCTGACCAGGAGGTTCTTGGTCTGCTGGTAGTGGTCCAGCATCATGGCGTGGTTCTCACGGCCAATACCTGAGGACTTGTAGCCGCCGAAAGCGGCACCTGCCGGGTAGGCGTGGTAATTGTTGACCCACACGCGGCCGGCCTGGATTTCCCGGCCTGCGCGGTAAGCGACGTTTCCGTTGCGCGACCAGACGCCGGCGCCAAGCCCATAAAGGGTGTCGTTAGCGATGCCGATGGCGTCGTTGTAGTCGCTGAACTTGGTCACTGACACCACTGGGCCGAAGATCTCCTCCTGGAAGATGCGCATGCGGTTGTGGCCTTCGAAAATGGTGGGCTGGACGTAGTAGCCCCCGGCGAAGTCACCGTCCAGTTCGGCTCGGGCGCCGCCGGTGAGGATCTTGGCGCCTTCCTGCTTTCCGATGTCGATGTAGGACAGGATCTTCTCCAGCTGGTCGTTGGAGGCCTGGGCACCGACCTGGGTATCCGTATCCAACGGGTTGCCCTGGATGATCTTGTTGGTCCGGGCCGTGACGTCGGCCATGAAGGAGTCGTAGATACCTTCCTGGACCAGAGCACGGGAAGGGCAGGTGCAGACTTCGCCCTGGTTGAACGCGAAGAGCGTGAAGCCCTCCTGCGCCTTGTCGTAGAAGGCGTCGTTCTGGTCGGCGACGTCGTCGAAGAAGATGTTGGGGCTCTTGCCGCCAAGTTCCAGGGTGACGGGGATGAGGTTGTTCGACGCGTACTGGCTGATGAGCCTGCCTGTGGTGGTCTCACCCGTGAAGGCGATCTTGCGGATACGGGAACTCGAAGCGAGCGGCTTGCCGGCTTCGACGCCGAAGCCATTGACCACGTTCACGACACCAGCCGGCAGAAGATCTCCGATGAGTTCCATCAAAACCAGGATTGACGTCGGCGTCTGCTCGGCGGGCTTGAGCACCACGGCGTTTCCGGCCGCGAGCGCCGGGGCCAGCTTCCAAACAGCCATGAGGATGGGGAAGTTCCACGGGATGATCTGGCCAACAACTCCCAGCGGCTCCTTGAAGTGGTAAGCCGTGGTGTCCTCATCCAGCTGGGAGAGGTGACCTTCCTGTGCTCGCACGGCAGAGGCGAAGTAGCGGAAGTGGTCGGCGGCCAACGGGATGTCGGCGTTCAGGGTCTCGCGGACGGGCTTGCCGTTGTCCCAGGTCTCCGCAACCGCAAGAAGCTCCACATTCTCGTCAATACGGTCGGCGATCTTGTTCAGGATCGCTGCGCGCTCAGTGGCGGAGGTCTTGCCCCAAGACGGTGCAACCTTGTGGGCGGCGTCGAGCGCAAGCTCGATGTCCTCGGAGGTTCCGCGGGCAACTTCGCAGAAGGCCTTGCCCGTGACGGGGGTGATGTTCTCGAAGTAGCCGCCCTTGACGGGGGCAACCCACTCGCCGCCGATCCAGTTCTCGTAGCGGTCCTTGAAGGTGACCTTCGAACCCTCGGTACCCGGCTGTGCGTAAACAGTCATTGCTAGCTCCTTTGCTGCGAATCACGGTGGCTGTCGCCATTGATCCGAGCCTAGGAGCGATGAGGTTGCAGCTACGTTGCAACCCTGTGATTCAGCTCACGCAGAAAGTTCAGTGTCGATCCGTTCAAGGTCGGCCACGACGGCGGCCCGCTTGGGTGAGCGGGGCGGCAGCAGCTTCAGCACGGCCAGGCGGAGGTCGACGTCGTACTTCGCCTCAGGCAACTCCGCGTACTTGAGGAGCGAATCGACGCTGCCGTCGCTGAGCAGCGCTTCGCGCAGCAAGTGCGATACCCGCTCACGCAACTGCACGACGCCGGGTGCCTCCGACCGCGGAAGGACAGCACCTTTGTAGATTTCCAAGGCGATGCGGTGGGCGCCGCGTTGGAGGCAGCTGAGGACCTGTCCGGAGTCGGGCAGCAATTCCACGGGCAAGCGGTAGGGACGGGATTCGGGAACAGCATCGGGGCTGAGCCCGTGGAGGACCTTGCGCAGCCGCACCATCTCGGCGCGCAGCGTCACGGCAGAACCGTCTCCTGGGTACAACTGGGCGCAGAGATCGTCAGCGCTCAGGCCGGAAGGGTGGTTGCCGAGGATCGCCAGGATTTCGCTGTGCCGGGCTGACAAGGAGACGGTTCGGCCATCAATGCTCAGCAACGCCTGATCGCGACCCAACAATTGCAAGCTGTTCCGGTACAGCGCACCAGTGGTTTGGGTCGACGTTGAAGGCGCGCTCCGCCGTCGTGGTTTGTCTCGAATGGCTGCGGCGAGTTGGAGCCGCTCGATGCGCAACTGTGCCTGGGCCGCAGCAACGGTTGCCTCCACCAGAGACAGGGTGTGCGGCGCCACTGCTGTTTCCGTGCCGGTAATGTCCACGACGCCCAGCACGGCACCGGAATCAGGGTCATGGAACGGCACGGCTGTACAGCTCCACGGGTGAACGGACCGTTTGAAATGTTCGGCACCGGAGATCTGGATGCTGCGGTCCAGGGCCAAGGCAGTTCCGGGGGCGCTGGTCCCAACGGAGGCTTCGGACCAGTCAGCGCCGGCCACGAACATCATGCCCTCGGCGCGGCGCTGCATCACGGGGTCGCCGTCAACCCACAGGAGCCGCCCGACATCGTCGCCTACCGCTACCAACAAACCACTGTCATGGCTGGGTTGGACCAGGAGCTTCTTGATCACCGGCATGATCGCAGCCAACGGATGCTGCCTGCGATACTCCTCGAGTTCGTCCCTGTCCATCGCAAGGGGCGCCTCGGCGACGTCTGGATTGGCTTGCAGGGTCGCAGAACGCTGCCAGGACTCACGGACCAGGCGACGCAGGCCAACGATGCCTTCATCGTCCAGGAGGCCGCTGTGATTCAGGCGCTCATGGCCTGCCAGCGCACGCCTCTGCACCAATTCCGCGGTGTCGCCTGGAACCGGCGGATGGATTGGATTCCTCATCGAACTCCCCTGGGTACCGTGCATGTGGTGGGCGGCACAGTACCCAGCAGTCTAGTTCGGGAGCCGGAGTTTTTGTACAGCCAACGCCCTTGGAGCGGCCAAGTGGACAAAAACTCCAGGGTCAGCCGCGCGAGATCCGGACCATCTCCTCGCGCGGGACCACCTTGATGCGCTCGCGGACCACCCCGTCGCCCGAACCATCACCGGCGGCCGCGGCTGCGGCTTCGCTCCATGACGCGCCCAACGCGGCCTCATGGGCATCCAGCCGGTTCCAACCTTCCCACGTCGTGTATTCGATCCCGCGCTCTTCAAGGAGGTCGATGATGGCCTGCGGGTCGGGGTTTTCCGCCGGGGGCAGCGTGAGCCGGTCTTCAAGGAGGAAGCCGATGGTCTCCAGGGCATCGCCCTTGGTGTGGCCGATCAGGCCTACGGGACCGCGTTTGATCCAGCCGGTGGCGTAGATACCCGGGACGTAGTTACCGTCCGCATCCAGGACCCGACCGCCGTCGTTCGGGATCACACCGCGGCGGGCGTCGTACTCAAGTTCCTCCAACGGCGAGCCATGGTAGCCGATGGCGCGGTAGACAGACTGGACCGGGTACTCGATGAACTCGCCAGTGCCCTTGACGTTGCCCGTGCCGTCGAGCTCCATCCTCTCGAACTTGATTCCGGACACCTTGCCCGGAGTTTCGGGTGAGTCCAGGATTTCCACGGGGCTGTGCAGGAAGTGCAGGTGAAGGCGACGGGACGAGGGCTGCTCGGACTCGGCGTGCTCCTCCACCAGCCAGTTGGTCATGGTGTTCACCATGGTCTTGATCTGGTTGTTGGTGCGGATGGCTTCGTCGGAGGCTTCGTCGAATTCGAAATCCTCTGGGTAGAGCACGATGTCCACGTCCTTGCAGTGCGAAAGCTCCCGCAGTTCCAAGGGGGTGAATTTCACTTGCGCAGGACCGCGGCGCCCGAACACGTGGACGTCGGTGACAGGCGATTTTTTGAGCCCGGCGTAAACATTGTCCGGAATCTCGGTGACCAACAGCTCTTCCGGGTGTTTGACCAGCATGCGGGCAACATCGAGGGCGACGTTGCCGTTACCGATGACCGCGATCTCCTTGGCATCCAAGGGCCATTCGCGGGGCACATCGGGGTGCCCGTCGTACCAGGACACGAAATCTGCGCCGCCGAAGGAACCGTCCAGGTGGACGCCGGGAATGTTCAGGTCCGCATCCTTGATGGCACCCGTCGAGAAAATCACGGCATCGTAGAACGCGCGGAAATCATGGAGAGTCAGGTCCCGGCCGTAGGTCACGTTGCCCAGGAAGCGGATATCGCCGCGGTCCAACACCTTGTGCAGGGCGTTGACGATGCCCTTGATCCGGGGGTGATCGGGGGCAACTCCGTAGCGGATCAGACCGTACGGTGCGGGGTATGCCTCGAAGAGATCGATGCTGACCTCAACCTCGCCGTCCTTGACCTCGTTGGACTTGGTCAGGATATCCGCGGCATAGACACCCGCCGGGCCAGCGCCAACGATGGCAACGCGTAACGGACGATTGGTTGCGGCTGAATTTGGCACCGTAAGCCCTTCCGAAGCAGTGAGCCGCGCCGTTGGTGGGCGCGCAGGGTTCAATTCTAGATGTCGACCCTACGCCAAGCCGCTTATATGGCAGGAGTCACAGAAATTCATAAAGATTGCGGAATATTGCGCCCATGAACGGTGTTTGCGACATTGTGTCGACTCCGGATCAGATCATCTCAAGCTCCTCTACAACTACGTCAACGACGGCGGGTGGCAAGGGCGGCGGTACCGGCAACGCCGGTAAACCGGTGAGGAGCGAATCGACGGCGGGCGTCCTGTTCGGCATTGGCGCGTACGGGCTGTGGGGTCTGCTCCCGCTCTATTTCTTCATTCTCATGCCGGCCAGTGCCGTGGAAATCGTCGCCAACCGGGTTGTCTGGTCGTTGATCTTCTGCGCGCTGCTCATCACCATTACCCGCGCGTGGCGCGTCTTCGGTGCCGCAGTCAAAGACCGGTCCGTCTTTGGTCCTTTGGCGTTGGCCGCCGGCCTGATCGCCATCAACTGGCTCACCTACACCTTCGGCGTGACCACGGGACACGCCGTCGAAACGTCCCTGGGGTACTTCATCAACCCGCTGGTCTCGGTCCTGCTGGGCGTCTTCGTCCTGAAGGAAAAATTGCGTCCCCTCCAGTGGGCAGCGGTGGGCATCGGCTTCGTCGCAGTTGGCGTCCTGACGTTCTCCTACGGACAGCTTCCCTGGATAGCGCTGATCCTGGCCTTCAGTTTCGGTTTGTACGGCTTCGTGAAAAAGCGCGTAGGACCCAAGGTTGACGCGCTCACGAGTCTGTCGGTTGAAACGGTGGTGCTGGCCCCGTTCGCCGCGATCACCATGGTGGTCCTCGGCGTATCGGGGGCCGCAACATTGACCACCCACGGCGCCGGACACTTCTGGTTGCTGGTGGCATCGGGCGTCATCACGGCCGTCCCCCTGCTCTTCTTTGGTGCTTCGGCCCGCCGTTTGCCCATGACCACCATCGGCCTGCTCCAATACTTCGCCCCGGTCCTCCAGTTCATCGTTGCCCTGACAGTCTTCAACGAGACCATGACCACGGCCCGCTGGATCGGTTTCTGCGTGGTGTGGCTCGCCCTGGTTCTCCTGACCATCGACATGCTCCGGACGACGCGGAAAAACTCCGTGCTCAAGAAGAAAGCCCGGCTCGAGGCGTCGCACCCGTAAGGGTTTCCGCTATCCGGGAGCCATGAGCACTTTTGTTCATTTCTGCTGAGGGGCCCGGGAGTCGGACATAAAGTTGCGGAAACTTTTACCGCAATGTCCACTCCCCGCACCCAGCAGTTTTGAACGGAGCAGTTTTGAACTTCAATGGACCCCCAGTGAGCCGCAGGACCCTTTTCCGCGCCGGAGGGGCGGCCGCCCTTGCCGGCGTCATGCTTTCCCAGGCTGGACCTTCTTTTGCGGCTTCCGGGCTGCAGGAACTCATCGACCGACGGCGGCTGGTCCTCACGGGTGGACAGAGCGCAGCGGGTATCCCGGAATTAGCCTCGCAGCTTGCAGGCATGGGCCAGACCACCGAGAAATGGTGGTCCTCCATGGACAAGGCATCCTCCCGGACAGCATTGTGGGCCGACATTCCGCTGACCGGCATCGGTCAGTCCACTGCCGCTACCGGAAACATGGGCCTGCACTTCAACCGCCTCTACGACATGGCCCTCGGATACGCAGTCCCAGGCAACCCCTGCGCCGGCAACGCGAACCTGGCCGCGGACATCGTTGCCGGCTTGCAACTCCTGAATGACACTTCGTACAAGCCGTCCATCAAGGCAGCGGGCAACTGGTGGTTCTGGGAGATCGGCGTCCCGCGCAAAGCCGTCGACATCCTGACGCTTCTTCATGCCGAAGTTCCCGAAGCATTGCGGACCTCCCTGTTGGCAGCTGTCCGTTGGTTCGCACCCAACCCGAACTGGCGCGGCCGCGCTACGTCCCTGGCAGAGACGGGCGCCAACCGCGTCGACAAGTCGTTGGCCTGCTGCATGCGGGGGATCCTGGATAACAGACCGGACGAGATCGCCCTGGGCCGCGACGCCCTGAGCGATACCGTACGCGGCGGAACCAACAGTGTCTTCACCTATGTCACCAGCGGCGACGGCTTCTACGCGGACGGCTCCTATGTCCAGCACTCCTATCTGCCCTACGCAGGAACCTACGGTGTGGTGGCTTTGGCTGGGATCGCCGAGATCATCGCGATGCTCGGGGGAAGCAGCTGGGCCGTCAATGATCCCAAACGTTCGGTGCTCCTTGATGCCGTGGAGGACACCTACGCCCCCTTCGTCTGGGATGGGCGGATCATGGACACCATCCGCGGACGCGCCGTCTCCCGCCAGCGCGAACCCGACTACGTCAGCGGCTTCGGTCTTATCTCAGCGGTCCTTCTCCTGGCGCCTGGTTGCGACGAACCGTACCGTTCCCGCTTCCTGGCTCTGGCGAAAGGCTGGCTGGAACGCTGCGCGGACCAGAAGCTCGTCGGGCATCCTACCCAGAGCCTGGCAAAGTCGTTGCTGTCCCTCGGAGTGCTTTCTGATTCCGCAGTGGTTGCCGCACCGGCTCCCGTCTACAGCCGGATGTTCGCCGACCAGGACAGGTTGGTCCAGCACCGTCCGGACTGGGGCTGCACGGTAAACCTGTCCTCCAAGCGGATTGGACGCTATGAGTGGGGCAACAGTGAAAACAACCTCGGCTGGTACCAGGGCGATGGCATGACGTTCCTCTATACCCGGGAAGACCCTTCACAGTTCAGCGCAGACTTCTGGCCCACTGTTGACCCCTATGCCCTTCCCGGGACCACCGTTAACGACCAAGTTCGTGCCACTGGGGCGGGGGCCGCAGGAACCGGAATCCCCCGCGCCTTCCAGGCCTTTGCCGGCGGGCTTACCGTGGACGGCCGCTGGGGTGTCATCGGCATGGACCACCTCAACCACAACAAGACCCTGTCCGGCCGTAAGTCGTGGTTTTTCCTGGATGACGCTGTGGTCTGCCTCGGCGCAGGCATCACGGGAACGGGCGGAGCTGCGGTGCGGACCACCATTGAGAACAGGTCGTTCGCCACGGATTCCGCCCCGGCGGTCCGGACAGACTCCAGGAACCGGCGGATGGCGCCCGGGGAAGCGCCCGTGGTCTTGAAACGGTCCGTGCATCTTGAAGGCCACGGCGGGTACGTCTTCCTTGATGCTCCGGGCGTTTCCGGTGCTCCCGACGTTGCGGTGGTGCGCCGGACAGGGACCTGGTTCGACATCAATTCCGGCGCAGACACCGGCGGAAGCACGGATCCCGTCACCAGGGACTATGTGACCATCACGCACCGCCACGGCGTTGACCCTGCGGGATCGGGCTACGCCTACATGATCCTGCCTGCCGCCGACCATTCGACCACGTTCTCCCAGTCCGCTAATCCCGACGTAAAGGTCCTTGCCAACTCGGCGGATGTGCAGATGGTTGAGTCCGGCAAAGACAGCCTGGTCATGGCCAACTTCTTCTCTGCAGCATCCGGGGGCGGATACACAGCATCCGGGCCATGCACGGTGTCCGCACGCAGGATCGGTGACAAGCTCACGGTGTCCGTGGCGGATCCGTCCCGGACACAGGCTTCGGTGCGTGTGACGCTTCCCGGCTCGTGGAACACCGTGGTCCAGGCGGATGCCGGTGCTGTGCTCACTGCCGGCAACACCATCGAGGTCCAGCTCGACGGACACGGCCACCATAAGAACCTGACGCTGGGCAGCTAGGCAAGCACCGCCGTCGTGCATACGCGCCCAAATCGTGGGAAGAGCGCCAAACAGTCCGGAGCTGGACAGCGAACACGCGCGGTTCCCACGAACTCGGTCCATGGTGGAAACGCAAAAGAGGGAGGGCCGGGGAAGTAAAACCCCGGCCCGCCTCTTGCGCTGGAAAACAGCCCTTACGCGTGGGCCTTGATGGCTGCGGAGAGGACCTCGAGGCCGTCGATGAGCAGCTCGTCGCTGATGACCAGCGGCGGGAGCAGGCGGATGACGTTGCCGTAGGTGCCGCAGGTCAGGATGACGACGCCTTCCTGGAGGCAAGCAGCCGCAACAGCCTTGGTGAGCTCGGCGTTGGGTTCCTTGGAGCCGGCCTGAACCAGTTCGATGGCAAGCATGGCGCCGCGACCACGGACGTCGCCAACCACGGAAACTTCAGCTGCCAGTTCGCGGAGCTTGCCCAGGGCCAACTCTTCGATGTGGCGGGCACGGCCGTTGAGGTCGTGCTGCTCCATGGTGTCGATGGCTGCCAGCGCTGCTGCACAAGCTACCGGGTTGCCACCGTAGGTGCCGCCGAGGCCGCCCGGGTGAACGGCGTCGAGCAGGTCCGCGCGACCGGTGATTGCCGAGAGCGGAAGGCCGCCGGCGATGCCCTTGGCCATGGTGATGATGTCCGGGACAACACCTTCGTGGTCAACGGCGAACCATTCGCCCGTGCGGCAGAAGCCGGACTGGACCTCATCGGCGATGAACACGATGCCCTTTTCCTTGGCCCATGCGGACAGTGCCGGCAGGAAGCCTTCGGCCGGAACAATGAAGCCACCTTCACCCTGGATGGGCTCGATGATGATCGCGGCAACCTGGTCGCCACCGATCTGCTTCTCGATCATGGTGATGGCACGCTTGGCGGCCTCGGCACCGGTGATCTCCGGGTTCTCTTCACGGAACGGGTAGCTCATGGGCATGCGGTAGACCTCGGGCGCGAACGGGCCGAAGTTGGTCTTGTACGGCATGGCCTTGGCAGTCAGTGCCATGGTCAGGTTGGTGCGGCCGTGGTAGGCGTGGTCGAAAGCTACGACGGCGTCGCGGCCGGTGGCCAGACGTGCAACCTTGACGGCGTTCTCCACAGCTTCAGCGCCGGAGTTGAACAGCACGGTGCGCTTGGCGTGGTCGCCCGGGGTCAGGCGGTTGAGCTGCTCGGCGACTGCAACGTAACCCTCGTACGGGGTCACCATGAAGCAGGTGTGCGTGAAGTGTGCGGCAGCTTCCTGCACGGCGGCGACGACGGCGGGATCGGACGCGCCGACGCTGGTCACGGCGATGCCGGAGCCGAGGTCGATGAAGGAGTTGCCGTCGACGTCGCGGATGATGCCGCCGTCGGCGTCTTCAACGTAGACGGGAACGCCGGAAGCAACGCCGGCAGCAACGACGGCGGCGCGACGCTCGGCAAGTGCCTGCGACTTGGGGCCGGGGAAAGTGCCGTTGATGTTGCGCTTCTGCTCGATGCGGTACGAGAGCTCGTTCGCGGTGGTGGTCATGGGTTTGCCTTTCTGGGAAATTCGTACGGGTGGGGCGGACGCGCTACGCGGGTGTGTCATGCATCCAATGCAGACATCACGTGCTTAATGCGCGTGTAGTCCTCCACGCCGTACATGGAGAGGTCCTTGCCGTAGCCGGACTGCTTGAAGCCACCGTGCGGCATCTCTGCCGTGAGGAGGATGTGGGTGTTGATCCAGACTGCACCGAAGTCCAGGTCGCGGCTCATGCGCATGGCCGTTCCGTGGTCGGTGGTCCAGACGCTGGAAGCCAGGGCGTACTCGACGTCATTGGCCATTTCGATCGCTTCTTCTTCAGTGCTGAACTTCTGGACGGTGATGACCGGTCCGAAGGTTTCCTTCTGCACGATGTCGTCGCTCTGCTTGGCGCCGGAGATGATGGTGGGCTCGAAGAAGAAGCCCTTCTCCCCTGCGCGGTGGCCACCCGTTTCGATCTTGCAGTTCTCCGGGAGGTGCTCCACCACGGAGGTCACGGCGTTGAAGTGGTTCACGTTGTTGAGCGGGCCGAAGTAGTTGTCTTCGTCGTTCTGCGAGCCGGTGTGCAGGGTCTTGGTGTGCTCCACCATCGCTGCCACAACGTCGTCGTGGACCGAGTCCTCGATCAGCACGCGGGTGATGGCGGTGCAGTCCTGGCCGGCGTTGAAGAAAGCGAACTCGGCGATGGCCGCTGCGCTCTTCTTGATGTCGGCATCCTTGAAGACGATGGCCGGGGCCTTGCCGCCAAGTTCCAGGTGGGCACGCTTGAGGCCCTTGGCTGCGCCGCTGGCGACGGCGATGCCGGCGCGGACGGAACCGGTGATGGACACCAGGCCGGGGACCTTGTGGTCAACCATCATGGCGCCGGTCTCTCCAGTGCCGAGGACGACGTTGAGGACGCCGGCAGGGAAGATCTCGCCTGCGAGGCGGGCCAGGACGAGGGTGGATTCCGGCGTGGTGTCGGAAGGCTTGAGGACCACCGTGTTACCGGCAGCAAGTGCGGGGCCGATCTTCCAGATGGCCATCAGGAACGGGTAGTTCCACGGCGCAACCTGGGCCACGACGCCGATGGGTTCGCGGCGCACGTAGGAAGTGTGGCCTTCGAAGTACTCGCCCGCGGACTTGCCTTCCATGATGCGTGCAGCACCGGCGAAGAAGCGGAGCTGGTCTGCGCCTGCCGCGATTTCCTCGGAGGCGATCAGCGAGCGGACCTGTCCGGTGTTGCGGTGCTGAGCTTCGACCAGTTCGTCGCTGTGCGCCTCTACTGCGTCCGCGAGCTTGAGGAGCATGAGCTGGCGCTGGCCGGGGGTGGCCTTCTTCCACGACCTGAACGCTTCATTGGCAGCGGTCATGGCGGCGTCCACGTCGGCCTGGACCGAAATGGGCGACTTGGCAACGATGTCGCCGGTGGCAGGATTGACGATGTCCAGGAGACCCGTACCTGCCGGCGTAACGAATTCGCCATTGATGAAGTTCTGCAAGGTTTGAACCACGGCGTGCAACCCTCTTTCGGTGTCTGGGCATGGATTGAGCTGATCAGAGCCTATGCCAGGGAGGGGGTCCAAGGAATAGTCAGCTGCACACAGACGACCCGCTCCCTTAGTGCGCTTGCCCAGCGCCGGGTTACCCTTAATCCATGGCCATGTCCCTCGCTTCGCTCGTCGCTGTCCCCTCCCTCAAACTCCGCCAGGCTGGCCTCGCAGAGACCACGCTTAACCAGGACATCAGCTGGGTCGCGGTAACGGAGCTCGAGGATCCCCAGCGCTTCCTGAGCGGTGGCGAGCTGGTCCTCACCACGGGCTTGCGCCTCAAGAGCGCCGCGGACCAACGGCGTTTCGTCCGGCAGGCCCAACGCGCCGGTGCCGTCGGGATCGGTTTCGGCATCGGCCTGACCCACGAGTCCGTCCCGGAGGCTCTGGTCGCAGAGGCCAACCGCTGGGGTCTGCCACTGGTGGAGGTCCCCTACGAGATCCCGTTCATTGCCATCGGTAAACTCGTGGCCGAGTCGCACTCCGCGGACCACTATGCCAACCTCGAACGCCTCCTGGCCGGGCACCAGATCCTGGCCCGCTCGCTCCTCACCGGAGGCGGGCTCAACGAGCTCCTCAAGCAGTTGGGCAGCATGCTCCGCACCGATGTGGTGCTCACCCAGTTCAGTGCCCAGCTTTACAACAGCGTGGCTGGGAAGCCGGCGCCGACGGCGGATGGCTGGGCGTCGTACCCTATTCCCACCGGCCGCAGGGACGCCTGCACGCTGTGGTTGCGACAGCCCTTCGTGGACTCCGGGATTGTGAGTTACGCGCAGAACCTGATCAGCGTGGAGCTCAACAACATGGTCAAGCAGCGGCAGTCGCAGCGGGCCATGGCGGGACAGGTGCTGGATGACGTCATTCACGGCACCTTGGAAACCATTGAAGCTGCCCGCCGCTTGGCCGGGGTTGGCATCAACAGCACACGGAAGAACGTGGTGCTGGTGGCGGAGTCCACGGCGCACCACAAACAACTGGTCAGCATCTCGCTCCCCCAAGCCCTGGAAGCCGGCGTCAGCGCCGTCGTCGGGAAGGACCTGGTCACGGTCATCAGCGACGACGGCAGTTCGGCCACCGCCTTGGCCAAGAGCCTCAGCGATCACCTGCAGGAAGCCGGCATCCACGCCGTGATTGGTATCGGTGGCGCCTACACGAAGCCGAACGGATTGCGTTGGAGCTACTTTGAAGCGCGCGACGCCGTGGCGCACGGCTTGCCGGTCAACGAACCGGAACGCCTAAGCCTGACGTCCTTGTTGCTCGCCAGCGAGGATGTGCCCCTTGCCGATATGGCGAGCGAATCGCTGACTCCCCTCCGGAAGTTCGATGCCGCCCACGGAGCCGAGCTGGTGACCACGTTGGAGAGCTACCTCAACCACAACGGATCAGTGGCAGCCGTGGCCGAAGCCCTGACGCTGCACCGGAACACCGTCCGCTACCGGCTTGCGCAGATCACCGAGCTCACGGGCTACGACCCTTCCCAGACGCAGGATCGCGTTCAGCTCTGGCTGGCGCTGGCCGTCCAGCGTCTGGGCTCGCGGAACCCCAGGTAGGCACCCAGGGCGGAGAGGTTCGCCACAGAAGTGTGGACATTAGACGTCAAACGTCTAACCTTTAGTTATGGCTGCGACGACCCCTTTGACTCCCACGACAGGAAACATCCCTACGACCTGCCCCGCTGACACTGCCAGTTCGGTGACTTCGGCGAGTTCGGCGAGCCAGGCAGTTCCAAAGACGCGCGTCGTCGCCGTCGTCGGCATTATCGCCGTGGTGCTCATCGGCCTGAACCTTCGCGCCGGTATTACCAGCGCCGCCGCCTTGTTCCACGATCTCCAGCAGGTCCTGGGGTACGGCGCACTGGTGGCGTCCATCCTGCCGTCCATCCCGTTGCTCTGCTTCGCTGTCGCCGGAATGGGAACTTCATGGCTGACGCGCCGCGTAGGAGTCGAGAAGGCCATCGCCATCGCATTGGCATTGCTCGCCGCTGGCTTGCTGGTGCGGGGTATTCCCGCGACCGGGGCCCTGCTGGGTGGAACGGTGCTGGCAATGTCCGGCCTGGCCGTCTGCAACGTGGCCATGCCGTCGTTCATCCGGGAGCACTACTCCGAGCGCACCTCCATGATGACCGGCCTCTACACCTTCACCATGTCAGGCGGGGCCACCTTCGCCGCAGCGGTCAGCGTCCCCCTGTCCCAACAGCTCGGCTCTCCCTCGATGGGCCTGGCCGCTTGGGGCCTGCTGGGCGTTGCCGCCCTCCTGGGCTTCCTGCCCATGGTCCTGCACACGCACCGCAACAGCACCAGGACCGAGCGCGCCCGCGTCTCCATGTGGCCGCTCCTGCGCACCCGCCTCGGCATCCTGATCACCGCGATCTTCACGTTCCAGGCCTTCCTGGCTTACGCCGTGATGAGCTGGTTCGCCTACATCCTGACCTCGCAGGGCCTCAGCGCTTCCGAAAGCGGTCTGCAGTTCGGGGTCATGCAGCTCGTCTCCGTCGCTGCTGGCATGATCCTGCTCGCGTTCGGCTCCCGGCCGGGCATGCTGCGCCCGGCGCTGTACCTCGCCAGCAGCTCCACGCTGTTGGCCATCGCCGCCATGATCTGGTTGCCCACATCCTTGGCAGTCGTGCCGGCTGTGCTGTTCGGTTTCGGCTTGGGCATCTTCCCGTTGGTCCTGGTGATCATCAGCCGCAGCGGACGTTCGACGGCGGAAACCACCGCCCTCTCCACCATCGCCCAATCGCTGGGATACTTGATTGCGGCAGTTGGCCCCTTTGGCATGGGACTCCTCCACAGCGCCACGGGCGGCTGGGTGCTGCCCCTGAGCCTGCTGTCGATCGTGGCGGTGGCACTCATGGTTACCTGCCATATGCTCACCAGCAAGCGCACTGCCACCAAGACCGGACCGAGGACAGCATGACCCTGACCCCTTCGCATCGCCCAGCCTTGGCCGAGGAAATCACGGCCAAGCTGCGGGACATGATCAAGTCCGGAGAGTGGCCGCTGCAGGAACGCATTCCTGCGGAGCCCGAACTGATGGCGACTCTTGGTGTTTCCCGCGGAACACTGCGGGAAGCCATTAAGGCGCTGGCACACTCGGGCATGCTTGAGGTCCGTCGCGGCGACGGCACGTACGTCCGGGCGAACAGCGAGATGTCCGGCGCCGCCCAGCGGATGTATTTGGAGCACACGCAAGAGCACATTGTGGAGGTCCGGCTCGGCCTGGACACGCAGGCAGCCCGTTTGGCCACGAAGCATGCCACACCAGAGGACATCGCAGAGATGCGCCGCCTCCTCGCCCTTCGTCATGATGCGTGGCTCGCCGAGGACTACCCCTCGTGGGCCTCGGCCGACTGGGAATTCCACGAACGTGTGGCCGTGGCCTCCGGGAACCCCCTGCTTCACCAGTTGTACGTCTCGTTCGGCGGTGTCTTCCACAACGACCTCCTCCGCCAGCAGCGCAAGGGCGGCTTCAATGGCATTCCCCGCGAAGGGCATGACGAGTTGGTGGATGCGCTGGAAGCCCATGATCCCGATGCTGCGGTCAGCAGTGTGTACCGGAACCTGGACTTCTGCGCTGACCAGGCCCAGCCGTAAGTCTTACGGCACTGTTTCGATCCCCGCGCCGGCTGCGTCCTTGAACCTGGCATCAATGAGCACCACGTTCCGGCCCGCCCGGTCCAATAGGCTGGCCGCAATACTTGCGCGGTAACCCGTGGCGCAATGCACCCAGGTCCTCGCCACCGGCAGCTCTGGGATCCTCCCGGGCAGCTCATACACGGGCACGTTAAGCGCTCCACCCACGTGCGATGCTTCGAATTCCTCCGGCCTTCGAACGTCCAATACGACATCGTGGGGTGCCCGTTCTTTGGCCAGGAGGCTCCAGTTACCGTGGGGGTAGGAGGTTCGCTGAGAGTCAGGCGCCAAAGCGCCCGGTTCAGGCCCGACGGCGGCATCCGGACTTTCGATGCCGATCCTCGCCAGATCACGGATCGCCTGTTCCACCTCGTCCCCCGGCCCCAGTAAAGTGAGCGGCTGGTTCCACGGGATCACCCAGCCGATGTAGCTGGTGAAGTTGTCCCCGCGACCGTATTCGAAGCTCAAACTGCCCTGAAGATGGTTGTCCGCGAAGGCCACCCGATGCCTGAGGTCTACTACCCACTCCCCTGCCTTGAGGCGCCGCCCAAGCTCTTCGGCATCCACCGACTCGGGTACATCCAATGACGCAGGCCCTACCCCGGCAGCATTGAGTGGGCTCATGTGGGCGTAATAGGACGGGTAGGCCGTGATGTTCGCCAACAGCTCTGCAACGAAGTGGTCCTCATTGGCGTCCGTCAGCGCGTGGTTGGAAGCTGCTTGCTCGGAGATGGTGGACGCTTCCTGGTGGCTGGCGGGCCCTATCGAACAAAACGAGCCGAAGCCGTGTGTCGGGTACAACGCCGCGTCGGGGCTGGCTTGGGAGGCCAGCCGCCGGACCGATGCGTACTGCTCATGCGTCAACGCAGCGGTGTCGTGGGGCGAGACCAGGTCCGTCCGTCCAACTGAACCGTAGAGCAGGCTGCCGCCGGAAAAAACGGCCTCCGTGCCGCCGTCGTGCGTTTCATCCCGCACCACGTACGAAAGGTGCGTGTGGGTGTGTCCCGGGGTCGCCACAACCCGCACCAACAACCGGCCGATGCGCAGAACCTGGCCGTCGCTGACAGGGACTCGGGCGAAAGAGACGTGGTCCTCGGCGTTTACCAGGTAGTCAGCGCCGTGTTTCAAAGCCAGTACCAAACCGCCGGTGACGTAGTCATTGTGGAGGTGTGTTTCGGCCACATGCGTGATCCGCACGCCCGCAGCTGTGGCGGCGGCCTCCACCCGGTCAATGTCCCGTTGGGGGTCGATCACCAACGCCACGGTGCCATCATGCACCAGGTAGCTCCGGTCCCCCAGCTGGGGTGTCTCGATGACCACGACGTCCATACCCCACCATAAAACAACGCGGGGTCACTTAGGGCCCATCCGGAAGCCCCGGACCGGCACTAAGTGACCCCGCGTTGTAGTTAAACTTCGGCCGTTACGCCGTCGCGGGAGATGTTGACCATGTCCTCGCGCGGCACAACCTTGATGCGCTCACGCTTGACCTCAACACCGTGCGAACCGCCGGCTTCGGTAGCCGCGGCGCCGAGGGCTAGCTCGTGCGCGTCGAGCGCAAGCCAGCCTTCCCAGCTGGTGAACTTCACGCCGCGGGCGTCGAGCAGATCCACGACGGCGTCTGCCGCAGGAACCTCGGCGACCGGCAGGTTTTCGCGGTCCTCCAGCAAGTAGGTCACGGTTTCCAGGGCATCGCCCTTGGTGTGGCCGATGAGGCCAACCGGACCGCGCTTGATCCAACCCGTAGCGTAAAGGCCAGGGACGTGCTGGCCGTCGGCATCCAGGACACGACCGCCGTCGTTCGTAATCACGCCCTTCTTGTGGTCGAACTCGACGTCCGGCAGGGCCGAACCGAAGTAGCCGATGGCACGGTAGACGGCCTGGACGGGGTAGTCGATGAACTCGCCGGTGCCGCGGGCGTTACCCGTGCCGTCCAGCTCGGTGCGCTCGAACTTAATACCGGCAACCTTGCCCGGAGTTTCGGTGGAGTCAACAATCTCAACCGGGCTGTGCAGGAAGTGCAGGTGCAGGCGACGGGACGCCGTGAGCTCGGAAAGATCCTCGGGCTGCTCGGCGATCCAGTTGGTGAGTGTGCCAACCATGGTCTTGATCTGGTTGTTGCTCTGGATCTGGCGGTCGGATTCTTCGTCGAATTCGAAGTCCTCGGCGTAGAGGATGATGTCCACGTCCTTGGAGTGCGAGAGTTCGCGCAGTTCCAGAGGGGTGAACTTCACCTGTGCAGGACCGCGGCGGCCGAAGACGTGCACGTCGGTGACGGGGGAGGCCTTCAGGCCGGCGTAGACGTTGTCCGGGATTTCGGTGACCAGCAGGTCGTCGGCGTGCTTGGACAGGACACGGGCTACGTCCAAGGCCACGTTGCCGTTACCCAGGACGGCGATTTCCTTGGCTTCCAGCGGCCATTCGCGGGGAACGTCCGGGTGTCCGTCGAACCAGGACACGAAGTCGGCCCCGCCGAAGGAGCCCTGGAGTTCGATGCCCGGAATGTTCAGGTCGGCGTCCTTGATGGCGCCGGTGGCGAAGATGATGGCGTCGTAGTGCTTGCGGAGGTCCTCGATGGAAATGTCCGTGCCGTAGTCCACGTTGCCGAAGAAACGGATGTCGCCGCGGTCAAGCACCTTGTGCAAAGCGTTGACGATGCCCTTGATGCGGGGGTGGTCCGGTGCAACGCCGTAGCGGATCAGGCCGTACGGTGCCGGGTAGCGGTCAAAGAGGTCGATGCTGACGGTGAGTTCGCCGCTCTTGACAGCTTCGCTCTTGGTCAGGATGTCCGCTGCGTACACGCCGGCCGGGCCGGAACCGATGACGGCGACGCGAAGCGGACGGTCCGCAGAACCTACGGGGGTGCTAATTGACACGGCTGTGTTCCTTCTTTTTCTCAGTTACTGCGGACACGGGGACGGTTGGGGGTGATGGTGCTGTAGTCAGCGGTCTTGAAATGCTCCGGAGCAAAGGGGCTGACACGGACGACATCGCCGATCACGATGACTGCCGGGCTGGCCACGCCAACGGCTTCCGCCTGGTCCGCGATGGTACCCAAGGTGCCGATGGTGACGCGCTGATCCGGCAAATACCCGTTCTCTACGATACCTACTGGTGTGTCCAAAGGCAGACCCGAGCCTGCCAGGGCAGCCGCGGAATCGCGCAATTGAGCCACTCCCATGAGCAACACCACAGTGTGGTCCGGGCGTGCGGGGACTTCGGACAGCTCTTCATGGCCGGTCACCACGCTGAAGCCCTTGGCCAGTCCGCGGTGCGTGACAGGAATGCCCGCTGCGGCCGGGACCGAGATGGCCGACGTCACGCCGGACACCACTTCAACCTCGACGCCGTTCTGCCGGCAGAATTCTGCTTCCTCACCACCGCGGCCCAGGACATAGGGATCGCCGCCTTTAAGACGGACCACGCGGTTGCCCTTAAGGGCTTCCTCAACGAGGATCCGGTTGATCTCAAGCTGCGGGACGGGATGGTGGCCGGGCGTCTTGCCGACTTCAATCACACGGACATCGGGAGCCAGTTCTTTCAGCAGCTCGCGCGGGCCAAGACGGTCGGCAACCACGACATCTGCTTGGCCCAGGAGGCGCCGACCACGGACCGTGATGAGGCCGGAGTCGCCAGGACCGCCGCCCACCAGGGCCACGGAGCCAACCGAAGCCGTGCCGGAGGCGTCCGGTTTGCGGTGGCGGCGCAGCGGAAGGTCACCTGTTTCCAGGGCAGTGGCAACGGCATTTCGAAGAGCCATGGCGCGGCGCGGGTCTCCTCCGGCGTTGATGGCGATCTTGACGTCGTCCACCACGGCTACGGCGGGGGTCCACGCTGCTGAGGCTTCGTGGTCGGAGGCGTTGACGCACCAGATGCGCTGCGCTTCGGCGTCGGACGCTACTTGGGTGTCCACAGCGGAAGTGCCAGTGGCCGTCTGGACGAACCAGACGCCGTCGAGGTCTGACGTTACGTACTCGCGCTGCTCCAAGGTGAGCAGCCCTGAAGCGGCCAGGCCGTGAAGGTTTTCGGTGGCAACGGGAGCGACGACGGTGACTTTCGCACCGGCGTCGAGCAGTCCCTTGGCTCGGCGCTCAGCCACGGGTCCGCCGCCCACCACCAGCACCGGGCGCCCGAGCAGCCGCAGCGCGGTGGGGTAAATGTCCTGTATTGCCATGAAAAAACTGTAGGGCGGGCTCGTAATATGCTTCAAAGGCTCGGAAACACCCGGTAACGCTGGGTAATCCGGCGTCACATATCTACCGGCCTAGTTCGGGGAAACCCTGTCTTTCAGCGTCAGGTAGTGGGCCCGCTGCTCCTTGCCGAGGTGCTCGATCGCGTAACGAAGCGTGGTCCGCGGCATGGTGGCGGCGTGCTCGTCGAGGAAAGCCAGAAGACGCTCGCGGCTGCTCCGGCCTGCGTCACGGATCCACCCGCCCACGGCTTTCTGGATCAGGTCCTCCGGGTCGTGAAGCAGGACCTCGGCGATGGCGAACGTGTCATCCAGCTGGCCTTCGCGGATGAACGCGGACGTCGCTACGATTGCTGTCCTGCGCTCCCACATGTTCTCCGAGCGAGCCAGTTGGTACAGCGGGTCACGAGGCTTGTCCATCAGCCAGCCACCCACCACGCGTCCTGCCCCAAGATCCACCAAGTCCCAGTTATTGATCCGGTCATGCTTCCGCAAGTAGAGCTCGTAGAGGCGTTGGCGACGCTCTTCGGTGGTCTTCTTTTTCTGGGCTTGGAGCGACATGATCTTCACGGCTCCTGCGCGGGCCTCGTGGATGTCTTGCTCCAAGAGCTGTTCGATGTCCTCCATTGACATGGCTGCGAACTCTTTGCTCAACGTGAAAACCTCACCCATGCGCACGCCCATAAAGAAGTCACCCTCGGCATAGTCGCCCTTGCCGGTCTTGAAATACCGCTGGTATTTAGCTTGCTCCACGTCCGACTGACGGATTTTCAGGCGCTGCAAAAATGCGACGGCGGTGGGCTGCGTTCCCGGCGCGGGCGCGGCAGGCTTGCGGGCCTTTCCGTCTTTGGGCGCCTTACCGTCTTTGGGAGCCTTACCGTCCTTGGGGGTCATGACTCCATCATGCGCCTAAAAGACCGACCAGCCAGTGCGGGTGGTGAATTCGTCCAGTGCCGCTACACCCGCAACCGAATTCCCGGACCTTCCCAGGCCCGGACTCCACACGCTGATGGAGCACTTGTTGGGAACCACGGCAACGATTCCACCGCCCACCCCGCTCTTGCCCGGCAGACCCACCCGGTAGGCGAACTCGCCCGCGGCGTCGTAGGTTCCGCAGGTCAGCATGACGGCATTGATGCGCTTGGTCTGGGCTGGAGACAGCAGCAGGTTTCCGTCCACGCCCAGACCATTCGAGGCAAGGAAACGGGTGGCGAGCGCCAAGTCCTCGCAGGTCATGGCGAGCGCACATTGCTTTGCGTAGGAGTCCAGGACATCCTCGACAGGATTCTCCAGGTTTCCGCAGCTCGCAAGGAAGTGCGCCAAGGAAGCGTTGCGGTGGCTATTGGCCAGTTCCGAGCCGGCAACACGCTGATCGGTGTCGATGCTTTCCTTGGTGGTTTCCTGCCGCATCAGGTCCCGCACGGCGTGCGCTGCGTTGCCGGTCAGGCTCAGGAGCCGGTCCGTCACCACAATCGCACCGGCGTTGATGAAAGGGTTCCGGGGAATGCCTTCCTCGCTCTCCAGCTGAACCAAGGAGTTGAACGGATTGCCCGATGGTTCGCGGAAGACCCTCTTCCAGATGTGGTCGCCGTCGGAAGCCAGCACAAGGGCGAGAGCGAACACCTTGGAGATGCTTTGAATGGAGAACTCCACGTGCGCATCACCCGCCGAGAAGACTTCACCGTCGCGGGTAACTACCGAGATCCCGAATTGATACGGGTCAACAGCACCGAGTTGCGGAATGTAGTCAGCCACATTTCCTTGGCCGATATGCGGTTGAACTGCTCCGACGATGTCGTCGAGGAGGTTTTGAATGTCCACAGTTCTAGCCTTTGGTCCCTGCATAGGTCCAGAGCCTGATCTGAAGGTGTGCCAGCAGGCGTTCATCCGCGGATTGCAGGTCCAGGCCAGCCACTTCGCAGGCACGGCGAAGCCTGTAATGAACAGTGTTTCGGTGGACAGCCATTTCCTCGGCGCACCGGTTCACGTCGCCGAAGAACTCCAGGTAGGTCAGGAGGGTCAGCGCGAATTCCGGATAGCGGCTGCAAAGCCGGGTGATACCCGCATGACGCAAACCGGTCCGTGATTCCAACAGTTCCAGCAGTTCCCGGGTCAGGACGGTGGTCTCAACGTCGCTGTACGAGGCAACGCGAACATCGGGGGTTGATTCCATGACTTTCAGGACGCTGCGCACATGGTCAAGAGTGGCTTGCAGTGCGTCCAGGCGTGGAACGATGGGGCCTACTGCTGCCTGCACTTGGAAGTGGAGGTGGGTGGTGGCATCACGGACAATCGTGTTGACCAGCCGATTGATGGCGGGCAGCGATTTCTGCGGGTCCAGGTCCGGGAGAATGATGGCGGTCTCCATGCCAAGCGCACCCACCACCGCGCCTGGCCGGTAAGCCGCGGCATGAATCGAGGCCACTTTGGAGAGTTCGCCCCTGCGCAGCTGGAGACCGGCTGCGCTTTGGCTGAGGCCCCCTGCAGAAATCAGAACCAAAGCCGCTGGTTTGGAGGGATCGATTCCAGCAGCTTGGGCTTGGGAATGAACTTGTGCCGTGCCGCTGAGCAGGCTGGATACCCGGTCCTCCCGCATCGATTGCGACTGCTCGTTGCGGTGCCGTACCAGCTCAATGGCTGCGTGCCGGGCGGCGCCTACCATGATGCGGTCAGTGTTTTCCGCCAGGGGTTCTGCGCCTTCCTGCAACCAGATGTATCCCATGACCCGACTGCCGGCGTGAATGCCGATTGCTACGCGTTCCCGAAGCCCGGCCTCCAGGTTGGCCTCCACATGAACGGGTGCTTCAGTGGCTTGCAGATGCTTGTAAACTCCTGATTCCTTCAAGAGTTTCTGGTATTTCTCAGGGCCACGCCGCGCCAGGATGGACAGCCTTCGAAGCTCATCAACGTCATTGGACGCAGGCGAGTAGGCAAGCACCCTGTTGCCCGGATCTTCGATCACCACGTGGCCGTTGGTCAGCGTGGCTGTAGTTTGCGCGATCGCAAACAGGTCCCGGTGGACGGCGTTTGGGGATTCCCCCGGCACATCGTTTTCGCGGATCCGGTCCAGTGCGATGCTTTCGAATTTGTCCCAGCGGAGTCCGGGAGCAACGGCCACCAGGCCAATACCCGTTGCCTGTAGCAACTCAGCAGCGGCTTCCAGCTCGCGCTCACTGCCCTTGACTGCTATCGCGGTGGGGCGGCCGGCAATGATGCGACGAAGTGCGGGGAGGGCGGCACGTCCACGGACACCAATCAGCATGACCAGCACCCGGGGGCGGATCTCATCGTCGTCTTCAGCGTCGACAATGACTGTTTCACTGACAGTTCTGTTGTCGCTTGCAGGGGCCAGCACCAACCGGGCGTTGTCGACGCCAAGGTCTTCCAGGACGTCGCTCAATAAGGTGACGACACCGTCGTCGTCAATGTCCAAAGCGTTCAACGAAGCTATCGCTTCCTTTCCTCATCAGTGTCTTCGGCAAGACGCTTCCTCGCCATTGAGGGGCGCAGCCGGTACCTGTACGCAGGCACGCACAGCGAGAAACATTACCGGCCCTTCAGAACACCAGTGTTGTCCGCCCGGCACAAGAGCCGGCCCTGGAATTTGGTTCGCCAGCCAATTTGCCGGCGACGGCGGCGACCTAGAGTTGGTGACTGTCCCAAACACCACAAAGCCTGTCTGCACCACGGCCAAATTCAGGTACATCAAGCCGGCAGGCCACCCCCACGTTTTGGAGTATTGAGCCACCTAAGGTGGCAACGGAGTCAAAGGAGACCCCCGAAGTGATACCCACCCCTGCGTCCACACAGACCCTTTCCGCCCCCAAAGATTCCCCGAAAGACATAGCCGCGGCGCCGTCGTCGAACGCTGTCGCCCCGGAGGAAAGCGGCTACCGCAAAACCCTCAAGCCCCGGCAAATTCAGATGATCGCCATCGGAGGTGCGATCGGTACCGGGCTCTTCATGGGCGCCGGAGGCCGCCTCAACGGATCCGGACCTGCGTTGGTCCTCGTTTATGCCGTCTGCGGATTCTTCGCGTTCCTGATCCTGCGGGCACTGGGCGAGTTGGTGCTGTACCGCCCCACCTCCGGCTCGTTCGTTTCCTACGCCCGGGAGTTCTACGGGGAGAAAATGGCCTACACCGCGGGCTGGCTCTACTTCCTGAACTGGGCCATGACCTCCATAGTGGACGTCACCGCGGTTGCCCTGTACGTGAAGTTCTGGGGCCAATATTGGGCGCCCATCAATGACATCCCGCAGTGGTTGATCGCGTTGATCGCTCTGGTAGTGGTGCTCTCCTTGAACCTGGTGTCCGTGAAGATCTTCGGCGAGATGGAGTTCTGGTTCGCCATGATCAAGGTGGGCGCCCTGGTGACGTTCCTCGTGGTGGGCATCTGCTTCATTGTTTTCGGCGGCCGGACGGACGTTGGCGTTCCGGGCTTCAACGTCATCGCTGAGAACGGTGGCATGTTCCCCATGGGCTCCGTGGCGCCGCTCCTGGCCATCAGCGGCGTGGTGTTCGCCTACGCCGCCGTGGAGCTGGTGGGCACTGCAGCCGGCGAAACCGCCAACCCCCACAAGGTGATGCCCAAGGCCGTGAACACCGTAGTAATCCGCATCGGGGTGTTCTACGTGGGCTCCGTCCTGCTGCTCTCGCTCCTGCTTCCCTTCACGTCCTACAAGGCCGGCGAGTCCCCCTTTGTCACCTTCTTCTCGCACCTCGGCGATCCGCAGGCCGGAGCCATCTCCGCGTCCGTGATGAACTTCGTGGTCCTCACCGCCGCGCTCTCCAGCCTCAACGCCGGCCTCTATTCCACTGGCCGCATCCTCCGGTCCATGGCTGTGAATGGCTCGGCTCCGCAATTCACCGGACGGATCAGCGCGTCCGGAGTGCCCTACGGTGGCATCCTCCTGACAGCGGTCATCACCTTGGTGGGCGTTGGATTGAACGCCGTTGTCCCCTCGCAGGTCTTTGAGATCGTGCTGGAAATCTCGGCGGTGGGCATCATCGGCGGCTGGGCCACCATCATGCTCTGCCACATCAAGCTCCAGCGGTGGGTCCGCAGCGGCAAGGTGGTCCGCCCGGCCTTCCGGCTGTTCGGAGCACCCTTTACCTCCTACCTCACGCTTGGGTTCCTCGCCTTTGTGGTCGTAACCATGGGCTTCTCGGAAACGGGCCGCTGGGTTCTCGCGTCATTGCTGGTGCTGGTGCCGCTCCTGATCGCGGGCTGGTATGCGTATCGCGGCCGCATCCGCACAGCGCTGACGTCTTAGACCCTTCCCAGTTCGAAAGTGAAACACATGAGCAACCCTTCCCCGTCCCTCAAAATCGGCACGCCAAGCCGGGCTTGGCGGTCCCGAGCCGATGCGTGGGAATTCCTGGGGTACGCGCTCAGGCAGCTTGCCTCAGCCAGGCACCAGGAGCCCGGCCTGTTGTCCCAGATCCACCGAAGCCTTGCCCTCCTGGCGGCGGTGGAACCGTATTGGGCAGAGCCCGGAGTCAACGCCGTGGCGCAGTTGCGCCAATTAATCGACGACGGCGAACCCCAGGCCGCGCTCCAGCTTCTGGGCGGTTTGTCCCACCTCCCGCTCGCCTCTGCCGGGGAAACAGCTGCGGTGCCGCGCGCTGAGCTCCCGGACGAGGAAGTTGTTGACCAGTCCGAGCCGGCGGAGCGGCCACGCTTTGAGGTCCTGGTGGTGGATACCATTGAGCCCGAAGAAGCCGAGGCGCTCAAGAACACCATGGCTGCGCAGCGCCGCCCTTCGGATGCGTTCACGTACACGGTCAACGTGGTTCCCAGCTATGAGGATGCCTTGGTGGCCATCATGCTGAACCCCGATATCCAGTCCGTTGTTCTTCGCCCGGGCTTCTCCCTCCGCAGCTCCCACCTGTTGGGCAGCGACCTCCGGAGGTTCCTGGCCCGGCATACCTCCGCAGACTTGCAGGACTCGCGACCCATCAGACGGATCCTTGCGCTGGCCGATGCAATTTCCGGGCTGCGGCCGGAACTGGACGTCTACTTGGTGGCAGGGGTTTCCATCGAGTCCCTGGCGGGATCCCTCACCAGGAAGTTCCGGCGGATTTTCCGGCGACAGGATCATTTGGACCTGCATCTGTCACTGCTGTCCGGGGTGGCTGAACGCTACGAAACGCCGTTCTTCACCGCTCTGCAGGACTACAGCCGCCGCCCGGCCAGCGTCTTCCACGCCCTGCCGATTTCCCGGGGCGCGTCGGTGGGGACTTCACCGTGGATCCGGGACATGGCCGATTTTTATGGGACAAACCTGCTGCTGGCCGAAACCTCCGCCACCTCGGGCGGTCTGGACTCTTTGCTGGATCCGCATGGGTCCATCAAACGCGCGCAGGAACTCGCGGCCCGGGCCTTCGGGGCGCAACGAACCTACTTTGTCACCAACGGCACGTCCACGGCCAACAAAATTGTGCATCAATCGCTGCTTGCCCCGGGCGATGTTGTGCTGGTGGACCGGAACTGCCACAAATCGCACCACTACGCGTTCGTGCTCGCGGGCGCCCGGGTTTCGTACCTGGACGCCTATCCCTTGGACAAGTACGCCTTTTATGGTGCTGTCCCCCTGGCCAGCCTCAAACGCAGGCTGCTGGAATACCGGCGGGCAGGCAGGCTTCACGAGGTGAAAATGGTGACCCTCACCAACTGCACCTTTGACGGCGTTGTGTACGACGTCGAAAGGGTCATGGAGGAATGCCTGGCCATCAAACCGGATCTCGTCTTCCTGTGGGATGAGGCGTGGTTTGCCTTCGCCCGCTCCCATCCGGTGTACCGCCGTCGAACCGGCATGGCGGCTGCAGCCTCCCTGGAAGCTTCCTTCAGCGATCCTGCCTACGCAGCCCGGTACGCGGAACAGGCAGCCGCCCTTCATGACCCGGTCACCAGCGAACCCATTGATGACGAAACCTGGCTCACCACCAGGCTGATTCCGGATCCTGCCAAGGCACGTTTGCGGGTCTACGCAACGCAGTCGACCCACAAAACGTTGACCTCGCTGCGGCAGGGTTCAATGATCCACGTGTTTGACCAGGACTTTGCCGGCTCCAACCGGGAATCCTTCCGCGAGGCGTACATGACCCACACGTCCACCTCGCCCAACTACCAGATTCTGGCGTCCTTGGACATTGGCAGACGACAGGTGGAACTGGAAGGTTTCGGCCTGGTGCAACGGCAATCCGACCTTGCCATGTCCGTGGCCCAAGCCGTAGCCCGGCACCCCCTGCTGAAGAAGTACTTCCGGGTGCTTTCCTCGCGGGACCTCATCGGTCCGCGCTACAGGGAAACCGGCTCCAGCATGCCGCTGCGGGATGGGCTGGCTGAGTTGGAAGATGCGTGGCTACGTGACGAGTTCGTCATCGACCCCAGCCGCCTCACGCTGGACATCAGCAGGACAGGGATCGACGGCGATACTTTCCGCCACAGCTACCTCATGGATGATCACGGCATCCAAGTGAACAAAACGTCCCGGAACACGGTGCTGTTCATGACCAACATCGGCACGTCCCGCAGCTCCGTAGCGTACCTGATCGAGGTCCTCGTCAAGCTGGCCGAGGGTTTTGAGAATCCACATCCTTCGGCGCGGGCTCGGACGTTACCTGCCTCATCCGATGCCCCGCGTCCCACTCCCCCGCTCCCGGACTTCAGCACTTTCGCCGCGCGCTTCCGTACTGATGATTCCTGCGAGGACGGTGATATCCGGGCCGCCTACTTTGAGAGTTACAAGCCCGATTCCACGGTGTACCTGTCCGCAGCCCAAGTGGCTGCGGCGGTGGCCGAAGGACAGGAAGTGATCTCGGCAGGGTTCGTTACGCCGTATCCGCCCGGGTTCCCCATCCTTGTCCCTGGGCAGGTGATCACGCGGGAGACCCTCGAATTCATGGCTGCTTTGGATACCCGGGAAATCCACGGATTCGATCACGAACGGGGGTACCGGGTATTCGTGGAGCCTGCTTCGTTTTCAGCTGCCGGGCTGTTGGCGGTGGCGTCCTAGGCTTTCGCGTTCCAACCGAAAGCAGGGGCGACGTGCTTGGCGACGTTGCCCAGCAGCTTGGCGTTGTAGTCGACGCCTAGCTGGTTGGGCACTGTAAGCAGGACCGTGTCGGCTGCTTGCACGGCTGCGTCCTTCGCCAGTTCGTCCGCTAATTGATCCGGCTCGCCGATGTAGCTTTTCCCGAAACGGGACAACGCGCCGTCGAGAATTCCTACCTGGTCCTGGCTGTCCGCTTGGGCACGCAGACCGAAATAGTGGTTGTCTTGGCTGTCGACGATCGGAATCACGCTTCGGCTGACGGAGATCCTTGGCTCGAAGTCGTGCCCGGCGGCGGCCCAAGCTTCGCGGAACATCCGGATCTGCTCTGCCTGCAGTTCGTCGAAGGGAACACCGGTGTCCTCGGTAAGAAGGGTTGAGCTCATCAGGTTCATCCCCTGCTCAGCAGCCCACACGGCCGTTTTGCGGGTTCCGGCGCCCCACCAGATCCGCTGAGGGAGGCCGGGTGACTGGGGTTGGATGGGCAGCAGACCTGTGGCCCCACCGGCGTAGTGCGGGTCCGCTTCGGCCACCCCGTGCCCGGCGATGGCTTTGCGGAACAATGCGGTGTGGCGGCGGGCCATGTCGCCGCCGTCCTCACCGTCCTCGGGGACGTAGCCGAAGTTCGCTGCTCCGTTCCGTGCGGGTTCGGGTGAACCACGGCTCACTCCGAGCTGCAACCGCCCATCACTGATGAGGTCTGTGGCGGCTGCTTCCTCGGCCATGTAGAGCGGGTTTTCGTAGCGCATGTCGATGACGCCGGTGCCCATCTCGATCCGGCTGGTCCGCGCCGCAATAGCACTCAGCAGTGGAAAGGGCGATGCTTGCTGCCGGGCGAAGTGGTGCACCCGGAAGAAGGCTCCGTCGATGCCCAGTTCCTCAGCGGCCACAGCGAGTTCAATGCCCTGTTTCAGGGCCTCCCCAGCCGTTGGCACGAGGGAACCCGGGACGCGGGCCCAGTGACCGAAGGAGAGGAAACCGATCCGTTTGTTGTGCATGTTCGGGACAACTCTTCACGGTGCCGGGAAATTCCACCGGCACCGTGCCCGCTCAGGGTCCATAGTCCGTCACTTCCCGTTACCTGTGCAAATAGATCCGCAGGATTAGGTAGAGTAGGCGTCGGGGATGCTTTATCTATTCGATGGAGTTTTTATGGATTTCGATGCTCATGCTGCTGATCGCCTGATCGGTGCATGTCGAGACGCCGCGCGTACGTTGCAGGATCAACGAGGCGGACGGGAATCGGCCTCGACTGCTGCTCTCACGGAATTTCGGGGCGTGTTCGCAGACTGCTTCCGGGAAAACGTTGCCTCTGAAAGGGCGGCCCGGTCCGAGCTGGTCCATATGTTGGAAGATGTTGCCCGTCAGGTCCAGGACGCGAAGAACGCGGCCGAGGTTGAGCAGCGTCGCTTGGATGACGTGACCGAGTGGGCGCTGGCCTCCGGCTGGGCCCGTGCTGGCGGCGGTTTCGGGGTGGATGTAGGGCCCCGCCCGTCGACGGCGGAGACTGACCGTCCGGTGGTGAGCGTGGAGACGGCCCGGCAAGGGTTGCGTGTCTGGGCGAGCGGAAGCACTGCTGGGGCGAGTTCCGCTGATCCGGACACCTTGGACTCGGCAGCGTCGACCTTCAGGATCCACGACGACTCAGACCGAGCTTCGGCTGACAAAGTCAGTGCAGCTGTGTCCGATTTCGAGGAGAAGTGCTCCTGGGTGCACTCTGACCTCCACGCTGTCCGTGGCGGGCTACGACGGTTCCTCGAAGACAACCATCAGGACGCGAGCCGGCTTTCCGACATCGCGTCGACGTTCCGCGCTGCCGGCGCCAGCGGGGACGTTGGCCAGATAACGGTATCGAACGGCCTTCTTGTGCTTGCCACGGCACCGATGTCGTTGTCGGGCGCGGCGCTGCTGAGCTACTTGTCCAGTGCCACCGAGGCGGACGTGAAGGCGTTGGCCACAATGCCTGGATGGAAGCAGGCCCTGCAAGGCATCGAGCCATCGAAAATCGGGACTTGGTGGGCGGGCATGAACCCTCCGGCCGGCACCGCCACGGCCGTGGCTGGGTTCTCGCGGGTGCAAGAGCTGCTGCTGACTGCGGCTCCGGCCGTGTTCGGCGCTTTGGACGGAATGCCCGCACTGGCCAGGGTCCGGGCCAATCAGTTGAATGTGCCAAGCCTGCTCCGCGCGGCGGAGAACGACCTGGAATCAGCACGGAAGTTGTCCGAGTTGGGGCAAAGCCACCACGACCCTAACCGAACAAAAATGCTCGAAAATGAGGTGGCGTACCTGAATCTGGTGAAAGCCGGGGACGTACAGCTTTACCTCTATGACCGGGACCGGTCCAGGATTGTGGAAATGATCGGCACTCCGGGCTCCGACACACGGCATGTGATCACCTACGTTCCGGGCACCTTCACCGGGATGGACATCTTTTACACAGGCGGGGTACAGCAGGTCTCGAGCTACCTCCGTAGCGAAGTGCCGGGTACACTGGCTTTCGTTTATAAGGATGGGCGGTTCCCTGGGGAGGAGAACACCGCCGGCGGTCCCAACCTGGCGAGAATCGGTGAGGCGAACGATGAAAAACTCGCACGCACGTCCGGGCAGCAACTGGCATCCTTCGAAGCCGGGATGCGCACTGATCCCTACCTAAAGGGTGCCGAACAAACCGGCATCGGGCACAGCTGGGGCCTGGCAAACGTCACCAGCTCCGAAGTCGCCGGGGCCCGATACGACAAGGTGGTCTCCCTCGCTGGGGCAGGCATGCTCCCGGACTGGAAACCACAGCCAACCACGGAGTATTCGAACCTGTACTACTATGATCTGCTCATCCATGGCCAGGGAGTTACCAACCCCGTCACGAAAAAAGGGGTGGTATGGGAGGGAAACAATCCGATTCATCGCGAAGAGTTTGAACAGCACTACTACCGCGGCCCCCACGACGACCAACTTAGGGCGATCAACACCGTCGAAGAAGGGAACATCCTCATGGAAAACCACAACCTCATTGCCTCCAACAGCGAGGACAACATAAAAGTGCTTGAAACCCTACTTGGAATCGTGGCTCGGTGACGGCTCGGTACGGTGCCACGGTGGTGGTGCTGGCATTGCTGATGGGACTTGCCGGCTGTGCCGGAAATCCAAACTCGAGTTCGACCGAGGCAACTGTGCCAATTGCTACGCAAACACAAGAGGAACCGATGACCACTGAACTCACTTGGCAGGAAGCGAAGGCTCACACTCAAGCTATTCAACTTGAGATCGCCGCACTGATCCCAAAAGATGTTGT
This sequence comes from Arthrobacter sp. fls2-241-R2A-172, assembly GCF_030208885.1. NCBI lineage: Bacteria > Bacillati > Actinomycetota > Actinomycetes > Micrococcales > Micrococcaceae > Arthrobacter > Arthrobacter sp. fls2-241-R2A-172. The sequence continues at coordinate 268,436 of NZ_JARVTB010000004.1, read as the reverse complement.
TGTCTCGATTGATCAAAAGAAAACGGGCGTGCTTCTATCTTGCAACAAAACTCAACATAACTGGAATGCCTCAACGACAGTCACGGTTCTTGAAGGAACCAAAATAGAGCCTATCGTTAAATCACTCGAAGCTCACTACCGGACAATAGGAACAAAAGTATCCATCGATACTGATGTTAATGGAAGGTATCGTATCCAAATCGACCCGCCCACTCCGGGGGAAAGTTACATCGTCTCTGAAGGATTCTCCCCAAATGAGATCCGCATTGCATCAGGTTCGCCTTGCTTCACATTGCCCGAGGGTACCTACCCGGGTGGGGATTTTTAGATCCTCATGAACAACCAGAACTTCATCGCAACCGACCGCGAGAACTACAAGCAGGCACTCAGAGTCATGCTTGGAATTGTGACTCGATGATGGTGCGACAAGGAGCCATGGCGTTGTTGCTGTTGGCGGGTTCGATCGGGCTCGCAGGTTGCGCCGGAAACCCAAGCGTGAGTTCGACCGAGTCAACCGTGCCAACTGCCGCTGATACACAGGAGGAACCGTTGATAACTGAACTGACCTGGCAGGAAGCCAAAGCCCACACCCAAACTATGGAGCTGGAGATCGCGGCCTTAATTCCAAACAACAACCTTGTCTCGATCGATCAGAAGAAGGCGGGCATGCTTCTGTCCTGCAACAGCACCCACCACAAATGGAAAGGTTCGACTACCATCACTGTCGTTGAAGGAACCAACATCGAGCCGATCGTGAAGGACATCGAAGCCAACTGCCGGGCGAAAGGAACGAAAGTATCCGCCGACAGGAATGTCGACGGAGACTATCGAATCCAAATCGATCTGGGAGCTGGGGAGAATTACATCGTGGCAGAAGGCTTGGCCCCTAATGAAATCCGTATCGCCTCAGGATCTGCGTGCTTCACTTTGCCCGAGGGCATCTACCCGGGTGGGGATTTCTAGATACCATGAACAATTACAACCTCATCGCCTCAAATAACGAGGACAACGAGCAAGTACTCAAAGACATGCGCGGAAATTTGGCTCGATGAGGGCGCGACAAGGAGCCATGGCGTTGTTGCTATTGACGGGTTCGATCGGGCTCGCCGGCTGCGCCGGGCTACCCAACGCGGGTTCGACAGAGTTACCTGTGCCAACTGCCACTGATACACAAGAGGAACCGATGACCACGGTACTCACTTGGCAGGAAGCTAAAGCAAACACAGAAAAGGAAGCGCTGGAGATAGCGGCTTTGATCCCAAAGGACAAGATTACTTCCATAGTCCAGAAAGAGACGGGCGTTTTCCTATCCTGCAGCAAGACAGAACACAACTGGAACGGTTCGACTTCGATCACGCTGGCTGAGGGAAGCGAAGCTGAATCTGTCGTGAAAGAACTTGAGACGGCTGCACGGGCACACTTCACGGATCATCGTTTTGAGGTCTCAAGCGACCGGACCATACAAGGCACCTTTCGTGTTGAGATAAGCGATCCGGCCACCTCGGAAATGTATCTCATCAGAGAGGACGATCCCGGCGTCATTCGCATTGCATCAGGTTCGCATTGCTTCACATTGCCCGAGGGTACCTACCCGGGTGGGGATTTCTAGATGCTTTTGAGCAACCGTGATCTCGTAGCCTCTAACAGTGAAGACAACGACCATGCGCTCAACGACGTGCCGGGAGTTGTGGCTAGGTGAGGGCGCGACACAGCGCTATGGCGTCGTTGCTGCTGGTGGGTGCGATGGTTCTGGCCGGCTGTTCTGGAAGCCCCGGAGGGACACACATCGAACCACCAGTACCCACCGCAACAAAGACGCCGGGTGAACCGATGAAAGCTGACCTGACGTGGCAGGAAGCCAAAGCCCAGACCCAAGCGATGGAACTGGAAATCGCCGCCCTGATCCCAAAAGACGCTGTTATCTCGATCGATCAGAAGAAGAAGGGCATGCTTCTGTCCTGCAACAGCACCCACCACAAGTGGAAAGGTTCGACTACCATCACTGTCGTTGAAGGAACCAACATCGAGCCGATCGTGAAGGACATCGAAGCCCACTACCGGGGGCAAGGGCTCAAGGTGTCAGCCAATATGGATGTAGACAAAAAGCTTCTTATCCAGATTGATCCACCTGCTCCCGGGGAAAACTACCTCGTCGGTGGCGGCGTCAAACCTAATGAAATTTGGATCGATTCGGGCTCGCCGTGCTTCACCTTGCCCGAGGGCATCTACCCGGGTGGGGACTTCTAAACCAGAGCTGATGAGGATGGTTCGGCGTTTTCACGTCGCCTCTACAATCGTCAAACAGCCCGGCGATAATGCATGGACACCGCCCCGTTACTTAGCGGCTCGGCGTATATCAGCTCAAGATGCCGGGTGCTGGGCAGCCCGCCTTGGTATAGGGTGGGGCCGTGACCGGTGATCATGGGGTGGATGAGAAATTTGTACTCGTCGATCAAGCCCAGCCGGTCCAGCTCTGTTGCTAGTTTCCCGCTGCCAACAAGTACCCCCTTCGGAGTCCTGTCCTTGAGTTCCTGAACGGCCGTACCCAGTTCGCCGACCAGCCGATGACTGTTGGTCCAGGGGAAGTCGCTCCGCGTTGTGGAAACGACGTACTTAGGTTTATCCTCCAAGGTAATCGCCCACTCACGAAGGGCTGGCGGCGCTTCGACCTCGCCCCGGGCGACCAAGGGCCAGTACTCCTCCATCATTTCGTAGGTGGTGCGTCCCCAGAGCATCGCACCGCTCTGATCCAGGAGGCGTGTGAAGTGGGCGTGGGTCTCATCATCTGCGATCCCCTCCCGGTGGTCGACGCAGCCATCCAGAGTGACGTTGATGCTGAACGTGAGAAGGCCCATTCGCCGATTCTAGGCCGTTGCCGGCGTTAGCGCAGCGGGATTGCCGCAGTAGTGTGCTTATTCTTGCATTGCAAAGACCGATACCCTCCAGGGGTATAGTGTTGCGAATGGACGCAAAGGAGGAGTGCGCGTGAGCGGGTCATCGTCGCGGGTTTCATCGCCCCTTCTCAGACGAGGATCGCTCTTGATGCTCGTGGCTGCCATCATTGCGGGCTTGTTCGGAATGCATGTGATGAGCGGATCCCATGGGGAACATTCCGTCACGCCAACAGCCACTGACGCGATCACCCTTCACGGGCAGGGCACTTCACATCATGTGCACGACACTTCGCAACCCCTCCCTGCCGGTCATCCTGCGGAAGCGGAACAGTGTACGTCCGGAAGCTGTTCCTGCGCCGAGGCGGTAGGTGCTACCTGCACACCGTCGCTAAAAACCGGTTCCTTGGTTGCGCCGCTCCCAGCCAGCGCGGCTACCTACACTCTCACTGCCACCGGGTACCAAGATCCATTGCCATCCTGGTCCTACCGACCAGACCAGCCCACGCCCGGGCAACTCAGCATCAGCAGGACGTAAGCACTGGGAGGGGCCGCCAACATGCGGGCCCTTCGCCACACCCCGGACCCCTATGGCTCCGGGCGCCCAACTGCTTACCCTTGGCGGCAGACGATGGTGCCGCCTGAATTGGCAAAGGACCAATCACTGATGAACAAAACACGCTACATTGTCACGGGAACCGCTTTGGCAACCCTGCTCGCACTGGCCGGCTGCGGATCCAATTCCGGCTCGGGCTCGATGCCGGGCATGGATCACGGCACCTCCAGTGCATCGGCAAACCCGTCGGCGGGCAGCACGGATCCGGTCCACAACGCGGCGGATACGATGTTCGCGCAGATGATGATTCCCCACCATGCCCAAGCCGTGGAAATGTCCGACGCGATGCTGGCCAAGCAGGACATCCCGGCGGCCGTAACGGAGCTGGCAGCCAGGATCAGGGCCGCACAGGCCCCCGAGATCGAAAAAATGACCGGCTGGCTTACAAGCTGGAATGAATCGGCCACCATGGCTGCCGGCGATCACAGCTCCCACAGCATGGACGGCATGATGAGCGACGCCGACCTGCAAAAACTCGAAGCGGCACAGGGCACAGAAGCTGCCACACTCTTCCTGACGCAGATGATCGCGCATCACGAAGGTGCCGTGACCATGGCCAAAACCGAAACGAGCCAGGGTCAGAATCCTGAGGCCGTCCAGCTCAGCAAGGATATTGTGGCCTCGCAGGAAGAGGAGATCCAGGAAATGAAGGATCTCTTGGCTGGACTCTAGCCTCACGCCAACGTAACGCAAGGGCCCGACGGCGGTAGGTCGCCGTCGGGCCCTTGCGTTTAGGTCGGGCGCGCCGGCCAAAGGAGCCTAGCGGGAACTGCCCGCCAGCAAGCCACGGCGCTGCAGGAGGCGCTTCTCGATCGGTCCGAACACCAGGAGCTCAATCAGGATGCCTACGAACAGAATGAGCAGGATCGCGGACATCACGATGGTCATGTCAGACAACAGTCGGCCCTGATCGAGCAATGAGCCCAGCCCGAAGCCAATGGTTCCGCCCACTGCGATGATCTCGGCGGCCATGAGGGAGCGCCAGGAGAAAGCCCAGCCCTGCTTCAGTCCGCCGATATAGCCGGGAAGGGCCGCGGGCAGCACAATCTGAAGGGCCATTTGGAGTCGGTTGGCACCAAGGACTGTACCTACGCTGCGGTACTGGGGCGGGATCTGGTCCACACCGGAGATGAGGCCGTTGATGATGGACGGGATGGCACCCATGAACACCACGAAGTAGACGGTGGCATCGGTCAGGCCGAACCAGATGATGGCAGCAGGAACCCATGCCACGGACGGGAGCACCTGCAGCCCGGAAATCAGCGGTCCAAACGCCCGGCGCAAAGGAGCGACCTGGGCGAGCAAAAGACCAATGGGGGTCGCGATCACCACGGAGATCAGGAAGCCGATCAGGCCACGCTGCAGCGAAGTCCACACCGCTTCCTGGACTTTGCCTTCTCCCCACATCGTCACGAACTGGGTGAGCACGTCAAGGGGCCCGGGCACGAGGTCGCGCCGCTTGAACTCCAAGGAAACGTAGAGCTGCCACGCAAGGATCAGGACCACCAACGCGGCAACAGGCAGCAGCACTCGATTCCACTCGATGCCCCGCTTTCGGCCATTGTCCGACTGCAGGTTGTCCAGCCCGGCTTCAAGGTCGCGGAGCTCGGAGGCGCTGCCCTTCAGCGACGGGGAAGTGATGTGCTCTTTGGATTCGGTCACGGGAAGGGTCCGCTCTTCGGTGGTGATGGGGTTACTTGGCATGGCGGCGGATCTCCTCGCGAAGTCGGCGGGTGATGACACCAGTGAGCTCCCCAGCGCGACCGGCATCGGTACGGTGTTCCTCGGTGACGTCCCATTCGGCCACCACACGGCCGGGGCGGGAGGACAAAAGCAGCACGCGCTGGCCCAGTCGCACGGCTTCGCGGACGTTGTGCGTCACGAACACGATGGTCCGGCCGGTTTCCTTCCAGATCCGCTCGAGCTCATCATGCAGGAGGTCGCGGGTGATGGCATCGAGGGCAGCAAACGGCTCGTCCATCAGCAGCAACTGCCGGTCCTGGGCCAGGGAACGGGCCAAAGCCACGCGCTGCCTCATGCCACCGGAAAGTTCGTGCGGGCGCTTGTCGCCGGCGCCGCCCAGGTGCACCAGATCGAGCAGCTCCGTGGCGCGGGCACGCCGGCTCGCCTTGGTGCTGGACTTGTCGGCCAGTTGCAGCGCGAGTTCGATGTTGCCGCGGGCGGTCAACCACGGAAAGAGGGACGCGTCCTGGAACATGAAGGCGGCGCCGTCGCTGGGGACTTCAAGGGCGCCCGACGTCGGTTTTTCCAGTCCCGCCATGATGTTCAGCAGGGTGGACTTGCCGCAGCCGGACGCACCGAGGAGGGCCACGAACTCGCCTTGGGCGATGGTGGCGTTGACGTCGTCCAGCACCGGGGCGCCGTCGCCGAAGCGCTTGCCCAGGTTCTCGAGTACGACTGGCATGGTCCCGTCCTTCATGTTGATTGGTAGAGCTGATGTGGCTGAAGGCCGGCCCGCTTCCCGCCCAAGGGGAGGAAAGCGGACCAGCCTGTTAATGCTTAGTCCTGGCCGAGACCTGCAGCCGAGGTCTTCTTGCCTTCAACCTCGTTCAAGGTGCGGAGGTCGAAGATGCCGTTGATGTCGGCCTGCTTGGTGGTTCCGGCCTTCACGCCGTCATCCAGGAGCTTTTTGTACGTTCCGGCCAGCGGGTCGGTGGTGAACTTGATGTTCTGCAGCGCCCGCTCAATCACGTTGGCCGGAAGCGGTTTGCCGGCCGTGTCCTTCAGGACAGCGTTGATGGTGGTTGCCTTGTCTGCCGCTGAGGCGGAGTTGAGCCAGTTCACGGATTCCACGTGGCCCTTGAGCAGTGCCTTCACAGTTTCAGGGTGTTCTGCAGCGAACTTCTTGTTCACGATCAGGATGGTCGTGGTGAAGTCGCCCTTCTCCCACAGGTCCTTTTCGTCAACGAGGACCTTCGCTCCGGCTTCGAGGACCAAGCGGGACGCCCACGGCTCAGGCAACCACGCGCCGTCGAGCTTTCCGTCCTGGAAGAGCTTCAGCGACTGGGCGTTTTCGGTGGGGTTGATGTTCACATCACCGCTGCCGTCAACGTTGGTCTTGAAACCCTGCGCGCCCAGCCAGGCGCGGAGTGCTACGTCCTGCGTGCCGCCGAGCTGCGGCGAGCTAAGGATTTTGCCCTTGAGGTCGGCAGCGGAGTTGATCTCCGGCTTGACCACCAGCTGGGCACCACCGGAAGCCGCACCGGCGATGATGCTGATGGACTCGCCGTTGCTCTTGACGAAGGAGTTGATGGCCGGGTTCGGGCCGATGTACGTGGCGTCGATGGCGCCGGCGTTCAGGGCTTCGATAGCGGCGGGACCGGCGTTGAAGACCTGGGTGCTGAGCTTGGTTTCACCAAGTTCCTTGGCGATGATGCCCTTGCTGATTCCGACCAGGGCCGGACCGTGGGTGACGTTGCTGAAGTAGCCGAGCTTGAGTTCGGCGGCGGGCGTCGTGGCGGGGGCTGGGGCGGCTTGGTTGTTGTTCTGCGAAACAGCGGAAGCAACGGCGGCGCCTGCTCCGATGAGCAGCACCAGGCCGACGGCCAGTGCGATCTCAACGGTGCGGCGGCGCTTGGGCTTGGCGGTCTCACCCGCGACGATGCGGGTGGTACCGGTGTTGGGTGACTCGGGGTTGTTCGACATGAGGGGTCCTTCGGAGATGTGGGATGCGAGTGGGGCGAAGATCAGGCCCCGTGACATCGCCCGTCGAGGGCAAGCAAGGACCATTCCGGAGAGGTCATGCCTTCACAGTAGGGACTGTCATATTTCGGCTTCAATCCCGTAGAAATCAAGGTTCACGCAGGTTCACGTGGCGTCATATTGGCCACGAGGCCTTCAATGTCACGCGGAGTTGTGCGGCAGCAGCCACCTATGAGACGGGCTCCCCTGTCGTGCCAATCTGCAGAGGCGCCGGCCAGGGTTCCGCTCCCCTGAACACCCACAGCCGGACCCCATGTTTTGGTCACGGCGTCGTAGGCCTCCCCCGAATTCGGGTAGGCCACCAGGGGTTTGTCGCTCACAGCCTGGAGGGACTCCAGTGCTGGTGTCACCAACTCCAACGGCACGCAATTAACCCCGACGGCGGCCACGCGCGGTTCCGCGCCAAGCAGCGCAGCCACGCTCTCCAGTGGCGTCCCATCACTGATGTGGCCGCTGTCCCGCAGCGTGAACGTAAACCAGGATTCGACGTCGAACTCCGCCACGAGCGCCAACAGCGCCTCAGCTTCGGCAAACGACGGCAGTGTTTCGCAGGCCAGGAAATCCGCACCGGCCTCTACCAGCGCGGCGATGCGGGGGCGGTGGAAGTCCCGGAATTCCGCGGCAGAAAGCGTGTAATCGCCGCGGTACTCCGAGCCATCGGCAAGGTACGCGCCGTAGGGGCCAACAGATCCGGCCACCAGCAGCGGACGGGATCCGGGGTTGGCTGCTAGGTATTCCTGACGGGCTTCGTCGGCCAGCCGGACACTCAACGCCACCAGCTCCAACGATTCCTCCACGGACAGCCCACGCCGCGCAAAGCCCTGCGGAGTGGCCTGGTAGCTGGCTGTAATGGCCACGGACGCACCGGCGTCGAAATAGTCGCGGTGGACCTGTTTGATCAGGTGCGGCTGTTCCAGCAGGACCTTGGCGGACCACAAGGCGTCTTCCAGGTCGCAGCCGTGGGCTTCCAATTCCGTGGCTAAGGCGCCGTCCAGGACCAGGTCCTTGCCGGCGGCTAAATACGTGCTGAGCGTGGTGTTCTGTGGCATGGGTCCTTCCCCAAAAAAGAAAACCGCAGCTTGTTCGAAAATCCCGCCGTACAACGTGAGGAGTCGCGAACAAGCTGCGGTTTTGTGACTACGTGTGACCCTAGATGACGTAACGTTCGTCCTCGTGGTCGCCCGGGTGGTCCTTGACCAAGCCCGCGGCAAGGGTGTTGCCGTCGATGGGGTCGATCACCAGGAAAGCGCCCGTTCGGCGGTGGTGCAGGTAGTTCTCCAACGGCAGCGGAGCAGAGAGCCGGAGCTGTGCGTGTCCGATGTCGTTAAGGTCCAGGGTGGACGCCGGCTCCACGTTGAACGTGGCCAGGTCCAGCTTGCCCGTGACGTTGCGGACCAGTGCCTGGACCGTGCGCGTACCGTGCTTCACCAGGACCTTCTGGCCTTCGCGGAGCGGTTTCGGCGAAAGCCATGCCAAGGACGCATACAGATCAGCAGTGCTTTCGCGGACCGTACCGGCTGCGGCAATGGTGTCACCGCGGGCGATGTCGATCTCGTCAGCCAAGCGGACAGCCACAGACTGCGGAGCGGCTGCTTCTTCCAACGACTGGCCGGCGAAGTCGATGCCGACCACCGTGGTGGTGCGCGGTTCGTGGCCCGGGCTGATGACACTCACTTCGTCGCCAACCTTGACCGACCCTTCGGTGATCTGGCCGGCGTAGGCACGGTAATCGCGGTACGCCTCCACATCGAGCCCGGCAGCAACAGCGTCAGGAGCAAGGGCACCCTGCGGACGGATCACCAGCTGGACCGGGAAGCGGAAGCTCTCCAGTTCGGCCTCGAGCTCGTCAGCGGCCGGGAGGGTCTCGAGGACTTCCAACAGCGCAGGACCGGTGTACCAAGGGGTGCGCTCGGAGCGGTCCACCACGTTATCGCCATCAAGGGCGGACACAGGAACCACCAGCAAGTCAGCAACACCATCGGAACCCAGTCCGAGCTCGCGGGCAACCTTCTGCACATCGGCCTCGATGTCGCGGAACACCTGCTCGCTGAAATCGACCAGGTCGATCTTGTTCACGGCCACGATCACGTGAGCAACGCGCAGCAACTGCAGCACGGACAGGTGGCGGCGCGTCTGCTCAAGGACACCCTTGCGGGCGTCAATAAGTACGACGACGGCATCCGCAGTGGACGCGCCCGTCACCGTGTTCTTGGTGTACTGAACGTGGCCCGGGCAGTCCGCCAGGATGAAGCTGCGGCGGTCGGTTGCGAAGTAGCGGTAAGCCACGTCGATGGTGATGCCCTGTTCACGCTCAGCACGCAGGCCGTCGGTCAGGAGGGCGAGGTCGATCCCGCCCTTTTCGCCGCCGAAGCCCCGGTCCGCTGAGGTGCGGGCAACGGCGTCGAGCGTGTCAGCAAGAATCGCCTTCGAATCGTGAAGGAGGCGGCCCACCAAAGTGGACTTTCCGTCGTCGACCGATCCGGCAGTAGCGAAACGGAACAGAGTAGTGGGCAGGGCTGTCTCCAGCCCGGCAGCCAATGTTTCGGTGCTCATTTAGAAGTAGCCGTCCTTCTTGCGGTCTTCCATGGCTGCCTCGGAGATGCGGTCATCTGCTCGGGTGGCGCCACGTTCGGTCAGGGTGGAGGCGGCGACTTCAACAACGACGTCGGCCACGGTGCGGGCATCGGACTCGACAGCACCGGTGCAGGACATGTCCCCCACCGTGCGGTAGCGGACCAGCTTGGTGATGACTTCCTCGTGCGGCAGCGGCTGGGAAACCTCGCCCACTGCACGCCACATGCCATCGCGGGCAAAGACCTCGCGGTCGTGGGCGTAGTACAGGCTGGGGAGCTCGATGTTCTCGCGCTCGATGTACCGCCAGATGTCCAGCTCGGTCCAGTTGCTGATGGGGAACGCACGGACGTGCTGGCCCACCGTGTGGCGGCCGTTGTACAGGTTCCACAACTCGGGGCGCTGGTTGCGCGGGTCCCACTGGCCGAACTCGTCGCGGAGGCTCAGGATGCGCTCCTTGGCGCGGGCCTTGTCCTCGTCGCGGCGGCCGCCACCGAAAACGGCGTCGAACTTGTTGCGCTGGATCGCGTCCAACAGCGGAACGGTCTGCAACGGGTTACGGGTGCCATCGGCACGCTCAGCAAGCTCACCGCGGTCGATGAACTCCTGCACCGAGCCCACAACCAGCTTCAGGCCCAGTCGCTCCACCGTACGGTCGCGGAAGTCGATGACCTCTGGGAAGTTGTGGCCCGTGTCCACGTGCAGCACAGGGAAGGGAACCTTGCCAGGCCAGAAGGCCTTGGTGGCCAGGTGCAGCATGACCACGGAGTCCTTGCCACCGGAGAACAGCAACGCAGGCTTCTCAAACTCGGCAACAACCTCGCGGATGATGTGAATGGCCTCGGACTCGAGTGTGTCCAGGCTGCTCAACCGCTCAGCCGAAGGGGCGTCGACTGCCGCTGCAACTTCCACCGTGGACTCCTCTGTTGTGTACGTGCTCATGTGTGTAGTCCGCATTCTGTCTTGTCGGATCCTGCCCAGCGGCCGGCGCGGGGGTCTTCTCCCGGGGCAACCTGGCGTGTGCAGGGCTGGCAGCCGATGGACGGGTAACCCTGGCTCAGGAGGGGGTTGACGGGAAGGATGTTGTCCTCGGAGTACTCGATCAGCTGATCGAAGGTCCAGTCGACCATCGGGTTCACCTTGACCAACCCGAAGCCTTCATCCCACGTGATGATCGGCGTGTTGGTGCGGGTGGGTGCCTCGTCGCGACGGACACCGGTGAACCAGACCTCGTAGCCGGCCAAGGAGCGGCGCAACGGCTGGACCTTGCGCAGCGCGCAGCACTGGGCGGGGTCGCGGGCGAACAGGTCCTTGCCCAACAGGCGGTCCTGCTGTTCCACGGTGGTTTCCGGAAGGACGTCCACGACGTTGACGCGCAGGTTCGCTGCAACTTCGTCGCGGGTCTGGTGCGTTTCCTTGAAGTGGTAGCCGGTCTCCAGGAACAAGACGTCGACGCCGGGAAGCTGGTCCGCCACCAAAGCCGGCAGGACGGCGTCGGCCATGGAGCAGGCCACCGTCACCGCGGGCAGTTCGAAGTTGCGGGCCACCCAAGCGATCGCTTCGGTGGCGCTGGCGTTCCAACCCAGCTCAGCGGCGCCGGCTTCAGCCAGGGCCTTGAGCTCCTCGTTGGAGCGCTTGAGTGCTACAGCTACGGTCACTGTAAGTCTCCTTCGTCGGCGGAGTGTGCCCACTCAGCGAAGGTCTGGCCCTCGGCGCCAACGGCGACAAACTTACGGACCACACGCTCCACGTAATCGGGCAGGTCTTCCACCGTGACCTTGAGGCCGCGGACGGTACGTCCCAGGCCGGCTTCCTCGCGCTCGTTGTTGGCCAGCCCGCCACCGAGGTGGACCTGGAAACCCGGGGTGGGGTCGCCGTCGGGCGTTGGCAGCATCATGCCCTTCAGGCCGATATCGGCCGTCTGGATGCGTGCGCAGGAGTTGGGGCAACCGTTGATGTGGAGGGACAGTGCCGACGGCAGCTGCTTGGTCTCCACGAGGTCGGCCAAGCGGCATTCCAACTCAGCGATGGCCGTTGCTGCGGTGACCTTGGTTTCCACGATGGCCAGCTTGCAGAACTCAATGCCCGTGCAGGCAATGGTGCCGCGGCGGAATACGGACGGCCGGGCGGAGAGGCCCAGGGTGTCCAGTTCGGCGATCAGGGGTTCCACCTGTTCCTTGGCAACGTCCAGGATCACCAGCTTCTGGTGAGGAGTAGTGCGCAGCCGGTAGGAACCGTGCTTCTCCAACGTGTCGGCCAAGGTGACCAGTGCTTCGCCGGACGTGCGGCCCACAGTGGGTGTGACGCCGATGAAGAACTTGCCGTCCTTCTGCTCGTGGACGCCGATGTGGTCACCGGGAGCGGTGGGCTTGGGAGCGGCGGGGCCGTCCGGGAGCTTGAAGCCGAGGTATTCGTCTTCAAGGATCTGGCGGAACTTGGCCGGACCCCAGTCGTTCATGAGGAATTTCAGGCGGGCCTTGGTACGCATGCGGCGGTAACCGTAGTCGCGGAAAATGCTGGTGACGCCCAGCCACACTTCAGCGGCGACGTCGGCGGAGACGAACACACCCAGGCGTTCGGCCAGGCGGGGGTTGGTGGACAGGCCGCCGCCAACCCAGAGGTCGTAGCCGGCACCAAGTTCGGGGTGAACAACTCCCACCAAGGCGAAGTCGTTGATCTCGTGCACCACGTCCTGGGAGGGGTGGCCGGTGATGGCGGTCTTGTACTTGCGCGGCAGGTTGGCCAGCTCGGGGTCGCCGATGAATCGCTCGGCGAGCTCGTGGATCAGCGGCGTGGGATCGATGATCTCGTCCTTGGCGATGCCGGCGACCGGGGAGCCCAGGATGACTCGGGGAACATCGCCGCAGGCCTCGGTGGTGGACAGGCCGATACCTTCAAGGCGACGCCAGATCTCCGGAACATCCTCAACGCGGATCCAGTGCAGCTGGATGTTTTGGCGGTCCGTCAGGTCTGCCGAGCCCCGGGCGAAGTCCACGGAGATCTGGCCGATGACGCGCAGCTGCTCGGTGGTCAGCGCTCCACCGTCGATGCGCACGCGCAGCATGAAGTACTTGTCTTCGAGCTCGTGCGGTTCAAGCGTTGCCGTCTTGCCGCCGTCGATCCCGGGTTTGCGCTGCGTGTAGAGGCCCCACCAACGGAAACGGCCGTGAAGGTCGGTGCCGTCGATCGAGTCGAAGCCTTCTTTTGAGTAGACAGACTCAATGCGCTCACGGACGTTCAGCCCGTTGTCTTCCTGCTTCCAGGTTTCGTTGGCGTTGAGCGGGGCAGTGCCGTCAACTTTCCACTGGCCGTGGGGCTTGGCGGCAGGGCGGGTGCGCGCCGGGCGCTTGGCGGTCTCCGCGGACGCGCCGGCTACAGCTGTATCTGTCATATATCGAGGGTAGGTCTGGCCAGATTTAGCCAGCAAAGGTCTGGAAATGTTGAGTCACCTAGGGAAACATTTCGTCACGAACACGCCAGTGGCCTTGTCCGGCGGCGCCACATATGCAGGCGGATTTGGAGGCAATCAGCTCGCCAGCACTGCGTCGTAGCGTTCCAACGCGATCTCGGCGAGCACCGGTGAAGGCAGCAGCGGAGCCGCGACAACGTCAGCTCCAGCCTTGGCCAGCTGATCGTGGAAATAGCCGGTCGCCAAGAGGTAGGACGCGATGAACACCCGTCCCGTCCCACCATCGGCGGCGAGCTCCGCACGCAAGGAGGCGACGCCGTCGGGCACTGTCGGCTTGGCGCTGGCACCATAGGCGACCCGGACCTTGTTGGGGAGCAGCTCAGCGAGCAGGCGCGCTTGCTCTTCCGAGTCCACCGACCCGTCCGGAAGCGAGGAGCCGGCGGCAGCCACCAGCACGCCGTCGTTCTCCTCCAGGCCTGCGGCCCGCAGATGCACGGCAAGCAGCTCAGCCAGCCGCGGATCCGGGCCGAGCGGCCTGGCCGAGATCACTTCGGGCCGACTCTTGATCGCCTTGGGTACGTCCACTTTGATGTGGAAGCCGGTGGACAGCAAAAGCGGGACGACGACGGCGGCAGTCCCCTCGGGCAGGCCCTCCACCACTCCCCCCAGCTCAGGTTCCTGCACGTCCACGTAGGCCTCGAGCACCCGCAAGCCGGGGCGAAGGGCCTCGATGTCGGCCATGACCTGTCGGATTGCTGCCTGGCCTTCGGCGTTGCGGGTTCCGTGGGCGCACGCGATCAAAACGGGGCTGTTCATGGGAGCTAGCGTAACGTTGAGCCAGCATCTGTTGAGAGCCGTACCCAGAAAGAAACCGTCCACTTGATTTCCATCGACATCCTTCTTCTGTGGCTTGACCTATTTGGCGTGTTTTTCTTCGCGGTCTCCGGGTCACTGTTGGCGGCCCGCAAACAGTTCGACATTGTGGGTTCCGTGCTCCTGGCCTCGATTGCGGCGCTGGGCGGCGGCGTGATCCGCGACATCATCATCAACGCCGGTCCCCCGATCGCGTTCACCAACCCCGCCTATCTGGTCCCGCCCCTGCTGGCGGCAATGCTGGTGTACTTCCTGTTCTCCTCGGTTCAGCGCTTTACCTCCCTTTTAACGCTCTTCGACGCCGGCGGCCTGGCACTCTTCTGCATCACCGGGACGCTGAAGGCCCTGACCGCGGGCGTAAATCCTGTGGCCGCGATCCTGCTGGGTGTGACCACTGCCGTGGGTGGCGGACTGCTGCGCGACATTACGGCGAACGAGGTCCCCACACTCTTCAACGCCCGCGACCTCTATGCCCTTCCGGCCTTTGTTGGTGCCGGCTTGACCACGTTGCTGTGGCATTTGGGGCTGTTCACCGGGCTCTCTGCCTGCGTCGTCGCCGCCGTCGTTTTCGCTTTCCGCGTCACTGCCTGGCGACGCAGCTGGCGCGTGCCGCTCGCGGTCCGTGGATGGCACCGGCCCGGCCGCGGAACGGGCGCAATTTCGGGTGCCCGGGATTAGCTAGGATAAGAGCATGACTGACATGTTCCTCGAGAAGTTCCGCGCGCTGGTCCCAAAGTATCTCGAGGATGAATGGCAGGAAGAGGATGGCCTCACGCCCGAAGAGCTGGACGAGGCCCTTGCCGACCACTCCTTCACCATCCCGCTGGTTCTCCGCGAGTTCTACCTGGCCATCGGCGGTTGCGAAGACCTCATGGAGGCCTACCACTACTTCTGGGATCCCGAGGAACTCGAGGTCGACGACGAAGGTTTCCTCATGTTCCTGGAGGACGAGGACGAGCAATTCACTTGGGGCTTCCGCACGGCTGATCTGGGCATCCCCGATCCCATCGTCTGGCGCCGCAACAACGCCCGCGGACAGTGGAAGAGCGAAGAAGGAACGTTCTCCGAGTTCGTCTTCGACATGTTCGAGTGGGCGTTCAACGACGAAGACTAGGTCCTTTTTCAGGGCGCCCCCGTGGCTTCCTGACCCTGTTTGAACGACACGCAGCCCCTATGCAACCTTGATTGATTGCATGGGGGCTGTTTTGCATTGAAAGAAGGTCACAAAGCCACGGGTTTCCGGGCTTAAACGGAATGGCCCCGGCTCGCTGCAACGTTACGAGTCATACGCTGCACCGAACCGGGACCACAATCTCCGTTCGCATCAGACCCACCGGAGGCATTTAGTGGATCCGTGAATAGCTTATGACAATCCTGTCACAAGCGCAACTCTTAGCGTCAACGTAAATTCAAAGATGCCGTTGCGTTTTTACGGCCCGGTGTAGTTATCCACATAGGCCGAAAAGCAGGCTCTGGAGAGTCTCCAACGCCGCAACCATAGCCTGATGGACCTCACCCAATTCCTCCGATCCAGACTCGGCGCGGCCAGAACCGCAGACTTGAAGCGGGTCGGGTTCTCTGAACGAACACTGGCATCGGCGTTGAACAACGGGGTGATCACCCGATTGCAGCGAGGCGTCTACGTCACCAAAGGAGCAGACCCTGACGTCGTAGCCGCCTTTCGCGCGAATGGCCGCCTGACCTGTATCTCGGCAGCGAGGTTCTACGGACTTTGGATACTTCACGAACCAGAAACTTCGCACTTAAGCTGCGGCAACGGTCTGCCCAAGCCGCAGGTTGTTGACCACGCCTGCATGACCCATCCCCCGCATCCCTATCTACCTGTTGCAGGCGTGGCTGACGTTCTCATTCACGCCCTTCGTTGCCGGCCGGAGCTGGAGTCGCTGGTCATGGTCCAGAGTGCTGTGAGCCAGGCGCTGCTCAGCCCGGATTACCTAAGGTCCAAACTGGCGGGTCCCCGCAATGGCCGGGCGCGGGCTGTTGTGGGGTTGGTCCTTCCCAGGGCAGATTCCTTGCTGGAAGTCCTGGCTCATGTCCACTTCACCAGGGCAGGACTCAGGGCGAAGATGCACGTGCAGCTACCCGGGGTTGGTGAAGTCGACTGCCTGATCAACGATTGCCTGGTGATCGAGCTGGACGGCGGTACCCACTTGGAAGGTAGGCAGGTTAAGAAGGACCAATACCGGAACAACGCCAGCATGCGTGGCGGGCTGCTGGCTCTTCGCTATTACTACTCCGACGTCGTCCACCATCCGGGGAAGATGGTGGCTGAAGTGCTCATCGTGCTGGGTAACAGGGAAGCCGGGCACTTCGGACCGTCGCGGTGGACACCAAAGTGGGTGCCGGCGTCGTGATTCGATCGTCTGCCGTGGCGATCCAAGCTTCTTTGGAACGAAAACGGCCGCTTTGCAACCCGAAAAGGGTGCAAAGCGGCCGTCAAGCGCCTAAAGCGGGTCAGGAAGCCACGCCCGGAAAAACCTAGCTGCTGCGGTCCACCACAGCGTGGGCGAAGTTGGTCAGCGACGCCTTCACCACGCCTTCCGGCAGGGGCGCGAGTGCAGCGACTGCCTCGGCGGACCATTGGCGCGCGATTTTCCACGACTCGTTGGTGACGGGGTGTTCACGCAGGCCGGCCACGGCCTCAGCCAAAGCCGAATCGGAGGACAGGTCGCCGTCGATCAGTTTGAGGAGTTCGGCGGCAGACGAGTCCCCCGCAGCAGCATCGCGGCGCAGCAACAGCACCGGGAGGGTGGGTACGCCTTCGCGGAGGTCAGTGCCGGGGGATTTTCCGGACTTGACCTTCACGCCGGTGACGTCGATGACGTCGTCGGCAAGTTGGAACGCGACGCCAACCTTTTCACCGTACTCAACCAGCAAATCCTCAAAGGATTCATCGGCACCGGCGAAGATCGCGCCGAGCTGCCCGGAGGCCGCAACCAGGGATCCGGTCTTGTCCGCGATGACGGAAAGGTAGTGCTCCACGGGGTCTTCGTCCTCGCGTGGCCCCACGGTTTCGTGCAATTGGCCCAGGCAGAGGCGTTCGAAAGTCCGGGCCTGGATACCGAGGGCACGAGAGCCGAGTTCGGAGACGAGAATGGAGGCTCGGGCGAAGATGAGGTCGCCGGTGAGGATGGCCACGGAGTTGCCCCATACCTCGTGTGCTGTGGGAGCCCCGCGACGGAACGGAGCCGAGTCCATGACGTCGTCGTGGTAGAGCGTGGCCAGGTGCGTGAGCTCAACAACCACGGCAGCCTGGACAACCTCGGGGCGCGAAGCATCACCGAGGTGGGCGCACAGCAGTGTGAGCAGTGGTCGGATGCGCTTGCCACCGGCTTCCACCAGGTGACGCGACGTCGCGTCAGCCAAGGGGTCAGAGTTGGAGATGGCTTCGCGAAGCTTCTTCTCCACCCGGGCAAGGTTGTTGGTGATGGCGGGGCCGAGTTCGGCGTCCCCTGCAATGGCAGCGAAACCAGCGGGCAGTTGCAGTCCCGTAGCAATCGCTGTGGTGTTCAGGGAAGGCTCGTTGGAGTCAGGCAGGCCGTGCCCGGCATGCGTCCAACTGTGTTCGGCAGAGTTCGTCACGGGTTAACCCTAACTAGTTGTTGCGGAAACCGCGGTGTCGGAGCCGGCTGCGGTCAGCGCGCCGGACGAAGAAGTGTTGGACGTCGCCGGAACCAGCATTTCGAGTACCCGGATCACGCGGTCCTCGAAGCCTTTCGCTGACGGATCGGTGAGGTTCGCGAGCATGCGGACCACAAACCGCATCAGCACCGGAATCGGCATTCCCGTGCGAAGTGCCAGCTTCATGACAGCCGGCTTGCCAATCAAGGAAGCGAAGAGCCGTCCCAGCGTGAAGTGCGATCCCCACTGGTCCCGCACATAGTCCGCGTACCGCGAAAGGTGCGCATCGGCGTCGTGCGTGTTCCAGCCGGCTGAAGCGGAGCGGGAGGACGCATCAATGATGAACTCGGCCGCGAACCGGGCGGACTCCATGGCGTAGGAAATGCCCTCGCCATTAAAGGGGGACACCATGCCGCCGGCGTCGCCCAGCAGGAGCAGCCCGGGCGAGTAGTGCGGCGTGCGGTTGAAGCCCATGGGCAGCGCGGCACCACGGATCTCCCCTACCTGGTTCTCCGGCGTGAAGCCCCAGTCAGCGGGCATGCCGGCGGTCCATTCGCGCAGGACCTGCTTGTAGTCGAGCTTGCCGAATTGCTTGGAGGAGTTCAGGATGCCAAGGCCAACGTTGGAGGTGCCGTCACCAACACCAAAAACCCAGCCGTAACCGGGCAGCGGCTTGCCTGACTTATCCGGCAGTTCAAGCCAGCCTTCCATCCAGTCGTCCTCGTGCCGGGGCGACGTGAAATAGGTGCGCACGGCGACACCCAGCGGACGGTCATCCCGCTTGTGCATACCCAGCGACACAGCGGTCCGCGTGGAGTTACCGTCTGCGGCAAGAACGACGTCGGCATGGAAGTCGCGCGTTTCGCCCGTCTTGCGTCCGGACTCGTCAAGGATGGCGGCACGTACGCCGACGACTCGGCCGTCGTCCGATTTCAGGGCCGACGTGACACTGTGGTGTTCAAGGACGACGGCGCCCGCGGCCTGCGCGTGACGGGCCAGGTCCTCGTCGAAACCGAGGCGGGTCCGGATCAGGCCGTACGTGGGAAAGTCGGCGACCTCGGGCCATGGCAGCTCGATGGTGCGGCCGCCGGCAATGAGGCGGAGGCCCTTATTGCGCCTCCAACCTTCAGAGACGGCGTGCGGCAATCCGAGCTTTTGGATTTCCCGGACAGCCCTTGGGGTGAGTCCGTCGCCGCAGACCTTTTCACGGGGGAAGGAGGTCTTTTCCAGCACCGTGACGTCAATGCCCGCCTGGGCGAGGTAATACGCGGCGGTGGACCCGGCCGGGCCCGCGCCAACAATCAGTACTTTCACGTCGTCCTAAATCAGCAGGCAGTACGAGCTAGCCGGCCTGGTGGCGCGGCTTAATCTGGCGGCGAAGCTTGGCTACGGGGACACTTTCGCGGTGCTCGGCGGGCTTCTGCGCGCGGTGCACGGCAACGATGCCGCCGCTGAGGTTGCGGTAGGTTACGTCAGTCCAGCCGGCGTCACTGAGCCACTGGGCCAAGTGGTCCTGGTCCGGCCAGGCACGGATGGACTCGGCGAGGTAGACGTAGGCGTCGGGGTTGGAGGAAACCTTGGTGGCGATTGCCGGAAGCGCGCGCATCAAATACTCCGTGTAGAGGTTGCGCCACAGCGGCACCACGGGGTGGGAGAACTCGGCAATGACCAGCCGGCCGCCGGGTTTGGTGACGCGCAGCATTTCCTCGAGGGCCTTGCGCGGTTCCACGACGTTGCGCAGGCCGAAGGAGATGGTGGAGGCGTCAAAGCTGTTGTCCGCGAACGGCAGGTTGGTGGCGTCCCCGGCGATGAAGTCGATGTCCGGACGGCGGCGCTTGCCGACTTTGAGCATGCCCAATGAGAAGTCGCAGGCTACGACGTCAACGCCGGCGTCTGCGTAGGGTTCGCTGGAGGTACCGGTTCCAGCGGCGAGGTCCAGGACCTTCTGGCCGACCTTGACGTCCATGGCGTCCACCACGATCCGGCGCCACCGCCGGGTCTGCCCCATGGACAGGACGTCATTGACGACGTCGTATTTTGGGGCGACATCATCAAACATCGTCGCAACTTCGTCCGGACGCTTTTCCAAGGATGCTCGGTTCACCCTGTAATTGTCTCAGACATTCCGCCGACTTTGCTGCGCTGTAGAAGTCGGCTCAGATTCTGGCTGCGGGCGGGAGTACTGTTGTTCCATCATGACCAGCACGCTCCGCACCTTGACAGTCCCCCTCGATGTTGAATCATCCTCCGGGGGGCTGCCGTCGTTTCTGGTGCGGGATGACGTTCTCTGCTGGTCCCGCCGCGAGGCTGGCCTGGTGGGCTTCGGTGAGCTGACCCGCTTCAGCGCCACCGGTCCTGAGCGTTTCCTTGAGGCCGATATGTGGTGGCGGCACCTCATTCTTGAGGCCGAAATCACTGACCAGATGGAGCTGCCGGGCACCGGGCCGGTCGCTTTCGGCTCCTTCGCCTTCTCCAAAACGTCCCCGCACGTCTCGCGCCTGATCCTGCCCGAGCTGGTGGTTGGCATCCGTGATGGCCGCGCCTGGGCCACCCAACTAACGTTCGACGACGGCGACCTCACCGAGGCCGGTGTCCTAGCCTCTGTTGACCACTGGCTGAGCGGCGGCGAGCCGAACGGCGAGGATTCAGCGGCAGGCGGGTCCGGCGTCGGACTCTCACCGGACGCTGTTGCCGCGGACGGTTACCTGAGCCACGGCTCGCTCAGCGAAGAAGCCTGGATGCAGGCGGTGGCCGATGGCGTGGAGGAGATCCGCGCCGGCAAATTGGAGAAGCTCGTGCTGGCCCGCGACGTCGTAGCCACCCTTCCGGACGGCGTCAACGCTGCGGAGGTTCTTCGCCAGCTCGCAGCCCGGTACCGCGAATGCTGGACGTACGGCGTGGACGGCCTGGTGGGCGCGACACCGGAGATGCTCATCCAGGTCGAAGGCCGCACGGCGCAGGCCCGCGTGCTGGCTGGCACCTTGGACCGTCGCGACGCTGACGGCATGGACGGTTCTCCGATGGAGTACGCCGAGCGGGTGCTGGCCGGTTCGGAGAAGCAGCGGCACGAACACGAGATTGCGATCGACTCCCTGACGCGACAGTTGGCCCCGTTCTCCGAGGCAATGAATTCGCATAGCGAGCCGTTCATCCTGGAGCTGCCCAATGTGTGGCACCTGGCCTCGGACGTAAAGGCAGAGTTGGCTGACATCGAGGGACACGTCCCTACATGCCTGGCCTTGATCAACGCGCTGCATCCCACGGCTGCAGTGTGCGGAACGCCCACGCTGGTAGCGGGAGCTTTGATTCGCAAGCTTGAGCATCTGGACCGGGGCCCGTATGCCGGGCCCGTCGGTTGGCTGGATGCTGCGGGCAACGGCGAATGGGGCATCGCGCTTCGCGGAGCCGTTATCGAGGATGCCAACACGGTCCGCCTGTACGCAGGTTGCGGCATTGTGGAGGGATCGCAGCCGGAGGCCGAGCTGGCGGAAACCTGGGCTAAATTCCGGCCAATGCTCGAGGCTTTGGGTATCCGTCGCTGAATCTGGGATCCCGGACAGCTACTCCCTTTTGGCGGTTGATAAGTGCGTAAACTAGTTATCTAATAGTGAAACTTCGTTTCCTGTGATGCACATCTCATGTTCGGCGCTACACTAAAACCGACTCAGTTCAGCATCCACCGCAACAAAAGGTAAACAACATGCAGATCTCCCGTTCGGTTCTGTCCGGCACCAAGATGGCCGCCGTGCTCGCTGCCGGCGCCTTGGCCTTGACCGCTTGTGGCGGCTCGTCCACTCCGGCAGCCTCCAACGACTCCGGCCTCAAGTTCATCAACGCCGGCAAGCTCACGGTGTGCTCGGATGTTCCCTACGAGCCGTTTGAATTCCAGAAGGACGGCAAGATTGTTGGCTTCGACATGGACATCGCGGCCGAGATTGCCAAGGACACCAAGACCGAGCTCAACGTGGTGGACAGCTCCTTCGAGGCCATCGAGACCGGCACCGCACTGACCGGTTGCGACGTCTCCATCTCCTCTATCTCCATCACCGACGTCCGCAAGAATGTCATGGACTTCTCCAACCCGTACCTGGATGACGACCTGACCCTCGTTGCCACGTCCTCCTCGGGCATCAGCAACATCGACAGCGCGAAGGGCAAGAAGGTTGGCGTGCAGCAGGCCACCACCGGCGCACAGTACGCCAAGGACAAAGGAATTGACGCCCAGCAGTTCGAGGACTCCGGCCTCCTGGTCCAGGCACTCAAGGCCGGCACCATCGACGCCGCCATCGGCAACCAGTCCGTCCTTGGCTACGCCATCAAGGATGACTCCAACCTCAAGCGCGTCGAAGACTACGCAACGGGTGAGAAGCTGGGCATCTCCATCAAGAAGGGCAACACGGCCATGGCAGATGCCGTAAACGCCACGCTCAAGCGCCTCACGGATGATGGCTCCATGAAGAAGTTCCAGAGCACCTGGTTCGGCGAAACCTCCAAGTAGCTCCCGACATCCACACAGGTGGGCCCCGAAACTACACGCTGTTTCGGGGCCCACCTGCGCAACACGAATGTGAGAACACCATGGCAATGACTGCACGTCAACGAGCCAAAGTCAGCCTGTACGTCCAAGCCGGAATCTTCGTAGTGGTCCTGGCCGCGGTGATCCTTGCCGTCGACTGGAAGACTGTTGGGAACAGCGTCTTCAACTTCGCCAAGATCGGGCCGATGTTCCCGGACATCTTCCTGGTGGGCCTCAAGAACACCCTTATCTACACGGCGTTGGCCTTCGTAGTGGGTTTGTCAGGCGGCCTTCTGCTTGCCCTGATGAAACTCTCCTCTTTCCCGCTGTACCGCTGGCTCGCAACGGGCTACATCGAGTTCTTCCGCGGTGTCCCTGCGCTGCTGGTCTTCATCGCCTTCGGCTACGGCGTTCCCCTGGCCTTCGGTGTCCAGTGGGACGTCAACATCGTGGTCATGGTTTCGCTGGGCATGGTGGCATCGGCGTACATCGCTGAAACCCTCCGCGCGGGTCTTCAGGCCGTGCCGAAGGGCCAGATGGAAGCCGCCCGTTCACTTGGCATGCCGCACTGGCGCGCCATGGTTTCGATCGTGATTCCCCAGGCGTTCAAGATCGTCCTGCCCCCGCTGACCAACGAGATCATCCTGCTCACCAAGGACTCCTCGCTGATTTACGTCCTGGGCCTCACAGCTTCCCAGTACGAGCTCACCAAGTTCGGCCGCGATGGCATCTCCAGCCTCGGCGCGGGCCTGACCCCGCTGCTCGTGGCCGGCGCCTTCTACCTGGTCATCACCATCCCCTTGAGCCTCCTGGCACGGAAGTTCGAAAGCCGCTCCGCGCGGACGAAGCGATAGGCAGGACAGTCATGAACGACGTCGTAAACAGCACCGTTCGCGCCGCTGGCGTGGATATCAAGGACCTGCGCAAGTCCTACGGCAGCAACGAAGTCCTCAAGGGCATCTCGCTGACCGTGGAACCGGGCCAGGTGGTTTGCTTGATCGGGCCTTCCGGCTCGGGAAAGTCCACGCTCCTGCGCTGCGTCAACCTGTTGGAGCAGCCCAACGCGGGCACCATCAACGTGGGCAAGTTCGAAGCAACGGATCCTGATGTTGACCTGAATAAGATGCGCCAAAGCGTGGGCATGGTGTTCCAGCACTTCAACCTCTTCCCGCACCTCAGCGTGCTGGACAACTGCACCATCTCCCAGATGAAGGTGCTCAAGCGTTCCAAGTCCGAGGCCGCCAACGTGGCCCGCCACAACCTGGAGCGCGTAGGGCTGGGTCACCTGGCCGACCGTTTCCCGGACCAGCTCTCCGGGGGCCAGCAACAGCGTGTCGCAATCGCCAGGGCACTGTCCATGGACCCGCAGCTGATGCTCTTCGATGAGCCCACGTCCGCGTTGGACCCCGAGACCGTCGGCGATGTCCTGGCAGTCATGCGCAAACTCGCGCAGGAAGGCATGACCATGTTGGTGGTCACGCACGAGATGGGCTTCGCCCGCGAAGTCGCCGACCGCGTTGTCTTCATGGACGCCGGCGTTGTGGTGGAAGAAGGCCCGGCCGAGCACGTCATCAGTGCTCCTACGCAGCCGCGCACCAAGGAATTCCTGCGCCGTGTCCTGGATCCGACACACATCGGCGTCGAGGAAGCGTAACTCTCTGCCGCGAGGGGTTAGCTCTCGGCGCTTTGGAAGCCCCCAAAGCCTCGAGAGCTAACCCCTCGCCGTCAGGACCCTGTCCACGGCTTCGGAGATGGCTTCCTTGATCCGGGCATGGAGTCCGCGCAAGCCCGCCCGGTCCACGCGCACCTCCACAATGGTGCGCCCCTTCAGCGGCGACTTCAGCGCTTCGGCAAGTTCCGCCGTCGTACTTACCGCTTGGTGTCCGACGCCGTAGGCCGCCGCGAGTGCCGCGATGTCCACTGAGTGCGGGGTACCGAAAAGGCGTTCGACGGCGGTGCCGTAGGCGCCGGAGTCTTCGACGGCGCCGTGTTCCAGGAGGCTGAAGATGGCCCCGCCGGAATCGTTGAGGACCACGATGCGAAGATCCGGAACAGGTTCACCGTGTCCCATGAGCAAACCGCCGGCGTCGTGGAGGAAAGTGACATCCCCCAGGAGTGCAGTGGTTTCGCGGCCGCTCCCCAGCGCGATTCCCGTGGCTGTGGCGATGGTGCCGTCGATTCCGGCCAGGCCGCGGTTGGCGTAAACCGTTGCGATAGGCGCGGTGTGTGGTTGCCCCGCGAGGTCGACGTCGCGGATGCCGTTGGAGGAGCCGAGGACCAGCTGGCCGCGGGCGTGTTCCCAAACCGCTGCCCCGACGGACGGGCCATTGGCAGCACTCTCCCCCGCCAACACGCTGTCCAAGCCATGCTGGGCTGCGGCGGCGGCGAGGAGCCAGGAGTCGAGCCACTCCGCGGAGCCACGTCCCGCGAAATCCGCGAGCTCCGGGAGTGTTTCAATCGGCGTTTCGCGTCGCCGTCCCGCCTCGTACCAGGCAACCGGGACCGGCTGGTAGATGGCGGACTGTACGGCCTCACGCGCCAACAGGGACGCGACGGGACGCGAGAGCGTTGCCCGGCCGAACAGGACCACGCGGTCGATCGGGGTTGAAGATTCGGGCCCGAAATGCTGAAGCAGCACGCGATACGGGCCCACTGCATTAGGGCCGAAGCGCGCGTTGGATGATGGCTCTGCAAGCAACGGCAAGCCATGCGCCCTCGCGAAAGCCTCGGCCACGGGTCCGGCATCGTGACCGGCGAGGACCACGGTGCGTCGCTCGGGGAGTTCGCTGGACGCCGCCGGCAGGTCCAGTGCCTGAGGACCGGCGTCGTAATGGAACACGCCGTGTCCCTGCGTTTCCGGGAGGGCGTCGTTGGCCGCTGGAACCAAAGGATCACGGAACGCAAGGTTCAGCTGGACGGGGCCGGGCGGGGTGTCTTCCAGCGCGCCCGTCGCGGCATAAAGTGCAGTGGCAACAGCCTTCTGCGGATCGTCCCCAGCGGGGACGTCGACGGCGAATCGCACGTGCTCGCCGAAAAGGTCCAGTTGGATGGTGGTCTGGTTGGCCCCGGTCCCGTGGAGTTCTTCGGGCCGGTCCGCGGAAATGACAACCACGGGCACGGCCGAATGGTTGGCCTCCATCACGGCCGGAAGAAGGTTGCCCACGGCCGTCCCGGAGGTGGTGACGACAGCGACGGGAGCTTCCGTTGAGAGCGCCAACCCCAGGGCCGTGAATCCGGCGTCGCGTTCGTCGATCCGCACGTGGAGCCGGACCCGGCCCGCAGCTTCGGCTTCCGCGAGGGCGTAGGCCATGGGGGCCGACCGCGAACCCGGCGCCACCACCACATGCCGCACACCGCCGTCGATCAGCGTAGTTACGGCGATCCGTGCGGCGGCGATGGATGTCAGAGAGTCCTGGGAAGTCACCGCTCCAGTCTATTGGGGCGGTGATGGAGCGTCCGCCGGAACCGGGCGGGATGTGAGAGAGCGTCCGCCGGAACCGGGCGGGACGTGAGAGAGGGACAGTGTGGGAATGCTCCCCCACCCGGGGGTCGGGCGGGAGAGCATTCGTGGTTTTAGGAAAGGTCAGTGCTACTTGCGGAAGACCTGCACGATCGCAGGGCGCGGGGCCCGCACGGCACCGGCCGGAGCGGGGGCGCCTGCAGCAACGTAGTCCGGGAAGTACGAGTGCGGCGCGTCGAACGTGCCTTCCTCACCCGGGTGCTGGACGGCGACAAACACCGTGCGCTCTTCGTCGTGGACGATCGGGCCACAGGTTTCGGCGTCGCGGGGTACGGCCAGGAACTGCTCCACCTTGCCGCGCTCCGGGCCTTCCAACGTGACCTTGAACAGACCGTCGTTGTAGCCGATGGTGGACGGGGCACCGTCGGTGGAGATCCAGAGGTTGCCCACCGAGTCGAAGGCCACATTGTCGGGGCAGGAGATGGGCGACACCTTATCCGCCGGGAAGCCGGAGAAGTAAGCGGACTTGTTCTTGGCCGGATCGCCCGCAACAAGCAGGAGGGTCCAGTTGAACTTGGTGCCGGTCTGCCCCGGCGCCTCAGTGATCTCCACGATGTGGCCGTCACGGTTCTGGGTGCGGGGGTTGACCTCCGTCGCGCCTTCCTTGCCGGCCTTGCCGCGGTCGGAGTTGTTGGTGCAGGCCACGTAGATCTTGCCCGTGAGCAGGTTGGGCTGGACGTCTTCGCAACGGTCCATCTTGGTGGGTCCGACCTTGTCAGCGGCCAGGCGGGTGTACACAAGGACCTCGGCCACGGACATACCCGGAACCGCGGAGACGCCACCAACCACCAAGGGCAGCCATTCGCCCGAACCGTCGAAAGCGCCGTCGGCCGGGAGCTTGCCGGTACCGTCGATCTCGGCGGCGGGCGAGTCACCCGTGAAGCGGGCCACATACAGGTCGCCTTCTGAGAGAAGGTTCATGTTGTTCTGGCGGGCAGCCTTCGAATCACCGGGCTGGTACTTGCCCTTGGAGACGAACTTGTAAAGGTAGTCGAAACGCTCGTCATCACCCATGTAGGCAACCACGTGGCCATCGGGGGCAACGATCACGTTGGCGCCCTCGTGCTTGAACCGGCCCATGGCCGAGTGCTTCCTCGGAGTGGATGTGGGATCGAAGGGGTCTACTTCCACGATCCAGCCAAAGCGGTTGGTTTCGTTCGTGTACCCGGAGTTGCGGGTGTCGAAGCGGGGCTCGTCCAGCTCCCACTGCCGCGCGGTGGGCTTGGCAGAGAGGCCGTAGCGCTTGTCCGAGTCGCTCGTGCCGGGCGCGACGAAGTATCCGTTGAAGTTTTCTTCGCCGGAGAGGATGGTGCCCCACGGGGTGGTGCCGCCGGAGCAGTTTCCGAGCGTGCCCTTGATCCAGCGGCCGGCTGGGTCATCAATGGTCTTGACCAGGTTTGTACCGGCAGCCGGGCCGGTCAGCTCGTAGACGGTGTTGGTGAGGAAGCGGCGGTTCAGGGGTGCGCCTTGGACGTAGCTCCACGGCTTGTTCTTGTTCTTGCGCTCAAGCTCCACCACTGCGAGGCCGTGGGCGGCGCGGCCGATGGCACGGCCCTCGGCAGCATCGAAGCCGACCGGCAGCATGATGTTCTCGTTGGTGTACTCGTGGTTGGTGAACAGGACAGCGCGGCGATCCTTGGAATCGGGGATCGGAAGGATGTCCGTGTAGTCGTTGTTGTAGCCGAACTGGCGTGCCTGCGCGGCCGCGGTCTGCTTGGTGATGTCGAAGGCCGGGGAGTCGCTGAACAACGGGTCACCCCAACGGATGATCGGGTTCCAGCCGAAGCCCTCAGGGACGGTGAATTCGTCGACGGCGGCGTCGACCGGCTTGATCGCGGTGAACTTGAGCTTGGACTTGTCGAAGCCCTTCTTGGCAGCGTCGGAGAGTCCGTTCCCGGAGTCGGCGACTGCGGCATCGGTGCCGGTCACTGCGCTGCCAAGAACGACGGCGAGCGCACCCGCAGCGCCGAGGCCAAGAGCCGCGCGGCGTGACATGGCCGTGGAGGCGATGTCCCTGAAGTAGCCGTTGGTGCTGGTGTTGCAGACATCGCCAGAGCAGGCGTTGTCGCATTTCAGAGCACACGTGACTGGGCTGCGCTTGCCTTTGGTGTGGCCGAGCATGGGGAGCAGCGGGAACGTGCGTCCAGTGGTTTCAGACATGGGGATGACCTTCCAGAGGGTGTACGGGATTCCCGTTGAGCTTTTCAGCGGAATCCGAATCCGGGAGGTCGCTCGGGTTAAGGCTGGGTGAACAAAGGGTGGTGGTCGCGCGCCAGGACGTCGTGCACCCGTCGGAGCCGGTCCAGCCACCAATCCCGGCGGTCCGCCGAAGCCGCGTACTGCTCCAGCAGTCCGGGATCGGGGTGCGTGTCACGCAACGGTATAGCGCCGTCGTCGGCTACCAACGGATCCAAGGTGACGTCTGAGGCAAAGAGGGAAACCGTGCCCAGGCCGCAGGCGTAGGGAAGGGACGGAAGGGAAGCTGCGAGCGCGAGCCCGGCACGGATCCCCACCGAGGTGTCCAGCGCAGAACTGACGACGGCAGGCAGCCCGGCTTGCTCGACGATGTCCAACGCCCGCCTGACTCCCCCGAGCGGTGCTACCTTGACGACGATGAGGTCCGCAGCCCCCGCCTTGGCTACACGGAGGGGGTCATCCTCTTTGCGAACACTTTCGTCGGCGGCGATCAGGACCGGAGTCCCTGCTTCGGCTAGCCGACGGCGGACCTCGGCCAAACCTTCGATGGTGGGAACGGGTTGCTCGGCGTACTCGAGGCCCTGCGATGACAGCGCCCCAAGCGCCTCCACAGCTTGGTTAACGTTCCATCCACCGTTCGCATCCACCCTGATGGCGGCCTCGGGAAGGGCCCGGCGTACTGCTGCTACCCGCGCGAAGTCGTCGGCGAGTTCCTGTCCCTTCTCGGCGACCTTGATCTTGACAGCATCGACCCGGCCAAAGCGGGCCAGGACGTCCGGTACCTGCTCGGCCCGAACTGCCGGAACTGTGGCGTTAACCGGAATCACATGCCGCAATGGCGAAGGAAACCCCACCCAACCTGCCTCCACGGCGGCAGCGAGCCAGCGGGAGGACTCTTCGTCGTCGTACTCGGGGAACGGGCAGAACTCGCCCCAGCCGCGAGGTCCCTGAAGCAGCAGGGTTTCGCGCTGCATGATGCCCCGGAACTTCACGCGCATGGGCAGCGACACAACGTGGGCGGAGTCCAGGAGTTCTTCGAGGTCAGGAAGGCTTGCAGGCATAGTGCCACTGTACCGGCGGCTTTGCGGGCCACACGGCGGCAGTTGGCCTATGTGGACATCTCAAACGGCCCAGTAGTTTTGGACAGTTCCAAGGACATCAGCCAACCGGGCTCCGGAAAGGACCAGAGAGCTTTCGGGTACCCCCAGTTCGTCCCATTTGGCCACGATGCGGATATCGCCCTCCCCGGGCAGTGGCCATAGCCAGAACTGCGCAGATCCCTCCACTTGCTCATCCCCGGCACTGCCTCCGCCGCCGCCCCGGTGGGTGAGGAGCGGCCCTGAGACGTCTTCGGTGTCCTCCAACATTGCCGGCGTGGGATGCGAGGCAATCGCCTTGCTCCCATCGGCGAGCGAGACTCCGACCTTGATTCCCGGCAGTCCCGGACGGCTGAAGCTTTGCTCCAGAATGTCCCGCCATTCCTGGGCCGACTCGTCTATGCGCCGCACGGACCACTTGAGGTCCAGCAAACAGCCAGTGGAGTACACCTCTGCCATCTTCAACGCAACCACCACGTGGGCGCTTTGGTACACGAAAGCTCCGATGGGCAGGATGCCCGGCAGCTCGTCCGAGGGCGGACCGAACCATCCGGGCCGGATGGGCTGCGGTTGGCGTGGCCGTTCCGGCAGTTCAGGGACGTCGTCGAAGAAGCTCATATTCCATGCTTACACCGCCACGCGGCGCCTGGGGAGGGCCATCTGGCAACTAAGGGACGGCAACCGCGATATTCTCAAAGTCACGACTCAATGCGGGGGAAACATGACTCAATCAATGCCCGGTTCACCAACACCTGCCGGCTGGTATCCGGACCCTTCGGACCCCAGGTTTGTCCGGTGGTGGGACGGCCACGCGTGGGCAGCCAACCAGGCCCCGCGCCAGGGGCAGTACCAGCCAGCCTTCACGCCGCAACGCCCGCGGATCAGTGAGGGGACACCTGTTTACAACCCCTTCATCTGGGCTATCACGCTGTTGCCGCTGGTCTCGGTCATCTTCCTGCTGTTCTGGCAGCCGGAGTTCCGGATGATCACCACCCGCAGTGGCGCGACCACTGTGGACCCGTTCTCGATGTATACCCCGGCGTATTTCCTCAGCCTGGGATCGGGTTTCATCGCCTATGGCCTCTCGGTGTTTTTCGCCTATCTGGACCGTCAGCGCCTGCTGAAGTCCGGCGTCGAGCGTCCGTTCCATTGGGCGTGGGCGTTCCTCAACGCCGCTGTGTACGTGATTGGCCGCTCGGTGGTCGTCAACAAGGTTGCCCCCAAACGTGGGCTGTGGCCGATCTGGGTCACCATCGCCGTGTTCGTACTCACCATGGTGGTTGCAGGTATTTGGACGTCCAACATGATGCAGTCCATGTACAACCAGCTCGGCTACTCGGTCACCACGTAGCTCACCCGCAGCTCACAATTTAGCCGCGGTTGCCGCCCAGCTGGTCAGGAGCTTGATGTGTTCCTCGTGGACGGTGCCTGGCTCCGCTGTGTAGACGCTGAGTTCGTTGACGGCCCGAGGCAGGGTGGGCAGGGCGAGGGACTGGTAGGTGAGTTCCAGATACCCCACCACGGGATGTTGCAGCCGCTTCATGCCCTCGTGGCGGAACCGGATATCGTGTGATCCCCAAAGCTCCCTGAATTCGGGGCTCAGGGTGGAGAGCTCGCCCACCAGTTCGCGCAAGGCCCGGTCGTGGGGCTCCCGTCCGGCTTCTGCGCGTAGAAGGGCCGCCGTGGCAGCGGCGCCGGCTTCCCAGTCGATGTAGAAGTCCCGTGCCGCCGGATCCAGGAAATGGAAGCGGGCAAAGTTGGGACGCCCATTCGCCGTAGTGGTTTCGCTGGCGAACATTTGAGCGTGCAGCGCCCGTCCCAAGGCGTTTGAGGCGACGATGTCCAGGCGGCCATTCCTGATGAACGCCGCGGACAGGGTGATGGAGTCCACCATCCATTGGACGGGTGCGGCCACTTCCGTGTCCTTCCGCCTGGGAGCGGCGCGATTCGTGGTCCGGGCCGCTTTGGCGAGCTCGAACAAGTACGTCCGCTCCTCTTCGCTCAGTTGCAGCGCCCTGGCTACGGCGTAGAGGACGTCATCCGAAACGCCGCTGATGTTTCCCTTTTCCAAGCGGGCGTACCACTCCGGGCTGACGCCTGCCAGCACGGCTACTTCCTCGCGCCGAAGGCCCGGCACCCGACGCCTGCTGCCCGATGGAAGCCCAACCTGTTCCGGGAGGAGTTTCGCGCGGCGGGTAGCGAGGAAGTCCTTGATGTCGGCACGGTTGTCAGGCAGGTTGTTCATGGATTTACAGTATCGCTGGCTCGCCTCACTAAGGGGGCCACAACCTGTACCCCCTATCAACGGAGCCAGTCCCGCAGAATCGTACCCTCACACGCGTTAGATAGACTTCAGGAAGCAGAGCACGGAAGGACGTTCCCATGAACCGCAAGGCCACCGCCCTGGACGTCGCCAAGAGGGCGGGAGTTTCCCGGAGCGCGGTCTCGCTGGTACTGAACGGCCGCGGCGACGGCAATGTGGCAAAGGAGAGCCAGGACCGGATCCGCCAGGCGGCCCAGGAGCTCAACTACTCCCCCAACGCCATTGCGCTGAGCCTGCGAAACCAGCGGTCCCGGGTCATCGGCATCCTGTCCGACGAGGTGGTGGTCAGCCCCTTCGATGGCAACATCATCGGCGGCGCAGACGACGTCGCCCGGAGCCGCGGTTTCGTGACGGTGGTCATGGACACAGAGAGCGATACTGCCCGTGATGCGAGCGCCATCGAGACACTGTTGGATCGCCAAGTAGACGGGCTCATGTACGTGACGGTGGGATTGAAACCGATCGAGGTGCCACAAGGCATGCTTCGTGTCCCGTCGGTCCTGGCAAATTGTTATGACGCCCACCCTAAGCCGCAGCTCCACCATGTCATCCCGGACGAGGTCACCGGCGGCAGGGAGGCAACGGAGCATCTCCTGCAACTGGGCCACACGGATATTGCCCTGCTTGCCGGTTCCTTGGACTCTCCCGCGGCTCCCCTGCGCGTGCAGGGTTACCGGGACGCCTTCGCCACTGCGGGGCTCGCAGCGAGCGAGGGGCGGATCCACATGGCGGGCTGGGATATCGATGCCGGTTTCCACGGGGCCATGAAGCTGCTCGACGGCGTGTCCCCGGCTGACCGGCCCACCGCCATCATGTGCGCGAACGACCGGCTGGCCGTCGGGGTAGCCCTCGCAGCCGCACGCCTTGGACTGAACGTCCCTGCGGACCTGTCCATCATGGGCTACGACGACGAGACCCGGATCGCCGACACCATGGTCCCCGCCCTCACCACCATGGCCCTGCCGTTGCGGGAGGTAGGGCGCGCGGCGATGACCACGCTGCTGGACGCCCTGGAACGTACCGAAGGCGCGACGGAGGAAACCACGAAGGAAACGATGGTCCCGTGCCGCCTTGTCATCCGCGAATCCACTGGCCCGGCGCCAACCCGCTGACCTGCCACGTTGTGAGGCCCGCTCTGCACCCTAAAAGGGCGAAATACCCTGCAGAGCGGGCCTCACAACGCAGGTCAGCGAACGACGCCGGCCTGCCGCCTTAGCGCGGCAGCGCCAACTCCCACACGTCGGCAGTCGCGCCCGGGGGCAGGGTGAGCTCCCACGACTCCCCGGGAGCGGGGTAGGCGCGGAGCGTCGTAGCCACGGAACCGGTACGGTATACCTCCACGAGGGAGGCGTCGAGGAAGATCCTCAGCTCCTCCCCTTCAGCCAGGGAACCTGAGTAAACCACCTGTGCCGCGGGCCCTGAGCCAAGCACCAGGTCGATGGAACCGGCCGGTGAACCCGAACCCCGCACCAGTACCTCGGCAAACCCGGGCACGGCAACCGATCCTGCAGCACCCATCGCCAGGACAGCACCACGGTATGCGAGGACCTCAGGCGCAGGAGCGACAACCAAGGAACCATCAGCCACGGACAAGACGCGAGGATGTGTCAGCACACCCGACCATCCGGCGTCGTCGATTTCCTCTTGGGTGCGGCCCCGGCGACCATCGCGCCCGGGCCCCTCGTTGGCCCAGCCCCACAGCAGGGCAGACGGCGTGGAACCGGTGGAAAGCTGCAGGATCTGGGGCGCATAGAAATCCCGTCCAAGATCGGATTTTCCTCCAGTAACGGGCGTAAAGACCGGCAGCCCGGTCTTGGGGTCCGCGGTGAGCGAGCCGATCAGGTGGCCGACCCCGTTGGCGTGCTCATGGTCGTCCCCGGAGAGCCACAGCGAGAACATCATGACCCATTCCCCCGTCGGCACCTGGACCAGTTGCGGGCACTCCCAGATTTCGGCCGGAGCGTGCTCCCCAGCGACGGGATCAGCCGTGGTCAGCCAGATTCCCTGGTACTTCCAGTCATCGAGGGAATCCACCGTGTACAGCAGCAGGGCAGCTCGACCGTCAGCAAGACCCGCCCCCTGCATGGCGTAGCGGGCACCGTTGAAGCGGAAGATGAAGGGGTCGCGAACGGCGGTGACAAGAGGATCGGCCGGCATGGAGGCGGCAACATGCCCGTCCTGGGACCAGGTCACCAAGTCCGAGGAACCCCGGGCAATGACCACCTGCGAATGCCCCCCGTGATCCTTGACTCCGGAGTAAGCAGCGGTCGGCACGCCGTCGTCGGAGGTGACGACACCTGTCCAGCAGCCCGCGGAGTCCGGCCCGCCCGGCTGTGGTGACAGCGCCACCGGGTGTTCTTCCCAGCGGACCAGGTCCGGGGAGC
Organism: Arthrobacter sp. fls2-241-R2A-172; assembly: GCF_030208885.1. Lineage (NCBI taxonomy): Bacteria > Bacillati > Actinomycetota > Actinomycetes > Micrococcales > Micrococcaceae > Arthrobacter > Arthrobacter sp. fls2-241-R2A-172. The sequence goes on along the minus strand of NZ_JARVTB010000004.1, from coordinate 234,675 downwards.
TCACGTGGCCCCAGCAGATCTGGGAATGCCGCGCGGACAAGGGGTTGTACTGGAAAAACACGTGGTACCGGCCGCCGATGTAGCTGACGCCGTTGGGGTCGTTGATCCATCCTTGCGCCGGACGCGGGTGGAAGCGCGGAAACGCGGAATCCGGATGTGTCGCCGCCAGAGACAGAGTGGAAGAGAGTGCAAGGTCCGTCAACGGAACCCCTTTCAGAGTGAAGAGAAGATTACTTGCCCGTGCCTGCGGTGAGTCCGTCCTGCAGCGCGCGCTGGCCGAACATGAACACCACCAGTGCGGGAATCATGGACAGGACAACACCGGCGAGCACCACGGAGATGCTTCCAGTGCCGAGGTTGCCTTGAAGCGAGACAAGGCCCAGGGGCAGCGTGAAGTTCTGCTCCGAGATGGTCATAATGAGTGGCCGGAAGAACTCGTTCCAGTGGAAGTTGAACGCCAGGATGCCCACGATCGCCAGGCCCGGCATGGCCAGCGGAGCGTACACGGACCGGAAGGTCCGCCACGGCGAGGCGCCGTCGATCGCAGCCGCTTCAGCGAGCTCACCCGGCAACCCCATGAAGTACTGGCGCATCAGGAAGGTACCGAACGCCGTCGGGATAGCCGGAATGATCAGCGCGAGCAGTGTGTCGGAAAGCCCCACGCCGCGGATGAGCATGAACACCGGCACGATCGTCACCTGCGCGGGCACCATCATGGTGGCCAGCACAATTGAGAACAGGGCACCGCGCCCCTTGAAGCGAAGGTGCGCGAAGGCGTAGCCGGCCAGCGCCGCCGTCACCATTTGTCCGACGGCGATCAGCCCCGTCACCAGGGCACTGTTCACCACCAGCAGCACGATGTTGAGCTGCTTGAAGACCTGCGTATAGGAGGTGAGGTCCGGGTTCAGCGGCAGGAACGCGGGCGGAAGTTTGAAGGATTCCGACGGCGGCCGCAGCGAGGTGGACAGCGTCCACAACACCGGACCAAGGACAAAGACGGACGCTATCAGCAGGACGATGATGCGGCCGGCCACTGACCAGTCCCGCTTCTTCCGGGTGACTGCGGGCGCCGTGGTGGTGACACGTTCTTGAATGGTGGTCATGGCGGGCCTCACTGGTAGAAGACGAATCGTTTGCTGAGCCGGAACTGCGCGGCGGTGATGGCCATGATGATGAGCGTCAGGATCACGCCGATCGCTGAAGCCTGGCCGAACTCGAGGCGCTGGAACGCGGACTCGAAAATCACCATCACCGCCGTCCGCGTCGAGTCGCCGGGCCCACCGCGGGTGAGGACGTAGGGCTGGTCGAACACTTGGAGGGCGTTGATGATGGCCATGACGGAGGCCACCAGGGTGGTGGGACTGAGGAGCGGAAGCGTGACGTAGAAGTGCTTGCGCCAACCCGTGGCACCGTCGATCGACGCAGCCTCGTACGTCTCCACGGGAATCGACGCCAGGCCGCCGATGAACAGCAGGAACGAGAACCCGAAGTTCTGCCACACGTAGACAAGGATGACGACGGCGGCCGACCCTCCCGGCGTCGTCAGCCACGGGACTGCCGGGATTCCGATCAACGAGAGCATCCAGTTCACGACGCCGAACTGCTCGTTGAAGAGGTAGCGCATGAAGATGGAGACCGACGCCGCGGACAGGATCAGCGGGAAGAAGAAGGCGGACCGAAAGAACACCCTCAGCCAGGCCGGGAGCTTCTCCTGCACCATGATTGCAAGCCCAAGGGCCAAACCCAGCTGCAGCGCCACGGCCACCACCACAAACACGATGGTGTTCACGAATGAGACGCGGACGGTGGGGTCCTGGACTACTTCGGCAAAGTTGTCGAATCCCACGAACGTCGGCGCCGAGATGATGTCCCAGCGGAAGAACGCCAGCGCAATGGAGGCAATGATCGGCAGCAGGGTGAAGATGCCCATGCCCACGATCGTTGGCGCGAGGAAGGCCCAAGGGAGCCATCGTTGTTGCACGCGGCCGCGCTTGGACGGCTGGCTGTGCTTGTGGGCTGTTTTGCGTCCCGGTTCGCTTCCCGTCCCAGTGGGCGTGCTGGTTGCGGTGCTCATGGCTGCCTCCTCAAGGCAAGTTCAAGGTCGCGTTGCATGGAGCTGAGGGCGTCCTTGAGTTGGCGCTCGTCGCCGCTGACGGCAAGGCTGACGTTTTTCATCAGGGCGGTCTCGACGGCGGCCTGCTGGGGTGGCGCTGGAATGGGACCTGTGGTGGGGAAACGGTCCAAGGTGTCGTAGAAGACCTTCCAGTTCCGGGGCCCGGTTCCCGAGTAGAGCTGCTCGTTGACCATCGAGCGCCGGGCCGGAGTGGTGTTGGGCGTGGGGAACACGATCTGCATGGCTTCGAGGCTGGAGCTGAACTTCACCCATTCCCAGGCGGCGTCCTTATCCTTGGCGGTCTTCATGATCGCGTACCCGGCCGTACCGAACTGGTGCCGCTGGGACCGCCACTTCGGGAAGAACTGGACGTCGAAGTCGTTCTCTGTCATCCCCGCTTCGTGGAGGCCTTGCACCCAATAGCCGCCTGCCGGCGTCGTACCTATCCTGTTGGAGGCGAAGAGGCCGATCAGCGAACTGCCGCCGCCTTCTTCGGGCCGAACACCGAGTCCGTCCTTGACCAGTCCGCGGAGGTAGTCGAAGGACTCGAAAACCCGGGGATCGTCGGCGTTTGGTTCGAGCCATTGGTAGCCGCCGGAGCGGAGGCTTCGGGTGGGGTCGTTGGCGTAGAAGCCGTCCCAGAACCACTCCCCGCCCGGTGACTTGGTCTCTTTGAGGAAGCTGGTGTCGTTGGCGTAGAGCCACGGCACCACTCCGCCGAAGAGACGGTTGGTCCAGTAGTAAGGAGTGAAGTCCTTGGGATTGGCCTTCTTCATGGCGGCCAGGGTGCTCCGGAAGTCGGTGTGCGTCCAATTGTCGGCGGGCCGCTCGAGTCCGGCTTTAGTGAGCGCCGTGGTGTTGTAGTACATGTTGGCGGCGTTCCAGTCGATGGGGAGCTGGAACAGGCTGCCCTTGTACATGAACGCTTCCACCAGGCTGGGGTGGACGTCCGCAAAGTATTCCTTCATGTCCGCTGCGTCGCGGCGCAAGTACTCGTCCAGCGGGTGGGCCAGTTTTTCCGCGAACAGCTGGGCGCCTTCGGTGGCCACGTAGACCACGTCCGGCGGGGTTCCCGCCGCCACCATGGTGAGGATCTTGGTGAAGAAGTCCTTCCAGTCCACGGCCTGGATGGCTTGGACCTTGACCTTGATTTCGGGGTGCACTTTGGCGAAGGCGTCGATGACCTTCTGGCGGGCTGCGGCGTCTGCGGCGGTGCCCATGATGGCGATACTGAGGCTGTTGTCTCCCCTGCCCGGAATGTCTGCTCCTGTGAGTCGCGGCCACGATGCCGCAGTTACTCCAACAATCCCGGCGCCGAGGGCTGTGAGGGCACTTCTGCGTGTGAATTGACGCAAAGCCCCGTTGGTTCCCGACATGTAGATTCCCTTTCCTAACACGTGTTAGGAACACTATGCTCGGCACCTAACACGTGTCAAGCGTCACAGGAATGTTGCACAGGCCTCACCTCGGCCCGCCGCGCCGGAGCACACTTCACACGAGGCGTCCAGCGAATTGTGGCAGTCTTGAGAGAATGAGTTCCCAGCAATTCCGCACCAGCGGGAGGTCAAGCAAACGGCCGCTCCAAGCACGCGATGCCGGCTCCGGCACAGGATTCCTTTTCATCCTGGCCACCATCGCCAGCGTCGTAGGCCTTGCTGCGACCTACTACTTCTTCGTGCGCACCACCATGGGCCAGTTCATTGATGAGTCCGCATTGGTCGAAGCAACCGAGCTGGGTGGAACCGCGGGGCGCGCATCCACCAGCCTGCTGGATATGCTCCCCATGCTCTCCCTGGCCATTGCCACCCTCATGGTCATCTTTGTCACGGTAGCCCGGCGGCGGTGGACTGCTGCGGGAATCGCCGTAGTCGCCTGCATCGGAGCCAACGCGGCCACCCAGATCCTCAAATTCCTCATTCCAGACAGGCCCGACCGCGGAGTGCAGACGCTGGAGCTCAACTCGCTCCCCTCGGGGCACACCACCTTGGCCGCTTCCGCAGCGGCCGCCGTCTTCCTCATGGTCTCACCGCGCTGGCGCCCGCTGGCAGGCTTCCTGGGCAGCACCTTCGCAGTTGCCACCGGCGTCTCGACGCTCATCAACCAGTGGCATCGCCCGGCCGACGTCGTTGCGGCCTTCCTGGTGGTGGGCGCTGTAATGCTCCCGGCGGGCTGGCTCATCCTCCGGACCGGCAGCAGCTGGAACGCGTGGAAGGGATACGGCGAACACTGGGCGGCCTCCCGGCTCTGGGTATGGCTCACCGTTGCCGCCCTGCTGATAGCCATCGCAGTGGCCGGCTACTCCTTGATGCAGGTCATGCCCGGGTTGAGCGCCGACAGTACCGTCGACTACTTCTGGGCCGGCACCGCATTCATCGTGATCGCCGGTTACCTCTCAGCCCTGGGGGGCACTTGGCTGTTCGGCCTGGCGGCACGCAAAAGCTAAAGGCCCGCTCCCAGCCCTTTCTCCGCGTCGATAGATCTACCCATGGCATCCCCGGATTCCTTGCATTACTATTAATCCAATCGTTGGAATAACAGTGCAAGATCCGAGGAGCCTTCATGTCTTCCACCCCCACCGCTAAGCTGTGGACTCAACCCTCCGCCGGGCCAATTGCGATCCCCGATTCCCGGGACCTGATTGTGGACCTTATCCGGGTCGCGTGCATGTTCGCAGTCGTGGCTGTCCACTTGCTCATGATGGGCATCAGTGTGGACGGGTCCGGCATTGGAGTCGGAAATCCGTTGACGTCCCTGAGCTGGTTCGCCCAAGGGACGTGGTTCGGTCAGGTCATGCCACTCTTCTTCGTGGTGGGCGGATTCGCGTCACTGACTTCGTGGCGAAGCCTGCAACGCCGCGGCGGTGACGCCGGCGACTACCTTCGCAACCGGGTGCTGCGGCTGGTCCGCCCCACGGTTGCCTTGTACGCGTTCCTCGCCGTTGCGTTGTGGAGTGCGACGGCGGCCGGCGTCCCCGGCGATCTGCTCACGGTTATCGCTGCGGGCGCCGGAGTTCAATTGTGGTTCCTGGCCGCATACCTCATCTGCCAAGCCATGGTGCCCACCATGGCCAAACTCCACAGCGTGGCACCCTACCGGACCATTGCGGCGCTGGCCGCGGGCGCCGTCGTCGTCGATGTTTTTCGCCTGGGCTTGGAGCACAATCCCTGGGGCTTCGACTCAAATCCGATCGGGTTGCTGAACATGGTGTTCGTTTGGGGGTTGCTGCAGCAACTTGGGTTCTTCTATGCGGACGGATTCTTTGATCGATTTGCGCGCTGGAAGCTGATTCTGGGAGCTGTGGCCTGTTACGTTGCGCTGGTTCCACTGACCCACGCCGGTCCGTACCCGGTGGACATGCTGACCAACCAAAACCCGCCGATGTTCCCGCTGATCCTTGTGGGTCTGGCCCATGTCCTCCTGGTCAAGGCCGTGTATCCCGTTTTGCAGGGGTTCGTGAGGGTCGGCTGGGTGCAAAAGACCATGTTCGTGGTCGGCAGCAGGGCCATGACCATCTACCTGTGGCACCTCCCGCTGATCATCGCGATGTTTGGCATCGCGCTGCTCCTCCGGCTTCCGTTCCCCGAGCCGGCGAGCGCCGAGTGGTGGTTGAGTCGTCCCCTGTTCTACCTGGCTGCATGGGCGCTTGTGCTCCTGGTGTCCACACCACTGGTCCGGCTGGAGCTAGCCGGCACCGCGCTCACTCCAGGTGCGGCCCGGCCCGCGATGTGGCGCATCCTGACGGGGACCGTAGTGGCGATCATCCCGCCCTTCGTGGTGATGCGGACAGCGTTGGATACAGTCAACGCGACGTGGGGACTGGTGCTACTGGTGGTTGCAGTGGTTTTGGTGACGGGCAACGTTCCTGACCGGGCGTGGAAGTCGCCCCGTCCGGTCGCGGTGGTCTCCTGAGCCTCTTTGAAAGCCAAACGGCCGCAGAGCAACCTGATGGGGGTGTTCTGCGGCCGTTCTCTGTGGTCAGGATTGCTAGCTATGGCATGCGGTAGAGGAAGGCCGCCATGGCGTCGCGGTTGATGGGCTCGAGAGCCTTATAGACGAAGTTGCCTTCGCCGATCTGCCAACCTGTCGAAATGCCGGTGACCTTCATCCAGACCATCTCTTTGTAGAACTGCTGGTTCGGGTCAAGATCACTGAAAGGCGGAGTCGTGGGAGCTTCATAATCCGGTTTGTTAGCCAAACGGTAAAGGAAGGCAGCCATCGCATCGCGGTTGATGGGGTTCAGCGGCCGGTAAGTCCGAGATCCGTCCGATTCGGTCCAACCCGACGAAATGCCACTATCGGCAAGCCAGGACATTTCCTTGTAGAACTGCTGGGTGGTCAGGACATCCTTGAACGGCGACTGCGCGGGCGGCGTGTAATCGGGAGATCCAGCCATCCGATACAGGAACGCAGCCATGGCATCGCGGTTGATGGGTGTTACCGGCCTGTAGGTGACCGACTGGTCCGCTTCAACCCAGCCCGTGGAGATTTTGCGATCCGCCAACCAGGACATTTCTTTATAGAACTGCTGGGTGGTCAGGACATCCTTGAATGGCGAAACGGCCGGCGCAGTGAAGTCCGGGCCCTTGCTGCTGAAGTAGGCCTTCCATTCGGAGGTGGCGCCGTTAAGCAGCGCCCAGCCTTCCTTCGGCTGGGCAGTGACCTTCACCTGGCCGCGGGCAGTGCGGGTACCGGCAACGACAGTTTTACCGTCCACCAGGTAATTCACTGACTCCGACTCCGGGATGGTGTAGCTGTCATTGGCCATGTATGGCTCTTCGTTGAAGATGACAGGCGCGGGGGTCACCGCTTTGTCTGCGGCGACAACTGTGGACGTGGGCTTGCTGGTCATTTGCAGCAACCAGTACGGCGTCTTTACGCCCGTTACTTCCACCGTCAGCGTGGAACCAACGTCCTCGCCTGTGAGTGTGTATTCCGGCAGGCTGGAAACGTTGTCACCCGTGGTACCCGCCTTATGGCGCGTCCAGTTGTAACGCAATTCCACGGGCGCTGGTTCCCAGGTTCCGGCATCGACGGTCAGGGTGCTCCCGACATAGGCATTGCCAACAATAAGGGGAACCACGCCACTCAAAGTACCTGGAGTGACCTGCGCTGTGGGTTCGGAAGTAGCTGACACAGCCGGAACATAGGACTTAGTGGCAGTAACCGTCACAGTTATCGCAGCTTGGTAGTCGTCTGCCACCAAAGTGTAGGTGGGGTCAGTGGCACCGGCAATGGGTGCGCCCCATCGGTTCCACTGGTACGTCCATTGTGCAGACTCCACATTGGACCACGTGCCGCGGTCGGCGGTCAGGGTCTTACCCACTGCGGCCTCGCCGGCAATGGTCGGGGTTCCTGCAACGATCGGTGCTGCGTCCGCGGCCACCTGCTTCACCGTGGCGTTGGCGTCTACCAGACCCGAACCGCACCCTGTGCAACCTGCTACCGGACGGGCATTGGCCTTCAGGCGCTGTTCGACGTCTGCCGGTGTGAGGGCGGGAAGCGTGGCCAGCATCATCGCTGCAACAGCTGCGACGTGGGGGGCCGCCATGGAAGTACCGGATTTCAGGTAGTAATCCTCGATGGTGGCTGTATCAGCACCCTGGTTGAGCGTGGACACGATCCCGTTCAGTGCGTCTTTCGTCATGTCTCCGCCGGGAGCCATGACGTCCACGTTCGCGCCAAAGTTGGAGTAGTAGGCCCTCTCAGCGGTCCGGGTGCTTGCTCCAACCGTGATGACGTTGTTGCAGTTGGCCGGGCTGACCAGGGACGCGTCAACGTTCTCGTTGCCAGCAGCTACCACAACGGCTGTACCCTGGCTCCGGGCGAAGTCCAAGGCATTCTGGTAAGTGGCTGAGCAGGTCCCGCGGCCGCCCACGCTGAGGTTTATCACACGGGCAGGGTTGGCGTTGGCGGGGACGCTGGGCACCGCACCACCGGCTGCCCACCTGATACCGTCTGCGATGTCTGACGTGTAACCGCCGCAGGTTCCAATGGCTCGGATGGGCACGATCTTGGCCTTCGGAGCAACGCCGGCTACGCCCTTGTTGTTACCGGCAACTGCGGCGATGATGCCGGCGACGTGGGTGCCATGCCAGGACGACCGGGCACCTGCGCGCCCAGCTGCACACTGGTTGTCGGAGGTTGCGTCACCTTCGTCGCGGGGATTCGGGTCGCGGCCATCGCCATCACGGGCCGTCGTCGCGTTGGAGATCATGTCATACCCGGGCAGGACGTTTGCGTTCAGGTCGCTGTGGTCCAGGATACCGGTGTCGATGACGGCGACTGTGCTGCCTTCGCCCCGGCTGACATCCCACGCCCCCAAAGCATTGATGCCCCCTGTTCCCGCGCCAAGGCCCCACTGGAGGTTGTAATAGGTATCGTTGGGCGCCGTGGCCAAGGTCTGCATAATGGCATCGGGTTCGGCGTACTCCACGGCCGGGTCGGCGGCCAGTGTGGCCACCAGCGCACTTGCCTCCTGGGCTGCGAGTTTACGGTCGGTTTTGACCACTTCCTCCCCGGTGGAGGTGGTCCGCAGGCTCTTGACGGGTACGCCCACAGAGTCGGCGGCTTCATTGAAGGACTTCTGCGGGTCCACGGACTGGATCCCCGCGCGATCCTTGAACTTCACAATGAACTGGTCTGTCGGAGTTGCCGGAATGGTTGATGTCACCGGCAGAGGCGCGGCGCTGGGAAGCGGCGGCGCAGGCGTGTCGACAGCTGCGGCCGGGAGTGCAGGCAGCGCTGCGCCCACCACGGCCACGACACTGAGAAGGATTAAACGAGAACTAACCACGGCTTTCCGCTGGTTATGCATGAACAGTCGCCCTTTACTCAAAACGCCCCCCAAAGAGCGCTGAAAAATGGCCGCGAGCGCAGCCAAAAATGAGTTTAGCCAAGAATTTGAGATTCCTGCGAATCTCCCGTGAGTCACGTCTCCGCGGCGGTGAACACCAAGGGCCGGTTGGAGGAATTCCTGCAATCGGCCCAGGTTGAGCTTGAACGGCTACCTCACGCCTTATGAAGGTGCCGGGGCCGGACTAGTAGTTCCGGCGGTGCTTCAGCCTCGGAATCGCGACGGCGAAGACCGCCGCCGCTGCGAACCCCAGTATTCCGGTGGCCCAGACGCCGACGGACAAGGACACCGCGGCCGTCAACCCGGACAGCAGCACCGGTCCCCCAGTTGCCCCCGAATCTGCGATGAACCTCCAAATGCCAAGAAAATGACTGCGGCCGTTATCCGGGGAGAAGTCGGCACCCAACGTCATGATCAGCCCCGAGCTGATGCCGTTGCCAAATCCGATCAGCAGGGCTGCCAGCAGCAAGGATACGAATCCGCCCGTGAAGGGGATCAATATCAGCGCTGTGCCCATGATCAGCGTGGACGGGACAGCTACCCATTGCCTGCCCTTCCTGTCCATGAGCTTTCCCGCCGGATAAAACACCAGCATGTCGATCGCCCCGGAGAGCCCGAAGAGCAGCGACGCGTGTGTGGCGTCGAGCCCCAGGTGATCCGCCCACAGCGGGATAACAACTTGTCGCGATGCCCTCAACGCGCTCAGCAGGAGGATCCCGAAACCAACGGTCAGGAACACTCCCGCGTGCGAAACGGCGACGCTCCGCAACGTCGACGCCGGAGGGCGGGGACCGCCGTCGGACATTTCAGGAGCCACCAGATCCGGAATGGTGAGCGACAAGGCGGCAGCCGCCATCATGCCCGCGAAGCCCACCCAGTAGGCCCCGCTGATGCCGGCAAACTGCATCACGCCAGCACCGACGAAGGGGCCAATGAAGATGCCTATCCTTGTCACGCCGCCCAAGGTGGAGAGGGCGCGTGCCCGGAAGATCACCGGGACGGCTTCGGTGAGGAACTTTTGCCGGGCAAGGTTAAAGACGCTGGCCGACATACCCACCAAGGTCATGGACACTGCCAACAACCACAGGCCGTTATCCACCTGCGGTGCGAAGGCTGATGCGCCAAGGGCAATGGCACCCAAAGCGCCGGCGCCAACGATGGACCAGCGTTCACCGAACTTCTCCGTGATGATCGACGCCGGAATGTTGAAAAGCCAGGAGCCTATGCCAATGAGCGTTACGACCAACGCCGATACTGCAACGGAGGCGCCGAGGTCGCGGGCAGAGAGAGCAATGACCGGGAGGACCGCACCTTCGCCAATACAAAACAACAGCGCGGGCCCGAATGCCGGGAGTGCGATGCTGCGCAGGCTGAAAGCTTGGTTTGTCTGGGTGTTGGTCATCCCTTTCATCCTAGGACTGCGGTAGCCGCAAGCCGTGCCAGCATGACGTTTCGCAATGCACGCACCGGTCTGATTGCACGCTGACCAGCGCGCGGGTGTTGCGGTTCCGGGCTCCGGAACCGCAACACCAACCTGCGACGTGGAATCGTCCGGTACTACCGGCGGCTGGCTGCCGCCTTCCGACGGCCGGCTACCGCCAGGAACAGGCCCATCAGGAGCATGGCTCCCGACCAGAGAACGAAGGTTTCGTTCAGGCCCGTCGTAGCCAGCACGCTGGGGCCTCCGACGGCGGTCGGAACCGCGGTGGTCGTCGCACCCTTTGTTACGACAGCGGCTACGACCTTGCCGGCTTGGGTGCCAGCGCTGCCGGTGGTGATGAGACCGGCGGTATTGATACCGGTTGTCGGAGTACCCGCGGTGTTCTCTCCACCGTTATCGGGGCCACCGGACGTCGGAGGGGTAACAGCAGGCGGGTTCACAACCGGAGGGGTCACAACAGGAGGAGTGACAACCGGCGGGGTGACAACCGGCGGAGTCACAACAGGAGGGGTCACAACAGGAGGAGTCACAACAGGAGGGGTGACCGTGCCTACCGAACCGCCCCCAACGCCCACCGAGGTGGAACCAGTGCTGATGGGAACCGTGATGGGGATGATCAGCTGAGTCCCCGAACCGATGCCGCCAGAACCACTCGTGGTACCGCCGCTCGTCGCGCCCGGAACCGTCCCACCTGTGGTGTCCGTATTCGTGGCGGAGGAATCACCCAACACACCAACCGCCGTGGAACCCAGGCCCACCGGAACCGTCACCGGAGCAACAACCTGAGTGCCCGATCCAATGCCGCCAGAACCATTAGTGGTACCGCCGGTAGTAGTGCCCGGAACCGTTCCGCCCGTAGTGCCAGTACCTGTGGCTGAAGAATCACCCAGCACACCAACCGACGTCGAACCCAGGCTCACCGGAGCCGTAACCGGAGCAACAACCTGCGTCCCGGAACCAACACCATCCGAACCACTCGTCGAAGCACCCGACGACGAACCATCAGGCGCAGCGCCAGCAGTGGAACCGGACGAACCGGAAGTGGCTGAGGAATCACCCAGCACACCAACCGACGTCGAACCCAGGCTCACCGGAGCCGTAACAGGAGCAACAACCTGTGTCCCGGAACCAACACCATCCGAACCACTCGTCGAAGCACCCGACGACGAACCACCAGGCGCAGCCCCAGCAGCGGAACCGGACGAACCGGAAGTGGCCGTCGAGTCGCCACCGACACCCACAGCAGTGGCTCCGATGTTAACAGGGACCGATATCGGAGCCACTACCTGAGCGCCGGATGCAAGACTCTCTCCCCCCGACGTTGTTGCCTGCGCTGGCGTTGAAGCTGCCGGCGCAGGAGTTGATGCCGCTGGTGCTGAGGTGGCGGTTGAGTCCCCCAGGACACCCGCCGACGTCGACCCCACCGTGATGGGAACCGTCACCGGTGCAACCACTTGGGTGCCGGACGCAATCGCGCCGGCTCCGCTGGTACCGGCTGTCGGCGTCGGACTCGTTGCCGCTGCTGGAGCGGCAGGTGTAGCTGAGCTCGTCGCAGTGGAACCCCCCAGCAGACCCACTGACGACGAGCCCAGGTTTATGGGCACCGTGACCGGAGCGACCACCTGGGTCCCGGAACCGATGCTGTTGGAGCCGCTGGTGTTGGCAGCGGGTGTTGCGCCGGAACCTGCAGCGTGTGCCGGCGCGGTTGTGGTGGCTGCTGAGTTTCCCAGCAGTCCCAGCGAGGTGGCGCTGAGATTGGTTGGTGCTGTTATTGGCGCTGCCACTTGCGTTCCGGAGAGGACTCCGTCCTTGCCGCTTGTGGTGTCCGCGGCGTTTGCCGCGGTGGCGCTGAGGACGATCATGCCCCCGGCAAAGCATGTGCCGATGAGGCACTTGCGAATGGTCGTGTTCATTGTGATCTTCTCCTGAAGGTCTTGTTCCCAGAGACGTCCGTTGACGGAACGTTCGAATGGCCGTCTGCCGCGTAAGTTGGTGCGGCAAGGTCCGGGAACTAGTCAGGAGAGGAGCCGGGGTCAAAACAAACCGGCTCGGGATGCTGCTCATCGCCGGCCGCAGAAAGACCAGGTAGAGCGCCAACGGGGACAATCGTGGCGTCGTGAAGGAAGACTGCGGCGGGGCTTGGTGGGCCATTTTGGGAGTTGCTGGATCCGGACCCGCCCACCCCAGCGGGTACCGCTTCGACATCAAGCGGCAGATCAGCAGGAGCTACAGGATGCACAGCGGACTGCCGGCCCTCCCTGACTGGGACACTCCCCGCCGAATCGAACACGCGGGATATCGACAACACCGGTGGGATGTCTGCGGCCCCCGGGACGGAAGCACGAACAGGCTGAAGAGTAGGCGCTGATGCTTGGAGCCCCACCTGTGTTCCGGTAACTGCGGACGGTGGGGCAACGACGTCGGAACTTGGATTTGTAGCGGAGTCCGGTGCCATGCTTCCAGCTGGGTTTCTTGGCAAAACTGAACCGGCGCCGCCCAGCAGGGGCGGAATGACGGCTCCGTTGGTCGGAAGAACGTTGTCCACTGCGTCGACGATCGGTTGAAGAACCGGAGCAGTTACGTCGGTTACGGGTTCCAGCCCGACCGGCGCCAAAATCTCGTTCACGGGTGGAACGACCGCCTCAGCTGCGTCGTCAACACTTCCCGTGATCGGCACAATCACGGCGTCTACGATGCCGCCAGTTGTGTCGCCGGGGACGAGTTGATTGGCCACCGGGATCGTCCTGATGATCCCATCCACTGATGACCCAGCCTGTTGCACGATAGGCGTCACAGCAGGCACGTGAACAGAAATGGATTTCTCCGGAATCACGGTTTTGACGGCTGCGGGCAACGGCACTTTCGGCGCGGGAATGCTGATGGTAGCCGGTGCAGTTTTTGGCGTGACTGCTTCCGCAACCGAGCCGACGGCGATAGGGACGGCTTTCGCCGTTGCACCCGGGGACTTATTCACCTCTGCGGTGGCGCTGTCCAAAGTGCCTGTCACTGACGACACCGCTGAGCTGACTTCGCCAAGAAGTGAATGGTTGTCTTGTTGGCCTGAGTCGGCACTTGCCGAGGCTGCCGAAAGGGCAATCCAGATTGCCGTACCGGCTCCAGCGACCATGACAGAGCGGAGAATGCTGGTAGCACGCGGAAAAACGCGTGAACCCTTCATCTCGACACCCCCAGGTAGTCGCGAACCAACGGTCGCCTTCATCCTAGGACGGACGGAAGCAATTAGTCCATGGCTGGGAGTAAAGAAAACTGTGAATATTGGTAGCGGGACGCATACATGCTCGCGCTACCGGCTCCGCGCCCTCTTGAACTTGAAGCAAACTCTCTGCTGAATTCGAGGGACCTATTGTTTAAGCCTATTTCCGGCCTGTACCGTGAGCGCCATCGTAAGCAACTTACGAGATCGTGTAAACATTCTGGGGAGATAACTACATGAAGCGTTCGCATGTTGCATTAATGGGGGCACTCGCACTCACACTAGCCGGACCGGTCTCGCCGGCTCTCGCTGCCACTACACCAGCTCAAGTAACTACCGGATTCTCCGGCACCGCGTATGGTTCCTACATTTTTAATGCGGATAAGACCCTGACGTCAGGACCGACGGCGACTTCAAGCATCAGTTGCACTGGTGTCACGGGTAAGTCGTCCTCGAACACTGCTGCGGCACTTACCGTTCCTGCCGTGGGAAACGTCGGTGCCGCCACAACCAGTGTCAAAACCTTGCAGACTGCCACGGGTAAACGGATAGAAAGTAAATCCACTATTAACGGCACCAACCTTCTGGGTGGGCTGATAACTGCCGGCGCCATCACGTCGGAGAGTTCTGCCGATAAGGACACCGCGGGCGCCTTCGCTGGAACCAACAAAACGACCATTGCCGACCTGAAGGTTCTGGGTGTCGCGGTTGGGGCCAACCCTGGGGCCAATACGGTGCTGGATCTCTCAGTACCGTTGGTGGGCTCGGTCGGCAAGATCACGTTGAACGGCCAGGAAAAGCGCCTGGTAAACGGTGTCTATCAGGTTTCCACCACGGCTCTCCGTGTCGAAGTCCTAAAGACCGGGCTGCCTGGACTCAAGGTGGGAACAGATATCCGCCTTGGGGTTAGCTCTGCGAACCTGGAGGCACCGCGGGCTGGATATCTTCTGGGCACGGGCTTTACCAGCCGGGCAATACTGGCCACTGGTTTAATCAACTCCGGCCCTACTGCCGTCGCATATCTCTGGTGCGGGGGCGGGACGACATCCGCGAATGCGGCTGGAACCACCATTCCAGGTCTAGCGACGATCGGAGCATCTACTACGAAGGCCACCGGCGTGTTAACTCCGCAGCCGAAGAGCACCGTGACGAACACCCTTGGCGGACTCAATGTCCTCAACGGCCTGATTCAGGCAGATGCAATAAAGGCTGAAACGACTGCAACCTTGGCGCCCGGAGCCTCTACTGCAGCTCTGACGGATACGTCCACCTTCACCAACCTAAGGATTGCCGGGCTGCCCGCCATCAATGCATCGGTCGCTCCGAACACGGTGGTCCAAGTCGCCGGGCTGGGGCAGGTTACCCTCCACAAGGTCAGCAAATCATCCAGTGCCATCATTGTCACGATGATCGACGTTGTCCTTAGCCAGCCCATCGGTGCATTGCCGACAGGGTCACGGCTGCAGATCGGATATTCCAGCACGGGAGTCACCCTCTAGGCGTAAACAGGCAGCAAAGGGCCCAAATCGGCCGGGCAAAAAGAGGAACGGTCCGTCACCCACCAAGGTGACGGACCGTTCTTTTATTTCGTTGAATTGGCTACGCGCTATCTCAGGAAGGGTATAAACCTGTTTTTCCCGGTCCAAAGTCGGGGGTACCCAAAGTGGTACGACCCGCAGCATTGGTCTCCTGCAGCCGCTTGATGAACCAGCGGGATTGTTCCGGACCATACGGCAGGACGGGGATGGCTTTGGTTGCGTCCGAGGGCATGTCACGAATCGACTGGGTGGCCTGCCGTACGGCGGTGCTCATGGTGTTGGCCATGGTTTTGACGAACTGGTCGCTCGCGGGCTCACCGTGGCCCGGAACTAGGTGTTCGTAACGGTGCCGCAGCGCAGAGATGTGCCGCAAGGCGTCCGCCCACTCTTCCGGGTATGAATCCTCGAAGGACGGGTGGGCGCCTTGTTCCACAACGTCGCCAACGTACAACGTCGAGCTGGTGCCTACCAGCAAATCACCATCCGTGTGGGCCCTGCCCAAGTAGAACAGCGTCGCTGTGACCCCACCGAGGTCAACCAGCACGGGCTGGTCATGAACAAGCGCATTAGGGACAACGACCTCGACGGCGTCCCCCTCCCCTGCTGCCATCTCCGGTTCGTTCGTGGCGACAAATCGGCGTTGATTGTCGGCGTCTTTTTCAATGGCCGCCGCGCAGTTGGCGTGGGCCCAAAACTCCGTAACGCCGTCTTCCGCAAAAACTGCATTCCCAAAGAAATGGTCGTAGTGGGCGTGGGTGTTCACCACCACCAGCGGCAGCTGGGTCTTTTCCCGCACGGCATTAAGGATCTCGCGGCCTTGGCGCGGGCCGCAGCCTGTGTCGATGACCATAGCGAGCTCGGCGCCCACCACGAGCCCGGTATTGAGTAACGAACCCTCAGTTTTCAAGACGTAGTTGTCCGGTCCGAGTTCTAGCCAAGCTGACAATGCGTTCTCCGTATCCAATGCAATCCGGCGATGTTCAGGCCTCTACTCTACCCACGGAAACCGGGGGGAAGCTGGAAAGGCTGGCGGCACACCGTGGAAAACGGCCTGTGGTTCCGTCTAGGAGCGGAGAAGCCTCAGGCGCCGTGCCAGTCGAACCACCTTGGACGACTCGAGTGCGCTGAACTGCTGTTCCAATCGGCTCACCTCGGACTCGACGGCGGTTATCTCCCCCGACATTGCCTCCAGGGCCACCCGTAACCTCTCACGCTCGGCCTCAGCCGCGGCCAGGGTTCCCGTGGTGTCCTCCAGAGCGTGCGTCAGTCGGTAGAGCTCCACGGACTGGTGCCCGATATGTGCCTCGTTGTTGGCCGTGAGCTTCGCTGCTTCGGGGTGTTCACCAGAGTGAAGCTCCGGGAAAATCGGTTCGGGGATGTCAAGAATCGGAGCGACCGGTGTCGCTCCCTTCAAGGTTTCGACGACGGTGTCCCACCAAGCACTTTGGAAGTCGGCTTGTGATGGGCTAATGGTGTTCAGGTAATCCCTGATGTCACGGCGGCGACCCCAAAGCTCGTCCACGAAATCATTGAATTCAGGAGTAACTACGTGCCGGAGTGACCGCATCGTGTGCCCCAGGCCCCAGTTCGCCAAGGCGCCGCCGAGGCGAACCTCTCCGTAATAATCCACGGCCAGAGCCAGGCAGGGCACGCCCGCTCCGAGCGCAAAAACGATGGGGTGGTAGCGGCTTGCGACGACGAATTCCGCCCGAGCAGTAAGCGCCACCGCTTCCTCGGCAGTAAATTGTCCACAGACAGTCACGTTCTTGGTCCGCATCCTGCGTTGGATGTCTGCGTGCATCTCGATGTCGATGTCGCGGTTTCCCGGACGGGACATGTGCGGAATCATGACAACATCAAGGTCGCCAGGTCCTGCCAGCCTGTCCAGGGTCTCGGCAACTCGCTGGGTGAAATCGTCCCGGGCCATGGCCCCCGTGCCAGGCGCGAAGCTGGCAACCAAATAGGGACGACCGGGTTTCGGTTGGTATGACGGTGCTGCAGATAGGTAGCCCGTGCCTTCGGGGCTGACGTCGAGGAAGCTCGCATCATCCAGGGTCAGTCCGGTTTGAAGGCCGGCCTCAGTCAGCATTTCCAGCGAGGTGCTCTCACGCACGCTCGCCAGCGCCGCGGAGCGGAAGAGTTCAACTGCAGTGTCGTAGTCAGGACCGGTCAGGACAGGACCCACTGTCTGTCCGGAAATTACGAGGGGCTTTTCGAGCGCCTCTGCAATTGCGCCGAGTGCTGCACGTTCGTAGAGCAACCAGCCGTAGGGAGAGTTCATGTTGCCGCCCCCGGCGATGACCACGCCATCGGACTCGCCAACGGTCTTGATCAGCGCATGTACCTGGTCGTCTGCCGGTAGCGCTTCCAAGTCCCCGTCCAAAACGGCGCGGATTTCCTTCAAGTACGTTTCCCGGCGATGGGGAGGCCAGGGGAATTCGAGGGTCTTTACAGCCGCGGTGCCGTAGAGGCGTGCACTCTGTTCAGGGTTCCGGGACAGCACGACTATGTCAGCAACACCCCGGGCCTGGAGTTCATCCACGACCGCATGAGCCATCGCCTCATCGCCGACGTGATAGACGGTTTGGCCGATATCTCCAAGAACTACAACTCGCACGATTCCCCGGTGTTAGATCATAAAAAGCAGATTCCAGCCTACTTGCTCCGGCCAAGCCCCTCTGACAGCGATGCCCCAGCAGAAGAAGGCATGACCCCGCCAAAGCGGAGTCATGCCTTCTCAGGGTGCTAAGCCAAGAGGCCCAAAACCACTAAGGGGTCTTGGAAAGGAAGCTCTGGATATTCTGCAGAATCGGCGCCCTTGTGTCGTACTCGAGGTAGTTGATATCCATGAGAACCACCACGCGGCCTCGCTTGGACTTCATATCCGCCTCCGACCAGACTCCCCCAACAACGGTGCTATCGCTCCGGGCGAAGACGTTCCGCGCATCGACTCCCCCAAGCCCGCTGATTGCTCCCGGGGCAAGGGGTTCAAAGGCGGACAGAACATTCGGGGCCTTCGAGATCTGGTTGGTTGCGGCCGGATTGAACGTGTACGGACCAGCAACGTCCCCCTGCCTACCCACTACCACATCCTGATCGACAAGAACCTGTCGCAGGACTCGTTGCACAGTGTCGTTCACGGCCTCGCAACAAGGCCGTTCACCCGTAAGGTAAGCCGCGCCGCCGTCGATAATGTAGCCGGCAACCTGCTGTTCCTCAGCCGCAGTCCATCCGTTGTATGACGGGTTCCAGATGGATTTGTAGGTGCCCAGATCTGCGGGAAGCGTGTCGGACACAACAACGTCCGCTCCGGCGGCCCGGAGGGTTTGGGCGACGTTGGCCACCCCATAACCTTCGTCGGTGGAGCCGTACACAAGGACCTTGTTGCCTCGCACGGGTTTAGGGTTCACCACCAGGGACAATGCCGCAGCTGCAGTTACGCCCCGGCTGTCGGTCACGCTGAACGTCATGGCCGTTGTGCCTGCAGCCGAAGGAGTTCCAGTGACGACGCCGGTTAGGCCGTTCAACGAGAGTCCCGCGGGCAGGCTTCCTTTCGATAGCTTCCACGCATAAGGTGCTACGCCGCCAACGGCCCCGAGGCCAATCTTGTACTGCTTGCCAACGACCGCTCCCGGCAGGCTCGTGGTAAGAATTTTCAGCGGCTCAATCTTTGGAGCCACTTCGGGCTCCGGTGCGCCAGGCGGCTGCGGCTTCGCCGACCACGTCGCGATGGTTTTCTCAAAAATCGTGCCTGAATACACCGTCAATTTCGCCGGGGAGTCCTCCCAGAAGCAGAACGCACACGCGCCCAGTTCCACACCTACGGATGCCTTGAGCTCAGCCATGGGATCCTCGGTCGGGTGGAACCCGGCCTCCAGAGACGCCTCGATCTTGCCGGTGATCCCGACGATGTCCATCCACGCAATTCGGGTATCCAGTGCGCCCGTGAGCGTCGCATCGATCCCTGAATCGCTGGAGAGCGCAAGCGGTTCATGTTCCGTGCCACATGAGGCGGAACGGCTCTCCTGCTGATCCCGCCACTGATATGACGTGCCGCACTTCAATACGACAGAGGCGCTGATATCGAGCTTGCCGGTGACTTCGAAGGTGATGCTTGGCTGGGCGGCCATGACGATCGCACCCGCGCCGGACGGTACCGTTACCTTTACTTCGGGCACAGTCATGGTGCATTTACCTTCGCCCGAAACTGCTGCACCCATTTTGACGGTTATCGATCCGTCAATGTTCGCCTGCATAAGGTGCAGACCGAACCAACCCCACTCCGCGTAGACGGACGGCTTAAGATCGGGAGTAACTGACAATCCCTTGAGGTCTGCTGTGGCCCCGCGATCACACTCCATTTTCGGCTTGACGGCGTTCAATGTTTCCTGGGGCGTAGCCAGGACTGGAGGAGCCTCAGCCTGCTCAACGGACGCGCCCGTTGAGGTGAAATGAACTGTTCCCTCTGAATAAGCCGAGGAAAGATTGCCGGGTGAGGTCTTGATTAGCTTGGTGCCGGCAGTCGTAACGCTCACGTCATCTGCAATAAGGACTGCTCCGGACTCGACGTTGGCCCAGGGGGCCAGCGTCAGGACCTGCCCCTGAGCCACAACGATGTCTGTCAGCTCGATTGATGTGATCTTCTTGGTGGCGGGGTCCCTTGTAATGGCAACGATGTTGTTGCCTGGGACGTGGATAGTGTCCTGCTTTGGAACTACGACTTCACATGGCTTTCCGACGCATTCCTGCGGAGCCGACTGCGGTACGTCGAGGGTCAGCGTACGCGATACGGTCATGCCGGATGAGTCCGTCGCCGTTACGGTGACCGAGCTGGGACCCGTGACGGTAGGCAACCCGGATATTTCCCCATTGGGTGCGATGCTAAGTCCCTGTGGCAGACCTTGCGCTTTCCACGCAAGCTCTCCGAATCCTCCGGCTCCCTTGAGTTGGTCAAGGTACTTGACACCGGCAATGCCCTCCATCAGTTGTTCATTCGTGATGGTCAACGGGCTCTTGAATTGCTGGAATCTGTACATGAATGCCGCCATTGCATCGCGGTTCACCGACTGCAGCGCACGGTAGGACTTGGTGCCATTGGACTCATTCCAACCCGTACTGATTCCCCTTTGGGACAACCACGTCATTTCTTTGTAGAACTGCTGCGACTTGGTGATGTCAGCAAACGGCGTTGTTGCTGGTGCGGTGTAGTCCGGGCTACCAGCTAGCCGGTAAAGGAATGCTGCCATGGCATCCCGGTTGACTGGCTGGGTTGCCCGGTACGTTTTGGTTCCATTTGCTTCCGTCCAACCTGTACTGATGCCGGTTGATGCAAGCCAGGCCATTTCTTTGTAAAACTGCTGTGAGGTGCTCACGTCAGCAAATGGCGAGACCTTTGGGGGAACAAATCCGGGGCTACCTGAAAGGCGGTACATGAACGCAGCCATCGCATCACGATTAACGGGCAAGAGGGCGCGGTAGGTTTTTGTCCCGTTCGCTTCGGTCCAACCAGTACTGACTCGCGCAGAGGCCAACCATGCCATTTCCTTATAGAACTGCTGCGACGTGGCGATATCCGCAAACGGCGACGTCACTGGTGGCTTGAAATCCTGAGACGTGTCCTGGATGACAGTTTTTGCCGGTTGGATAGCTACCGTTGCCGGTGCCGTACCAGGCGATGTTTGGGTTGTGGCTGGCGATGCTTGGGCCGGGACAAGGCCCACCAGCATGAGCGCCGAAAGGGCAAAACTCACCCCGGCAGCAAAAAGTCTGTTTCTACGGTTTTTATGGCGCACTAAAGTCTGCTTTCCGCGCTAATTGGCGGAAACCCGCCCCCATTTGATAGCTACCGAACAGTAACCAAGCGACACACTACATCAGCTTTGTAAGGAACCTTTCAACCGGAGAATTATGAAGGAACAAAGCCGTTAAGTTACAGCTTGAAAGGCTGACTCTTGCGACGCGCGTGCCTCCACTGGCCGGAAACCAGATTGTTCTCACTCGATGGAGTCGGATGACTAATTAAGTGGCTACGACCTGATCCGGAGATCAGGTCGTAGCCACTGCCGCCTGCTTGGCGCTACATATCCGCGAGGGCCCCCCCAGGGTTCTCAATGGCATCTGCCACATACCGAAGGAAGCCGGCAGCGGTTTCGCCATCGCACACCCGGTGGTCGAAGGCCAAGGTCAGTTCAGTCACCTTGCGGACAGCCAACGCGCCGTTGACCACCCACGGCTTGTCGATGATGCGACCCACCCCGAGCATTGCAACTTCGGGGTAGTTGATAATCGCAGCAGAACCGTCAACCCCGAATACGCCGTAGTTATTGAGCGTGAAAGTACCGGAGCCCAGTTCAGTGGGCGTGGCCTTTCCTTCACGCGCGACGGCGGTCAGGCGGCGGATCTCTGCGTCCAGTGCACGGGCACTCAGCTCATGCGCATTGCGCACCGATGGAACTACCAGGCCGCGGTCCGTCTGTGCTGCGAAACCAAGATTGATCCCTTCGAAACCGACGATCTCCTGGGATCCGTCGGCAGCTGTTTCAAAGCGCGTGTTGAGGGCCGGATACTTTTTTAACCCAGCCGTGACAAAACGAGCAATGAAGGCCAGCAGGCCGGGGGTGTCATGCGGCGCACGCTTCTTCAGTTCGGCCCGCATCTCCAGCAGGGCGGTTGCGTCGACATCCACCCACACGGTGGCCTCAGGAATCTCCGCGCGGCTGCGGGTCATGTTGGCGGCGACGGCCTTCCGAACGCCACGAACGGGAGTCCTGGCCGAAACACCGAGGCCAGTCCGTCCATCTACAGAACCTGCCACAGCCCCGGCACCAACGGTAACTGGCGAAGCAGGCGCGGCCGAAGCAGAGGCAGCTTCCGGTGCCGAAATGGCGGCCTCGACGTCCCTTCGCATAATCAGACCGCTTGCGCCCGAACCTTCGATGGTATCGAGTGAGACGCCGTGGTCGCGCGCCATCTTCCGCACCAAGGGGGAAATGACCGCGCTCAGCTTCCCAGGAATCCGGGTTGCTGCAAGGGCAGCCTCCAGAGACGGAGCCGGAGCCTCCCTGACAGGCTCGACGACGGCGACGCTCGCCTTCCGCGGACGAGTGCGGCCTCCGGTAGCCCCACCAGGAGTGCCGTATCCAATCAGCACATTGCCGGAGCCGGCCTTCTCCTCGGTCCTGTACGTCTCGGCGGCCGCCTCAACCTCGGGCGATGTCGCAACACCAGTTGATACGGCATCGTCGGTGGCTGATGGAGCTTCCGGCGCTACTGGAGCGGCACCGGCGCGAGCGATCGAGATCAACGGCTTGCCGACGTCGAGCGTTTGGCCGGCCTCTCCGTGAAGTTCGGCGACCGTGCCCGCATACGGCGAGGGCACCTCCACCATGGACTTGGCAGTTTCGACCTCGGCGATGGGCTGGTCCACGCGGACCTCATCGCCCACGGCCACGAGCCAGTTGACCAGTTCGGCCTCCGTGAGGCCCTCTCCGAGGTCCGGCAGACGGAATACCTGCATATCTGAGCTCATAGTTAGTCCTCCCATTGAAGGTCGTCGACGGCGTCGAGGATGCGATCGACACTCGGCAGGTAGTAGTGCTCCAGCTTGGGTGACGGGAACGGAACATCGAATCCGGTGACACGGAGAACCGGCGCGGCGAGATAGTGGAACGCGCGTTCCTGGACACGGGCCACGATCTCCGAAGAGACAGACGCAAAGCCATGCGCTTCAGCGATCACGACGGCGCGTCCCGTCTTCCGTACGGACGCGCAGACGGTCTCGTCATCGAAAGGAACCAGGGTCCGTACGTCTATCACCTCGAGCGAGCGGCCTTCTTCGGCGGCCGCGGCGGCAGCTGCGAGCGCCGTGGGGACGGACGGTCCATAGGCAATGAGCGTCGCATCAGTGCCTGGACGAGCCACAGCCGCGCGGCCCTCGGTGGAGGTACCGGCGTCGTGCTCTGCGCGCAACGCACCCAGGTCTACTTGGTCCTTGGACCAGTAGAGCTTCTTGGGTTCCATGAACATCACGGGGTCATCGGAGTCGATGGCTTCGCGGAGCATGCGGTAACCGTCGGCGACGGTGGCCGGGGTGTAGACCTTCAGGCCGGCCGTGTGGGCGTAGTAGGACTCGGAGGAATCACAGTGGTGCTCCACTCCCCCGATACCGCCGGCGTAGGGCACACGGATGACCATGGGCATCTTGAGCTTGCCCTTGGTGCGGTTGTGCATCTTAGCGACGTGGCTGACGATCTGTTCGAAGGCCGGGTAGGCGAAGGCGTCGAACTGCATTTCGATGACGGGGCGCATGCCGTTGATGGCCATGCCTACAGCCATGCCGACAATGCCGGATTCTGCCAGCGGGGTGTCGAAGCAGCGCTGTTCGCCGAACTCGGCCATGAGCCCGTCCGTGATGCGGAAGACTCCGCCGAGCATTCCTACGTCCTCACCGAAAACCAGGACGGATGGGTCAGCGCGCATGGCGTCGGCCATGGCTGTGTTCAGGGCCTTGGCCATGGTGAGGCTCTGCGGGCCGGCGGCGTCGGCGGTGGCCGCAGCGGAAGCGGCGGCGCTGGCGGTCGCTGCGCTCACGTTGCCATTGACGGTTGTGGTGACTGTCATTTTGCGCTCTCCTCACGGGCGAGTTCGCCGGCGAGCAGTTCGGACTGCTCCTTCAGCTGTGGGGTGGGCTTGGAGAAGACGTACTTGAAGAGGTCCAGCGGCTGCACCGGGACATCCTCCCCCAGGCCTTCCCTGAGCTGGGTGGCTACTGCTTCGGCGTGCTCGGCGATTTTATGGTTCGCGTCATCATCCAGCAGTCCCTTATCTGTTAGGTACGACTTCATACGGGTCAGCGGATCCTTGGCCTGCCATTCGGCGACCTCGCTGTCCGGGCGGTAACGCGTGGCATCGTCGGCGTTGGTGTGCGCTTGCATGCGGTAGGTGTGCGCCTCGATCAGCAGCGGTCCGGAGCCTTCGCGGGCCAGCTTCACTGCACGGTCCATGACAGCGAGCAGCGCGACGAGGTCGTTGCCGTCGACGCGCTCACCTGCCATGCCGTAACCCACGGCCTTGTGGGCCAACGACGGTGCCACAGACTGGTGGCTGAGCGGCACCGAGATCGCGTATTTGTTGTTCTGCACGAAGAAGATGACGGGCAAATGGAAGACAGCGGCGAAGTTCAGGGCCTCGTGGAAATCGCCTTCGCTGGTGGCGCCATCGCCACACATGGCCATCACCACAGTGTCTTCACCGCGTAGCTTGGCGGCATGCGCGACGCCGACAGCGTGCAGCAGCTGCGTGGTCAGCGGCGTGCACTGGATACCCACTTTGTGCTCTTGAGGGTCATACCCGCCATGCCAGTCGCCACGGAAGATGGTCATGACCTCAACGGGATCCACCCCGCGGGTCATGACGGCGACTGCGTCCCGGTAGGTCGGGAACAACCAGTCACCTTCGCTGAGGCACATGGCTGCCGCTACCTGGCAGGCTTCCTGACCGTGGCTTGAGGGGTAGACGGCCATACGGCCCTGCCGGACGAGCGCGGAGTTTTGATCGTTGACGCGACGTCCGACGACGAGTTGCTCGTAGGCGGCCATAAGTTCAGCGTCGCTGGGCGTGGGGTACTCGTGGCCGGGTTCGGTGCCTTGTTCGTCATGGGAACGGAGGGTGCCGTCGGGGTTCACCATCTGGATCTGGTGCCGGGCGGGGAGCATGTAGTCCTCAACGCTGATGCCGAATTTTGTCCGAACGTCAGCAGCGTGGTCCTCTACAGCCGTTTCCGGCGCAGAGTGGTCTGCGTGGATCGTCATTGGTCCGTCCTTCTCTAGCCACTATGTGCTTCCAGTATGTTCCCGAGTGAAGTTTCGTATCCAGCTTTTGCCAAAATCATGGAAGAGCTTGCTCAAAGTGGCTATTCTGAAAGACGAAATGTAATTGTGAGCTGGGTAACGAGCCTGTGCTGTAGACGATTTGGAGTGCCATGAGCGAGACCGAGGCAGAGCAGGCGGCAGTGCCGTTGGATGCGGTGGACCGGGACATCATCCGCGAACTCACCACGGACGGCCGCATGTCCATCACGCAGGTGGCTGAGAACGTGCACATCAGCCGGGCCCACGCCTACTCGCGCATCGCACGGCTCACTGGCGAAGGGGTTCTCACAAAGTTCACTGCCCTGGTGGATCCCATCAAGGCCGGGTTGCGCTCCTCCGCCTATGTGACGCTCAAGGTCCAGCAACACTCATGGCGCGAACTCAAGGAAGAGCTCCGCGCCATTCCGGAAGTTCACCACATTGCCCTGGTAGGTGGAGACTTCGACGTCATCCTGCTCGTCCGGGCAACGGACAACATCCACCTCCGGCGTGTGATCTTCGACCAGTTGCAGTCCATGGATGGCGTTCTGGATACGCAGACTTTCCTTGTTTTTGAGGATGTTGATACGAGGTAACCGATGCCGTGGTCCTCAGCTGGGAGGAAGCGCTCATTTCCTGACCTTAGACTGTCCCCGTGCCCCTCAAAACCGCCTCCGCCACGCGTGTCATTGGCATTTTCGTGGCGGCCTGCTTTTTGGCGGCACTCCTCTGGCTGATTGCCGCCTTCCAGTTCTTCTACGATCCTCCCCAGGGCACCCCTCATCGAACTGATGCAATTGTCGTTTTGGGCGGTATAAGCACGGAGCGATTGCCGGTGGCGCAGAAGTTACAGCACGAGCTGGACATACCCGTCCTGGTAGTCTCCACTACCGGGCTCGCCGGAAATCTTGAGGGCGACGCTCTCTGCCAAGAAGACGCAGGCGATCCTGACCTGGTGTGCTTCCGCCCCTCTCCTCTCAACACAAGGGGCGAAGCGGAAGCCCTTCGCTCGTTAATTGCGGAGCACGGCTGGAAATCCGTAACGATCGTTACGTCCGAATACCATCTCATGCGCGCGGGCACATTGATCGAACAATGCACGGCTGCGGAGATACAGATGGTGGGGTCCCGTCCCAACCTTTCCGCGGGCGCCTGGCTGGACCGGTTCGTGGTGGAAACGGGCGGCCTGATCGACGCCTGGATGCGGCCGGAGTGTAGTTCTCACTAGAGACGCTGCCATGCGGAATCGCCACCAACGGTCATGACAAGAGCTGTAAAGCGAACGCAAATTCCAAACAGCCTGGGTCAAAATATTTTCCCGTTCTTGAAGTTTATTTGACCTCTTGAAGGTTTTCGTCAACCACTTGAGTTCTGCTGACTCGGCGGTTCATCCTTTTGCCATAGGTCCAAGGTCTCACCCTACGAGCCCAAGGATCCACCGTGGAAAGATTCAGACCAGAACCGTCCACCAATCACTCCCATGCACGGCATTTCCTTGCCAGCGCCTTTGCCGCGTTCGTATTGGTAATCGGCTTCGTTCATGGACCCATCGCCCAAGCGGCACCCGCCCCGGTATACCCGATCAGTGGCTATTTCATCTTCGGCAGTACCAACGACGCAGCCAATCTGCAAAAGCTGACAGATATGAAGTCTGTTGGGGCAGACACAGTCATCACTTTTGGCTCAACGATTAAGACCGCGACATCTGCCTCAGTCCCCGCCGACTGCACCATTTCCGGCGTCAACTGTGTAACAGCTGCGACGTCCGGCATCAAGGTGAACAGATACTTTACATACGCGGACGGCAATACGTGGGGAGCACCATCCTTAGCCTGCCCACGCGACAAGAGTGTGACCAGCGGAAGTACCGTTTACACCATCTTGGTATTCCCCACCCAGGGAACCGGCTGCACGTCCTCCAACAACGCCTATGACGTCGTCATCATCACGAGCGGAACAAGTTCAATCTCCGTGTCCGTCGCCAAAGCCGCAACAGCACTAGGCATGAAGTACTACACCGGGATGCCCGCTCCGTCCAAGGACACGACGATTACCTACGTGCCCGACCTGACGTATAAGTCAACCTTCACTGCTTTTACGGCTCGGTTCATTCAACTTCAGGCGAAGGTCAACAACGTGGCCGGCCTTACAGGCTTCTACCACCACACAGAGATGCCCGTGGGGGGCGGAACCGTTTGGGCGGCAACCCGTGAGATCTATTCGATGCAGAACCTGGCAATCAAGAAATATATGCCGACACGATCAGCGTTGGTCAGCCCTTATATGGACACCCGTACCGCCTACTCCGCGAACATCACAGTAGACATGGCCCGAGATGGCATCCGTAACATAGCCGAAACAGCCAACGGAGTTAAGCTGGCCATTGCCGTGCAAGACGGAATGGGCACCGGAAAAGCGGGGTCATTTTTCAGCAGCGACGCAGAGACACCAGTTGACTCCTTTGCCGCATCAGTCGTTGGGTCCGGTACGTGGGGCGACAGCTACCTGGCACCGAACCGGGACTACTTTTGGGCCATGGCTGAGGGAGTCGAAGGTACCGGAGCCGAGCTCTGGGGCAACATGGAGGGGATGGCCCCCGGAACGAGCCAGAATCAATGTGACGGTAACTTCCGAGGTCAGAGCACCAAGGCGCGGCATGACAAGCAACTGCAGCAGATGGGCAACTCGCCCGTGAAGATCATTTCCTACATGTGGGATCCGTTCTACACGTGCCGGGGAACCTGGGCTCCGATGATGGACCAGATGCAAGCAGGCAAAATGACGCCGGTCATCACCGACTCCATCTTCTACTCAAGTGGGGACGTTCTGGTCACAGGCCAGAACCTGAGCGGAGGTACCATCCAGGTGAAGTGGACCGACACATCCGGGCGGACCTTCGACAAGACGGTCGTGGCCGCGGACTACAACCCGAACTACGGCAAGCAACTCGGCATTAATCCCCGGTTGGAGTCTGTCACCGCCAAGCTGGGCAGCACCTCACTTGGCTCAGGCAAGTACGTCTATATCAACGTAGTCAACGGATCCGGCGTCAGGAATGATGCTACTTACTCGGACCGCGGCTAGGAATTTCGGAGGCGGTGACGGGCACCTTGCTGCCCGTCACCGCAACCTCAGTCCACCGTGAACGCCTCTCGACACGCGGACCTTTGCCGAACCGCCAGTTCGAGGCCCAGCATGTCACCAGAGTTGCAGGCGACTCCGCGGATGTAAGAATTAGGTGTGGCCATGCATCATTTGGACGCACCTAAGGAGTGAAGAAGTGACGGATACAGTCGGACGAACGGCGGTCTCTTCGCCCTCCCCGCGGCACATGCGCAAGCGGCGCTTTCTGGGTGACGTCCCGCCATCCCTTCTGCCCATGGGCCGGGCCTCAACGAATCCTGCTTCCTTTTCGCCTCCTCAAAAGAGGGAGACTAGCCCTCCTGCGAACATTGACCAACACCCGGACGGCGCACCGTCGCATGAGTCAGCCGAGAGAAGAAAAGGCTCCAAGAAGGCCACCCTCCGGCAAAAACGCATGGTTGCGCTCGTCGTTGTGATCCTCGTCTCCCTCAGTATCCCCCTGCTGGCTTTGACCTTGATGTTTACCGGGTAATCAGGGAACTGCGTCATACATAATTGATCACCTCCAACGACTGTGCGATAACATCGGCTGGTCAGCCACTGCCTTTCCCGGGGGAATCCATGCCCAGCGTCATGCCAATTTTCGGTACCCGTCCGGAAGCCATAAAAATGGCTCCAATCGTGACGGCCCTTCAGCAGTCCCCCGATTTTGATTGCGTGGTGACGGTCACCGGTCAGCATAGGGAGATGCTCGACCAAGTCAATGAACTTTTCGGGATCGTTCCAGACCACGACCTCAACATCCTGCAGCAGCGTCAGTCGCTCTCCGCAATCATGACAAGAACAATCGACGGACTGGACAAACTGTTTACGGCGAACAAGCCTGACGCGGTCGTGGTCCAGGGCGACACAACCACGTCGACAGCCGGCGCAATCGCGGCCTTCTACCACGGGATCCCGGTTGTGCATGTCGAGGCCGGGCTGCGGAGCGGAAATTTGCTGTCCCCGTTCCCCGAAGAAGCAAACCGCAAAATCACAAGCCAGATTGCCAGCCTGCACCTCGCCCCGACGAGTACGAGCAAGGCCAATCTTCTGGCCGAAGGCATTGCCGAAGGTGACATTGTGGTTACCGGAAACACGGTCATAGACGCGCTACTCACTACCGTTGACAAAAATGTCCCTTTCTCGGATCCGCAGCTGGAAAACCTGGCCGCCAGTGGTCGAAAAGTCCTATTGGTAACCACACACAGGCGTGAGAACCAAGGAGACGCCATGCGGGGTGTCGGCCGGGCACTTGCCCGCATCGCCGAGGCGGAGCCAGAGCTCGTGATAGTCCTCCCGGCGCACAAGAACCCAGTGGTTCGGGAAGCCGTCCTCCCCGCCCTGGAAGGCAAGACCAACGTTATCGTCACTGAACCACTGGCCTATGGCGAATTTACACGGATGCTGGGTTTGGCCCATATTGTGCTGACTGATTCCGGTGGAGTCCAGGAAGAGGCCCCAAGCCTCGGCAAGCCTGTGCTCGTCATGCGTGAAAACACTGAGCGTCCTGAAGCCGTTCACGCTGGGACTGTTACCCTCATCGGGACCGACGAGGAAAAGATCGTTAGGGAAGTCGACCGTCTCCTCAACCAAAAGGATGCATTTGACTCCATGGCTAACGCCGTAAACCCATACGGCGATGGCAACGCCGCAGAACGCACACTCGCAGCTATAGCCGAATTGCTGGGCATTGGAACCAGAATCCCCGAATTCGACAGCGAAATCCTGGCAGCACGTTAGCTGGGCGCCCGCCCGGGTCCCAGACGTCATCACCAAGGTCACTCCCAAACTCAGAAAATTGGAGTCAAGCGTTGCTACGCAAACTCTTTGATCGTCCGGAACAAGCCCACAGTATTTGGACTGGCGAGGAGATCGCACAGCCACGTGCCGAGATCCTGCTCGACGCCTCCAGTCACCCGACCGCCCACCTTATGTTGCGTAAGAAATCCCATGAGGTCCGGATCCAAGTTGTACCCAGCTCCGAAGTGGCAATCCGGCTCCAGACCATTAGCAGTCCCGACCAGCACGGCACGAAGGCTGGCATCGTTTGGGTCAAATTCCTCGACAGCAACGGGCTCGAAGTCCCGAGCCGGGGCAGGATCAGCAAGGGCAGGCAAGGGCACTACGTATACATCACTCCGGATGCTTTGGGGTCGCTGGATCTGACCCTATACGTGCCTCACGACTGTGTTGAGGTCGTTCTGGGCTTCGCGCTGTGGAAGGCCTATGCTGGAAGCCTTTCGCTGGGCAACACAGTGGCCGTGAAACACAGCGTTCTCCCTCCCTTCACAGAAGGGCCGAGAGCCGACGAGGAAATGCGCCAACAACGAATTTCCATCACGCGCGACTTTCCTGCCAACACACACGTAGCTATGGGCAAAGATCCCCGGTGGCTGACAGTATCTACCCAAGACGCCAAGCACCTTCTCCTTGAGGGGCAAATTCAAAGTTCGCGGAAGCTCGGCCTTCGAGATGCCGTGGCGCTGTTCCGGTTTGTAGACAAAGATGGCGAAGAGGTTGGCAGCCTCACTGAAATTGCTCGAGGCCCGATTGGCGAGTACATGTACATTGTGCCCGACTCCTCAGGACGGTTCTCCCTCCGCGTTCACGCGCCTGCGGATTGCGTGAGCGTTAGTATTGGGTTCGCTGCCTGGCATGCCGCATCGGGTGACCTGAAACTGGAAAACGCTCTCGCTATCACGGAACTCGCATCCGGCTCAGCCAACGAGTTGCGTCCAGGTTTCGGACCCCCTCAGGTTGGCCCCAAGGAATTTCGATTCGATCGCCTCCACGAAGCAGGCAGCAGCGTACCGATCAAAGCACGGGCCCGTTGGGCACGTATGCCGATTACCCACATCAAAGGCCCTAAATTGCGCGTCCGGTTCACGGTTTCGCCACGCGTAGAGGGCCTGTCGAAAAAGAGCGCCCTCGCCCTCGTCGAATTCGCGGATAAGGACGGTGGCCGCATAGCCCCCACCGAACTGTCGACATCCGCAGAACACGGGTCCTACAGATACATCGATGGCAGAACCCCGAATGAAGTTTCTCTGGATCTGAGCATTCCTAAAAATGCAACAGAGATTCGGGTTGGTACGATGCTTTGGGAAGCCCGAAGTGAACAGATTTCCACTAGCAACCAAATCTGGGTTGAGGCAATTGAAAAGCAACGACCCACCCACACACCTCCGAACACTTCAGGCTCACGTCGCATTTCGGGCCAGATGTCTGCAAACACTGCCGTTGACTCAGTCGGTCCGAAACGAGCCAAGCAACTAAAAGTTGCCTTGATTGCTGACGAATTCACATATAACTGTTTCAAATACGAATTTACGCCAATCGTCATTGAACCCCAGAACTGGCGCGCACGGTTTGAAGAGGAACGCCCGGACTTGTTCATCTGCGAGTCAGCTTGGTCCGGAGTAGACAGCCAGCGCCGCCCCTGGAAGGGTCGCGTTTACACAAGTTCCAACTTCGCAAGGGAAAATCGTACAGAGCTTTTGGAGATTCTTGAGTGGTGCAACCAGGAAAACATTCCTACTGTTTTCTGGAACAAAGAAGATCCTACCCATTTCGAAGACAAGATTCACAACTTCATAGACACGGCTGTCCGATTCGATCATGTTTTCACAACCGACTCGACGTGCGTCGCCGGTTACAAGGAAATACACGGCCACCCCAGCGTGCACTGCCTCCCATTTGCCACTCAACCGAAACTCTTCAATCCCATCGAATCCACGCCCCGAGTTCCTGGCGTGTCGTTCGCGGGAAGCTGGTACGCGAATCATCTGGAACGATCCCGGGAAATGGAGACGATTTTTGATCAGATCCTTGCAGCTGACATGGAACTCAGGATCTATGACCGCTTCTGGGGCTCGGATGATGAGTTGCACCACTTCCCGGAGAAATATCGGCATCTAACCCGCCCCGCCGTCCCTCACTCAAAAATTGCAGATGCATACAAGTCGACCACGCTGGGACTTAACATTAATACGGTGACCACATCACCAACTATGTTTGCCCGCCGGATCTTTGAACTCATGTCATGCAACACCCTCGTGGTTTCAAATTACTCCCAAGGCGTTTCCGAGTTCTTTGATGGTCGTATTCGCTTTGCCGGTCACGGCTATTCTGACATTGATGATCTGCGTGAAGATGAAGCCAATGCGATTCGCCATACCGCACTTCACGATGTGCTCGCACACCATACATACCAGCGTCGTTTCGAAGAGATCCTGGACGCAATCGGTTTCTCCTACATAAAAGCCGACTCCATGGTTACCCTCGTCTGCCCGGTGGAGAACGAGACAGAACTGAAACAGGCGATTGCTCGTCAGGCAGAGTTTGTAGATATTGCAGATCGATTGGTCATCATTCTTGGCAGGTCCTTCAAGAAGAGTGATGCCGCCTACCTTCAGGCAACGTATGGTCGATTCGGCGTGGTGCTGGTCTCATGGGCTTGGGCTAACGACGAGACTTTAGATCCAGCCACTTATATTAAGGGTGATGTTTTCGCCCTGGTATCGCCGGATTCGAAGGCCAATGCAAAGCTGATCTATGAAGCCAGCCTTCACCGCACCTATGTCGATGGTCCAATCGTCATGGGATCGGAAGAAAAATACCAGTACATCCCAGCTTCGGTCGTCCAGGACATTGTGGCAGGTCCCGAGTTCTTCCAGAAGGCCATTAAGAACTACGGGCAAGCCATTTCCGACAACTTCTATCTCGTCTAGAAGTTGAACAAGCCATTGCAAGCATATGAGGATTCCCCGGTTATGAAGCTAAGCATCGTCGTCCCTTGTTATAACGCAGAAACGAAAATCGGTCCGTGCCTGGAGTCTTTGGAGAAGATCAGTCTCCCGGCGGAGTCCTATGAAGTCCTCTTCGTAGACGACTTCTCGACAGATGGAACTCTTGCTCTCCTTGAGAACCGGGCCAAATCCCACTCCAACTGGCGTGTAGAGGCTCTAGCTGCCAATAGCGGATCACCGTCACGTCCACGGAACGTAGGAACATCAAAAGCTGAAGGCGAGTACGTCTTTTTCCTAGACTGCGATGATGAAATATTGCCGGAAGCGCTCGGCCACCAGTTGGAGCTCGCAGCAGCTGAGGACTCGGATATTGTGCGCGCCTCTCTCTATACCGTAGAACGCGGGAAACGGCCCCAACTTCTCAACCGAGTCAAAGACTTCAAATATACCGATTCGCGAACAGATAAAATTGCCAAAATTGTTCGTGACCAGAGCACCACAAACTCGTCCTTGATCCGTCGTAGCATGCTTCTTGACAATGGCATTATCTGGCCTGAACACTTGCATATGGGTGAGGACACAGTCTTCCTCAACAACGTTTTGTCTGCAGCGATCAACATCTCCTATCTCGACGAGCCGGCAATCGTTTACCACAAGACGATCGGCTTCATTCGGTCCACCACACAGCGGTACGGTGCGCGGGAACTGGCTTCTCACCTTGAGGTCTGGGAGAGCGCGGAACTGACTCTGTCTCAGGTTGGTCTAAGTTACATGGCGATCCGCGGTCACGTTTCCCTTCGGGTGGCTTTGGAGTCCATCTACCGCTTCAATCGTGGAGATATCGACGCTGGTCTGTTCTCCAAACTCTCCCGCCTCGTTCACAACAACTGGGACTCACTTGGGGAGCGCACTTTTCGGCCACGTATCCGGGAAACACTTGAAATCATTAACTCCGGCGACTACGAACTGTTCCAACAGAACATTAAGCAGCGCCTCCTCATTGCTGGCATGGACCTGAAATTTATCTCACCGGCGATACCTTCATTGCAGGAACACTACGACATCCGGCTCGACGAGTGGACGGGTCATGATGCTCACGACGAGACTCAGAGTCGTGAGCATTTGGAATGGGCAGATGTTATCTTTTGCGAGTGGCTGCTGGGCAACGCCGTATGGTATGCAAATCACAAAAAAGCACACCAGCAGCTCATTGTGCGGATGCACAGGTTCGAGCTCAACGCGAGGTTTGGCCACGAGGTTGACCAAAGTAAAGTCGACTGCTTCATCTCAGTGTCGCTGCACACGAGTGAGGACATGATTCGGACTTTTGGTATGGACCGAACCAAGGTCCGCATCATTCCGAATTATCTTGATGTTAAGAACTACAAGTCCTCTGAGGATCCCACGAAGACCACCAGGCTCGCTATGGTGGGGATGCTTCCGAAGCTCAAGGGCTACCACCGTGCGCTCGAGCTGCTTAGCTATCTCAACGTGCACGGAGAGTTCTCCCTGACAGTTTTCGGGAAGGGGCCCCTCGATCTTCCGTGGGTCTACAAAAATCCTGTAGAGCGAGCGTACTACGAGTCCTGCGAGCAATACATTGTTGACCACAATCTGACCGAGAAAGTAACTTTCTCAGGATGGGTTGATACCAAAGAAGCCTTGGCTGATTTCGGTTTCGTTCTTTCCTTATCGGATTTGGAGAGCTTCCACGTCGCACCCGCGGAAGGATTCGCTGCCGGCAATCAGGGAGTGTTCTTGCCTTGGCACGGCGTCGACTACGTATACCCAGAGGAGTACATCTTCGAGGATATATTCGGGATCCGGGACTACATTCTAAACAATCAAGATCTTGCAGTTTTCAAGAAGAACGCCGATTTGGGGCAGCGCTTTGTTCGCGAACGGTATGCCCTGGAGAGCTTCGTGTCACTGGTCCAGGAAGTCCTCGAAGAGGTTTAGAGCGAAGGGGCCGTGGCGGGCCTGTCGGTCTCGCCAACGGCCCCACCCAGAGGTGCAGGACAGACTTCCGCTGGCCTGCACCGCGGAGGGCAGGTTAGGTCACTTTAAAGGCGATGCGGCAATGTGTTCAGGCGCCCGGCGAGTATGGGCAACTGCCTGACCTTGATGAAGACCTATTTGTCGATCAAGAGCCGCAGCTGATCCGCGAACCACGCCGCGAAAATATCATGTCCCTCATCATTGAGGTGAAGTTCGTCGTAAAAGGTCCACGGCTTGTCCAAGAACTCCGTGTCGGCGTCAATGAACTTCACACCGCTGTTGGCCACGAACTGGCGCACCGCACTGCGAATGTCTTCCCGTCGTTGCACCAGAGAATCATGCTGGTCTTGAGAGATCCGCTTTTCCAGATATGGATCATTTTGACGTGTCGCGTGCCTATGAGGCGACGTCACTAGGATCAAATCGATTTCGAATTCCTGGGCGGCCCAGACAGCCAAACCCAGAATTGCCGTAAGCGCCGAAGAGCCTTTGGGAAGGTCCTTTGCTGTCGGCTCCACGGGCGGCAACAAAGGGGCATATCGATCCGTCGGATACCAATAACTATGTGGGCGGAAGTAGATGGGCAGGTCCGACTGGGGCAAGAAGAATACGACGCGGCCACCACGCCCCACCAGTGGCACTACTTTATTGAGAAACACATTAAAGAGTTGAAGGGTCGTGGCGCCTGAATATCCGCCATTGAGGCAACGGAAGCCAAGGCCGTCGCTGAGTAGATGGCGTTCCACTTGGGACACGAAGCGAACGTCTTCCGGAGTGAACGTCGCTTCCACAAATGAATCCCCAAGAAAGACCATGGGTGGAGCTTCTGTGGGGACCTCGTTGCCCGTCATGATAAAACCGTGCTCGTCAGTCCTGACCCGCCAAGGGCCCTCGCCGATTGTACCGTCGGTGGCCTCAAGATAGCCGTTGGGACGTTCGCGCATGCCGTCCAGATTAGGCGTGGATTCCTTGAGCCGGATTATACGGCGATCTGACACTGTGGACTCCCCAACGATATGACGAACGGCAACCTTACGATCCTATCCCCTATGCCCTGCTGCTTTGTAATCTGGGCCGAGTCGGTTGCCAGCCCTCACCCGCCGTTACTGCCGTTGAGTGTCGGAATCGGTAAGCCGTTCACTCAGCGTTCGGACGAGGGCTTCCAGCTGCTCGATTCGGGCTGACAAGCCTGCTATGCCATCCTCTTGAGGGGGTGCGGTGAGATTAGCCGAATTGTAGGACTCCTGCACGTCACTCAGCGACCGCAGGTTAGTCGATACCAGCCCCAACCTGTAGTAGAGATCCCTCGTAGCCCAGTGCGTGCTCGTGAGAAGACCTGCAGCCCGGCGCTCGATATTGGCTCGCTCCAGGGCGGTTCGAGACGGGGCCAGAACGTACGTGGGTGTTGCATTGAAACGGTAGACAAACGAATACCCCGCCTCGGCCGCGAATGCTTCAAGTTCCGCTTGTTGCGCAACTGTGGCCGCTTCACAGGCAATGATCGGCCTGTCGCGCTCAATCAGTTCAACACCGCCCCTGAGGACCGGCACATCCATACCTTCGGCGTCCACTTTGATGAGCGAAACGGTCTTGGTGATTTCTTCATGATCGAGAGTGCTGACTTCGAAATCCCCGTCAGGGGCGACGGCGAAGGCAGTGGCACCCACGTTGGCAAGATCAAGCTTGTCAAGCTTCGCCTTCGCCAAGTTCTCGCCGAGGGCCCTCTGCCTCACCTGGATCTTGCCCGACAGTGAATTGGCATCAACATTCTTCTGCAGAATGTCTGCGGCCAAAGGCAGAGGCTCGAATGAGATCACGTCCGCACCACAAATGGCCGCAAAGAAGACACTGTGGTTGCCGATGTTCGCACCCACATCAACAACCAAGTCGCCCGGAGACAGGTACTCGGCCAGCGTCCCCAGGAACTGCCACTCGTAGAACTTTTTCGATGCGGCAATTGTGGCCCCGATGTGGTCTCCAGCTACAGCTTCTATCTGAATGACCTTGTCGCCATGCTCTATGACTACAGAGGTTGTTGCAATCGATTCAGTCGAACTATCCATGACTACTCTCATCAGTGAAAACCGGGGCTGCGCTATCGCTGGATTCTCTCACAAGTCGACCTCGATGGTGGATTCGGCTGCGGGAATGCCAGCCCCCGTTGGGCGCTGGCATTCCCTGAGCTCTGGACCTTCAAGGGCCGCAAAAGCCCGAGCGAGTCCACGCCATGCTGCCGCGAAGACCTCGCACGTCGCCCTGGTCAGACAGCCTGATTGGCGTGAGCCGCTGGCAAGTCGCCGCTGGCCAGACTGCGCCATATGCCCCGGGTATCTATCACAGACTTGCCAACCAGTGCGCTTTGTTCAGTCGCTTTGAATTCGTCGTGATCAACGAGGACCACCACGATGTCGGCCTTGGAAATGGCATCATCTGTAGTGGCCAGCTGGACGTTGGGTCGTCCGGCCAGTGCGACTGGAAGGGCATCAACATGAGGCTCGGCGACGAGAATTTCTGCTGTCGGCAGCTTGTCAGCTAAGGCGGCGGTAATCCCGATGGCCGGCGACTCCCTCAGGTCGTCAATGTTTGCCTTGAATGCCAGGCCAAGCGCAGCGATCCTAGGTTCCCGACCCAACTTTTCTGCCGCCTCGCGGACCTTTTCCACTACCCACTCGGGCTTTGCATCATTTACCTCACGTGCTGTTCTGATGAGCTGAGACTCATCGGGGGATGCAGCAACGATGAACCAAGGGTCTACGGCAATGCAGTGCCCGCCGACACCCGGTCCGGGCTGCAGGATGTTAACCCGGGGGTGGTGGTTGGCCAGTCTGATGAGTTCCCACACGTCGATGCCAAGTTTGTCGCTTATCACCGAAAGTTCATTAGCGAAAGCGATGTTTACGTCACGGTACGAGTTTTCAACAAGTTTTGCCATCTCGGCGGTTACGTCATCTGTCACGAGGATCTCGCCCTGGCAGAAAACTGAGTAGAGGTCCTTGGCCAAGGATGCGGCTTCTGCCGTGACGCCCCCAACGATGCGGTCATTAGTGACCAATTCGATCATGACGCGTCCGGGAAGCACCCGTTCAGGGCAGTGAGCGAAATGAATCACAGGTGCGCCCCCCTCTCCATCCAAGGAAAGATCCGGACGCAAAGCCAAGATGTAATCCGCCAGGTGTCGCGTAGCGCCAGGAGGGGACGTGGATTCGAGAATCACAAGTTCGTCGCCCTTGAGTTGGGGGGCGATACCGCGGGCGGCTGCTTCGATATAGCTGAGGTCCGCGGAACGGTCCGCCAGGAAGGGTGTCGGCACCGCGACAATATAGGCCTGCGCCGCCGGCGTTTCCGTAGCGGCCTGAAGCTTGCCCTGGCTTACTGCACCGGCAACGTGGACACCAAGATCAGGTTCAACAAAGGGAACTTCTCCCCTGTTTACCGCGTCCACGGTTTTTTGGTTGACATCCACACCTATGACGTTAATGCCATTGGTGGCAAGGATTGCTGCGGTCGGCAAACCAATGTAGCCCAAGCCGATTACAGCAACTGTATCTATCGTCGTCAATTTATTCCCCTTTTTTAAACAGTTATATGTTCTTTGGGATCTCCAAAGAACTGAATTTCGCCCGACGCCGCCAATTCCTCGTCTGTGGCATTCCACGTGTGCCCCTTGGACTGACGCATCTGGCAGAAATTGAACCTATCGGCTGCGTAAATTGATCCGCCGGCAGCCATAACGGTCTTCAGGAAAGCGGTATCCTCTCCTCGATTGATCGCTTCGAAGGGATGAGCCTCAAAGACCTCCCTGCGGGCTGTTATCGTAGGACCCATCACAAACCTGCTGAATTGGTGCTCCCGGTGGGGCATCCGCAAAACTGTCATCTTGCTTTTTTCGAAATGCATATGATGTGCATGCTTTCCGACAACATCCGCTTTTGAGTACTCAAGTGCATGAAGCAGGTCAGCGGTGTAGTTCGGACCGTAATAGTCGTCGTCGTCCATTTTCGTTAGAATTTCGCCCGAAGCAGCCTCGACGCACAGGTTCAAGCACTCGCCCAACGAGACCTCACGCGGGCGGGATAGCAGTTTAAAGCGTCTCACGCCATGCTTGTCAGCCAGCGACTGCGCCTCCTCCTGCGAAATCTGAAATCCATGAGTGAGCAGCACAAGCTCCAGGTCTACATTCAGCTGTCTTCCAACAGTGGCAAAAACGAACTCCACCTGGGATGGCCTCATGGAAGGTACCAGGGCACTAACGGGGGCTGACCCGACAGCGCGGGTTCTATGTGGAAGTACGGACGAAACTACGACTTCGGCCCTATGCGCATACGTGTTACCCGACCAAATCCGGCGCTGGCCCCGGTGTACAACCCGATCATTGAGCTCAGGGCTGCGTGCCAACATTCGTATCTGGTTGGATGCTTGTTCCCGTGAGTCTGCTACAAAGACCTCATCAGGCTCGAAAAACTGACTGATTGCGGCACTTCGTGTTGAAACAACCGGTGTCCCGGACGCCGTGATTTCAAAGATCCTCCGAGCGCACATGCTGGGAGAATCGACCACCGAGTTGACGTTCAAAAAGACCTTGTACGCACGGTAGGCCGTAAGCATCCGTGGGTAGTCCAAACTATCAACGACGTGGTCACTAAACGGCACCGGAAACTGGTAATTCGAGTCTCCGCCCAGCTGGCGTGAGAATATCTCGAGTTTCGGACCGGATTGGGCGCCTGCATCGATAGCCGCATTCAGGAGCATGTCCATCTGCTGCCTACGCTCCGGGTACTTGTGCGCGAAGTACATGCCGGCGAATGCAACCCCTCGGGAGTGCCGATCAAGCCCGACCCGTATCGGATTGTGAATGGCAGGCTGGGCGGCAAACGGCAGCGCTGAAACCCGATCGTGGCCCAGATCCTTTTGGTAAGAAGGAATCCGATCGGAGTCGCTCGTGAAGACGACATCGAACTGGCGAGCGGCGGCAAGAAAGTCCTCGTAGTGAGGAGGGTCTTCCTTGTTCCAGAACACCGTCGGGATGTTTTGCTGGCGGCACCACGCCATGAGCTCCAGGAACTCCGGCTTCGGACCGGTCGCACCAGTCAATTGATACTTCCAGGAGCCCCCGTTGCCGTTCCATGCAGATTCAACGAAAAGAAAGTCGATACTGCTCTCAGTCAGCTGCTTACGCCACTGTTCCTTGCGAAGCGATACCAGGTTCCACTCGAAGGAAAAGGCAGCAGCTGAGAAGT
This sequence comes from Arthrobacter sp. fls2-241-R2A-172, assembly GCF_030208885.1. NCBI lineage: Bacteria > Bacillati > Actinomycetota > Actinomycetes > Micrococcales > Micrococcaceae > Arthrobacter > Arthrobacter sp. fls2-241-R2A-172. The sequence continues at coordinate 194,559 of NZ_JARVTB010000004.1, read as the reverse complement.
CGTCCAGTATGACTCCGACGGTAAGGTCGGCTCGCCGGGGCTTTCGATCAGGAACGCGGTGCGGCCCGAATATGGGGGGGCCTTTCTGCCGGCGGCTTGACTTTCCAGCGGGAGACAACCCTCCAGCCCCTTGGCCATCAATTTTCCTTCTGTAGAACCACTCTGCTAATTGTTTGGTTCCTCCCTGGCGCAAGTGCCAAGCCGCCTTGCGGGCATCCGCGATCACATTCATGTCAGCGCCCTTCCATACGGCGACCACTGGCCCGCTCAAGAACTTGAGTGGCTATGAGGTTCGCGCGCGCCTGATCCTTGATCTTGGCCGCGCTGATGTTGTTGCCTTTTGACAAGTGAGACGAGAACTCGTGGTAGAGCTGCGTGGTCTCCTGGGTCTCGCCGTCCATAATCAGTTCACCTTTATCAAGCCAGATGACCCGGCTGCACATGCTACGGATCGTGTCCAGGCTATGGCTAACGATGAAGACGCACCCAGCTTGTGCCCTAAGTTCGTCCATCCTGGCTTTGCTGCGGTTGTTGAACTGAGCGTCGCCTGTGTTCAACGCTTCATCTACCAGAAGGATCTCAGGATTGACGGATGCCGCGATGGCAAACCGGAGGCGGGAAGCCATACCGGACGAGTACGACTTCATGGGCAAATATATGGCCGAATCGAGGCCCGAAACCTCCACAATGCTGTCGAACCGCTCATTGATTTGATCCATGTCCATTCCCATGGCCAAGCACCCCAGTACTACATTCTGGTCACCCGACAAATCTGGTACCAATGCAGCATGAACTCCCAACAGCACAGGAGTGCTCGACGCGTACACGGCTCCGTGTGTTGGGGCGGCCTGCCCACTGATGAGCTTCATCATAGTGCTCTTACCGGAGCCGTTGCGTCCGATAATTCCGACCGACTCGCCTCGTTCAACGACCAAAGAAATTTCTTTCAAAGCGCTGACCGTTACCAAGTTCGATTGACGCAGAACCTTACGGATCGTTCCTCGGAAGCCTCCACGACCTCCCGTGGTAGTGCGTCCGTCTGAGGAGGGAACCTTGTAGCTCATACGGACTTTATCGACCACGACACATGGGGGGCCGTCGACGAAAAGTGTCTGATCAATCTCGCCCATACGTTTCTTCCCCTCTCCAGAAGAAGATGAACCCAATCAACAAGGCCGCGAACGCGACTACAGCCAAGCTCGCCCACGACTCCCAACTTGGAACAGTGTCATAGAGCACGCAATTCCGGACGATATCGATCACGTTGAACAACGGGTTGTACTTCATGATCGCCAACAGGGCGGGCTCGTGGACAAAGCGCTCATAAGAATAGAAGACGGCCGACGCATACATCCACGCCCTAATTGCGAAGGGGAGCAGATGCGTGGCGTCATGAACTATGGAAATGACGCGTGCCAAAATCATTCCGATACCCAGATTGAAGATGCCCTGGAGGACAACTGCTGGAATTATGAGGAACCACAGCCATGTGATCTTCTCAGCCGGTGGTATCAGCACGATCAAGAGCAACATGCCCAGAATCAGGGGAACCGACGAAAGTATTTCCCGGATGTTGGCGCCGATGGGTAGAGCCGCCCGCGGGAAGTTGAACGCCTGCACCACGGATTTTCCGTTGCGGATGGATCGCGCACCCTCTGTGATGGCCCCGGCGCTGAACTGGAACATGAAGATACCCACGACCAGGTATCCGATGAAGTTCTCAATCCCGCCTTTTGTATTGAGCAGAAGGCCAAAAATCAGGTAGTAAGTGAGCCCGTTGAAGACTGGGTTCAGCAGGAGCCAAGCGCTACCCAGCCGGTCCTTCCTGGTACCTGTCTGGACCCGAGCCCGCGCATCATAAAAAATGAACTGTCGGTAGTCCCATAGTTGAACCAAGTAGTCCAGGAAACCCGGCCTCGAGCCGACTCTCGACAGCTTTCGCATATCCACGGACATCGGTTGGATGGCCGCGGGCGGCGGAAGCTTTGCCTTTTTGGCCGACATCAGCTGACCCTCCTCGTGTAATTAGACGCCAAAGTCTCATAAGCCTGGCCGTACGCGCGCGCGTTTGCCTGCCATGTCCTTGTGGCAAGCACATATTCCCGTCCGGCTTTACCGAGCCGGTGACGTAGACCTTCATCCCCCAGCAGTTCTGACAAGACTTCTGCCAACCGGCCTGGATCCTCGGCGGGTGTCAGTCTGCCATTTACTTGGTCTTGCACAATCTCCCGCAAGGCGGGAAGGTCACTGGCAACAACTGGGCGGGCGGAGGCCAAAGCTTCTACGGGCTTGAGTGGCGTAACAGCCCGGGTTACGGCAGAGTCTTTCCGGGGTACCACAAAGACATCCAGAGCCAGGTGATACAGACGTGCCCTATCGGCTGGAACGCGCCCGGTGAAAATAGTCCGATCCAAAAGCCCAAGACTCTGTACTTGATCGCGCAGCGCGGGTGCCGCCGTGCCGTCCCCAACCAAAACCAGCTTCAACTTTGGCAGTCGATGCGCCAGCAATGCAAATGATGTGACCAGATCATCAAGACCTTCGTAGCCAACCAGGCTACTCACCGTACCGATGTAGGTGCTTTCTGTATCCAGGCCGAGGGCGTGCCGTGCCTCGCGATGAGAGAGGGGTGCTTCAAGATAAGCACCGCCCACGGCATTAGGAGTTATCAGGACTTTACTTTCGGGCACGCCGATCGCCACGATGTTCCGCTTCATCGATTCGCCGAGGGTGACCACGAGATCGGCGCTCCGCATGACATCAGCTTCACGTGCATTGAACAATTCGTATCTTTCGCTTGCCCGCACCGAGTCATCCCGGCTGGAGGCCCAAGTGTCGGCCAACTGTCCTCGCACCTCGTAGACCCAAGGAACGTCCAGTGCCTTAGCAACTTCACGCACCACCAGGCCGTTCACAAAGTGGGTAGTGGTGTGGACTACTGCCGGCCGAAATGCCCGGGCAATCTTCATCAGCTCGGACGTCTGCTGGTCCAGTCGGGCATCCATTCCGGGTGCCATGCGGCGGGGCAGTATCCGTTCATAAGTGATGCCGTCAACCACATCCCGATTCTTTGCAAGCAGAGAGCCGACCTGAACAGGGTAAGCCAATCGGGTCACGGCCAAGGGCTCCCAGCCGGCGTCCCGTTGGGACGTCAGGATGGAGTGAGTGCGTCGAGCGTAGCCACTGGCCGTGTGGGGGACGGAATTGGTCAGGAAATAAAGCACCCTGCGCGGCTCCGTGGTGACAGGCGACGGCCGCAGCGACGGAGTCCACCCCCTGAACACTCGGGCTTCTGCCATCAGGCGCGAACGTTGCTTTGAGTGCCTACCCGCCTGACCATCCAGCACAGCGATCGCCCCAGCCATGTCGCCGTCGTACCATTTACGCCTGGCAAGCGTGGCTGAAACCTGGGGACCGCTTCCCGCCTGTTTCAGAAAGATGTCTGCCCACTCGGGCTTTCCTGCAGCCAAAGCAACCTCAGCGGCCTTACGCGCGGGTTCGCCGTCGCGGCCAGAGGCGATCAACTGCTCAAAGCGTCGTAAAAGTTCGGAATCCCGACCCGAAGCGTGGCTAGCCAGTAAGAAGAGGGGGTGGCCCGAGGCTGGTGCCAAGGAAGACAGGAACCTAGCGGCCGGCCGCACGAACCCCGCTGGGAGTTTCCGCAACACCTGAAGCGTCAGGACAAACGGAGCCTCGCCCAGATGCTCAGATACGGTGCCTGCAGCAAGGCGGATGTTACGAATAGCTTGGATCACCGACGGCTCTCCTGCTTTTCGATCAGGTCCGGACGCACTAAGGAAGCAATGTAGTCCATATATTTAACGGCGAGCTGGGCGTAGTCCGCGTTTTCGCGCACCCACTCCCGGCCACTTGCACCCGAGCTGAGACGGCTTCGGTCGGCAGCTAGTTCCTTCCAGAGCTTGGCCACGGCTTCGGGGTTGGCTGCAACGATATCGCCGCCACCTGCCTCAAGAATTATTCGTTCCGCTTCACCTCGAACGATGGCTGTAACGTGCCTTCCTACAGCCAGTACTTCATAGGTTTTCGATGGAACTGTCGTCTCGAATGACTTCCAGTCGTCGCGTAGGGAAACCACACAGGTGTCCGCCTCCCTATATTTTTCCAAAACCTCCGGACCTTGGAGCGAAGGAAAAAAGGTTACGGGTGCATTTAGCTCACGCGCTAACTTCACCAGCTGGGGGCGGGTGGTGCCGTGCCCAACAAGCGTGAGATGAAAGTTCTCACCCAGGATCGCGCTTGCACGGATAAGTATGTCGAGGCGTTGACTCTTCCCATGATTACCCAAATAGAGGGCTCGAAAGACCTCACCCACGATGGCTGGGGGTTCCAGGAATGGGATTGCGTTCAGATCCAGTCCGTTACTCACCGTTACGACGTTGTTCAGACCCCGTCCTCGTAACGTGTCCGCGAACCCCTCGGTGACGGTGACGACGAGATCCGCACGCTGTTGTACAAACTCGACAACGCGCTCTACGAGGCTCTTAACGCTGCCCTGCACCATTCGGGCGTCGCGCGCGAGGTCTGGCCACGCATCTCGCATCTCGACAACCAATGGGACCTTGCGAAGCCTTGAAAGAACGTACCCGGTGATCAAAGTGGGAAGGCTGGGAGCGGTTGCGAGAATGGCATCCGGCTTCTTGCCCCCAATGCCCACCGGAATGGAGAGCATTGCTGAATAAAGTTGGTCCACGAAACGAGCGAGAGACGACGTGCCCAAGTGACGCAAGTACGGAACACGCCTGATAGTTTCCCCGTGCGGGCCCCTCTGATGGGAAAACGCGAGTCCAGCCTGCCGACGCGGCAGGTTGCGTCGGCCATTGGGGTAATGGGCTACGGGTGCTACTACATCCACGTCCCAACCAGCCCGTCGGAATTCCCGTGTCAGGGATGACCACCGGCGTTGCGGAGGGCTATGTTCCGGCCAGTAGGAATGCGTCAGGAGCATGAGACGCATTGGCAATGCGGGATTTTCCGCAGCATGGTCCCCAGCGATGGACGTAGCCATGAGCCTACTTGCCGTTAAGGCGGGGTCCGGGGACCCCCTTGGAACGCAGTGCCCGGAAGTAGGCAACCCCAAGCAGAATCAACACTAGGACTGTCACACCCTGAATCAGGGGGTTGTTCTCGGCAACGGGTGCTAACGCAACCTTAAGCGGACCAGCGATGTCCGCAGCGGCAACGGGCGGATTGGCGGTTTTTGAAGAAACAGGTGTGGGCGTGGGACTCGGAATCGCAGCTGCTGGGGTTTCGGTTTCAACAGGGGCTTCAAGATTCGCCACCTCACCGGCATCCTGGTTAGCCGTAACTGGGACCTGCTCCGGCAGCATTGTTGGGAGCGGTTGAGGATTCGCTGGTTGCGCTGGTTCCACCGCAGGCGGGACCACCGGAGCGACCGGCGGAGCCACCGGGTCAGGAACAGGCACGGGGGCCGGGCTGGACTCAACTGGCGCCGGGCTCGGTTCGACGGGAGTCACCGGGGGGATAACTGGAACAGGGTTGCCTGGGACCGGGTCCACCGGAAGAGGATCTTTCGGGTTCGGATCCGGTTGGGGCGTTTCCGATGGCTGTTCTGTGCTGGGTACAGGGTCAACGTCTGTAGCCACAGCGGGTTGGGCGCCAAAGACCGCAAGAATTGCCAGCATGAGGGCCGCGGTAGCAGCTTGAAGGCGGCTGGTTGCCTTTCCCATCTTCCCCCCGTTTTGTGTTCATCAGAACGCGTACGCGTCCGGTTCTTGCTCCACCGCCCGAGACAAGGCGGCACGCGGACGTCCACCATCGGAGGGCGACCCGGATTAGTTTATCTCATGGATTAACCTCTCCCATCGTGTGCTTCCTCGAAACTAACCAACCGACGGCGGCCCTGGAAGCTCAGTAGCAGTGGCTCCGCAGTTAGAATCGAAACCGCTGCAATCAACACCAAGGAACCTATGAGAGTCCGGATGGTACAGGACAGAGATACACAAAACTCGCGGCTACTCCCTCAGCGGTACAGGCTGCAGCTTGCGGTGCTCTGTACTTTGATAGCCGTCATCCTGGGCACTATCGGCATAAGCAATTCACTCGCCCCCGAACATCAAGGAGAGGGGATCGAGACTGTCCAGGCCAAGCCTCAGGCAAGCCCGGGCCCGAAAGTCCCAGCTCCCAACTACCCGATCAGCGGCTTCTTCATCTCGGCCAGCTCCAGGGATACTGCAAACTTCAAGAAACTCTCAGACATCAAGAAGTTTGGTGGCGACACCGTCATTACGTTCGGAACACCGCTAAAGCAAACCCCGCTTGACTCCGTCCCAGGTGGTTGCCTCATCAACGGAACGAACTGCGCACGGGTCGCAGCCGGAGCCCTTTCCGTGGAGCGGTACTTCACGTATTTGGATGGAAGTAACTGGAACTCATCTGCATTGAAATGCCCCAATGACCGCAGAGTTACAACAAAGGGCGAGTCCTACGTGGTCTTGGTCCTCCCAAACGCCGGCCAAGGATGCACCTCTACCAACGGCAAGTACGACGTTGTCATCGTAGGTGGCGGAAGCTCGAGTGCCACCGATCCTTCATCATCGCTCGCCTCTGCTGCCACAAAACTCGGCATGAAATTCTTTGCAGGCCTGCCCGCGCCAGCAAAGAGAACTGATTTGGCCTATTTGCCCGATGTTTCGTATGAGGCGACCCTGATGCGCTTCACGGATAGGTTCTTGCAGTATCAAGCGGCGGCCAACGATGTGCCGGGGTTGACTGGCTTTTACCACCACACTGAAATGCCCTTGACGGACAGCAAGGTGTTCGAATCTGTGCTCTCTATCTACACCAGCCAGAACCGCGCAATCCACCGCATCCTTCCTACCCGGCAAGCCATCATTAGTCCCTACATCGATGCTCGCGTCGGGAAGCCCGGGACCAGCGTCGACGATGCGCGCAACGGTGCACGACGGATAGCCCAAACATCGGCGGGCGTGCGGCTTAGCATTGCCATTCAAGACGGTATGGGCACTGGAAAGGGTGGCGCATTCACCATTCGCGAGGCAACCTCCCCGGTTGATGCGTTTGCTGCCAGCATTGTTGGCAAGGGGACATGGGGGCAGAAGTACATCGCGCCCAACCGGGATTACTTCCTGGCGGCCGCGGCCGGGATTAAGGGCACAGGGGCTGTGCTTTGGGCAAATGTGGAAGGGATGGCACCAGCCACCAAGTTCAATCCTTGCGGCGACAGCTTCCGTGGCCAGACAACCAAGGCAAGAATTGACCGCCAGCTTCAGCAAGTTGCCAACGCCCAAAAAGTTGTCTCCTTCATGTGGGACTCCTATTTCACGTGCGAGGGCACGGGGACTCCCCTTATAAGCCAAGTCGAGTCTGGCCTCACAACACCGATCGTCACAGACTCTACGTTCCGTCCTGAAACTGGGCAGGTCCAAATAGTCGGCTTCAATCTGCAGGGAGGCGAAGTCAGCGTTAAATGGGCAACGTCAAAGGGGACGCCGAACGAAAAAACGGTTGTGGTGAGCAGCGTTAACCGGGCCTATGGACTGGAGAACGGCATGAACCCAAAGTTGGAAATGATCAACGTCACGGTCGGCCCTACCTCTGTGGACGCATCAAAGAACTATTCCCTGAGAGTCACAAATGAGTGGGGAGCTCACGCCACGGAATTCGCTGCAAGGGTGACCTGAAGACCTCCATTGAACCGCCGCCGAGGCCGGGGCTGGTTCTGCCTTGATAGAATCATCACTGCTGATGCCAACCCCAAGGAACTCATGACGCACCCGACAGATACCGATGCTCCCTCTGCAGATTCCCGTCCCAGACGTCAGAAAAAGGGGAACAAGACTGCTCGGAATGTCCTCTTGGGCTTCGCTGCCGCTGTTCTTATTGCGGGCTTGGTTGGAGGCGCATACATCTTTAATCTGGCCCAGACCTTCAACTCGGGCACGACCAAGATTGATTCAGCCTTCCCGGAAGAATCCACGCGACCGCAGAAACCTCAGGCTGTGAACGGGACGGCAGCCATGAATATCCTCGTCATGGGAAGTGACACCCGCGGTTCCGCCGAATTGGATGTCGACACTCAGATGGCAACTGACCAACGCGCCGACACGCTCATGCTTGTCCACATACCAGCTGACCGCAAGAACGTGTACGCAGTGTCGCTCATGCGGGATCTTTGGGTGGAAATCCCTGGTCACGGACAGTCGAAAATAAACGCCGCCCTCGCCCTTGGTGGTGTACCCCTGATGGTACAAACGGTCGAATCCCTGTTCCAGCAGCGAATCGACCATGTTGCCATGGTTGATTTCGAGGGCTTCAAAGGACTAACCGACGCTGTGGGCGGCGTCGAAGTCGACGTCAAGATCCCTTTCGCACCCGCCTCCGGGCCCATGAAGGGTCACTTTTATCAAGCAGGCAAGCAGACACTGAACGGCGACGAAGCCCTGGCTTTTGTTCGGGAGCGCAAGTCATTCAGCGATGGCGACTACCAACGCGTGCGAAATCAGCAAGCGTATATGAAGGCCATCATCAGCAAGACAATTGCTCGCGAAACCCTTACGAACCCGGTCACGGTGAACAGTATGGTCAGCGCCGTATCGCCGTTTATCAGCGTCGATAAAAGTTTCGACGCGGCTGCAATCGGTGGTCTTGCGCTGGGAATGAAGGACCTCAGAGCCAACGACACGGTGATGTTCACCCTACCGACGCTCGGCACAGGCACCTCATCAGATGGACAGTCAATCGTTGTGGCCGACACGACGGCCATCTCGGAGATCGCGACGGCTCTGACCAAAGACCAATTGGGCTCTTACATCACTGCGCACGCTCTCGAAAAGGGAAACTAGTCGTGGACCTCCGATCGACTGATGCCATAGCCCGCTGCCGGCCAGAACCTACAACAAGGCAGATCCGTCTGCAGCCGTCGTTCCTGTAGGCTAGCGCGGGTGTCATCAGTATTCATTTATGGGAGCTGCGTATCCCGAGATCCGTTCGAAATCCCCAACGACTTCAAGCTTGAGGGCTACATCGCCAGGTCCTCGTTGGGGAGTGCGCTGAGCCGTCCACCCAGTGCCGACACTGAGTTGCCTGACATAGAATCGCTGTCCAGCCGGTTCCAGAAACGGATGCTCCATGCGGACATCAACAAATCGCTGGCTGAATCGCTAGCCACCACCTCCTTCGATGTTCTCGTGGTCGACTTCATTGATGAACGCATGAACACGCTGGAAGTGGGGAACACAACCATCACAGAGTCGGAAGAGCTCAAAGCCACCGGCTTTACCGTAGATCCAAGCCATAGCTACGAGCCATGGAGCGACCTGGGCCTGGGACGGCGGCTTGATGGGATCCGGCGCTTGGTGGACCTTGTTGATCCCACGAAGATAGTCGTGAACCGCGTCTACTGGGCGACAGTGGACACCGATGGCGTCCCTTTCCCCCGGTCCAGATGGTTTGATAGAAACAACCGGCTCCTTTATGACCTGTACAAAGAAATAGAGAAAGTGCCTGGAGTAAGGTTTATCGACTACCCCGGGGGAGCCCCTCTCGCCGCCACTAGCCACAGATGGGGCCGGCAGCCTTATCACTACTCGCAGGCCACCAACGATCATTTCCTCCGTGAACTTGAACGACTCACTGCTGATAAGGGTCAAGCGCGGGAACAATCCCAGATATCGAGTGTCGTGAACTGACTGCATCCGGCGCGAATTCGTTGTAGTCTTCTTCTATTGACGTTGTTTAGTAACCACAACTTCCGGGGGATTCTATGGGCCGCTTTTTGGCTGGTTTGCGTTTGGCCAAAAGGACCAGGGTACGGGATCGACTCGGAATAGTAGCCATCCTAAGCGCCACGTGTTTGGCGCTAGCTGCGCTGTCCCTCGGACCAATTTCGCCGGCCCATGCCGATATGGTGACCGATGATTTTCGTATAGGCCACGGCCCGGCGAGCATTGCAGTAAACCCTGTGACGGACACCGTCTATGTCTTGAATCAGGAAGGCATGTATATTCACGGCGGTCCCGCGGGAGGCCGCAATTTTCCGATCTACTATACATCGGATGTCGCCGTTAACTCATCAACTAACAAGATTTACGTCAGTTCCAATGATGGCTACGTCGCTGTAGTGGACGGCGCTACTTACGGCGAGCCCGAGCGGATTCCCGCGTCAGGGTGGATCTTGGCCGTCAACGAAACGAACAACAAGATCTACCTTGGCGGCACAAAAGTCCTTACGATTATCGACGATGCCACGAAAGCTACCGCTAGATTGCCCATCACCGCTGACGTAACAGACATAGTGGTTAACTCCACAACAAACAAGGTCTACGTCCTGGGTGACGGCACCATCACGGTCGTCGACGCTGGGGCCGTCAGTTCTACCATCAGCATCGGACCCGGCGGAATCCAAGCGATTGCGGTCAATCCGGTGACCAACAAGATCTATTTCACGGTTTCCGGCAAATACGGGGGCGGCATCAGGGTTATTGATGGCAAAACCGATACCGTCGAAAGTACCATTCCATCGTCAGGCCTCGTTGGGAAGTTAGCCATAAACACCTCGACCAACAAGGTCTACGTAGAAGTGGAACGCACCTCCACAGACAGACTCATTCAGGTCATTGACGCGGGAAATCAGCAGCAGGTGGCAGAATTCCGAACCCCGGCGCAAATCAGTGACTTGGTTGTTAACCAAAGCAACAATAAGGTTTATGCCCCAACGACTGCGGGGAGAACCACTATCTTCAACGGCTCGAACAACAGCACGTCAGTTGTTAAGACTGGAGGACGGTCTGGGAAAGCGGCGGTCAACCCCGTTTCGAACAGGGTTTACGTCGGCGACTCTGACGGATGGAACTTGGCAATTATTGATGGTTCCATTTCTTCTCCGGTGAAGAATGATTTCAACGGGGATGGTAAGTCCGATGTCCTCGCCAGGGACAACGCTGGGGCTCTATGGCTTTACCCAGGCAACGGCTCCGGCGGATGGCTGCCCCGCCGCCAGGTAGGACAGGGCTGGAACGTCATGACCGCCATGGTCTCTACTGGCGACTTCAATGGCGATGATAAATCCGACGTTTTGGCCCGGGACGGAAGCGGAGCACTATGGCTTTACCCAGGCAACGGCTCCGGCGGATGGCTGCCCCGCAGTCAGGTGGGGCAGGGCTGGAACGTCATGACGGCATTGGTGGGAGTAGGGGATCTCAACGGAGACGGCACAGCAGATGTCGCAGCTCGTGACAGCAGCGGCACTCTATGGTTATACCGGGGCGACGGACGGGGCGGATGGCTGCCGCGTCATTGGTACACCTCTGGCTGGAACAGTTATTCTCAGATTATCGGCGTCGGCGATTATGACGGCGATGGAGCGTCCGATGTGGCCGCACGGGATGGCTCAGGGGCGCTATGGTGGCTCTACCCGCAAGCAGGCGCTGGCACGCTGCCCAAGCAAATAATCGGTCAGGGCTGGAACGCGATGAACTCCCTGGCTTGGCCAGGCGACTTCAACGGCGACGGATGGTCCGACATCCTCGCCCGGAATTCGGCAGGTGAACTTTGGATGTATTCGGGGCACGGGGGATTTTCCTGGCCTACGGCGACCAAGGTGGGCACGGGTTGGAACGTCATGACAGCCATTCTCTGAGCCATTCGCTGCGCGGAGAAAGCAATCCGGCTAGCCCTGGAACCATTAAGAGCTAGCCGCCCACCAACAACCTAAGAAGCAAGAAACCCCCGAACATCCTCCCCCACCCGCTCCGGGCATTCCCACAACACCAAATGCCCGGTCTCCTCGTAGATCTTCAGCAGGGAGCCAGGGATCCGGGCGGCAAGAACCTCCTCGTGCTTCCGCGGAACCAGGTGATCGTGCGCGCCCCACAGAATGAGGGTGCGCGCCGAGATCTGACCGGATTCCGTGGGTGGCACCGCCCCGCAAAACCCCCGCAGCGACGCCTTCCACACGGCCGCAGGCACGGCCAGGCCATCCTGGACCCGATCCTCGATGTAAGCAGACGGCACAGTGTGCAGCAGTCGGTACCAGGACAGAGATTCCCGAACCCAGGATTCCGGTACGGGATCAGTCAAAGCCTCTACTTCGTCAGCGAAGGCCGGCTTACTGTGAAGGCTCAACGGGGAACCAATTAACACCAGCGACGAAACCCGATCCGGGTACATCACGGCCAGTTGCTGTGCTACGTATCCCCCGCTGGAGGAACCCAGGACGTGCGCCCGTCCAATGCCCAGCGCATCGAGGACCGCCACAGCATCACGTGCCACCTCCTCCAACGAATAACCGCCCAAAGGCTTGTCAGCACCGCCGTGCCCCCGCAAGTCGGGGACTACCAGCAGTAAATCAGGAAGCGAGGCAATCAGCCGCTCAAAACTGCGCCAGGATTCGCCCCAGGCGTGCAATAAAAGCAACGGTGCGTCGCCGTCGTCGCGCGTTTCATCAAGGCGGCCCTGAACGAAACACGGCACGCTGATCCCCGTGCTCAAAGCCAGTGTCCTGACCTGGGACTTCATGGGCTCAGCGTACGCCGGCCATCAGGAGGACACACCCCCGCGTCACACACTGCAAGGTTCCTGATTAGCTAGCCCGCGCCGGTACGATCCCATGATGTATGCGCTGCTCAGAGCGCACTAATCGAATATGGGGAACCCAGATGCCTAAGGCTCTTTCGTGGTTGGCGATCCTATCGCTGACCGCGTCGGCGGCTGTCTTTTTGCCGCAAACCGCGACGGCCTCAAACACGGCAAGCGTCGCCACACTTTTCTCTTCACTGACTGTCACCCAGGAAACTAACACCGGGTACAACCGCGACCTCTTCCAGCACTGGGTGGACGCTGACAGCAACGGCTGCGACACCCGGTCAGAGGTGCTCCAGCAGGAGTCGCTCACGCCGGTGACCTTCAATCCCGGAACCTGCACGGTGGCCACTGGCCGATGGAACTCCTGGTATGACGGAGCGACGTGGACCAACGCGTCCGACGTCGACATAGACCACCTGGTCCCACTCGCCGAAGCGTGGGGTTCCGGCGCAAGCGCCTGGACGGCCGAACAGCGCCGTGACTATGCGAACGACCTCACACTGGACGTCGGCCTGGAAGCCGTGACCGACAACGTGAACCAGTCCAAGAGCGACCGCGATCCTGCAGAATGGATGCCGCCGCTGGCCGGAACTGCCTGCAGGTACGCTACGGACTGGGTGCTGGTGAAATACCGCTGGCAGCTGACCATGGACGCGGCCGAATCCGCGGCGGTCTCGAACACGTTGCAGGGCTCGTGCGGAACCACGCAGGTCACCGTACCGGCAATCGCCATTGACACGGCCCCCACGCAACCGATCACCTTCAGCGACGTCAACTCCTCCACACAGTTCAACGTAGAGATCTCCTGGCTGGCGACACAGGGCATCTCAACCGGCTGGGTGGAAGCCAACGGCACCCGGACCTACCGGCCGCTAAACGCCGTCAACCGTGACGCCATGGCCGCCTTCCTCTACCGCCTGGCCAAGAAGCCCGCCTTCACTCCCCCGGCGACGTCGCCTTTCAGTGACATCACGCCGTCGAGCCAGTTCTACAAGGAAATCACCTGGCTGGCCGCCAGCGGCATCTCCACCGGTTGGACCGAAGCCAACGGCACCAAGACCTTCCGTCCGCTCAGCCCCATCAACCGCGACGCCATGGCCGCCTTCCTGTACCGCTATGGAGGCAACCCAGCCTTCACGGCACCGGGAACGTCGCCTTTCCAGGATGTCCCCGTCAGCAGCCAGTTCTACAAGCAGATCACGTGGCTGGCTGCCCAGGGCATCTCCACCGGTTGGGACATCGGCTACGGCTGCCGCGCCTTCAACCCGGTCCAGCCAGTGGCGCGTGATGCGATGGCCGCGTTCATGTACCGCTTCGTCAACGGTGGCAATGGCGGGATCACGGGCAGCAACTGCTCGCCTCCCCCGCCGCCCGTCGTGACGCCGCCGCCCGCGCCGAAGCCCCCGGTGACACCCCCGCCGCCGGTGGTGACGCCGCCAAAGCCGGCCAACCCGGGTGACACCAAGAACTGCAAGGACTTCAGCACGTGGCGCCAGGCCCAGGACTGGTTCAACTACTACTACCCGCACTACGGTGATATCGCCCGCTTGGACGGCGATGGCGACGGCATCGCTTGCCAGAGCCTGCCCGGTCACCCATAAATAGACGTACGACGGCGGGCCCTGGCTTTGGTGCCGGGGCCCGCCGGTTGCTGCGCGAAACCAGTAACGAGGAGACCACTGATGACCGACATTCCATGGAGCCGCGGCGAATGGACCAACCAGCCGGCCGCCGTCGTCGAACTGGAAGGCGACCTCCTGGTAACCGCCGCTGAGGGCAGCGACGCCTGGCGCATCACGTCCTATGGCTTCATCCACGACACCGAACACGCCCTCCTGGCACCCTTTCCGCAGGACAGTGCCATGGAGGTCGAATTCACGGCCGCGTTTTCCCAGCAGTTCGACCAAGCGGGCATCTTCGTGCGGATCAGCCCGGAACACTGGATCAAGGCCGGCGTGGAATACGCCGACGGCGCCGCGCAGCTGGGCGCGGTTGTCACCGACCGCGTCTCAGACTGGTCCTTGGCACCCGTTCCCGAGTGGAACGGGGGCCGTATCCGCGTACGTGTCAGCCGCGCGGGCGACGCCCTTACCATCCGGGCCGCGGCTGACGGCGGGGAACTCCAATTGGTGCGGGTTGTGCCGCTGGAGCCGACACTGACCGCCCAAGCCGGACCATTCGCCTGCTCACCGACGCGGGACGGGCTGACGGTCCCGTTCCACACATGGCGGAGCACTCCCCCGGACGGCCAACTTCACTGATCCGGAACTTGCGGGCCTGACCGTTCGTGAGATTATGGAGTCTTCTGCGGCCCGATGACCCAGGCCGCAACTGAGCTGGCTCCGTTACAGTCCTATGGGGGGCATCACGGTGGAAGATACTGCAAGTCTTTGGCGAACTGACCCTGCGACGTTCCGCGACGTGGTGATCAACCGCGACGCCCTGAACGAGGCCCTGGCAGGCGAGTGTCCACCAGTGGAGCGCATTCGATACCTGGCGTTGCTCCGCCGGGACACCGAGGCCTTGGATGAGGGTTTCAAGCTTCTCCCCGATTCACCCGACCGCCGGGAACTCCTCCTGATCCTCGCCCAGGTGAAGCAGCGCCAGTACCGCTGGCACGACGCCGCGGTGCTCCATGAGAAGGCACTCCGGACAGCGCGGACACCGGAAGAGGAAGCCTACGTCCGCCACCACATCGGCCGGAGGCTCTTTGATGAAGCCCGCTTCCGCTCCGCTGCCGACGAATTCCAGTGGGCCGCCGATCTCTACCGCGTCGCCGGCCAGCTTGAATCGGCCGAAGAAAACCGCCAGGCGATGCGGCACGCCCTGCACGTGCACAGCGCTGAGCGCACCACGGGACACTCCGGATTCGAGCTCTCCTGACCCCACAATCCATCATCCAGCCCATGGGATGTAGTCTTAGTAAGGAAGCTGACTATTCTTATGAGGCTGGGGGCCCGAATGCCTGACATGGACTATTGGCCAACAAGCCGGTTGCTGTCCACCGCAGCGCGGCTAGTGGAGCTTGGGTGGAACGAGCGGCTCCGCCCCTTGGGACTGACATATCCAACGGTGCTCACGCTCGATGCCTTGGCGGCTTCTGGGCCCATCTCCCCGGGCAAGCTGGCCGAAAGCATCCGTGTGCAAGCCCAAACCATGGGTCCGCTGCTGACCAGGCTGGAATCCCGGGGTTTAATCCATCGCGAGGTAAACCGTTTCGACCGGCGCGGCCAACTCGTGTCCATCACCGAGTTGGGACTGGACTTGCTGAACAAGTCCCACGGGCAGGAAAACACCGTACTCGAAGGCATCGATCTGGACTCCGAAAGCCTTCGGGCTGAACTCATTGCCATCGTTCGGGACACAAAAATCAACTAGGGGTTCACAAGGCCCACTTGGAGGAACCCGGTAGCCCAAGGCAGTATGGAGTTATTCGCTGATGAAGTCCGGCGACAAGGGAAATCCATATTTCCAGCTACCGGGCGGAGCCTCACACCGCGCCCGGACAACGAAAAGGGCATCATGAGTGAACTTCGCATCGGCGACAACCTTCCCGTAGACCTCCTGAGTTTCAGGGCCACAGAGTGCTTGGTCTCGACGGGCCCCCCAGGCTCGGAAGACATGTGCATCCTGGATGACGGGCACACCGGCAGCCACTTGGCGGCAGGCCCGGGCATGGTGGTCAAAGCCATCTGGGGCTAGCAGGCAATCCCTGCCGGGTGAGGGGAAGCGAGCGGGTCTGCGCCGCTTCCCCCTATGTTCCGCAGAAAGTCCGGTACGGCCCGAAACTGTCAGGCGCGGGAGCAGCGTATTTTTCCAGGCCGGGACGTTCCTCATACGGAGACGCCAAAGCCTCGAGCAAGTCCTCCGTCGGTCCGATGTCTCCCGCTGTTGCGGCCGCGAGTGCCTCCTCCACCACGTGGTTGCGGGGAATGTAGACAGGGTTCACCGCGTCCATGGCATCCGCATCAGGCGCAAGGGCCCGCCAACGCTCCAGCCACGCGTCAAAGGCGGGCAAGTCCAGCACCATGCCCCTGACTGGCTCCGCCTGCCCCCGGGCCGCCTTGCCCAGGCTGCGGAAGAACGACGTGTAATCCGCGCGCGCCTCCTGGACCAGGTTCAGCACGTCGTCCACCAAAGGCGAGGAAACGCCGTCGTCAATCTCTTCAGGCAGCCCCAGCTTGGCCTTCATGCCGCTGAACCAGGCCGCGCTGTACTGCTGCCGGAACCCACCCAGGGCCTCAACGGCCATGGCTACCGCTTGGTCCTGGTCCTCGTGGATCAGCGGCGCAATTGCTTCGGCGAAACGTGCAAGGTTCCACTCCGCAACCACGGGCTGGTTCCGGTAGGCGTACCGGCCCATCTCATCGATGGAACTGTACACGGCCACGGGGTCGAACCCATCCATGAAGGCACACGGTCCGTAGTCAATGGTTTCGCCCGAAATGGTCATGTTGTCAGTGTTCATGACCCCATGTACGAACCCCACGAGCATCCATTGGGCCACCAATTCCGCTTGCACGGAGATGACGCTTTTCAGGAGGCCAAGGTATCGGTTGTCCTCCTCGGATGACGCCGGGTGGTGCCGTTCGATCGCGTGGTCAGCGAGCCGCCGCAGCAACTCCATGTCATCGGAGGCCCGGGCATACTGGAAACTGCCCACCCGCAGATGGCTGCTGGCCACCCGGGTCAGGACCGCGCCGGGCATTACCGTCTCACGCTGGACCGGGCGGCCCGTAGCGACGACGGCAAGGGAACGGGTAGTGGGAATGCCCAGCGCATGCATCGACTCGCTCACGATGAACTCGCGGAGCATAGGGCCGATGACCGCCCGGCCGTCGCCATTGCGGGCGAAAGGCGTCCGGCCCGAACCTTTCAGGTGGATGTCGCGGAGCTTCCCGTCGGCGCCCACCACCTCGCCCAGCAGCAGGGCACGGCCGTCTCCCAACCGCGGGGAGTAAAAGCCGAATTGGTGCCCAGAGTAGCCCTGGGCCACCGGCGTCGCATCCTCCGGGACGGCGTTGCCGAGCAGCAGCCGCACGCCCTCCGGGCTCCGCAGGAAGTCCGGATCAAAACCAAGCTCGACGGCGAGTGGCCCGTTAAGCGCCAACAGCTGAGGATCCGGGGCTTCCTCCGCCCGCCACGGAATGGCCAGCTCCGGGAAGTCGCGGGCGAAATGGCCTTCGAAGGCAATGGTGGAATGCGCGATGTCACTCATCAATTAAGGATAATCGGCACTGGCGGGCACCTGTCCCTGTATTCTCTATCTGAGCCACGCCTTGCTGGCCCTTTTCTGGTTTTGAACCCCCTGAAGGTGCTGAACCATTCGTGTTTCTGGGGGAACCATGACTTCTTCGCTCACCTCACGGCCGTTCGCCCTTATCAAGTCGGTTGGGCTTGCCTTCACAGCAGTGGCAGTGGTCATCTTCCTGGCATCGTGCACCCTCATTCCCCTGCCCAAAATGACATCCGCCCCGAAGGCACCGCCCAGCGCCGAGCTCCTGAAACGCAGCAACAATGCCACCGTCGCGACATGGGAAGTACCCTTGGACCCCATCGGCCAACCGGTGGTGGCCGACGGCGTGGCTGTGGTCTATGGCAAGACGTCGGGTGGCATCACCGCTTACGCCTTTTCCGCAGCGGACGGCAAGCAGCTCTGGACGAACCCCGTTCATCCAGGTTTGGGAGCTCCCGGCATTCCGCTGGAGCCGGCCCTCACTACAACGGACTCCGGCAGCGCCGCCGCTGTCTTCCTGATGCCGGCCGGCACTCCCGCGGAGAACTTCGGCATGGCATGGTGGACCACCCCTGTTGCCGTTGAACTCAAAACCGGAAGGGTCGTCTACCGAGGCGACTCCCAGTTAATCGAAACCCGCCCTACCGCATGTGAGAACAAGAAGGACATGTGCTTCACGGCTTTTGACCCCAAAGCACAACTTTCCCGGCAGCACCGTGTCAGCCTTGCCACGGCCCAGGACAACTCCGGAGACACCCTCAATCCTTTTTCGGGCACCTATCGTTTGGTCGGCGAGGGCCTGTATTCCGTGGTGGAGAACGGAATCGAGTCGATTGCCAGGGTCCACGAGGGCAAAAAGGTTTGGTCCGCAGATATCCAAGAGGTGTTTGGCCGCGGAGCTACCACTAACCTGGGCTGGAATTTTCAGTACTCGGAGAAACTGGACCTTTACGTGGGATCGGTCGGGCTTAACCCCACGGGTGAGAATGACTACGACCTGCTGAAGGACAAGCAATTCTCCGTAAAACTCACAGACCAGCAGGCAGTGGGCTTCCAAGCTTCCACCGGCAAAGTGCTTTGGACCGCCAAGTCAGCCCATGTCTGGTGCGCCAACTTGGTAGGCACAGCCAGCTCCAAGCTGAACGGCAGCGGTGACGGCCTTCCCGTTCGGTGTGAATACACGCAGGGTTCCATGGAGTACCCCTCGGGCAAACTCGCCAACGCCAAGGCCAAGGCGGTGGGGTACGATCCGTTGTCCGGGATGGCGGCATGGCAAACCGAAGCGGTCGACGTGGAGTACGAAAACCAGCCTCTGGTTCCGGCGTCAAACCGAGGGGATGCGGTCCTGGCCGAAACCCCCGGCGGCGTCAAGCTCGTAGACACCCGGAATGGAATCTCCCGAGACGTCGCCGCCTCGGAAGTCTTCCTTTGCTTGAAAGGCACCCAGTACGCCCTTCCGCCCAACGGACCTTACGCAGACATGCCGAGGGGTGACACGGGCATGGGGTCGACGGTGTCCTTCCCCTGCAACGGAACTGGAAAAATCGCTCCGTCACTGACCATCGGAACACTCCAGGACATCAACACCACAGACAACGGGATGGCCGTGGTTTCCCTCGAAACCAAGATCTCGGGCTACAGGCTGCAGCAGACCGCTGGGATCGACGCCGGAACGCGGAACCGCGGCACTACCCCTTGAAAACCGGTGCCCGCTTCTCCTGGAACGCCTTGAAACCCTCGGCGTAGTCGTCGGTCTTGCAGAGACGGGCTTGCTCGGTGTTTTCCTCCGCCATGGAGGCCCAGAGGCCCAGGCGTTGGTCGCGGATGTGGGCCACGAGTTCCTTGGAGGCGTTGAAGGCCTGTGTCGCGCCCGAGGCCACGCGGGAGACAATTGCCCGCGTCTCCTCAAGCAGGACATCGGCGGGCATCGCACGGCTGAACATTCCCTGGGCCACGGCTTCGGCACCTGAAATGAGGTCCGCCGTGTAGATCAGGTCCAGCGTGCGGTGCATGCCCAAACGCTCGGTGAAGTACCAGTGCCCACCGGAATCCAGGGTGGCGCCAAGCTTGGCAAAGGGTGAACCAAACTTCGCGTTCTCAGCCACATATACGACGTCGGTGGCCAAGAGCAGCCCCAGCCCGACACCCAAACACGCCCCATGGGCTGCGGCGAAAGTGGGAGCAGGGAACGCAGCCATCTTCTTCAACAGCGGCTCCACCAGGCCGCCGAGGTATGCTTGCGCATCATCGGATTCGGGTGTCACTGCGGCGATGTCGCGACCGGCGCAGAAGGCCCGGCCCTCACCGCGGAGCAGCAGCGCCCGCACCTCACCGCGGGAGGCGGCGGCAGCAGCGTCGTCGTACGCCTTATCCAGTTCGGCAAGCGCGTCCTCGTTGAGCGAGTTCAGCTTTTCCGGGATGTTGAGGACAATTTCGGCGATGCCGTTGGCAATGGAGAGCTCGATCATGGGGACTCCTTAGACGTCGAAGTCGACGGTAACTTCTTCGCTGGTGGGGTGGGACTGGCAGGTCAGGACGTAGCCCTTGTCCAACTCGTCCTGTTCAAGGGCGTAATTCTCATCCATGGTCACGGAGCCGGAGACCACCTTGGCGCGGCACGTACCGCACACGCCGCCCGCACACGCGAACGGAACGTCCGGGCGGACCCGCAGGGCAGCGTTGAGGATGGACTCGCGCGCGTGCGTGGGGCTGGCGACGTCTCCGGTCAGGCCATCGAGCTTGAAGGTGATCTTGTACGTGTCCTGAGATTCGTCAGCTACCACCGGTCGGCCGGCGTTACCTTCGGGGCGGTCCGGACGGCCGGTGGTGAACAGCTCAAAGCGGATGTGCTCTGGCTCAACGCCGCGGGCGGCGAGGGTGTCACGGCACAGCTGGACCAGTTCGAACGGCCCGCACAAGAACCACTCGTCAACATCTTCGGAGCGGATCGCGGACGAAAGAAGAGCCTGCAGCTTCTCGGAATCGATACGGCCTGTCATCAGCGGCGCGATACGCTGCTCGCGGGACAGGACGTGATGCAGTGCCAGGCGCGACGGGTACTTGTCCTTCAGGTCCGCCAGCTCTTCCAGGAACATGACGTCCATGGCAGCCTTGTTGGCGTAGATAAGATCGAACGTTGTTTCCGGATTGGCGGCCAGCAGTGTCCGTGCAATCGCGATCACCGGGGTAATGCCCGAGCCCGCGGCGATCGCCACGAAGTTCCCCGGCTCACCCGCCAGTTCCTCCGGGTGGTTCATGGAGTTCATGACGTTGTGCTGGACGGCCGCACCGTCCTTCCCGTGGCGTGAAATGAATGCACCCTGCGGACTCATGACATCCAGGACGTCTCCGGCCTTCAGCTCGGCGTTGGCCCACGTGGAGAAGATTCCACCAAGGTCCTTCTTGATAGCCACCCGGATTTCGCTGCTGCCGTCCTCGAAACTGCGCGGCTCTGCGCAGATCGAGTAGCTGCGGCGGACCTCATGCGGCTCCCCGGTTTCATCGGGCAGCGTGGTTCGCAGGGCGACGTATTGGCCAGGAAGGTAGTCATACTGGCCCGCCAGCTCAGCGGGTACACCGAACGTGACCTCAATGGCATCGTCCGTGAGGCGCCGGACTTCCGCGACGGTCAGGTTGTGGAAAGACGCACGACGGCGGCTGGCCGTCTGTGTTTCGGTGGTCATGGCTGCTTCCTTAGAGGACTTTGAAGTAGTCGAACGGCTCCTTGCAGTCCTGGCAGACGAAAAGCGCCTTGCAGGACGTGGAACCAAAACGGGTGAGTTCCTTGGTGTTCAACGAGTTGCACTGCGGGCACTTGACCGCCAGGCTCAGGCGCACTGGACCGGAGTGGCCGCCAGCAGCAGCCATGCCGCTGGGTGGGGCGATCCCGTATTCCTCCAGCTTGGCTTTGCCGGACTCGGTCATCCAGTCCGTGGTCCACGCCGGGGACAACACCAGGTTCACGTGGACGCTGGCGTAGCCCTCCCGCTCGAAAGCCTTCCGCAGGTCGTCACCAATGGCGTCCATGGCGGGGCAGCCGGAGTACGTGGGCGTGATGGTGACCTCGACGGCGGTACCCGCCGGGCCGCCGTCGTGCGTTTCCGTCGCACCTGTCGGGGTGACCTGAACGCCGCGAAGGATTCCCAGGTCCTCGATGGTGAGGACCGGGATTTCCGGATCGCAGACCGTGGACGCGATGTCCCAGGCCCGCTGCTCTTCAGTCTTTTCCATCGTTGACATTGTGGTCACCAGCTCGCGCCGGGGTGTTCACGGGCCAGGACCTGCATCTCGGCAAGGATGTAGCCCAGGAATTCGGAGTGCTTGCCGCGGCGGCCGCCGCCCAGGGACTGCGGAACGCCGGGGATCTCAAGCTCAGCTTCGGCCATGATTTCGCCGGTCAGGCGGTCGAATTCTGCCCGGAGGCTGGACGGCTGGACAGCAACGCCTGCCTCGGCGAGACGGGTGGTGAGCTCGTCGTCCTCGAAAATCTCGTCCACGTACGGCCACACCAGCTTGAAGCCCTGGATGATGCGTTTCCGGGACTCGTCCGTGCCACCGGCCAGGCGCAGCACCCACTGGGCGCTGTGGTCGCGGTGGTAATCCACTTCCTTGACGGCCTTTGCGGAGATAGCAGCAAGGGTGGGATCGGTCGATGCGGCGAGCGCCGAGTAGAGCTCAAACTGGTAGTAGCTCACGATGAACTGGCGGGCGATGGTGACCGCGAAGTCGCCGTTGGGCTGCTCGAAGAGGTGCGCCGAGCGGAACTCGTGCTCGCGGCGGAAGTAGGCGAGGTCGTCCTCGGACTTCCCCCAGGCAGCACCAGCGTAGGTCAGGAACGAGCGAGCGTGCCCCAACTGGTCCAGGGCGATGTTGCCCAGTGCGATGTCTTCCTCGAGCTCGGGGGCGCGGGAAATCCAGTGCCCCAAACGCTGGGCGAGGATCAGGCCGTCGTCGCCGATCCGGAGGGCGTACTCGGCGACATCCTCGCTGGGCTTGACCTTCCCGCGGCTGATCTCCAGGGCGATGTCCTCGGGGCGCAGTGCGTTGCCCGGGGTAATGCGGGTGGCACTGGCCGAACCGTCGCCTGATGCGCCGGCTCCGTGGACACCGACGGAAATGTCGCCGTGTCCCTCGATGACGAAGTCAGTGGTCTCTGGAGTGCTCACAGGTGCTTCACGCCTTCGCTCTTGGTGTAGTACGTTGCGTGGCGGTAGTCCTTGCCCTGCGGGGACTCGAAGAAGGAACCCTTGGAGTCGGGATCGCTGGAGGAAATCGCCTCGGCCGGGACAACCCAGATGGAAACGCCCTCGTTGCGGCGGGTGTAGAGATCACGCGCGTTCCGGAGGGCCATGGCCGCGTCCGGGGCGTGCAAGGAGCCGGCGTGGACGTGGGACAGGCCACGGCTGGAACGCACAAAGACCTCCCAGAGAGACCACGGCGATTCCTGGTGCTGCTCGGTGGTGGCCGCGACCTTGGGAGCCTCGCGGTTGATGTCGCTGGCGGCGCTGCCAGGTGCTTCGGGGTTTCCGTGGGGAGCCATTATGCTGCGTTCTCTTTCTGTGCTTGCTTGCGGGCGTACGCCACAGCGGCTTCGCGAACCCAGGCACCGTTTTCGTGTGCCTCGCGGCGGCGCTCGATGCGCTGCGAGTTGCAGGGACCGCGGCCGGCCAGGACTTCCTTGAACTCGTTCCAGTCCAGGGGTCCGTGTTCCCACTTCTTGGTTTCTTCGTTGAAACGGATGTCCTTGTCAGGCAGCGTCAGGCCGAGGACCCGGACCTGTTCCACCATCATGCCTACGAACCGGCTGCGCAGCTCGTCATTACTGAAGCGCTTGATGTTCCAGGCCATTGACTGCTTGGAGTTGGGGGAATCCTCATCCGGCGGGCCGAACATCATCAGCGACGGTGCGTACCAGCGGTTCACTGCGTCCTGGGCCATCTGCTTCTGCGCAGGCGTGCCGTTGGAGAGTTCAAGCAGGATCTCGAACCCTTGGCGCTGGTGGAATGATTCTTCCTTGCAGATGCGCACCATTGCGCGGCCGTAAGGACCGTACGAGGCGCGGCAGAGGGGCACCTGGTTGCAGATGGCGGCACCATCGACAAGCCAGCCGATGGCTCCCATGTCGGCCCATGAAATCGTGGGGTAGTTGAAGATGGAGGAGTAGCGGGCCTTGCCGGCAATCAGGTCTTCCATCATCTGGTCCCGGGACTGGCCCAGGGTCTCAGCGGCGGAGTAAAGGTACAGGCCGTGGCCCGCCTCGTCCTGGACTTTGGCCATGAGGATGGACTTGCGCTTCAGGCTCGGCGCGCGCGTGATCCAGTTGGCTTCGGGCTGCATGCCGATGATTTCCGAGTGTGCGTGCTGCGAGATCTGGCGCAGCAGGGTCTTGCGGTAAGCCGCAGGCATCCAGTCGCGCGGCTCGATGCGCGAGTCCTCCGAAATGATGCGATCAAAATACGCCTGTCCGGCTGCCTCCCGCTCCTGCTCTTCCGGGGACAGCTCAGCGGGCACTGACTGCAGATTCTGCGATGCCATGGTTGCTCCTAATAAATTACCGACCGTTCGTTCAGAATATGCGGAGCGGGTGTTTTCAGTCAAGGTCCACTTCCAACTCACCTGCCGTTCACTGGGACTGGCCACAGTGGGACCATGACTGACTTCACACGCCGCACCCTGGTCAAGACCTCCCTTGCAGGCCTCACGCTCGCGGGCATCGCCAGCGGAACCACTCCGGCCTACGCCGCCATCCCCCTGGTCCGCAAAAGGCTCACGCTCCCCACCGGCATTGCCACCGGCGACGTCACCACCGACTCCGCCGTCCTCTGGTCCCGTGCCTCCGGCCCCGGCCGAATGACAGCCACCCTCAAGGCAGTGGACAGCGCAGGAGAAATACTTCGCGGACGCTACGGTTTCACCCGCACCCTGAGGGGCCCGCTGGCCACTGACGCCAGCGACTTCACCGCCAAAATCCAAGTCACCGGCCTTCCCGCGGGTACGCGGTTCGCGGTGGAACTCACTTTCGAAGACGAGAACGGGCCCGGCGAAGCGGTACGCGGTACGTTCAGCACGGCACCCGGAGCAACGAACGGAAAGAACGACGGCGGTGCTGAAGCAGCCCGCGGAGGCGGCGGCCCGTCGTCGTACCCCCAAACGTTCGTATGGACCGGCGATACCGCCGGCCAAGGCTGGGGCATCAACGAAGACCTCGGCGGCATGCGCGGCTACAAAGCCATGCACGCCACCAAACCGGACTTCTTCATCCACTCCGGCGACACCATCTACGCCGACGGTCCCATCACAGCCACCGTCACCGAAAAGGACGGCCAGGTGTGGCGGAACATCGTCACTGAAGAAGTGTCCAAAGTAGCCGAAACCCTCAAGGAATTCCGGGGCCGGCACCGCTACAACTCAATGGACGCCAACATGCGCGCCATGTTCGCCGACGTCCCGGTCATCGCGCAATGGGACGACCACGAAACCCACAACAACTGGTACCCCGGACAAATCCTGGACGATGCCCGCTACACAGAACGGAACGTCAACACCCTCGCCGCCAGGGGCCGCCAGGCATGGCAGGAGAACATGCCGATCGCCGACGCCGCTGCACTCTGGCGTCCCGGGAAGGTCGACGCCGGCCAATACCAGCCCGCGCGCATCTACCGCAGGATTTCGCGCGGCCCCCAGCTGGACATCTTCTGCCTGGACATGCGTACCTTCAAGTCCCCCAACACCGACGGCAAGGAACCGTACACCACCAACATCCTGGGCCAGGAGCAGGTGGACTGGCTGATCAAGGAAGTCCGCAAATCCAAGGCAACATGGAAAGTCATCGCGGCCGACCTGCCGCTGGGCATCATCGTCCCTGACGGCGCCGTAAACCAGGAAAGCCTGTCCAACCGCGACAACGGGGCGCCCCTGGGCCGCGAGCTGGAGATCGCCGGCGTGCTCAGCGCCTTCAAGAAGCATGGCGTGAAGAACACAGTGTGGCTCACCGCTGACGTCCACTACTGCGCCGCGCACCACTACTCACCCGAACGCGCATCCTTCACCGACTTCGATCCCTTCTGGGAGTTCGTTGCCGGCCCCATCAACGCGGGTTCGTTCGGTCCCAACGACATGGACGGAACGTTCGGGCCCGAAGTGGTGTTCTCCAAAGCCGGGCGATTCCCCGGCGAGTCACCGCGCGATGGCGAGAACCAGTACTTCGGGCACGTCGAGATCGCCAACGATGGCGTCTTCACCGTTAGCCTCCGCAACGCCCTGGGCGCAGTGCTGTATTCGAAAGCCCTCACGCCACAGCGCTGACTCCCTGCGAGGAGCCGGCCAGCCGAACCAGGGAGCAGCCCGCGCGTCCAAAATGCGCTCGCCTGCTGCCTGGTTGGGCATGTACGGCGTATGCTCTCCTCAGCGCAAAGGCAAGACGCGTTGTTCGCTTTTGGTGGGGCCACTTTCGAAGGCAGGGGTTCAGTGGCAGGAGTGAAGCACGGGGTTCTTCAGGAGCGCTCGTTCGGGCGTCAGGGATGGCCACTCTTTCTGGTGCCCGTCGCCTTCTGTCTCATACTGCTGATTGTCGGCCTTGCCAGCGGCGCAGGAACGACGACGGCGCAACTCGCCGGCGATCTGGCCATCCTTCTCGCTGCACTCACCGCACTGACCACCCACACCCGCGCCGTACTCAAAAAGCGCGTCAACACCCTGGGCCAATGGTTCGTGGTGGCCGGCCTGGCGCTCTGGTCAGCCGGCCAGGCGGTGTGGACCGTCAACGGCATCACGCTCAACCACGAATATCCTTTCCCGTCCCTCGCCGACATCGGCTTTGTTTGGTACGCGCTCCCCGTTTCCGTTGGCTTGGTGCTGCTGCTCCGCGGCCAAGGGCTGCGGCTCCCCCTGCGCCGGACCATCCTGGACGCCGGCGTCGTAGCGAGTTCCACCTTCTTCATCGCATGGAGTTCTGTTCTGGGGCCTTTGGCGGCCGACAAAGACCCGGATGCCTTCGCCCGCGCGACTCAGATGGCTTACCCCATTGCCGACGTCCTGATGGTGTCAGTGGTAATCGTCCTGACCATGAGGGCCGCCCGCGGTCGGAGGCTGCCTTGGCTGAGCATGGGACTCGGGTTCTGGATCCTGGCCATTACCGATCTGGCGTACATGCGCTTCACCCTGGAAGGCGTCACGGGTGTCACCGGATCCCCCCTGGCCCTGGGGTGGGTGCTCGCCTTCCTTCTGGTAGGACTCAGCCCGCTGCTCCCCGAAAACACCAGCATGCGGAAGGACGGCCGCATCTACGCTGCGGCGTTGGAACTCCTCCCCTACCTGCCCGTCTTCAGCGCAGTGTTCTTCTCCCGCAGCCGCCCCATTGGCGAGGACCCCATCCTGTTGGTCACCGGCCTCGTAGTAGTGGGCTTCGTGATCGTGCGGCAGGTGCTGATCGTCGTCGAAAATGTGACCCTGACCCGGGACCTTGAAACGAAGGTAGCCCAGCGCACGGCGGAACTTGAAGGCCTCGGCGCGATCGTCAACTCCTCAGGCGATGCCATCATTGGCGAGACCCCCGATGGAGTAATCACCAGCTGGAACCCCGGCGCCGAACGTATCTTCGGCTACCCGGCCTCGGAGGCATTGGGCCGGAAAGGCGACTTCTTTGTTCCAGGGCACCTGGTGGACACAGAGCGCATGACCTTCGAAAACACCGCGCAAAGCGGCGAAGTGCACAACTACGAATCCCTCCGCCTCCGCGGCGACGGCACCACCATCCCCGTCTCGGTGACACTGTCCCCCATCCGCAGCGAGTCCGGTATCCGGGGCGTCGCAACCATTTCACGGGACATCACCGAACGCCGTACCGCCGAAGCCGAACTGCTCGCGGCGCGCGAAGCCGCCCTGGAAGCCAGCCGCCTCAAATCGGAGTTCCTGGCCACCATGAGCCACGAAATCAGGACACCCCTTAACGCCGTGATCGGGCTGACGTCCCTCATGATGGACACTCCCCTCAGCGAGGGACAACGGCAGTACGCCCAAGGCGTGAAGAGCGCCGGCGAGGTCCTCCTGACCCTCATCAACGACATCCTGGACTTCTCCAAACTGGAGGCAGGGAAGGTGGACCTGGACGTCAATGCGTTCGACCCCCGGGCCTTGGTGGACGAAGTGGCGGGACTCGTCGCAGAGGCCGCCCAGGCCAAGAACCTGGAACTCATCTCCTACTGCCACCCTGCCGTTCCGGAACGGCTCATGGGCGACGCCGGACGCATCCGGCAAATCCTGGTAAACCTCGCCTCCAACGCGGTGAAGTTCACCCCGGCCGGTGAAGTGGAAATCCAGGTCTCGGTCCTCAGCGAAGACAAGGACAAAGCCTCACTCCGCTTCGAAGTCCGGGATACAGGAATAGGCATCAGCGCCGAAGACCACCACAAACTGTTCCAATCCTTCGCCCAAGCGGACGCCTCAACCACGCGCCGCTACGGTGGTACCGGCCTGGGCCTGGCCATCTCACGCCGGCTCACGGAGGTCATGGGCGGGGAAATCGGCCTCGACAGCGAGCCCGGAAACGGCAGCAAATTCTGGTTCGTGCTGGACCTGCCCATCGGGCCCCCGGCGTCTGACACCGCTGCCCTGCCCGCCTCCCTCTCAGGCCGCAAGGTACTGGTGGTCGACGACAATGCCACCAACCGCCTGGTGCTCGAAACCCAGCTGGCCAGTTGGGGAATGATGCCCGTCGCCGTGCCCGATGCCGCCAGCGCCATCCGCGAATACCGCTCGGCCATCTCAGCCTCCGAACCCTACGACATTGCCGTGGTGGACATGTGCATGCCGGACACCGATGGACTGGAACTCGCGCGGCAAATCAACCATGAAAGCAACGGTTCCGGCGGCCCCGGCATCATCCTGCTGACCTCCACCATGATGGTGGACAGGCAAGACCTCGTCGCGGCCGGGATCCGGGAATACCTCACCAAGCCCGTGCGCAGCTCCGAGTTCTACAACCGGATCCTGCGGGTCATGTCCACCAGGACAATGGGCACAGCTTCCCCGGCCGCCCCCTCCAATGCAGCTGCGGCATCGCCGTCCCAGGAACACCGGGCCGGCAGGCTCCTGGTGGCAGAAGATAACCAGGTCAACCAACTCGTGGCACGCGGCATGGCCAACAGGCTCGGCTACGACGTGGACATCGTCGAAGACGGCGCCCAAGCCGTTGAAGCTGCGCTCACCGGCGCCTACGCCGCCGTCCTCATGGACTGCCACATGCCCGTCATGGACGGCTTCGATGCAACCAAGGCCATCCGTTCTCGCATGGGAAACGATTCCCGGATCCCCATCATCGCCATGACCGCCGGGGCACTGAATGAGGACCGCGAACGCTGCTTCGCCGCCGGCATGGACGACTACGTCAGCAAACCCGTAGACCTGGACACCTTGCGGGAAGTCCTCGGCCGCTGGGTGCCGGACGCCGAACCGCTGCAGGCGGCGGCAGCACCGCCGTCGAACGCTGTTGTTTTGGATGAGCAACGGCTGCAGATCCTCCGCGAACTCGGACCCGAAGATGGTCTGGGCCTGCTGCCCGACGCGATCAAGGCATTCAGGGAGGACGCGCAAGGCGCCCTGGAAAAGCTCCAATCCGGCTTGGACGCCGGACAAGCCGCTGCCGTGGAGGCAGCCGCCCACAAACTCGCCGGTGCAGCAGCAAACATTGGTGCGGTTGGCGCAGCGGATCTTTGCAGGAACCTGGAGCGGCTCGGGCGGGCAGGCGGCCCTGACATCGCTGCTACCGGACCAGGGCTTCTGGTCGAACTCAGGGCGGAACTCGCCCAGGTCAATGATGCCCTTGGGCGCACACTCTTGGGAGCTCCATGAAAGTACTGATCGCCGACGACGACCAGATCTCCCGGATGATCACCAAGGCCGCCGTCGAACAGTCGGGCCACGAATGCCTCGTGGCCGTGGACGGTGACTCAGCCTGGGAGCTGTACCTGGCGCACGCACCGGAGGCGGTAGTCACCGACCTGATGATGCCCGGCATGAACGGGCTCGATCTGTGCAGGGCGATCCGTTCCTCCGAGGATGACAACTACACCTACGTGATCCTGGTGACCTCGCATGGATCACGGAAGGACGTGCTCGCGGGAATGGAAGCCGGGGCGGACGATTACGTCACCAAGCCCCTGGACCCCTTCAACCTGCACATCCGGCTCCTTGCTGCGCAGCGGATCACGTCCTTGCACTCCGACCTGGCCAAGTATCGGACCGCCCTGAGCAACCAGGCCCGGACTGATCCCCTGACCAAGCTGCACAACAGGCTCAAGCTGACCGAAGACCTCGGCGAACTGCACAATCCGGCTGGCAACACGCCCAAGGACTACTGCCTCGCCATGGTGGACGTGGACAACTTCAAGAGCTACAACGACATATACGGGCACCAGGCAGGCGATGCCGCCCTGGTCGCCATCGCCGCCACCTTGGCCCGTGAAGTCCGGGAATCCGACGGCGTCTACCGCTTTGGCGGCGAAGAATTCCTGCTGGTGCTGGGGGAACAGTCAGAGGAAACCGCCGCCGTGATCCTGGAACGGGTCCGATCCGCCGTGCACAGTTTACAGATCGAGCACTCGGGCGACCCCGACGGTGTCCTGACCATCAGCGCCGGAGTGGCTGCCTTCGACGAAGGGCATCGTGCCGGCGCTGAGCAGCTCCTGCGCGAGGCTGACCTCG
Source organism: Arthrobacter sp. fls2-241-R2A-172 (assembly GCF_030208885.1). Lineage (NCBI taxonomy): Bacteria > Bacillati > Actinomycetota > Actinomycetes > Micrococcales > Micrococcaceae > Arthrobacter > Arthrobacter sp. fls2-241-R2A-172. Next base: position 164,042 of record NZ_JARVTB010000004.1, on the reverse strand, counting down.
CCCTGTATGCGGCCAAGGCGTCCGGCCGGAACCGTGTGACGCTCGCGAGCGCCCTCACCGCTGAGCGTTGATCACACCGGGAACAAAGTACGTTTCCGGTTTCACGGGGATTTCGCCGTCGGGGAAGAGTGCGTCAGCTTGCGTGGCGTACTCCCTGATTCGAGGCGGCTTCGCGGACAGCCCCTGCTCCCACGACCACGGCACGAAGCCCAATCCCTGCATATGGGGTTCGTCCGGTTGCTGGGTCAGGTCGTAAGGAAAATCCGAATACAGGACCAGGTTGCCCGGGTGGCCTTCGCCGAGCTCACGGGTAATGAGGTGGTCCACGTGCTTGCCCACTCCCGCAGGGCAAAAGAGCAGCTCGGCTTTGGTGTGGGTCATAAGCGCTGCGACGTCGGAGCGAAGGTTCCGGATAAGCGACCTGTCACCCCTTGCTATCCGGCCCATGGCGATATCGAACCGGTACGTGGGGTAGCGGTGGGTGAACTCGGGGAGGAGCCTTTCCCAGGCGCTGCTTCCCAGCCGTACGGGCTTGCGGCGGCGCCGGAAAAGGGCGTCGACCTCCCCCAGGTGGATGGACTGGATGCCCATTCCTTCCAGGACGTCCCTGTCCTCCGCTTGCCGGGCCGCGTACAGTTGGGCGGCGTCGCCGATGGTGCACTGGCGCAAGAAGGAACGGGCTGCCCTGGTATGGGGCTGATGCGCGGCCTCAGTGAAAATCGTTGCCACGATGATCTGACGGCCGTGGGCTTGCGCCTCCATGAGCGCACCGCAGGACAACACCGCGTCATCCAGATGGGGTGAAAGGAACAACCATGGCGCGTCGCCTTCCAGCGAACGTTCGATCCTGGTTCGGTACGGCATTCAAGCCCTTTCATGGGTGGTGGGTCTGCGCTGATCCGTGTGGGCGTCACTGAGCGCGGCCAAGGAGTCGTTGTAGGACTGGGCCTGCTTCGCGGCAAGGGCGTCCCAGTTGTAGCCGGTCGCGAACTCCCGCCCGAGCGCGGCCGCCTGTTCCAATCCCGGCTGGGCGTATCTGATGGCGATTTCCTCCGCGAAGGCATCCACATCGAAGGCTTCCACGAGCCACCCCGCGCCGGGCGGCACGATTTCACGGAGGCACGGGATGTTGAAAGTGATCACAGGGGTGCCGGTGGCCAACGCATCGATAGCCACCAGGCCGAACGTCTCATGGCGTGAAGGCACCACCACCAGCCGGGCATTGCTGAGCGCCTGGAACTTCTCCTCGCCGCTAAGCCAGCCGAGCATCCTTACCCTGTGGGTGAGCCCCGCATCACGGATGGCCTCCCGAAGCCGCTCTTCGTCCGGGCCTGAACCCGCAATCAGCAAATCGCCATCGACACGGTCGCAGCACCGGCTCCAGGCTGCCAAGAGAAGGTCCAGGCCCTTATGCCCATACTCCAAGCGGCCGATGAAGAGGACATCCTTGCCCAAGCGCGGCTCCGGTATCCATGCGGCCGGGTCAACCCCGTTACCAATCACGTCCACATGGACGTCCGGGTTTATGCCTGTCAGGCGGTCCGCTATTCCTTGCGAAACGGAGATCAGGCGTCGGTGCTTCCGGACACCCAGACGTTCCATCCAATGCAGAGGCAGTTTGTACTGCCGCGCCTTATCCTCGGCATGCAACCACTGCACCACACCCACGGTAGGGCGGCCCGTCCACAACGGCGCGGCCATGGTGGAGAACGGGGCGAAGAAATCTTCCACCACCAAATCCGCCATGTCACGACGCCGACGAACCTCGAAAGGCAAGCGTGCCACGTACGCCACCAGGCGGCTCAGCCTGTTCCTTCCCGAACCGAACCCGATGGGTACATAGTGCACACCGTCCTGGACCCGTTCCTGCCAGCCCGGGTAACGGGTGGTCAACACCGTGACGTGGAAACCTCGCGCTGCAATGCGGCGGTTGATCTCGTGGGTACGGACCGAACCCCCACCCGCGCCGGGCATTTGCGGGTCCTCAAAACCCAAATGCAGAACCCTCATCGTTGCCTTTCCGTTCTGTAGACCTTGCTGGCCGTGGAGAACCGCGCAGCAAGCTCCACCACCATCACGGCCCCGCAGATTGCACCAGCCACCGCAACTGCGTACACGAACTCTTCAGTGAGCGTTCCCAGCAGTGCGGTCCAAGCGCCCGATGCCCCCAACGCCAGGCCACCCAATCCGAGGAGACGCCGCCCAGCGTGGCCGCTGAAACACAAAACAACGCCTGCCAAAGCGCACCACACCAGCAGGGCGTGCCCCGTGCCGCTGAGTTCGATCACCTCTTTGGCAATCCGCGGCACTCCTTGGAACCCGTGGCCTGTGGCGTAGCCGTGGGTGGCCGCCACCATGACGTAATCCGCGTACAGCACCACCGCGAAACCTGTGACCATCACGGCCTGGCGCCACGAAAGGGTCCTCTTCCACACCGTTGCTACGATCACGGGGGCCACGACCCAGATGAAGGACACGTCCAAGCTGATGGCGCAATAGCCCAATAAGACCCCGGCCCCCGCCGGCTTCAGGAAAGACTGCCACCCGGCCCGGACACCAGCCCCGGGACCTGTGAGGAGCAAAGGCGCCGCGAGTGCCGCCACCATCCCTGACGCCTCAAGGAATGTCGGGTTTCCGATGCGCAAGAGCAACGGTTCGACGATCACCACCACGGCGGCCAGCCACGCGGCAGCAGTTGACGACAGCCTGCGGGCCACGAGGAAACACAGCCCCACCCCCACAGCGCCCATCACAGCGTCCAGCCAGCGAAATTGGAACGCCGCTTCCATGCCCTCGCCAAACCTGAGCGTGAGCCCGAACGCTGCGGCAACCACCACGATAAATGCGGTCAGGTTGCCTGCGAGCGCCCGGGCAGCCCACGTGGGCCGTGTCTTCACCGTGGAGCGGCGACCGGAGGTGCCGGTATGGTCACCGGCCGGACGACGCCGGGCCATCCTGAAGTCGTTCTTGTGGGGCAAAAGGTTTCGTTGGTGTGCCAGGACCGCGACCCCGCTGATTCCGGCCAGGACGAGCCACAGCAGGGGCTGCAGCCAGGAAGCAACTGCCAGGACGACGATCAGGCCGGCCGCCAGCAGTATGAACTGTCCGGCACCCTTCCCGGGGCGGGCTTCCGTCAGCACGGGCCACGCCAAAACCACCAGGACCACCCCTGACAGGACCGCCCCCGCCGCTGAGCCCACGGCCAGGCCGGTGACTGCATCCAACTGCCATCCGGCCCATAGTCCGCCCACCACCAGGAGGCACGAACATGCCAATCCCAACTGGCAACGGCGATAGGCACGCATGGCCAGGAGGATGGTGGACAGGACCATCAGGACTGCATAGCCAAGGCCCGAGGCGGCAAGCCACGGCAGCAGCTGGAGGGAACCGTGGTATTTCGGTGGAACTATGATGCCCGCCATGACGGGCGGTGCCGTGGCGATGATGGCGAAAGCGACAACCACGAGCTGCCCGAAGGAGGCAAAAGATGCACGCAGCACCTCCTCTGTCCTGGCGCCGGGGGTGCGCAACAGGGGAAATGCCACCAAAGCCGTTCCAGCCGCCACGTAGACAGGACCCTTGGCGATGGTGGCCAGCGCCTGGAACCCCGCAGCCGCGGCAGAGCCGTTGTCCAGGAACCCCACCACCACGACATCGACTCCCACCAGCACCGACACGACGCACAGTACGGAAGCGATATCGCTGGTTTCGGCCCATCGCCATCTGTCGAGGAGCACTCGTGGCCTCCAACGGAGGTCCCGGTAGAACGACCGTGGCACCACCAAGGGCGCGAAACACGCCACGACGAAGCCCAGGACTGCTCCCCCGGCACCCCACGCCATCACGATCACCAGAAGGCTGAAGAGCAGCCTGAGGACTACCTCACCTATGGTGGACGCTGCGTACCACCTGAAGCGGAGCTCGCCCTGCAACCATCCGGCGGGCGCATTGACAATGAAGATTGCCAAGGCAGCCAAAGCCACTGCGGCCGCCAGCGCAGGCGTTGCCAGCGCCAGGGTCACTGTCCCGGTGACGGTTGCCGCCAGCAGGCCTGCCAGGAAGGAGACGAAGACCGAGAAAGCTACTCCGTCCTGCCGTTCCCGGGAACCTTCGGGATGGACCGCGACCACATGCGACAAGGGCAGCGGGACCAGCGCGTTGGCGACGATTCCCACCACACCCAGAATCATCGCGGCCGCGGCGAACAGTGTGTAATCCGCCGTCCCCAGCATGTTCGCCATGAGAAGGGTGCAGGCATAACTCACCACGCCCACAATCCCCGCCGAGACCGCCAGGAAGCCGCTGTTCTCCGCGATCTTTACGTCGTCAGCGGGCGCTTTGTCCCGGCGTTCGGCCCTTGGCCTGATGGGCACGCCAGTGAGTGGTCTTTCCAGGTACACCTCCACGTAGGGACCGCCCGCTACTGGCCATCTACGGCATCGACGGGAGCAAAGGAACTCCCGGGACCCGCAAGCAAGGTGTTGGGTCCTGCCGGACGGAGTTCAACGGTCTCCACGCCAATCTGTTTCAGGGCAGCGAAGGCCTCGAACTCGTCACGGCCTTTCATCATGACCGAAATATGGCCGTCGTCCGTCAGCGCTACTTCGTCTGTTGCCCGCAGGACAGCCCTGAGGTCCGCCCCCGCAGGGAGTTCGAAACGAACCAGCGTGGAAAGATCCGAGTGCAAGGAGCGCAGGTCCCCGCCCGCGCGTCGTGCCTTTTCCTCCTCCAGCAGGACACCGGTGAGGAGCCTGGTGCTGCGGTCCCAGGTGAAGCAGCTCGCCCATTCCTTGCATTCCACGGAAACGTCCCTGGCCGCGTCAGGCTCGGCCAGGGCCGACAACGCCTCGACCAGGGCCGCCCCAAACTCTTTGGGGGTATCGGCCAACCAACCGGTCCTGCCGTCCAGCACGGAGTCCCTGATACCGGGTACGCGCAAGCCCAGGCAGGGCACGCCCCACGCTGCGGCCTCGATGACTGAGCACCCCCAGCCTTCCGAGGCCGAGGTGGAGGCAGTAAGCCAGGCCCTGCCCAGCAGTTCGTCACGGACGTCGTTGGGCTGGTAGCCGTGGAACGTCACCGCATGGTCCAGCCCCAAGTCCATGGCCAACTGCTGCAGGCGTGCCCGCTCCGGCCCGTCGCCGACGATGTCCATCCGCAGGTTGGGGATGCTCCTTGCGGCCACTGCGAATTGTCCCAGCAGCAGGTCCAGCCGTTTGTGCGGAACCAAGCGGCTGACGACGGCGATGGTGGGCCTGAGCGCGCGGCCGGAAACCTCGTGCGGGCTATCAATGGTGCCGTTGGGCACCACGTGGATCGGTCCGGTGAACCCTAGCTTGCGAAGTTCCAGCCGCGTGGAGGCAGAGACCGCCACGATGGAGCGCTGCCCGTACACGGACTTGGCCCCTGAGCTTTCCAGGAACCGGCCCACCGCGGCCATGGGTGGAGAGAACTTGGTACGGAACTGTTCCTGATGGACATGGTGGATCAGCTGGATGATCGGAATATCCCGCCGGAGGAACAAAGGAGAGAAGAACGGAATCCCGTTCTGGCAATCCACTACGGCATCAAACTGCCCACTGGTCCGCAGAAGCCGCATCGCCGAATGCGCATAAATGGAGAGGGTTCCGCCTCCGCGCAGAATCCGGATGCCGTCAATGAGGTCCTCCGCCGACTGACCGGCGTCGCGTCCCGTGAACCAGGTGACCTGTACTCCGTGCTGCACCCATCTCCTGGAGATTTCATGCATGTATTGCTCCGCGCCACCAGCCTGTGAGTGCTTGATGTCACGCCAGTTGAGGACCAGCAGATGCTTCCCCGCGAGCCGGGAGGGAGAGTTCAGATCGGGTAGAGCAAAGGTCATGGTGTTGCTTTCTGGAGTTGAAGCACCGAGGCAAAGCTGGCAACTCCGTCCTGGAACGGGCGGAACGTAGACTCCGCACCATCGGTCCACGCCACCGGCAGTTCGATAATGCTGGCGTCGTTGTCCTGGAGCCGAAGAAGGAGCTCGACATCAAAGGCGAACCCGGTGCTGCGGCACTGCACCATGGCAGCTGTCAGGGCATCGCGTTCAAAGAATTTGAAGCCGCACTGGGTGTCCTGGATGCCCTTGACCTTGGACCGGGTCAGGACCCGGAATGCTGTGCCGCCCACCCGGCGACCGATGTGCTGGGGACGCACAAAGGTGGAGCCAGGAGCATGGCGGGATGCGATGACGGCCGCTGCCCCGTTGGACAGATAGGACATGGTTTCAGTGAGCGTTTCCAGGGGAGTGGCCAGATCGGCGTCAAAGAAGCCTGTGAACCTGGACGTTCCGCTGAGGAGTCCGCGGCGGACTGCCGCTCCCTTGCCGCGGCGCGAACAACCCACCACAGAGATGGGTACGACGCCCCCTTTCTCACGGGAGATCCTGCGAACAACCGCAGCCGTTTCATCAACGCTGCCGTTGTCCACCACAACGATGCGCGATGACCAAGGCTGGGTAGCCAGGAAATCGGCCGTCTGCCGGAGGGTGCCTGGAATCCTGGCGGCCTCGTTGTAAGCCGGGATGACAACCTCGAGATCCACACGGGAGCGCCGCAAAGTCTCTGAATGTCGACGCGCTTGGAGACCTCCTCTCCTTCCGATGTGCACACTGTGGGATTGCAGCGGAACCATCTGAGCCTCCAATATCCGGGTAGCTGGCACGAAAACATGCCCGCAATATATGGAGTGGCGGAACCCTGCAAGTCATGACGCCAATCCCGGTTTGCCGTCCACGTGGTGGACCTCCTGGCGTTGCTGCGAACGCATCCGGGCGCTCTGAGCGAAATTGCTGGTTGGTTGTCGGAGGCCGTCTATAGAGTTGCCACATGAGCCACGCATCTCCCGTTCCTTCGGCCGCCCCGGAAAACTCCGTCCCGGAAACCCTTGCCCCGGAAACAACTGCCGGGCCGCCTGTTGCCAAGCGGGTACCCACTCGCCGCGAGCATCACGGCGATGTCTTCGTGGACAACTACGAGTGGCTCAGGGACAAGGAATCGGCAGAGGTGGTGGAACACCTCAAGGCTGAAAATGCTTATCAGGAAGCCGTCACTGCGCACCAGGAACCGTTGCGCGCAGCCATATTTGGTGAGATCAAGGGCCGTACACAGGAGACGGACCTGTCCGTGCCCAGCAGGAAGGACGGCTGGTGGTATTACAGCCGGTCGGTGGAGGGCAAGGAGTACAGCATTCAGTGCCGTGTCCGGGCCAGCAACTCGGGCGACCCCATCGCGGACTGGACTCCGCCGGCAGTGGAGGCCGGAGTGGAGCTCCCGGGCGAGGAAATCCTCCTTGACGGCAACATTGAAGCCGAGGGCAAGCCGTTCTTCAGCGTCGGTGGCGCCGCTGTCACCGTGGACGGAAATCTCTACGCGTATGCCGTGGACAACGCCGGCGATGAACGCTTCACCCTCCGGATCAAGGATCTCCGCACCGGTGAGCTCCTTCCGGACGTCATCGAGAACATCTTCTACGGGGTGGCTTTCTCCCCCGATGGCACCCGCCTCTTCTACACAGTGGTGGACGACGCCTGGCGTCCGTACCAGGTGAAAGCGCACGTCCTGGGCACTCCGGTAGCCGAGGATGAGGTGCTGTACCAGGAGGACGACGTCGCCATGTGGCTCGGTTTCGACCTCGCCTCCGACCGTCGCCACCTGGTGCTCAGCATCGGCTGCTCCGAGTTCAGCGAAACAAGGCTGCTCCGCTTCGACGACTACGAGGCCGGCCTCAGCACCGTCATTTCCCGTGACGAACATATTCTTTACGAAGCAGAGCCCTTCCTGCTCGATGGCCGCGAGACCCTCCTGGTAACCCACGACAAGGACGCCATCAACTCCATGGTGAGCCTGGTGGACCCTGCTGAGCTCGACAAGCCGCTTGAGCAGCAGGACTGGCGGACCGTCGTCGAACATTCCGAGCAGGTGCGCGTGAACGGCGCCGGCGTAACGTCCACGCACCTGGTGCTGTCCATTCGCAAGGACACCATCGAAAGGGTACAGGTGCTGCCACTTGCAGGGCTCGGTACGGCGGCGCAGGGCGACCCCGTGGAGCCTGCTTTCGATGAGGAGCTGTACACCGCGGGCGTTTCCGGCTCGGACTACGAAGCCCCCGTGATTCGCATGGGCTACACCTCCTACTTCACGCCCTCGCGTGTGTACGACTTCGTCCTGCCCACGCCCGGGTTGCCCGCCGGTCAATTGCTGCTCCGCAAGGAGAGCCCGGTCCTCGGTGGCTACGCGTCCGCCGATTACGTCGCCACCCGCGAATGGGCAACGGCCGACGACGGCACCCGGGTCCCGCTGTCGGTGCTGCGTCACTCTTCGGTTCAGCAGGACAGCACCGCGGCCGGCCTGGTGTACGGCTACGGATCCTATGAGATGAGCATGGATCCTGGCTTCGGCGTGGCCCGCTTGTCACTCCTGGATCGCGGCATCGTCATGGTCATCGCCCACATCCGCGGCGGCGGCGAGCTGGGACGCCTCTGGTATGAGGACGGCAAGAAGCTCAGCAAGAAGAACACGTTCACCGACTTCATCGCCGCGACTGACTGGCTTGCCGGCTCAGGCTGGGTTGACCCCGCACGCATAGCAGCCATGGGCGGCTCGGCCGGCGGTCTCCTCATGGGCGCCATCGCCAATATGGCCCCCGAAAAGTACGCAGCGGTAGTGGCCCAGGTGCCCTTCGTGGACGCCCTGACCACCATCCTCGACCCTGATCTTCCGCTGTCCGCCTTGGAATGGGAGGAATGGGGTAACCCGATCACGGACCCCGAGGCCTACGCCTACATGAAGTCCTACACTCCCTACGAGAATGTGGCGGCCGTGGCCTACCCCAAGATCGCTGCCGTGACGTCCTTCAACGACACCCGGGTGCTCTACGTCGAACCAGCGAAGTGGGTGCAGGCACTGCGTCATGTTTCCACCGGGTCCGAGCCCATCGTCATGAAGATCGAGATGGACGGCGGCCACGGCGGAGCATCCGGCAGGTACGTCCAGTGGCGCGAACGGGCATGGGACTACGCGTTCGTCGCAGATTCCGTAGGTGCCACGGAACTTCTCCCCGGGGCCGGACTCAAGTAGGGGGCCTTCATCGTTGGCGGGCCCGCAGCAGTGCGAAGTACCCCGGGATCACATCAGGGGCGGAAGGGTTGCTGAGCGGGCGCGTCTCGATGCTTGCTGAGCCTTCCTCCACCAGGTTCCAGTCCGCCGCCGGGAAGGCTTTTGCGCGTTGCTTGGCACCGAAGCGGCCGGGCATCGGCAGCCCACGAATCGCCCACTCGAGCGGTCCGGGGATGGATTTCCTCGTAGCTCCGAGGTGGCTCACGTAGTCCACCGGAGTGCCCGGAAAATTTGTCTCTGCCAGGAAAACCCCGCCCCGGGCCCCGACGACGGGCAGCAGGTTCGCTGCCAGTGCCGCACGGCCGTCGCTGTCCAGTACGTGCAGGACACCGCGGATGAACACGTTGGCGTCGCCCGTCCAGCCTGCCTCGGCCAGGGCCGCCGCCACAGTAGCCGCAGCGTCCGGTGCGGTCATGTCGCAGACTGCGAATGAGGCCGTCGTGATGTCCGTTGATTCCTGCCGGGCCCGGTCAACTGCATTCGCCGAGTAATCAAGTCCCACAGCGAGAGGGAAGTGCCGTGCAAGAAGGCGGGTGAAGCTGCCGTTGCCACACCCGACGTCCACTACGGGAAGATTCGGGTCCAGCTGCGTCACCTTGGGCAGGTAGCCGTTGAGTTCGTGGTCGCTGCCCGAGTCCCACAGGACGTCTCCAGCGGCACCTGTCGAGCGGACGTCGCCCCAGTACCGGTCCCACGCCGTTAGCGGGTCCTTGGGTGCGCCGGAGGAGAGCCTGATGAGGCGTGGAATCAGCAGGTACTTCCTGAGGGCGGAGAACATTCTCCAAATATAGGTGGCGTTATGCCTCCACCAGCCACTCCAGGGCTTCTGTTTCGGAAGTGAAGAACTTGGTGGGGCACGGAGGCTTCATGATTCCAAGAAAGAAATTTGCAATCACCCTGTCAACCGGCGACGCACCCCACAGGGCGATTCGATTGGCTTGGCAGGGCTTGGCGAACACTGATCTGGCGCCACGGGTGACGTCGTCCGTCGTCGCCATGTCAACAATCATGGGGTGCCGGTCTTCGCCGCACAGTTCATTGACCCTGTCCATGGCCCGTTGGGCATCCGATTCCTGGATCCTGGCACCGCGCGGCCACGTCAGGCGGAGGATTCCCTGCTCTTCGAGTTCAAGTTTGAACGACACCTGCTGGTGGTCTTTCGATGTTGCGTGTTGATCCACTGTGCTCCTCTTGCGGTCCGGCGCCCGTGCCGGAACTGACATGGTCACCCCGGTTTGGCTTCCTCAAGGCTGACGAATCCCGCGGTCAATGTAAAGAGTGTCTTCCACGACTCATCCGGAGCATTTCACGCCGGGAAGCCGCGAGCCCCAATGCCGCTGGTAGGGTGTTGCCAAATCGGGAAATACCGTGAGTAGAACGTTGGAACGGAAGGGGCTCCGTGGGCGAGACCGTTGCCGATGCAGGGCATTCTCCGTCTGCCCTTGTGGCGGATTCGGATGAGGAGCGCCTGGCTGCTTCCCAGTCGGCGCTCACCACGGCCGGCTTCGAAGTCACTACTGCTTCGGACAGCGCCTCAGTGGCCCTCGAACTCCAACGCCATAGCCCCTCCGTGATCGTCGTCGGGAGCTTTCTGGCCCGTGGCCTGCGGAGTCCGGGGATACCGGTGCTGCTGCTCCTGGACGCCGAAGAATCAGTGGACGTCGCCGACATCGAGTCCCTGCGGATGGCGGACTACGTTCTGGCTCCCGTGCGGGGCGCGGAACTGGTGCACCGCGTCAGGACCCTGATCGGCCGGTCAAGGGAACGCGAACGCTCCCGGGGGGAGATCGAGGCGCTCCGCGAGAGCCTGCGCAACGTGTCATCGGCGATCCGGGAAACCAATGATCCGCAACTGATCGCCGACCACGTGGTCCGAGGCTTTGGCGAAGCCCTGGGCGTGGACCACGTCTGGTTCGCAACGTTCCGGGATGAACGCGTCCCCAACATCCGCGCACAATGGAACGGTCCGGGAGTGGCCCCCCTTCCCGCGAGGCTGGGAGACAGCGAAGAAACCATCGCCGAAGCAGCCAACAAGCTGTGGGCCGAAGCGGACGTCCTTGCGGTCTCGGACCACAGGAAAGATCCCGAATCAGCAATCGCGCAGGCCTTGCGGGAATGGTCCGGCGAGCTCCACCCGATCTCCACCGTGCTTCTGCCTGTTGGCGAAGGCGCAACGGCCCTGGGAATCATCCTGCTGTGCACCGTGCAGGAGGAGCACCGCTGGACCCGTGCCGAGATCGCGCTGATGCAGCACGTGGCCGGGAACGTGGCACATGGCCTCATCCAAGGCCACCTCATCAGTGCCCAGCAGCGCGTGCTGCACCAGCTCCGGCAACTGGACAAAGCCAAAACAGATTTCCTGGCCACGGTGAACCATGAGCTGCGGACACCGTTGACCTCCATCACCGCGTATCTGGACATGATCCAGGACGGTTCCGGCGGCCCGGTTCCGGAAGGCATTTCCAAGATGCTGGACGTCATTGGCCGGAACTCTGACCGCCTCCGCCGGCTCATCGAGGACATGCTGACCGTGTCCATGCAGGACGGCAGCAACCTGGACCTCAAGCCTGTGGACATCGCCAAGCTGCTCCAAGTTGTGGTGGCAACGCTGCGGCCACTTGCCGAGTCCCGGCATGTTTCCCTCTCATTCACTGAGGCAGGGGAAGACATTGAAGTGACGGCCGACGAAGCAAAGCTGGAGCAGGTCTTCACGAACATCGTTGCCAACGCCATCAAGTTCACCCCCGAGGGCGGCCGGGTGGGCATCACCAGCTCGGTATCGGCCTCCGATAACGGCGCGAGGGCGGCCACTGTGCGGATCGCCGACACCGGCCTGGGCATCCCCGAGCACGACCTCCCACACATCTTCACGCGCTTCTACCGGGCGTCCAATGCAACGTCCGCCGCAGTCCCTGGCAGCGGCCTGGGACTGGCCATTGCCCACGACATCATCAGCCGCCACATGGGCCGGCTCCTGTTGGATTCGACGCTGGGCTCCGGAACGACGGTGTCCGTGGAGCTGCCCGTTGGAGGGCCTTAATCCGTATGACATCGCTGTCATGCGGGCCTGCGGAGATTTGTCCCGCCGTCACTAATGCTCGACATCCGGCGAAACAAAACTGATGCCCCGGGCAGCGGCCCAGGGCATCAATTTATGTCATATGGCCTTGAGAGGCGCTCCCCCAATGTTTAGTTTGGCCACCAACCGATGCTGGTGGTGTTCGTCTTGGTGCTGGTGACGCTGTTGGGCCACCATCCGATCGCCGAACTGTCCTGCGAAGAGTCGGCATTGGCTGGAGCAGCGAATCCCGTTACTGCCAGAACCGCCGCCATGAGCAGGGTTGCCGCAAATTTTTTCATCCGCTATGCCCTTTCGTACTGATGCGAATTTGTTGTGTGTGACTTGAATAAAGTCACGGGGCAAACTATACGAGCTTTTCCTCTGTAATGACATGGATAATGGGCATATGCAAAGTCCGCAGCTCGCCGCCCACGTAGTCGCCGGGCTTTCGGCACGCGCCAGATGGAAGGAGCGGGACTTCGACGAAGCCGCTCGATTGGCAAGTGACGCCGCCGCGTTGGCTACGCTGGCCGGCGACGAAGAAGCATGGTGGAACATGCGCTACCTGCAGGCTGAGTGCCTCCGCGACCAGGGTCGGATCGAGGAATTCCTTGCCTTGGCTTCCGAACTCAACGACCACACCCTCACCTCCACCTCCACAGAGCTTGGCTCGAAGGCCGGGACCATGGTTGCCGTTGCCCTCCAAGGGCTGGGCCGGTTGGCGGAGGCGGCGACCATGGCGGCAGACGCCGCGAAACTTGCTGCCCAGGACACCGATCTGCTCTACGTCCAGATCCTTGCCCAGCGCGCCCTGATAGCCGCCTTGGCGGAAAGCCGCCTGCTCCATGACGCCTGGCGGGAGTGCCTGGCTTTGGAGACCCTGCTGACGGACGATGTGGACGAGGACACCGCGGGCAAGGGCTACTGGGTGATAGGCAACGTTGCCTTCCTTGCAGACCGCGTCAATGACGGAGGGCGCTATCACGACCTGGCGGCAGAGCTGCTGTCGCCCTCAAAGGACGTTGATCTTTGGGCCCGTTTCAACAGGGCCTCCGCCGAAATGCGCCTTCAGGCCAAACTCAGCGACGCTGCTACCCTCCGCTGCATTGAAAGGGCCGAGCTCGCCACGGACATTGTGGGTGGCTCCGAAAGGGACCACTTGGAAATGTCCTTGGTCCGGGCCCATTGGCATTTCCTCAGCGGAGATATGCAGCAGGCTGCGGCCATCCTTGAACCGCTTTGCGCGCGGTCCTCCATTTTGGCCACCCAAACCTCCGCAGAAGCCCACTTCCTCCTCGCGCGAACGCTGCTCGAATTGCGGCGTCGAGATGAAGCGCTTGCGAATTTTGACGAAGCAGCCACACTGTTCGAACAGGCCGCATTGCCTGAACGAAGCGTCGCCGTCCGCGAACACCTGCGGCATGACGATGAGCGACGAGGCCAGCCGCACGGGGGGTGAGCATGTCCGAAGGAAATATCTCCAACGAGGATCCCCGTTTGGGATTGCTGCTGGACGGTATCGTGCGGTTGGCAGCTGGCGATCTGAACACCAGGATCAAGGTCTCCGACGCCCGCGATGAGATCGATGCTGTGATCATGGGTACCAACCTCCTGGCCGAGGACCTCCAGATCATCTACGAGGAACTGGAGCAGCGGGTCAACGCCCGCACGGAACAGCTCAACCAGGCACACCTGGCGATGCGCCACATGGCCATGACGGATCCCTTGACAGGCTTGAATAACCGTTCAGCGTTCGCCAACGCGCTGGCCGAGGCTCAGGCGACCGGGCATAAGGGCAGCAAGCGGCCCGCCATCCTCCTGCTGGACATGGACGGGTTCAAGTCGATCAATGACACCTTGGGCCACACCATCGGGGACAAGGTCCTTGAAACCGTTGCCGCACGGATCAGCGGAGCAGTCCGTGAACAGGACATGGTTGCCCGTATGGGCGGCGACGAATTTGCCGTCATGCTCCCGGAGGTCACCCCTGCCGAAGCGGCGTCAATCGGCAACCGCATCCTCGCGTCCGTTGTGGGGGCCATGGAAATCGAAGGCCAGCATTTGCGTTGCGGGGCCAGCATGGGCCTGCGGATGGCTGACCCCGGCCACGGCGCCGAAGAGCTGATGATGGAAGCGGACATCGCCATGTACGAGTCCAAGGCGGACGGACGGGGCAAGCTCAAGGTGTTTGAACCGGCCATGCTTCTTGCGCGGCAAATGCGGAACCAGCTGGTGGGCGAACTCAAAGAGGCCATCGCCGGTTCGCAACTGGTGCTCTACTACCAGCCGATTATCCGTTTGGACACCCGTGAAATCGAGGGTGTGGAGGCTTTGGTCCGCTGGAACCACCCCACCCGCGGGTTGGTCATGCCGGACGAGTTCATCCCGATTGCCGAGGAAACGGGCATGATCTCCGATTTGGGCGGTTGGGTGCTCCGCACCGCCGTCGAGCAGTTAAGGCAATGGCGCAGCGACCCCCTGACGGCGGGCCACAACTTCAGCATGCGCATCAACGTTTCGGCCGCCGACCTGCAGCGGCTTGAGTTCATCGAGGACGTCAGGGAAGCGTTGGCGTCCGCGGACCTGGACCCATCGCTGCTGGTGCTGGAACTGACCGAAAGCGCCGTCATCCTTGGTAACGACCTGGACCGCTACACGCTCAACAGCCTGCGCCGCCTGGGCGTGGGACTGGAGATCGACGACTTCGGTACGGGCTACTCCTCCATCAGCTACCTGCGTCGGCTGCCCGTCGATACCGTCAAAGTGGACCGGACCCTGCTATCCGCCCTGGGCAGCGACCCCTCACAACCGGCACTGCTCGCCGCCGTCCTGCAGCTTATCCGGGCCTGTGGCCTGAATGCCGTGTGGGAAGGCATCGAGACTGCCGAGCAAGCCCAGTACCTCCTGGGCATCGGCTGCACCAGCGGCCAGGGTTACTACTTCAGCCGGCCGTTGCCCGGGGAGCAGCTAACGGAGCAGCTGAAGCACCACAAGACGTGGCCCGTCACCGAGGACTAAATGCCCGACGTCGGCGCCTCACCGCGCGCTGCGGTCTGACCGCTGGTGGCCTGCCCGTTCCGGGCACGCCACTCGGTGTCCAGAATGGCGTAGATGTTCTCGGTGGCCCACTGGCCCTTGTAGTGCCAGTTGTCCACCAAGGTCGCCTCCAGCCGCATGCCCAGGCGTTTGCAGATAGCCGCGGAACCGGTGTTGAGCGCATCCAGCTTGGCGTCGAGGCGATGGAAGGACAACTGCTCGAAGGCCAGTTCCATGACGGCTTGGGCGGCTTCCGTAGCGATTCCCTGGCCGCGGGCTTCCGGATGCAGGATCCAGCCCAGCTCACCCTGTCCGGTGCCTTCAAGCCATTTCAGCACTACCTCGCCCATCAGCCCGGGCTGGTCCCGGCGTTCAATGGCCAGGCAAACCCAGTCGCCTTCCTGCTTGAACTCGAAATTCGCATACCGTCCCAGGACCTCCATGGCCCGTGTCTTGGTCAACTCGCTGCGGAACAGAAAGCGTGCGGTTTCAGGGAGGGACTGGTATCCGTGGAAACGCTCAAGGTCTTCAGCTTCGAAGCGTCGGAGGATGAGTCGGTCGGTGACTATGGGGAGCTCAATGTCGGGCATGAACATGAGGCTACTAGTCGCGGGTGAATAGTGGTCCAGTCTTGACACTTGGCGCGATCTGGGATTACCTAATGAACATTCGGTAAATAAAGCTGGAGGCAATGACGCATGGTTGAAACAACCCTCTCCGGTGCATCGCACCACATCCTGACGAACGACTACGCGTCCGAGTGGATGGGCATCCAGGTGCTCAAGATCGACGACGGCCACGCCACCATCCGGATGCACCTCCGCCAGGAGATGCTCAACGGCTTCGGCATGGCCCACGGCGGAATGATCTTCGCCTTCGCCGACACAGCCTTCGCACTGGCCTGCAACCCGGCCAACCCCACGCCCGAGGAAGCCGCCAACATCACGGTGGCGTCCGGCGTCGACATCAACTTCATCAAGCCGGCCTTCCAAGGCCAGGTAATCACCGCCGTCGCAAACCGCCGCGCGAGTACCGGCAGAAGCGGCCTGTACGACATCCAGATCTACGCGGCCGACCCGGCCCCCGCCCCCTCCCCTGACGCCGAGCCCGGCGAACTCATCGCTGAGTTCCGTGGCCGCAGCCGCACCATCTCCAAGAAGTAGGAAAACCATGACGCAGAACACCGTGGCAGCTCCAGACGTTCCCGCCTCCAAAGCCAGCGCCCCCGTGCTGGACCGTGAAGAAACCATCTCCCGCGACGAACTCGAAGCCCTCCAGCTCACCCGCCTCCAGCACACCGTGGCGTACGCCTACGATCGCGTGCCGCTGTACAAGCGCAAGTTCGACGAAGCCGGGGTGCACCCCTCGGACCTCCGCGAGCTAAGCGACCTGGGCAAGTTTCCCTACACCACCAAGGAAGACCTGCGCTTGGAATACCCCTTCGGGATGTTCGCGGTCCCCCAGGACCAGATCGCACGTATCCACGCCAGCTCCGGTACCACCGGGCGCCCCACAGTGGTCGGTTACACCAAAAACGACCTCGCCAACTGGGCAACTTTGGTGGCACGGTCGTTCCGCGCCTCCGGCGTCCGCCCGGGCATGAAGGTCCACAACGCCTACGGCTACGGCCTGTTCACCGGCGGCCTGGGCGCACACGCTGGCGCTGAAGCCCTCGGCTGCACTGTCATCCCCATGTCCGGAGGCCAAACCGAACGCCAGATCCAGCTCATCCAGGACTTCAAGCCGGACGCGATCCTCGCCACCCCCACCTACCTGCTGACCATCGCCGACGCCATGGCGCACCAGGGCATCGACCCCACCTCCACCTCGCTCAAGTACGCAGTGTTGGGTGCCGAGCCGTGGACCGAAGAGATGCGCCACGAGCTCGAAGTCACCATGAATATTAAAGCCTCCGACATCTACGGCCTCTCCGAGGTCATGGGCCCCGGCGTCGCAGGCGAAGTCGTCGAAACACAGGACGGCTGCCACATCTGGGAGGACCACTTCCGCCCCGAAATCATCGATCCGTTCGACCACACGCGCGTTCTTGGGGATGGCGAACCGGGCGAGTTGGTATTCACCTCGCTCACCAAGGAAGCACTGCCGATCATCCGGTACCGCACCAAGGACCTCACCCGCCTGCTCCCCGGCACGGCCCGACCCGCGCACCGGCGCATGGGCCGCATCACCGGCCGCAGCGACGACATGATCATCCTCCGTGGCGTGAACCTCTTCCCGTCACAGATCGAGGAAATCGCCCTGCGCATCCCCGAGCTGAGCCCGCACTTCCAGCTGGAAATCACCCGGCCCGAAGGCAAGCGCATGGACTCGCTCACGGTCCGCATTGAGCGCCGCGAGTCCGTCAGCGCGGAGGCCAGTACGACGGCGGCCCACACCTTGCGCGAGCAGATCAAGATCCACATCGGCTCGTCTTGCGTGGTGGACGTTGTGGAGCCCGGTTCCCTGGAGCGTTCCAACGGCAAGCTGCGCCGCATCTACGACCTGCGTCCCAAGGGCTGATCCGCTTCGTTGGCGGAGATCGTGAGAAAATGCCAGCATGCCTACTGAGACCACCACCAAGCGCGGACGGCCCGGCTACGACCAGCAGTCGGTGCTCCGCATCGCCGTCGACGTCTTCAACCGGCACGGCTACGACGCAACGTCCATGGGCATCCTGGCTGAAAACCTGGGGATTTCGAAGTCCGCCATCTACCACCACGTGCCGTCCAAGGGCGATCTGCTGAAGCTCGCCCTGGACCACGCACTGGGCGGGCTGGAGGCGATCCTTGAGGAGCCTTCTGCCACGTCAGGGCCTGCCGACGCTCGGCTGGAGTTTGTGCTCAGGCAGACCATCGCCGTGCTGGTGGACCGGCTGCCGTTTGTAACTTTGCTGCTGCGCCTGCGGGGCAACACGGAGATCGAACGAGACGCTTTGGAACGCCGGCGCGCCTTCGACCACAAAGTGGCTGCCCTGATCTCCGCTGCCCGCGAAGACGGCTCGCTTCGGCAGGACATCGATCCCCGCACTGTGACCAGGCTCTTGTTCGGCACCATCAACTCGATCGTGGAGTGGTACAAGCCCGGCGGCTCGCTGTCCCCGGAGAAGCTCGCGGACGACCTGATCACCATGGCCTTCGAGGGCCTCCACACGGCCTCCTGACCCTCACTCACATCCCACCCCCTTCCGGCCAACCCTCACTCACAACCCGGCCCCTTCCGGCGCCCGACGGCAGCAGCTGGCTGCCGTCGTCGTGCCTCCGCTTTAAAAACCAAAACGCTTCCGCGCACTAAGGCGTGGAAGCGTTTCTGGTTAGATGCTGGAGCGTTTGCCCTCAACACGGCGGAACGTGAGAGTGGGTTACTTCTCCACGAGGGTGAGGACGTCGTAGGTCGCCACTATTTCGTCGTTCTGGTTGGTCAGCACGGCATCCCAGGCCACCTCGCCGTACTCGTCGGTCTCGCGAGGGGTGATCTTCTTGGCCGTGAGGGTCACGCGGATCGAATCACCCGCAGCAACCGGCGTGATGAAGCGCAGGTTCTCCAGCCCGTAGTTGGCCAGGACGGGACCCGGCGCGGGCTCGACGAACAGCCCTGCAGCCCAGCTCAGGAGCAGGTAGCCGTGGGCCACGATGCCCGGGAAGAACGGGTTTGCCTCGGCGGCTTCCTGGTTGGTGTGCGCGTAGAAGGTATCGCCCGTGGAGCTCGCGAAGGCGGTGATGTCCTCCAGCTTGACCTCACGGAGCTCCGAGCGCACAGCATCTCCGATTCGGAGGGACGCCAAGGACTTCCGGAACGGGTGCTCTCCTTCAGTTTCCACAGTGAAGTTGCGCTCAGCTCCCGTGTGCCAAACACCTGTGACGGCCGTCAGCATGTTGGGCGATCCTTGGATGGCGGTGCGCTGCATGTGGTGCAGGACCGAGCGGATGCCACCCAGTTCCTCGCCACCGCCGGCGCGGCCCGGTCCTCCGTGCACGAGGTGCGGCACGGGCGAACCGTGGCCGGTCGACGAGCGGGCGTCCTCGCGGTTGAGCATGTGGACGCGGCCGTGGTGGGCAGCAATTCCCAGCACCAGTTCCTGCGCCACAGCGGGATCATTGGTGCATACCGATGCCACCAGGGAGCCCGATCCCTTGGCAGCCAGGCGGATCGCATCGGGCAGGTCCGAGTATCCAATTACGGATGAGACCGGCCCGAAGGCTTCAAGCGAGTGCACTTCCTCAGCTTCCGCATCGGCCCAGCTCAGGAGCACCGGAGACATGAACGCGCCGTCTTCCACAACGCCCACAGCTCCCCCAACCGAGGTGACCGACGGCGAATCGAGAGATCCGTACGCAAGTTCCCCACCGGCGTCGAGCATTGACTGAACAGCAGCGCGAACATCGGCGAGCTGATCGAGTGAGGCCAGCGCGCCCATGGTGACGCCTTCCGCGCGAGGGTCGCCGACCACTACGCGTTCGTTGATGCGGGCGCCGACCGCGGCAGCGACGTCAGCGGTCAGGGCCTGCGGAACGATGATGCGGCGGATCGCGGTGCACTTCTGACCCGCCTTGACGGTCATCTCGGTAACGACGGCTTTGATGAAAGCGTCGAATTCCGGAGTTCCGGGCACAGCGTCGGGACCGAGAATGGCGGCGTTGAGCGAGTCGGTTTCGGACGTGAAACGGACGCCGCCCTGAACCACGTTCGGGTGGGACTTGAGCGACTTGGCTGTGGACGCAGAACCCGTAAAAGAGACGAGGTCACGGTAGTCGAGCTCGTCCAGGAGCGTCCGCGCCGAACCCGAAATCAACTGGAGTGCGCCGGCGGGCAGGATGCCGGATTCGATGATGGCCCGCACGGCTGCCTCGGCCACATATCCGGTGGGCGTGGCGGGTTTGACGATGGTGGGTACGCCGGCCAGGAACGACGGCGCGAACTTCTCCAACATGCCCCAGACCGGGAAGTTAAAGGCGTTGATCTGCACAGCCACGCCCGGAATGCGCGTGTAGATGTGCTCGGCCACGAACGAACCGTCCTTGGAGAGCGTCTCCATGGGGCCGTCCACGATCACCTGCGAGTTGGGCAGTTCGCGCCGGCCCTTGGAACCGAACGTAAAGAGGACACCAATGCCGCCGTCGATGTCGATCATGTTGTCGATCTTGGTGGCACCGGACTGCAGTGATGAGGCGTACAGTTCCTCGCGGCGGCCGTTGAGGTACATGGCAAGCTCTTTGAGCTTGAGCGCGCGCTGGTGGAATGTCAGCTTACCAAGCTCCGTTTGGCCCTTGGTCCGGCCGTAATGAACGACGGCGGCCAGGTCCAGTCCGTCGGTACTCACGTTGGCCAGCACTTCTCCTGTGCTGGCATCGCGGACGGGGACTTTCTTCGCGTCGGGCGCCGGGGTCCACCAGGCATCCTGGACGTAGCTGGGGACGGTTGCAACGGCTGTGGTTTCCGGGGCGACTGCTGTAGTGGTCATCGTCGACGGGTCCTTCCAAGGCACATGAAAGCGGCACGGTCATTGCTGACTGACGCCAACATTACTGACCGGCCGTTCGGTAATATATACAGGGTACATGAATGCCCGGAGGAGTACAGCAGTAATTTCTTTCAGCGACGTCTGGGTACGGCGAAGGGCCGGGCCCGCTACTCGCGGAACCGGCCCTTCTTGGTCATGCTTATGCGGCTACTTGGCGCCGAATTTGGTGTTGTAGCGGTACATGAACGCGGCCATCGCATCGCGGTTCACCGGCTGCCAAGGCCGGAACGACTTGGTCCCGCCCGCCTCAGCCCAACCCGTGGAGATGCCCTGGGCCGCAAGCCACGTGATCTCCTTGTAAAACTGGGCCGTTGATCATAAGGGGTTGCGCTGGAAGGGTCGGTGGTGGGGGCACTTGTGACACCGGAACGTGACCGAGCAACGGCCCGAAACGGCCGGAACGTGAGAGAGCGTCTAGCCCCGGCCTCCGAACTTCTTCGCCAGCAACAGGGGCTTCTTGAGGAACTCCCCCACGCTGGTCCTGTCGATCACCGTCTGCTTCACGTCAGCGGCGGCATGGTTCACGGCGTCCAGGCGCTCCAGCACGCGGTCCAGTTTGTTGTTGGTCTCGTCCAGCCTCCGCTGCTGCGCCAGGATCAGCTCCTCCTGGCCTGCCAGTACCTGGGTGAGATAGAGCAGAGGGCCGAAGCCGTTCTGTGCTACCCCTTCGCGGAGGTGATGGTCCCGGACCAGGGCATCGTAGTGAGCGTGCTCTGCGGCCTTCTGAAAAATGCTGTTCCCATCATGGCCCGCGGACTCGGGGCGCTGTGACCAGAAGGCCAGCGGTTCGCCGTCGAGGAAGCCTACGCGTGAGTGGCTCAATACGCGCAGGTGGAACTCCCAGTCACCCACCACCGGCAGGTTTTCGTTGTAATAGCCCACGGCGTCGTGCAGGCTGCGGCGGTACAGGAACGAGATGGGGACAGCGCGGTTGATCTTGAGCATGTCCGCGAGCGTTATTTGGCGCATGTTGGCCCAGAAAATCTCACGTCGGATGGGCTCAATCCTGCCGTTTACAAGCTCCTCGATGACAATTTCCGTCCGGACCATCACGCCGGTTTCGGCGGCATGCGAGGGATCGTCAAGGTAGGCCACTGTTTGGGCGAGAAAGTCGGGCGCCCAGAAGTCGTCGTCATCGTGGATCACCACGAATTCACCCGAGCCGGCCTTAACCCCGGCGTTTGATGCCGCTTCCATGCCCACTGATTCCGCGTGGTGCAAAGTGGTGATGCGGTTCCGCTCAGCCTCGCTCCGCTGGGAGGTGAGGTGATCGACGTCGGCCGGGATGCCGCCGTCGTTGACAATGACCAGCTCGAAGTCCTGGAAGGACTGCCCGAAGATGTCGTCCAACGCACGGGCGAGGAAGATGGGGCGGTTCTTGGTACGGGTCACAATGGTGACGCGGGCGCCATGGCTCATGCGGTTCCATCCAGGGTTTTGGTAAGAGGGGTTCGGCAGTGGTTCAACTCTGCATGGTAGCAGCGCCGCGGCCGCCTGCTTTGGAACGTACGGCTGCCAGTTCCGGGTCGGTAACACCCTGTGCCGACAGGTACCGTTCAGGGTCCAACGCGTCGAGGAACGCCTGCAGGCTGGTCCGGCGCTGGGTCAACAAGGCCTCCAGCTCGTCGTCGGGCAGGTAGGGATCGTGCGCGTGTGGGGCCCCGTGGGTGCGATGACGCTCGTTGATACCGCGGGCCGCGAGCTCATAGCCGCTGATGATTTCCTCGTCGGTGTAGCCGGCCAGTCGCTGCAGCATCAGGGCGATCACGCCGCTGCGGTCCCTGCCCGCAGAACAATGAACCACCACTTTGCCAGGCGACGCCGCGATGGCTTTGAACACCGCGGCCACCTTTTCGGCGAAGAGCTGGAGGTAGTCGGCGTACTGTTCGGGATCCTTGAGATACGGACCGAACAGCTCGCTGAAGCGGCTATGGTCCGGATCTTCCGTGGGGCAATGGACGACGGCGATACGCGCCTTCACGTCCTCGGGCACCTGGGGATCGGTGTCGCGCGAGGTCCGTTCACGATCGGCGCGCAGGTCAATCACGGTGCGGACGCCGTCGTCGAACATCTGCTGCCAACCTGCTTCGGTGACCCACTCATGGCGGCCCATCCTGTACACGTCACCGGCGATCCGCCACGCGTTGACGGCTCCGTCCCAGTGCACGCTATCGTGAGCTGAATCCATAGAGCCAGCTAAGCACATTGGCTCGCCGGAGGTGATGCCCCCGGCGAGCCCAAGGCTACGGATAGACGGGCTGCGCCGGGACCACCGATGAAAGCAGCGCGGCGGCATAAGCCTGGTGTCCGGCAGCGTTCGGGTGGAAGTTGGCATCCGGAAGCAGGGTCGACGGAGGCACCGGGGGCGCCAGCACGATCCACGGTTCCGGCGAATTCACTGCGTGACCAAGGAACCGCTGGGTTACATCAACAAAAACCGCCTTGGTCCGGCTGAGCTTGACGGCATCGGCGATCGCCTTATTCAGGGCATCAACAGCGGCATTCACCTGGACCTGGTTTTCCACCGGGACCACAGTGACGCCAGGGAGAACCAGGGGGCCTCGGGTCGGATCGAAAAGCCTCGGATACCCCATAACTGCAATGGCTGCCTGCGGTGCGGAAGCCCGGAGCAAAGCGTATGTTCCCGCGAGCCCGACAGTAATGGCGGGCAGCTTGGCGCGGATTCCCGCCACAGTGGCGGCACATGTGGCCGTATCCGGGGTGGCGCAGTCACGTAGTGCCAGCAGGCTCCCGGCGTCGATGGCACCCGCAGTGATGCTCACCAATTCTGCCTTGGCCAGCGCGGACCTGCCGGTCCTGCTGAGAATCTGTTGAACCACCGATGGGGCGCCGTTATAGAAGGGGCCGCCCGGGACAAGCAAAGCTCCATGGCACGCCAGATTGGCCAGCAAGGTCACCTGTCCGGTGGCTGCAACCAGATCGACGTAGCCGCCCTTGCTTTGCCAGCACCCCGGCGGGGTTGGCGCGTATAAATCCCCCGCACCCGTTCCGGCCGTGTACGAATCTCCGAGTGCCACATAGTCAGGCAGCGGCGGCGCGGCCGCCGTGGCCGGGCTGGCCGTGAAACCCAGACAAAGAGCCAGAATGGCGAGACCGCCCGCAAAAGCCGGGCGCCGCCGTCGTGCTTGATGAGTTGCCATGGTGAATCCCCTTTTTTACCGCTCGTTGGGGCTCCGGTTCCGCATGCGCGGAAGTCACGGCTCGCCCACCAGTCGGCCGCGTACCGGGGCAATGTGTTGGGTAGATTACGCCTGCGACTGCGGAGGGAAAAGACCTTGCGGGCTCGCCGAAGGGTTGGCTCTCGCGACTAAGTCGCGTCCTTAGTGCCGAAAGCTCACCCCTCGGCGCGGTACTTGGCCAAGCGGAACTCCAGACCATTCCTCACGGCGGGCCATTCGTGCTCCAGAATGGAGAACACCACGGTGTCGCGGAGCGCTCCATCGGCACTGCGCGAGTGGTTCCGGAGCACACCGTCCTGCTTTGCGCCGAGCCTGGCGATCGCCTCGCGGGATTGCTGGTTCAGCCAGTGCGTGCGGAACTCCACTGCTGGGCAACCGAGCGTCTCGAACGCGTGCCGCAGGAGCAGCAGTTTGGAATCCGGATTGGTTCCCGTGCCGTGCGCCGACACCGCGTTCCACGTGGAGCCGATCTCGACACGGGGTGTCACGGCGTCGATGTTCATGTACGTGGTCATGCCGATGAGCCTGCCCGTGGCGTTTGAGCGCGTCGCGAACGGCAGCATGGAACCCTTTGCCTGCAGGTCCAGGCGCCGATCAATCTCGGCGGCCATGCCCTCGGGCGTGGGGACGGAGGTGTACCAGAGCTTCCACAGTTCGCCGTCGCGGGCGGCATCCACCAGCCCGTCATGGTGTTCCTGGCCCAGAGGTTCCAGCGTCACGAAGTTTCCGGTCAGGGTGATGGGTTCAATTGAAGTCACCCGGCTAGCCTAACCGGCCCTGCGCACTAGTCTTCCCAGTCGAAGAAGCCCTTGCCTGACTTGCGCCCCAGCTCGCCACGCGCCACCTTGTCTCGGAGGATCTGCGGCGGCGCGAAGCGATCGCCCAGCGTTGAATGCAAGTACTCGGCAATGCCCAGGCGGACATCCAGCCCCACAATGTCAGTGGTCTTCAGCGGTCCCGTGGGGTGTTTGTAGCCAAGCACCATGGCGGCGTCGATGTCCTCCGCCGACGCCACGCCTTCCTCCACCATGCGCATCGCCTCCAGGGCAATCGCCACACCCAAGCGGGAGGATGCGAAGCCTGGAGCGTCAGTGACGACGACGGCGGTCTTGCCGAGTGCCTCGGTCCAGCTTTTCGCCGCAACAGCCAGTTCGGGAGACGTTTTTTCGCCCAGCACCACTTCAATCAGGGTTGATGCGGGCACGGGATTGAAGAAGTGGAGCCCCACAAAATGGGTGGGCCGACGAAGCTCGTTTGCCAGGCCGGAGACGGACAGCGAGGAAGTGTTGGAGGCCAGGAATGCGTCCGCGGACAAGTGCTCCTCGACAGCCTTAAGGGCGCCGACCTTGAGTTCGTAGTCCTCCGGGACTGCTTCCACCACAAGCCCACAGTGGACGAAGGAGGCGTAGTCAGTGGAGGTGCTGAAGCGTGCCAATGCTTCCTCGGGCGTCCCCTCCAGGGTGCCGCGGGCGGCAGACTTGGCCACGGCCTCCGCCACCCGGCCCTGGGCTCCGGCGGCAGCTTCATGGTCACGCTCAACGACGATCACTGTGGCGCCCTTGGTCAGGAAGGCGTGTGCGATTCCGGCACCCATGCGGCCGCCGCCCAGGACTCCAACAACGTGCGGTAGGGCGGTAACGTCGGTCATTTCTGGGTCCTGTCCTGCGTGGGAGCGTCTGTGTCTTGAGAAGCTTTGGCCGATTTCTTGTCGAGGAACGCCTGCATCCGGTCGAACTTGGCCTGGGACTCGAAGAGGATGCCTTGGGCGAGGGTGTCGATCAACGGGTGGGCTTCAGCCGGGGCATGGAATACGGACTTGGTGATCCGCACGGCCAAGGGGTCCTGACGGCCGATCTTGTCAGCAAGGCTGTGGGCCGCGTCCATGAGCTCAGGTGCCTCGACAATGGCGGTGATGAGGTTGATCCGCAGGGCTTCCTCTGCCCGCAGGACCGCACCGGCCAGGAGGATCTCCTTGGCCTTCGGTTCACCCACGAGTTCCCTGAGCCGCCAGGTGGCACCGGCTGCAGCCAGGATCCCCAGCCCCGTCTCGGGGTTTCCAATCCGGATGCTTGGAGTGCCGATCCGGAAGTCCGCGGCGTAGGCGAGTTCGGCGCCCCCGCCCAGGCAATACCCGTCCAATGCCGCGATGACGGGCATGGGAAGTTTGGCGATGCGGGCGAAAATCGTGGAGTTGATTCCTTGGAGGGCATCGTCTCGGCGGCGTTCGCGCAGCTGGCCGATGTCGGCACCCGAGGCGAACACGCCGTCCGTGCCGGCGATGATCAGGACCTTCGGGCTCCGTTCCAGCTCCGCGCAGACGAGGTGGAGCTCATCGACCATCTGCTGGTCGATGGCGTTGCGGACCTCGGGCCGGTTCAACAGGACGGTGAGCCGGTCTTCGCGCGCCTCGACAAGGAGGGTGGAGAAATCTTCCGGGTTCAGTGCCATTACACGCCTTCCAGCAGCATCGCAGTTCCTTGCCCGACGCCGATGCACATGGTCGCCAGGCCCAGCTTCGGTCCGGTTGCGGAAGCGAGTTCGCGCTCCATCCGACCCAACAGGGTGACGGCAATCCTCGAGCCGCTGGAACCCAGCGGGTGTCCCAAACTGATGGCACCGCCGTCGTTGTTCACGATATCCGGGTTCAATCCGAGACGGCGCATGCTGGCCAGGGACTGCGTAGCGAAAGCCTCGTTTAGTTCCACGGCACCGAGCTTGTCCACGGTGAGGCCCGTGCGTGCCAGGATCTTTTGGGTTGCCGGCACCGGGCCAATTCCCATGATCTCCGGTTCGCAGCCGGCCGACGCGCCATCCACGATGCGGGCACGCGGCGTCAGGCCGAACTTTTTGATGGCTTCTTCAGAGGCGACGATGATGGCGGAGGCGCCGTCATTCAGGGTGGAGGAGTTACCAGCCGTGACCACGGAGCCGCCGGGGACCACGGGACGAAGCCCGGCAAGGACGTCCATGGTGGTGCCCAGCCGGGGGCCTTCGTCCGTATCCACGACTGTCTCGGATTTCCGCGACTTGACGGTGACCGGAACGATTTCGTCCTTGAACCGGCCTCCGGCAATGGCGGCCAACGCACGTTCGTGCGAGCGGACCGCGAAAGCGTCGGCGTCCTCACGGGAGATGTTGTCGACGCGGGCCACTTCCTCTGCCGTTTCCGGCATGGAGTAGGTCATCTTGCCGTCGCGGGAGAGCTCGCCCTTGGTGAAGAGCGGGTTGGTGAAGCGCCAGCCGATCGAGGTGTCGAAGATTTGCCCGGGCTTGGCGAAGGCCGTCGCCGGCTTTTCCTGGACCCAGGGCGCACGGCTCATGGACTCGACGCCACCGGCCACCACGATGTCCGCGGCACCGGATTTGATCATCTGGCTGGCCATGATGATGGCGCTCAGCCCGGAAGCGCACAGCCGGTTCACCGTGATGCCCGGGATGTGGAGGGGAAGTCCGGCCAAGATGGTGGCCATGCGTGCGACGTTGCGGTTTTCTTCGCCGGCACCGTTGGCGTTACCGAGAATGACCTCGTCAATGGAGTCAGGATCGACGCCGGCACGCGCCACTGCTTCCCGGACCACCAATGCTGCGAGGTCGTCGGGACGGACGGAGGACAGCGCCCCACCGTAGCGACCTACAGGCGTACGGGCGCCACCAACAAGAAAAGCCTCGACCATGAGAACATCCTTCGCGAAGTGAAAGGGACCGGTCGAGAATAATCTACCGACCGTTCGTTCTATAAAGATTACACGGACCGGCTGGACGGTCAACAGATGAAGACCGGCCCACCCCCGATTCAGACCACCCGGATCCCCAGGTGCCCGGCCAGGAGCGGCGCCAGCAAGCTCAGTTGGTAGTCATCAATCACGACGCCGGCCAGACCAGCCAGGCCGTTGACTCCGCGGAACTCGGAAGTCCGCAAATCCACGTCCTTCAGCTTGGCACCGGTGACATCCAAGGTGCCGATGGTGCAGTTCTTCAACGCCAGCCGCGTCCCGGTGCATCCACCGAGGTCAAGCTCGTTGATGATGCAGTCGGAGATCTGAACATCCATGAGTTTGGAGCCCCGGAGGTTCACGTAATCAAGCTTGCCGCCGTCGATGCGGACCGAACGCCAGTTGCCTTCGTAAAGTTCGGCTGATCCCCACCGGGGGTTGCTGATCTCTATGTCCTGCCACGATGTCCGGGCAGCCATGAAAACCGGTGCGTAGGGTTCGGCCAGGACGCACTCCCTGAACGTGGCGCCGCGCAGTTGGGCCTCGTTGAAGGACACGCTGTTGAACTCGCACTCGATGAAATCTGCGCCGCTCAGTTCCTCTCCCTCCGCAGAGACGCGGGTGAGCCGGACGCCGTCGTACCTTTCACCCCGCTGGAAGTCCGGGGCGTCGTCGTCACGAAGTTCGTCCAATCGCACTGGGGAAATTTTGGGGGCCGCGACCTTGGCCACCGGCATCAGAGGGTTTCCCGCGTGGTGGTCAGGGGCAGTTCCGGAGAGTGCGCCTTACCGGGCCAAACCCTCGTTGGTCCGGCGGTGATGTGCTGCGTCAGTGTGCTGGGTAGTTCCATGCCTTGAGCCTATCCCCGGGTGCCGACAAAGACCGACGGCCGGTCCTTGCCTGAACGGTTCCGATGGCGAAAACTGGCCTGAGTCGGCGCATTCCATGGCGCTGCACGCACAGCGAAAGGCCCCCATGGTCACTATCGATTTGAGCGCGACGAGCCAGGCGTCCGGAGGTTCCTCCGCGTTGCAGGGCTACTTGGCTGAGCCCGACGGCGTTGGACCGTTCCCGGGAGTGGTGATGATCCACGAGGCCTTCGGACTGGATGATGTGATGCGTCGCAACGCAGACCGGCTCGCAGAGGCGGGCTACCTGACGTTGGCAGTGGACCTATACAGTGACGGCGGCCCCCGGCGCTGCCTGGTGGCCACCATGCGCGCCATGCTCGCGGGCGAAGGCCGGGCCTTCACCGACATCTCCACCGCCAAAGCCTGGTTGCGGGCGGATGGCAAGTGCACGGGGAAGGTGGGCGTCATTGGCTTTTGCATGGGCGGTGCGTTCGCGCTGCTGGCCGCCAACGACGGTTTTGATGCCGCGTCCGTGAACTACGGCCAATTGCCCCGGGACCTGCACAGCGCCCTCGAAGGCTCCTGCCCGATGGTCGCGAATTACGGCGGCAAGGATCGGACCTTGCCCGGAGCGGCAGCGAAATTGGAGGCGGCCCTCACCAGCCTGCGCATTGAGCACGACGTCAAGGAATTTCCGACGGCGGGCCACGCCTTCATGAACGACGCCCCCATTGGCCCGAAGGTGCTCCGTCCACTGATGCGGGTCATGGGCATCAAACCCGATCCTGCCTCCGCCCCGGAAGCGTGGCGCCGTATCGAGGACCATTTCGCGAAGCACCTTTCGGACTGAAACCAGCAACGGAAGCAAAAACGACGGCGGGTGCCGCCTGGAGTGAACTGGTCACCCAAGGCGGCACCCGCCGTCGTGCGTTCTGTAGAACCGTTAGCTGAAGAGCTCGCTCTTGGGCTCGTTGTTCTTGACCTTCTGCCAGCCCAGCCAAAGGATCAGGGCGAAGAAAGGAATGGTTGCCAGGGTCCACAGGCCCAGCAGGAAGACCTCGCCGGTCTCCTTGTTGGTCATGGAGTCAAAACCGATCAGCACGGTAATGGCCAGCAGGGCCACCAGACCCAACCAGCTGGTCCACGGCGAACCGGGCATCGGCAGGCTGGAGACCTTTCCGTGCTTCTTCCGCAGGGCGATCTGGCTGGCAAAGATTGAACCCCAAGTGAAGATCACGCCAATGGAGGCGGTGTTCAGGGCGAGGTCGAATGCGTGGGAGCCACCCAGCCAGATGTTGAGCAGGATGCCCACCAGGTAAACGGCGCCGATGGCCAGGATGGCTGCGTACGGCACGTGGCGCGCGGACATCCGGGTGAGCCACTGCGGTGCGTGGCCGTTGTTTGCCATGGTGCGGAAAATTCGGCCGATCGAGTACAGGCCCGAATTGCAGGACGACAGGGCAGCGGTGATGACGATCATGTTCATGACATCGCCCATCCAGCCCAGGCCCATCTGCCCGAATACGGTAACGAACGGCGAGGTGCCGGCCACGTACTGGTCGGACGGGAGCAGCATCGCGAGCAGCGTCACCGAACCGACGTAGAAGACCACAATGCGGATCACGACGGCGCGGATCGCCTTGGGAACTTCACGTTCCGGGTTTTCCATCTCACCGGCCGTGATGCCCACCAGTTCGATGGCGTTGTAAGCGAAGATCACGGCGTTGAGGACCAGGATCATCACCAGGCCGCCCTTGGGGAACATGCCGCCGTCCGCATGGAACAGGTTTGCAACAGACGCGTGCCCCTCGCCCACCTTGGCGTTGGTGACAACCATGAACGTGCCCACAGCCAGGAAGATCACGATGGCCGCGACCTTGAGGCAGGATGCCCAGAATTCGAACTCACCGAAGGCTTTGACGCTGAACAGGTTTACGGCCACCAGCAGCACCAGCGCTGCAATGGCGGACATTTCGATGGGCACGTTCGGGAAGAAGAACTGGAAGTAGAGGCCGATCGCGATGAGCTCGGCGATGCCTGTCATGGCCCAGTTGATGAAGTACATCCACCCCGAAAGGTAGGCGCCCTTCTTGCCGAACATCTCACCGGCGTAGCTCACGAAGGAGCCCGAGGTCTGGCGGTACATGATGAGTTCGCCAAGGGCGCGCATCAGCAGGTAAGCGATGACGCCTGCAATGGCGTAGGAGAAAATCAGGGCCGGGCCCGTGGAGGCCAGGCGGCCACCGGCGCCCATGAAGAGGCCGACGCCGATGGCGCCACCCATGGCGATCATGGTGACGTGGCGGCGGCTCAGGCTCTTCTGGTAACCCTCGGCACTGAGGGTCGAACCCGTGGCACCGGACGATGCCGGGGAGTTCTTGAGATCTGTGGGAGTACTTTGCGGCACAGCTGTTCCTTGTGGGTCGGGGTGTTGCTGTAGGTGTTTTCGCCCAGTGCCGGAACACGGGCGGGTTTGGCACACATAATTCGGGGTTTCCTTCTTTAGGGATCCCGAAGTGTGACAAAGAACGCAGAACGCCGAAGCTTCGCGCAACCCGTCTATCTTACGGGATTAACCGGAATGCCCGTGACGCAGGCAACAACACCCGGTCGCGGATGGCCAGCGGGGTCTTCGCTACAGGAGGAAGCCGTCGGCCATCCGTCGACGCACCCAGCTTCCGGCGCCTGCCGCGGAACGCGCGCAGCGGTCGAACCACTCCCCCAGCGCGCGATCATGGCTGACGATCACCACGGTTCCCGCGAACGAAGCCAGCGCGGCCTCGAGTTGCTCCACGAGCACAGGCGCCAGGTGGTTGGTGGGCTCGTCGACGATCATCGTTTCGTAACCGCCCAGGAGCAGGCGGGCGAGCGCGAGCCTGCGTTGTTGCCCCGCGGACAAACTGCCGACAGGGACGTGGAACTCCGCGGGACGGAACAGGCCCAGCCGCAGGAGTCCCTCGGCGTGTTCGTCGATGTTTCCGCCCAACCCAGCGGCGAATGCGGGCAACAAACGCAAACCCGGCCTTGGGGGCACGTGGAGCTCTTGCTGGAGGTACCCCACAGAGCCGTTGACGGCCACAGCACCCGTGGCAGGCTCCAGGTTCCCCGCCAAGACTGAGAGCAGCGTCGACTTGCCTGCGCCATTTGGACCCGTGATCAGCACTTTCTGGCCTGCGTCCACCGAGAAATCGGTGGGCTGGAGACGTCCCGGAACGCTGACGCTGTGGGCTTTCACTGCCGGTTCGGAAGCCTCAACAGCCACCACATCAACAGCCACCGCGCCTGAGGGTGGCGCAGTCTTCAGGGGCGCCGCCAGGGTCAGGGGCACGGGCGGGCGGTCCACGGGATTCTCTTCCAGCCGGCGGAGCCGCTCCTGCGCGTTGCGGACCTTGCTGGCAGCAGCACTCTGCCAGGTTCCAGTCTTGAAGCCGAACGCCATCTTGTCGTTGTCGCGCTTCCGGCCGTAACCCATGCCGTCGGCCACTGTGGCAGCCTGAAGGCGCTCCGCCGCCATAGCGTCGAGCCAGCCCTCATACTGCTGAACCCAACGGGCGCGTTCGGCCGCCTTTTCGCGGAGGTACCCGTCGTATCCACTGCCGTAGCGGTTCACAGAGCGGCGCTCAGCGTCCACTTCCACAATGGTGGTGGCCACTTTGCGCAACAGGACACGGTCGTGGGACACCACCACCACGGTTCCGCGATGTGCGGCCAGCCGCGATTCAAGCCAGGCGGTTCCCTCCGCATCCAGGTGGTTGGTGGGCTCATCCAGCAGCAGGGCCTCGGCCGGATCGGCAAGGAGGCAGGCCAGGGCAACCCGCTCCTGCTCGCCTCCTGATAACGATCCAAGCGTTCGACGGCGGTCCAAGCCTCCCAGCCCCAGCTTGTCCAGCGCTGCTTCCACCCGCGACTCGGCCGCGTACCCTTCGCGGAGCTGGTACTCCGTCTGCAGGCTTCCGTAGAGTTCCAAGGCATCGGGATCGGCGTCGGCGAGGTCGCGCTCAAGCTCCGCGATGCGATCTTCGAGGTCGCGGAGTGCACCGAGGGAGGCATCGATGACCTCCCCTACGGTCAGAGACTCGGGGAAGCCGTGGGTTTGCGCGAGGTAACCCACGCGGTAGCCGGAGTCACCTGCCAAACCGGCAGAGCCGTCGTCGGGCGTCTCGACGCCTGAGAGAAGGCGTAGCAGCGTGGACTTGCCTGCGCCGTTCTCGCCCACGATTGCGACGTGCTCTCCGTGATGGATCACGAGGTGGGCGTCGTTGAAAAGTGTGCGGTCCCCATAGCTGTGGGAAACGCCGGAAAGGTAAAGGTGGTCAGTCAAGAGGGATCCTCGCAAGTCCGCAGCGGTTGGCAGATAGCCATGTGGGCACTGGGATGCAGCCGAAAGTGGGGGCTGCGCTCAAGACTTCATCGCTCCAGCCTGCCGGGCGTACCGCGTTGAGTCAAGCTGCGTGCTGCCTGAGAGGTGTCAAAGGGTGTCCTAAATAATACTTTTCGGTATGCCTAACTTTCGGTTATCCTCATTATCAGAGCACCCCCAACGATGAGGACCACCATGGCTGCACCAACCCTGCAAACACGCGTCACGCCTGCCAAGGTCTGGTCCCGCCTGCTGCTGCTGGGCCCCGCTTTCGTGGCTGCCATCGCTTACGTGGACCCTGGAAATGTGGCCGCCAACCTCACTGCGGGCGCCAATTACGGGTACTTGCTGGTCTGGGTCCTGGTGGCCGCCAACGCCATGGCCGTCCTGGTGCAATACCAGTCCGCCAAGCTCGGCCTGGCCACGGGACTGAGCCTTCCTGAAATCCTGGGACAACGGCTGGGCACAAAACGCCGGCGCCTCTACTGGGCCCAGGCCGAGATTGTTGCCGGAGCTACCGACATGGCCGAGGTGATCGGCGGTGCCGTGGCCCTGAACCTGCTGTTCGGGCTGCCGCTGCTCGCAGGCGGCGTGATCGTCGGCGTCGCGTCCATGCTGCTGCTGGCCCTGCAGTCACAGCGGGGGCAACGCTCCTTTGAGTACGCCATCCTGGTTCTTCTGGGAATCATTGCCGTCGGATTCGTCTCGGGGTTGTTCGTGAATCCGCCTGATGCCGGCGAAGCGTTGGGTGGCTTGCTTCCGCGATTCGAAGGCCCGGACACCGTACTCCTCGCTGCAAGCATGTTGGGCGCCACCGTGATGCCCCACGCGATCTACCTTCACTCCGCCCTGGCCCGGGACCGGCACGGCTTCTCCGAGGACCCCCTGGTCCGCACCCGACTGATCCGGACCACCCGGGTGGACGTCGTTGGCGCTCTGCTGCTCGCCGGCATCGTCAACATCTCCATGTTGCTGCTGGCGGCCTCCAGCCTTCGCGGGATCGAGGGAACCGACACCATCGCCGGAGCCCACGCCGCCGTTACAGCGGCCTTGGGTCCCACCATTGGAGTCGTGTTCGCCGTCGGGCTGCTGGCCTCGGGGCTGGCGTCGACATCCGTGGGCTGCTATGCCGGTGCAACCATCATGGGTGGGCTGCTGAAGGTAAAGATCCCACTGCTGACCCGCCGGGTCATTACCCTGGTTCCCGCCTTGGTCATCCTGGGAGCCGGGGTTGAACCGACACTCGCATTGGTCCTCAGCCAGGTGCTGCTCAGCTTCGGAATACCCTTCGCCCTGATCCCCTTGATCCGTTTGACCGGCAAGCGTGAGGTGATGGGAATCCACGCGGACACCCTTCCCCTGAAAATTGCCGGCTGGACCAGCGCCACCCTGATTGTCGGGCTGAACTGCGTACTTATCGCCCTGACCCTTGGCGGCCAATCCTGAAGCCTTTCCCGCCATGCGGGAGTGAAAAAGGCCAAACGGCAAAGCTAGTCTGGTCATATGGGCACCATCACCAGCAAGG
This sequence comes from Arthrobacter sp. fls2-241-R2A-172, assembly GCF_030208885.1. Classification (NCBI taxonomy): domain Bacteria; kingdom Bacillati; phylum Actinomycetota; class Actinomycetes; order Micrococcales; family Micrococcaceae; genus Arthrobacter; species Arthrobacter sp. fls2-241-R2A-172. The sequence goes on along the minus strand of NZ_JARVTB010000004.1, from coordinate 129,638 downwards.
CACGTTTGTACCGCTTTACCGCACTCGATGCCTTGGCCGTGGCTGCATACCTTGGATTCACCATCTACTTCACGGTCGCCGGCGGCACCGTCGAACGACTGATGCTTCAGCTCTTCCGCGACCCGGCCACCGCATCCTACGCCGTCAACGCCCTCTTTTATGCCGGCGTCGGAATATTCGCGATAGCGTCCGCTTGGCGGGTAGCCGGACGCGACCTCAGGATTCTTGGCACCCGACCGTGGTTCACGTTGGGGATGGTCCCGCTGGCCATCGTGGTGATGCTCATCCTGACGGCGATTCTGGTCGCAGCGTTCGGAACCGCCGAAACCTCGGAGAACCAGCTGGGCATCCAAGGCCTGCTGCAGCATGTGCCGGCATGGCTCATGGTTCCGCTGCTGGTGTTGCTTGGCCCCTTTGTTGAGGAATACCTGTTCAGGCACCTGCTGATCGGCAAATTGTCCGGGTACGTGAACATCTGGGTCTGTTGCATCATCTCCGTGCTGGTGTTCGCTTCCATCCACGTGATTGGCAGGGAGGGACTGGTGCTTTCCGCGCTCGCTCCCTACCTGGGCATGGCGGTGGTGCTGGTGGCGGTTTATGTGTGGACCGGAAAGAACCTGATGTTTTCCTACTTTGTCCATGCAGCCAAGAACCTCATGGCCGTGGTCCTTATCTACGCCGTCCCACCCGAATTGCTCCCAACATAAGTCCACGAGTTCTGCATCAGCTGACGCCATTACTAGACTCGGACTGTGAACAACCAACTCCCTGCCAAGGTATCCGACGTCTTTGACCCCTCACGCTGGCGCACAGTATCCGGCTTCGATGACTTCAAGGACATGACCTACCACCGGCAGGTTGAGCGTTCGGCGGACGGCACGACCAAGGACCTCCCCACGGTCCGGATCGCCTTCAACCGGCCCGAAGTCCGCAATGCGTTCCGTCCCGGCACCGTGGATGAGCTCTACCGGGCCATGGACCACGCCCGCATGACCCCTGACGTGGCCACGGTCCTGCTCACGGGCAACGGGCCTTCCGAAAAGGACGGCGGACACTCGTTCTGTTCCGGTGGCGACCAACGAATCCGCGGCCGCGACGGCTACCGGTACGCAGTAGAAAACGCCGCAGGAGACTCTGCTGAATTTATAGACCCCGCGCGGGCCGGCCGGCTCCATATCCTCGAAGTCCAGCGGCTGATGCGGACCATGCCCAAGGTGGTTATCGCCGTCGTCAATGGTTGGGCGGCCGGCGGCGGCCACTCCCTGCACGTTGTCAGCGACCTCACCATCGCCTCCCGGGAGCACGGCAAGTTCAAGCAGACCGACGCCACAGTGGGAAGTTTCGACGCCGGATACGGTTCGGCGCTGCTGGCCCGCCAGATCGGGCAGAAAGCCGCGCGCGAGATCTTCTTCCTGGCCCGCGAATATTCCGCGGACGACATGGTCCGCATGGGCGCCGTTAATGAGGCTGTTGAGCACCACCGCCTCGAGGAAGTCGCCTTGGAATACGCCGCCGACATCGCGCGCCAGTCCCCCCAGGCCATCCGTATGCTCAAGTTTGCGTTCAACCTGGCCGACGACGGCCTGGCCGGGCAGCAGGTCTTCGCCGGCGAGGCTACCCGGCTCGCCTATATGACGGACGAGGCCGTTGAGGGCAAGGAAGCTTTCCTCCAGAAACGCGACCCGGACTGGTCCAACTTCCCCTACTACTTCTAGGACCGGCCCGTGGACATCGATCCAGTACTCAAAGCACTCGCCGCTGCCCTGCACGGTGAGGGTCCCGCCGTCGAAATCGTCACCCAGGAAGACGGCGGCTTAGCTGCAGTCCCGGTTGAGACCGGCATCGAGGACGCAGCCGTGGTTGTCCGGACTTCCGGTTCCACCGGCGCGCCCAAGGCAACGGTCCTGACGATTGACGCCCTCGCAGCGTCCTCCGTATCCACGGCGATGGCGCTTCGCGGCGAAGGTCAATGGCTGCTGGCCCTTCCCCTGCAGTACGTGGCGGGCGTCCAGGTCCTGGTGCGCTCCCTCTATGCCGGGACGCGTCCGTGGGTGATGGACCAGTCGAACGGTTTCACGCCCGAGGCCTTCACTGCCGCAGCCGGGGAACTCACGGACAAAATCCGCTTCACCTCCTTGGTGCCCACCCAGCTGCAACGGCTCCTGGACTCCCCCGCGCCGGAGACCCTGGCCGTGCTGCGCCGCTTCAACGCGATTCTCCTGGGCGGCGCACCGGCGTCGGCTGAACTGCTTAGTGCTGCGCGGGACAAGGGGCTCTCGGTCGTCACCACGTATGGCTCGGCCGAGACCTGCGGGGGGTGCGTTTACGACGGCGAGCCGCTGGACGGCGTCGAGGTCCGCATTGGCGAGGGCGAGCTGGAAGGCCGCATCCTCCTCGGTGGCGCCACTGTGGCTGCGGGCTACCTGGACGCTGCGCGCGCCTCCAAGGCAGCGTTCTTCGAGGAGGACGGCGTCCGCTGGTATGTCACCGGCGATCTCGGAGAACTGGCCGACGACGGCAAACTCACCGTGCTGGGCCGCGCCGACGACGTCATCATCACCGGCGGGATCAAGGCCTCCGCTTCATACATCCAAAGCAAGCTCGAAGCGCTCGACGGCGTGAACGCGGCTTTTGTGGCCGGCGTCCCTTCGCGCGAGTGGGGGCAAGCCGTGGCGGCGTACGTTGCCGTGGCTGATCCTTCGCCCGAGGGTGTGAAGGGATTCACCGCCCGTCGCGAGGAAGCACTGGGCGTCCTGGCCCCCAAGACAGTGTTTGCTGACAAGGAGTTACCCATGCTGCCGAACGGAAAACCGGACCGCATGGCCATGATTGAACTGCTTTCCAACCTGCATCAGGGACAATAGACACGTTCTTACCCCACACCCCTGACGAACGATCAACCGCGAAATACACGAGGTACTACACGTGGCGACAGCTGCACAATGGATTCAAGGAGCCCGGCTCCGCACACTGCCCGCGGCCATCGCGCCCGTCCTCATCGGTTCGGCAGCGGCGTACGAGCTCCATTCGTTCCGGCTGCCGAACGCGATCCTGGCGGCGCTCGTTGCCCTGCTGCTTCAAGTCGGCGTCAACTACGCCAATGACTACTCCGACGGCATCCGGGGCACGGACGAGGACCGCGTTGGCCCGCTGAGGCTGGTTGGTTCAGGCGCGGCCAAACCCGAGCAAGTGAAGTGGGCCGCGTTCGGCCTTTTCGGCTTGGCGATGGTGTGTGGCCTGATCCTGGTAATCATCACACAGTCCTGGTGGCTGATCCTGGTAGGCATCGGCTGCGTCCTGGCGGCGTGGGGCTACACCGGCGGCAAGAACCCCTACGGCTACATGGGTCTGGGCGACGTGTTCGTGTTCGTCTTCTTCGGACTGGTCGCCACCCTTGGCACCACGTACACGCAGGCCGGGCAGGTGAGCCTGGCTGCAGTGATCGGTGCGATAGGGACCGGCCTGATCGCCTGCGCCCTCCTGATGGCCAACAACGTCAGGGACATTCCCACGGATACGGTAGCGGGCAAGAGGACCCTGGCTGTTCGGCTGGGAGACAGGCACGCACGCGAGAGCTACGTCCTGATGCTGGGTGTCGCCATCCTCCTGGTGGTAGTCCTCGCACCCACCAAGCCGTGGATGTTGATCGTGTTGTTGCTGATCCCCGCCTGCCTCATGCCGGCCTGGCTGATGATCAATGGCAAGAAGCGTAAGAGCCTCATCCCGGTGCTCAAGCAGACCGGCCTGATCAACCTGGGATACAGCCTGCTCTTCTCGTTGGGCCTGATCCTGACCCGCATCTGAGTTTTCATACAGCTAACGCCCCTAAAAACGCGGTTTTAGGGGCGTTAGCTGTATAAAGACGCCTATTTGGTGCCGGGGCGCTTGTCGTTGTTGACGGCGATGTCCGGGTTCTGCTCCACGAGTCCGTCCTCGGCCGCAGCATCCTCGACCTCCCCGGCGGTCCGGATGGGCTTGGCCCGTCCGGAGAAACGTTCGTGCATGGACGCCGTAGCAGCGTCACGCTGCTTCTGGAAGAACAGGTAGCTGATGGCGAAGGCAATCAGTCCGGCAAAGATGACCGCCAGGAACCAGCCCACCCCCAAAAAGACGAACAGCACGAACAACGGCGCGAACAGCGCCAGACGGATGAGGGAATACTTCAGGAAAGCCACCATCCAAGTTTAGCCGCCCGGATGGTTGCACTCTGATCACGGCCAAAAGTGGGCATCCGGTGAAAGCCTTGCGGAGACTAGACTTGATGCATGCCCCGCGTTATAGGTGTCGTCGTAGTCCTGGTCATCTTCGTCTATGCCCTGGTGGATGTCATCCGCACGGACCGCCACCAGACCCGCGGGATTTCCAAAACCGCTTGGATCATTGTGATGATCCTCCTGCCACTGCTGGGCGCGATCCTCTGGTTCATCTTCGGACGCCCTTACGGCAGGCCGGCCGCGCAGCCTGTCCGTCGCCAACCCACTGCCCCCGATGACGACCCCGAGTTCCTCCGAAACCTGGAAGCGCGCCGCCGGAACCAGGCCGAAGATGAGCGCCTGAAAAAGCTCAAGGCTGAACTGGAAGCCAGGGAGCGCAAAGCCGGAGAGAATCCCCCCGACGGCAAGAACAAGGGCGCGAAACCAGGTTTCACCGCCGGCGAGGCCAAGCACGGCGAGCCGGATCCGCATGATACCGACGAGCTGAAGTAGGCAAACATGGCCCAGCAAGCTGATGGTTCACGGCAGTCACCCTCCACCACACCATCAGCCAGCGGGCCAACAGCAGTACCCGCGCCGCCACCCCGCCCCGGGATCACCCTGTCCAGTGCGCCGCCGATTGCCGCAACCACCAAACCACCCACGTTTGCACGGGTCTCCCGCTCGCTGTGGGTGGCAAGCTTCCTGGCCGGACTTGGCGTTGTGGTGACTGGCTTCCTGGCCCGGGATTCGCATTTTGAACGCCTGAAGGGCCTCATAGGGACCATGGTTCCGGACGGTGACGCTGTAGCGGTTGACGGTGCCACCGCCGTCGTATTTCTTGGGAGCCTCGCCATGCTGGCGCTGGTCATGGCCATGGAAGCAGTGCTCTTGGCCGTCCTCTTCAAACGCCGGCTGTGGGCGCGATGGGCACTGGCTCCGGTGGTCCTCCTGCACGCGATCGTCACAGTCATTACCCGCGACTTCGTGGTGGCGCCAGGCTCTGAAGGTGTCCTGGCAACATTGCTGCTGGCGGCGCAGTTTGTGTTGGCGGCGGCTGGCCTGATCCTGCTGTTCCTTCCGTCCACCACATCCTGGCTGCTCAGCGAACGGCGGCGGTAGGAACCATCATCGCCTCACAGCTACGCATTACGACGCGGCAAGCCTCCACCGCGCGCGGTTCGGTCAAGGGGTTCTCCGCAACCAGCCGCCAGCGCTGAAGGCTATCCCTTGCAGTTTCGCTGAAAAGGCGGTCATCCGCGTCCCGGGCAAGGCCAAGCCGCAGCGCGGGGCTGCTGCCTCGCCCGCCCACCAGCCGTTCCGCTTCGGCCGAGGCTTCGGATCCCAGGCCCACCCCGCCCGTCCTTAAGTCCGCCAGCAGCTTCAACTCCCGGAACTCGTGGGCACCGGCCTGAAGCCTCTCCAACGCGGCTTCCACTGGTGCCGCGCGTTCCTTCGGCGCCCCTCTCACCAAGGCTTCCACACCCACGACGGCGGCACGCGCCTTCAGTGCGTCGGCCCGCGTTTGGAACAGGTGCTCGACGGTGTCGAGGAGTTGGCCAAGACCGCTGCGGCGTGCCAGTTCATGGGCAAGGTCGGTGGGGTTGTTGGTCCCGCCACGGATGAGGGCCACGCCGAGGCGGATGCCGAACAAGCCGAACCTGTTCACCAGCGAGGACTTCGTTTCCGGGTCGAGTTGCCCGGGGCCGTCGCCGCGGACAAAACGGTCCACGGACAGCATGAGCCTTTCCCGTGAATTCCTGTCCATGCGTGCCAACAATTGCAAGGCCTCGGCATCTGATTGACGCATGGTCCTGGAGCTTTGTGCGAGCAGCCCTGCCACTGGGACCACTCCCAAGGCCAGGGGCCTGAGGTTTTGGTCCTTGCTGTACCTTTCTGCAATTACGGCCGCGGAGATCAACGAATCGATCCTCCCTGCTCCGATTTCATCGGCCCGGGAGAGCACGGCCAAGGCATTGACCGTCCCGGATTGGCCAGCGGCTGTGTCTTTGAATGACTCAAGGAACCTCACATCGGAGGCGTGCAGGTGCCGCATGAGGTAGATGACGGCATCAGCGGCCGCCGGCGAATCCTCGGGCAGCAGAAAAGCCGTGGACCGTGCGGACACCTCCTGGGACAGGGAGGCAATCCCGGGTGTATCTATCAGGGTGAGATCACGCAGGCTGGCTGCCGGCCAGTCCACTACCAGCCGTTCCACTTCCTCGGGCCGGACCTCGCCCAGGGTGAAGACCAGCCGACCGTCCACCCGCGTGACCGGGAGTCCTTTCGGCTCACCTGTGAGGGGGTAGAGGGTGATCCGTGGGGTGTGCCCGAAGCGGTACCACGTGACAATGCGGGTGCACTCCCCCGCATCGGTGGGCGCTATTTCTTCGCCGATGATTGCGTTGAGGAGGGTTGATTTGCCGGCTTTGACCATCCCGGCCACGGCAATGCGAAGTGGCCCGGCAAGCCTGGCATCCAGCTCGTCCAGCACGGCGAGTGCCTCGGCGTCGTCGTGGAAAGCGTCACGGGCCAGTCCCAGCAGCTCCGTCGCTCCAGCAGTACCGGACGGCATCATCCGGCGGGCACCGTGGACGGTGTTGGCTGTGGATCCGAGCTTCTGTCCAGCAACTGCCGGGCGCCTGAGCTGAGGGCATCGACCACCCTGAGTTGGTTCCTGATCTCCTTGATCCGCATGTCACGCTCTACGGCGTAGGTGGCCGCGGCTTTTTGGGCGGCGGCAACAGATTCAGTGAGGGAACGGTGATGCTCTTCAGCGATGTCAGTGAAGTGGTCGCGCGTGGCCCGCTGGACCATCCGCAGCCTGTCCTTCAGCTGCTTGCCCACCTGGAAGACGACGTCGTCCACCTGCTTGCGGACAAGCATCTTGGCTTCGGCCTGGCGCCGTTTCAGCCGGGCTTCCTGTTCTTCGCGGTATGCCTTCCGACCCAGCATGAGGCCCGCACCCACAGATAGCGGATTGATCAGCGCGAGGCCGAACAGCCCTGTCAGCAACCCGAACATCAGGACTCCCCCATAGGACCCCCGCATCCCGATCAGGATCTTCTGGACCGCCCCCATGCGGCCGTCTTCCATCTGTTGGATGTCCGCCACCGGGTCCAGCACGCCTCCCGTATCCGAGACCTGCAACGTTGGCAGCACCACCTCGTCTTCGGAGAAGTGCCCGGCCACCTGGCGGGCCAGCCATTGTGCCCTTTCGTTGGTCCATACGAAAGTGTCCGAAACTGCGGCGGCCGTGCTTTGTTCCAACCACGAGGTGAACTGCTCCCATGCCGGTCCGGGGTCCCCCTGGTCGATGGCGGCTTCGGCTTCGCGTTGGATCCTGCGGAGCCTGTCTTTCAGGTCGTACTCCATATCCGCGATGAGGTCTCCGATCCCGTCGTTGAGGGTGATCTGCCACCGGGCCGATCGTTTACGGAGGGCGTCGGCGTCCTCCTTCGCCGCTTTCAGCCCGGCAATCATGTGCGGTGTGCCTTCGGGATTCTCCAGGGCACCCAGCTCTGATTGCAGGGCAAGCCTCAGGTGTTCGGTGACGGAAAGGACGTCGTGGGCTACGGACCGGCGTTGCAGCCTGGCAGCCTCGCCCACAATGTTGGTGCGAAGGTGTGAAATCAGCGCCGGGAACCCTGATTCCTCATTGAGTTCTGTGTCCTGGAGCCTGGCTGCCTGCAACCGCAGTTCGGAGGAGACAGGGAACAACGGGATGCCGGGCGCTACAGCTTCCAGGTGGCCTTTGTCCAGGCCAGCGATTTGCCGCCAGCTGGGATAGAGGTCCGTTTTGGAGAGTACGCAGAGCACGTTGGGGCTGATCCGCATTGCTTGATGGAGGAACCGGATCTCCGGCTCCGTGTATTCCTGCGAAGCGTCAGACACGAACACCATGGCGTGGGCGGATGGAAGCGCCGTCAGGGTGGTGAGCGTATGGGAGGAGCCCAGCCCGCCGACACCCGGGGAATCAACCATGGTGAGGCCCCCGGCGAGCAGTTTGCGGGGAAGCGATACTTCGGCCGCCACGATGTTCCTGGCGTTTCCCGGATTTCCCTTCTCGGACACATAGTCTGCAAGCTCATCGAGCCCGATCGGTTGCCGCTCCACGGGCGCCTCAGGTCCGCCGTCGGATTCCGTGACGCTGCCGCCGTGGCGGGGAACAAGGACAACGGCCGACGCCGGGTCCCCCTGCCGTACGACGGTTGGGACCGTTGTGGCAATGTCGTCGTCCACGGGACAGACCGGGGCGTTGACCATGGCGTTGATCAGCTGGCTTTTACCCTGCTTGAATTCGCCAACAACAATCACACGGACTCTGGGGTCCCGGAGCCGCTCCAGGGTATTTTCCAGGCGTCGCCTGAGGTCGTTCCGTTCCCCCACGACGGCAATGCCTTGCTCCACCAGTGTGGTCATACGTACTGCTTCCGCCACAAATTCGTCCTTTGCTCTGCCACCCTTGGACGGGAGGCCACGAAGTGCCCGGCAGGTGTGTACGACCTGCCGGGCACTGCCTGGGGACTTCGCGGTGCAGCATTTCGCTGCGCCGTTTGGTGCACTGGTTACTGGTCGATGTCCACGTCGTTCTTGGCGACGACGATCGAGTCGTCGATGTCGTTGTACTCGACATCGAGGTCGTTGTCGGCGATGACCGTGTTGTCCTCGACGTTGGTGTAGTCCACGTCCACATCGCCCACTGTGGTGGAGTTGTCCTCCGTGTAGGTCAACTCGTTGTCCTGCGCCACCACCGAGTCATTGATCACCTGGACGTCCTCCACGTCCACGTCAACGTCGGTGGAGTTGAAGGAGTCCGCCACGTTGACGGAGTTGTTCGAGTTATCCGTGTTCGTGGTTGTGTTGGTCGTCGTCGTGGACGAGTTGTCCGTGTTGAAGGAGTCCGCGATGTCAACATCGATGTCCGCATCAACATCCACGGAGTTGTCCTGCGAATTGTCGTTGAACGAGTCCGAGACGTTGTTCGTGGTGTTGTGGACCGAGTTGTCGGTCTCCTCGTTGAAGGAGTCCTTGATATCGACGTCGACATCCGTGTCGGTGTTGTAGGAATCCTTCGTTACCGAGTGGTCGTCGTTGAAAGAGTCCCTGACATCGATGTCCGTGTTGCCCACCTCAACATCGCCGTCGCCCGACTCCGTGATGTTGACCGAGTTGTCCGTGGAGTGGTCATCGGTGTGGGTCGTCGTCGTGGTGGTTGTCGTGTTTCCGGAATCCCTCACGTCTCCGCCGGCCGCGATGGCCCCATCCCCCGAAGCAGTCACGGCATCCTGGTTGAAGAACTGCGTGACGTCGCCATCGGCCCAGATGTTCTGGTTGACCGACTGGTCGGTGATGGTGTCGCGGTCGTCGATGTTGGTGGTGTACGAGTAGTTATTCACCACGTGGATCAGCTGCTGGACTGCGTGTGCGTGATCATCGTAGTCGCCTCCACCGGCACCTCCGTGGCCGCCGCCGTCGTCGTGCTCGTGGTCGTCGCCGCCATCATGGCCACCCCAACCACCGCCAGCACCGCCATGCCCGCCGCCGTCGTGCTCGTGGTCGTCGCCGCCATCATGGCCACCCCAACCGCCACCGCCATGTCCACCGCCGTCGTGCTCATGGTCGCCGCCACCGGAATTGTGGGGGCGTCCGCCGCCTTGGCCACCGCCTTCCCAGCCGCCGGTGGAAGCGTGGTTGCCGCCAGTGTTGTATTCGCGGTCGAACGAGGAGCGGGCGTTGATGGGTGCGTAGTCCAGGACCACGGGCCGTGCGGCGTCGACGTCTGCCGAGGAGACGTGCCGCAGGCCGGCCGCGGAAAGGGCCGCTTCCGGGTTACGTACGAACTCTTCGGCTGCGTCAGGATCGTTGAACAGGCTCATCAGGAACTGCACGAGCTGTTGTGCGAGTGTAGGCATTGGAGTGCTCCCTCAAATTCTGTGGTGGGTGGTAAATGGCCCGGCGCCTTTGCCGGGCTCCCACTCAACGTATGGCCCGGGCCAGGGGCGGGGCATCGGGGGCGGTCCCCCTACCGGCCACCCCGGCGTTAGGGGATCCGGTGCATTCCCGTTAGGGGGTGGAGGGGGTGACCGACTACGGAGGTGGGTACCCCTCCCCCAAGGCCAGGCGGAGCCGGACCAGCAGTTCGGAACGGTTTTCGGCACCCAGCCGGCGGCGCATCCGGGCTACATGATGCTCTGCGGTGCGGGGCGAGATGTAGATGGCTTCGCCGATTTCGCGGTAGGTTTTGCCCTCCAGAAGCAGTCGGCCCACTTCCCGTTCCCTGACGCTCAGGCCTGAAGAGTCAGGTATGCCTGGGGCCTCTCCCGCATCCGGCAGCGGCGCGCCTGGGTCCTGGCGCCCGGCAGCTTCGGCCCGCTCGGAAGACCCCGCAGTGGTGCCCGTGGTGGTGGTTGCCCCCTGCGGATGGATATCCCTGGCACACGCCAGCAGCCGTACCATATCGCGCCGTTCATCGGCGTGCGCGGCGGCGTGGCCGGCCAACCGCGCACCTTCCCATGGCATGCCTACCGCAGCCAGCCCACGGGCCGCTGTTTCGACGTCGGACGCTTCGAACCTGCTGGCGAGTACGGAAACCCAGGCCTTTCCGCCAGCGGCTAAGACAGAGGCCAGATGGCTGTGTTCGGACGCGCGCACCAATGCCGCAGCATGCGGAGCAAGTTCAGCGGGGCTTTCGCCCAGCAATGCGGCCTGCACCCCCGCCCAGTGCAGCGGAACCGACCACAATGGCGGATTTCCCAAGCGGCCCAACAACTCCCACGCACTGTCCATGGACGGCGAGATTCGTCGCGTCTCCCGTAGCCTCGCTGCGGCTATGGCCAGTTCTCCCCAGGGCAGCAGGCTGAAGAGGTCAACGGATACGTGCATCATGGCCTCGCGGGCCCTGTCCCAGGCGAGCACCAGTTCGTGCACCTCGCTGCCGCGCCGCGCCAAGGCCACCTCCAGTGCCGCCAACAGGAAGGTATCCCGTGGAGCCAAGGGCCAGTGGTTGGCCTTGACGGCCTCATTGATGGCCAAGCGTGCTTCTTCGGGGTTGTCCTGTTGCATTGAGCACCACGCCTGAAGCAGGAACAGCCTGGGCCTGCAAGCATCTCCGCCCTGGCCGGCGGCGAGGGCAGCACTGAGCACCGTGTCCGCCACCGCGGGTTCCCCACTGTGGATCGCACAGAGAGCCGCCAATGCCGCAGGGGTCTCCGGCAGGGGAATCGATGCGCCAGCCGCGTTCATCATGTCTGACGCCCGGATGAGTTCCGGCAACGCCCGCTGTGGTTCCCGCCCCAGGGTGTGCCTGAGCCCCTGCTGGGTCAATGTCAGCGCCACCGCCAAGAGCGTAGGCGAACCCGCCAACGGTGTGGCGCCGAGGATTTGCCCGGCGCCGGTTGCATCACCGGCGCCGATCATTGCCACTGCTGCCAGCGGCGCGGAATCGTCGATCCTGTCAGGGCCAACCCACCTGTAAGTGTCCGCGCCACGGGCCAGCATGCCGCGGTGCGCCCACACGGCAGCGGCAACGTCCGCACCCAGGCGAAGCCCAGGGGCATCGGGCATGGCCAGAAGCCTGTCCACGATTCTTCCCGCAGCGTCCAAGTCGCCGATAGCTGCAGCGGCTTGGGCCCGCCGCGCGGCGGTGGGAAGCTCCGGAGCTCCGGCAAGGAGTGCTTCGGCGAAGAGATCGGCGGCCAACTGTGGATCAGCATCCAGCACCAGGTCCGCCCAGCGTTCCAGCTCCTCCGCCACACGGGGGTCCTGCAATCCGCTCCGTGCGAGCTCACGGGCAACATCACCCAGGCCCGTCTCTTCCTGCAGGATCTTCCCTACCAGTTCCCGCTGCAGTGCACGGACTTGCGGCTTGGGTGCATTGTTCAACAGCGCATATTGGACGGTCCCCACCACGGTTCCATCCGGAGAAAGCAGCCCGGCTTCCTTACCGGCTGCCACTGCGTCTTCAAGCCCGTCCCGGGTCTCCAGGTCATCCGGCAGCGGCCCAGGCAGGGTGAAGCCTACTGACAACGCAAGGAGCAACTCCCGGAGCAACGCATTGTGTCCGGCAAGGACCACGTCGGGCCGATCGGGAGTTGCGTCCTTGCTGGTGGTGGGTTGGGAAGCATGGTCTGGCCCCGTCATGCCTAAGCCACCGAGGTCGACGCGGTATCCAGGCTCGGGCCGTTATCCGTGGTGGCAGGCGGCGGGTCGGTGACCGGGGCGGTGACCGGGGCGGGATCCTGCGTCGGGGCCGGATCACCCAGCGGCGCGGTTGGTTCGGGAGACGGCGGTGCAGGGTCAGGCGCAGGTGGCGGAGTGACAGGGTCCGTGGCCGGTGGAGGGGTGGCCCCCGGGTCGGTGGCCGGTGGAGGTGTGCCAGGACCGGTTGGCGATGCAGGTGTCCCGGGGTCCGTTGCCGGTGGCGGGGTGCCAGGACCAGTGGCCGGTGGAGGGGTCCCGGGGTTCGTTGCGGGCGGAGGTGTAGGGCCACTCGCCGCGCCACCGGGTTCCGTGGGTGTGGAGGGCGTGCCCGAACCCGGCGGCGTGCCCGTTCCAGGCGTCGTGCCCGAACCCGGCGTCGTGCCAGTGGTCCCACCAGCGGCTGCTCCAGCCTGACCCTGAGCCCCAGCCGAGGTACCGGAGCCGGTTCCAGCGGGTCCGTTCGCTACCGAACCACGTCCTGTCCCGGTCGCCCGCTGCACCGGGCTTCTTCCGGCCCCTGCTCCCGCCCCTGCCGGGCCGGCACCTGTTCGTGCACTGGCTTCAAGTCCCGTCGCCGGCGCCCCGGTCAACGGAGCGGCCGCGGCTGGGCCGCCACCGGACGCACCGTCACGTGTTCCGGAATCCTGGGCACCGACGTCGCGCATTACGTCAGCGGCTTGAGCCCCGAACATTGATGCGAGCAGTCCGTTGCCGTCCGGGCTCTGCGCAGCAGTGGCGGTGGCGATGGCCAGGGCTGTCGCGGCGGTAGCAGCGGCCGCAGCCATCCGGACGCGGGGCCGGGGCGCGTGCCTGCCGGGACGTCCACGGGCCGCCTTCACGACGCCCGCAACGGGGACACGGGCGACGACGCGCGGCCGCGTGGCCTCCGGTTCCGTAGGTGTCGCAGCCGGTGCATCGGCCGCCACAGCGTCTGCCACCTGGCTGAGACCGGCAAGCGCGGCGCCGCGGCAGATGGACGACTTCGGATCGGCGTCAACAGCTATCGGGCGGCCCAGTTCAACGGAAATCAACTCGGCCACGAGCGGAATACGCGAGGACCCTCCGATCAGCAGCACAGCGCTCAGGTCCTGAGGCTCAAGACGGTTGCTCCGCAGGCTGCGCTCCAGGGCGTCCACGGTCTCGCGGAGAGGCTGATCGACCATTGCTTCGAACTCGGAACGGACCAGCCTAACCGACCGCTGTGTCCCGGGGAGCGCCACCGCAACGCTCGCTTCGCTGTCCATGGAGAGGGCTTCCTTGGCTTCGCGGCATTCCCGCCTCAGCCGCGAAAGAGCGGCCAAGGTCTCCGGCGATGCGGGGTCCAAACCCTCTCCGGCGTTGCCCAAGTGGCCCATCACGTGACGCAAGACAGCGGCGTCGAAATCGGCGCCGCCAAGGGTTTCTATGCCATCCGGCCGCCCGAGGAGCTCGAAGTTCCCCGCACCCACCTTGCGCAGGATGGCCGTGTCGAAAGTGCCACCACCGAGGTCGTACACGGCGATGACGCTTCCGTCCTCCACCCTCGTCTGGGAGGCGTAGTGCAGTGCGGCCGCTTCAGGCTCGCTGAGCAACGTCACCGCTTCGAGGCCCGCGACGTTCAACGCGGCCTGCACCACTGACGTGCGGTGCGCACCCCACGCCGCCGGGTACGTCATGACGATCGACGACGGCGAACTTCCCTCCCGCTCTTCGGCGCGGTCCACCACCCACCGCGCCATGGAGGCGTAAACGTCCTCGGGTGCCAACCAGTTGTCCCCTACGGAAAGGGGGACGGAATCCCCGATCCTGCGTTTGAACTCCCGGACCATCCGATGGGGGTCGTCCAGCCCCCGCCGCTCGGCGGGTTCTCCCACCAAAACCCGGCCGTCGTCGGCGTAGTAAAGCACGGATGGCACGGCGCTGCCGTGCAATCCCAAGGGAAGGATTTCCGGTGGTGATAGCGGCCCCTGGTGGGGCCTGGCCAGTGCTGCTGCGGTAAAACTTGTCCCGACGTCAATGGCGAGAACATAGCTCATAGCTACCTCGAAAGTTCACATGGCACCGCGCTGCGGTCTTCATCACAGGCGGGTCCTGAACAAGTTAGCACCTGCTAAGCACGTGCAAAAGGCTCAGTTGCTACAGCGATTTGTTGATTTCGAGGCCGACACCGGCCATCCTGGGCATCTTTCCTGCTCAGGCAGGAAATGGGCCTAAAGTCCCGAGTAGGAATGCAGGCCCTGGAAAACAGTGTTGACGAGCGTGAAGTTGATAATGACACACGCGTAACCCACGATCGACAACCACGCAGCGCGGGTTCCGGTCCAGCCACGGGTGGCACGTGCGTGCAAGTAGCCTGCGTAGACAACCCAGATCACGAACGTCCAGACTTCCTTCGGGTCCCAGCCCCAGAACCTGCCCCAGGCCTTCTCGGCCCAGATGGCACCGAACATCAAGGTGAAGGTCCAGCCGATGAAGGCAATGGCGTTGATGCGGTAGGAAAGGTTCTCAAGGCTCAACGCGTTGGGCACCACCCGCATGAACGAGAGGTTGTCCTTGCGACCGGCCGCGAGGTTCTTCTGCCTGTAGGACTGAAGCAACTGCAGCACGGACATGGCGAAAGTCAGGGTGAACAGTGCCGAGGACAGGACCGCGATGGAGACGTGGATGATCAGCCAGTAGCTCTGCAGGGCCGGAACCAGGTGGCCCACCGGGGTCCAGAACGAAACGGAAGCGGCAACCAGCATGATGATGGCCAGGCCAAGGACGAAGGTGCCCAGGAACCGCAGGTCGCGGCGGATCAAAGTAACAAGGAAGACGGCGACAGCCACAAAAGCACCCGTGGTGAGGAACTCGTACATGTTGCCCCACGGCACCCGCCCGGCGCCCAGTGCGCGGGTGATAACGCCAGCGGCGTGGATCAGCACACCCAGGACCGTCAGCGCCACGGCAATGCGCGCGGGTACGCGCCGTTCAGCGGCGTACTTCATGTCGCCTGCCGCGGTTCCGCCCTCAAAGGTGAGGCTCGACGTCGGCCGCTCGGCGCGGCCTGCAGGCCCACCGGCGTCGGCGCCGCCCAGGGCTGCACCTACGCGACCAGCTGCTACCGTCACCTTTTCGCCGGCCGAGCTGGCCGCCGCCTTGAGGTCCACGGCTTGGAACGTCTTGCTGCTTTTCGCCAGGTCCCAAGCGAAGGCAATGAACGCCACGGTGTACGTGCCGGCGGCCAACAGCATGAACAGTTCGCTGTACTGGCCCAGGGTTTCGTTGATGGCTGGCATTACTGGTCCTTCGAGGTTGAGGAAGAGACTGCTGTTGTGGGGGGTGCCTGAGGCGTTTCCGGGAGGTTCCATTCCCGGGCAAAGTGTTCACGGAGGGCCGCGGCCTCGCCGGCCAACCTGTGGTCTTCACCGCGGGCAAGGAGGCCGTATTCCACCATGGTGCGGCCGTCGGCGTGGGTTCCGGTGCGTACCCAGACGCGGCGTCGGTTGACGTACAGGGACGTCATGAGTCCTGCGACTGCCAGGAGGCCGAAAATCAAGGCATACAACTGGCCGGGGTTGTGGTGGATATCCACGCCAATGTACTTTTTCACGCCGTCGAACGTGATGCTGCCCTTGCCTTCGGGCAGGTTGACGGTTGCTCCGGGAGTCAGGGTGATGCCGCCTGCCGCGAGGTTGCGGCTGTTCAACGGCTTGAGCTTCTCGACGTCCAGTTCAAACACGTTCTGGGGCACGCCCTTGTCCAGGCCAAGGTCACCGTAGAACGAGTTGAGGCTCAGCTGCGGGTTGACCAGTTCGGGGGCTCCGCTGAAGGAGATCCCGTCACTGGTGACCAACGCCGTGGGGAGGAAGAAGCCCACGAATCCGAGCTGTTCAGGCTTGGCATCCGGCACCTTGATGACCACGGAGGAGTAGTAGTTGTCGCCTTGGACCTTGGCGATGACCGGGCCTTGGAAGGACACGTTGCCCTCGCCGTCGCGGACGGTCACCATGGGTGCGTAGCCGTTTCCGGTGAGGTACAGGCTGGTTCCGCCCAGGGAAACGGGATCGTTGACCTTGAGGGTTTCCTTTTTGGCCGGCGAATCAGGAGTTTCCTTGGTGGTGACTTCGGCGGTGTAGTCGATGGGCTGGCCGGCCTTGCCCGGTGATTCACGGTCGAACTTGGCATTGAACTTGTCCAGCTGCATGGAGTAAGGCTGCAGGGAACTGCTCTGGAAGTTCGTGCCGGGCGTGAATTGGTCGTAGCCCACCAGGGTGTTCACGAATGTATCGCCCTCCACCAGGATGCGCTGGCCGCTGTAGCCGAAGAGGCCACCAATTGCCACGGACACCAACACCCCGATCAGGGACGTGTGGAACACCAGGTTGCCCACCTCCTTCAGGAAGCCGCGCTCGGCACCCAGGGACGGAAGGTCGCCGTCGGCGTTCCTGACCTCGACGCGGTAGCCGCGTTTCTTAAGCAGTCCAGCGGCATCGTTGATGGCCTTCGACGCCGGGATCCCGGCGTCGGCGGGCAATGCGAGGGTGCCGTACTCCGGCAGGCGGGAAAGGCGCTTGGGAGTGCGCGGGGGCTGCGACTTCATGGCCTTGTAGTGGGCGATCGCGCGCGGAGTGACACAGCCGATCAGCGAGATGAACAGCAGGATGTAGATCGCAGAGAACCAAGCAGACGAGTACACGTCGTAAAGCTGCAGCGCATCCAGGAACTGGCCGTAGGACGGGTTGTCCTTGATGTATTGGGTGACCACGGCAGGGTTGGCGGGCCGTTGCGGGAACAATGACCCGGGAACAGCCCCCACCGCGAGCATGAGCAACAGGAAAAGCGCCGTCCGCATGCTGGTGAGTTGCGTCCAGGCCCAACGCAGCATGCCCCTGAAGCCAAGCGCGGGAAGCGCGGCCTCGGACTTTGCCTGCTGGAGTTTGCCTTCGCCTGCTGTGCCTTCTGCGGTGGCGCGGTCAGCGGGAGGCGACTTCTTCTTGGCTTTCACGGACTCACTCATCAGATCGGCAACTTCACGTCGTTTTGGAACCAGTACTGCAACTCGGTCACCCAGGTCCCCCACACTCCGGTGGCCATCAGGATGCCGAGCAAAATCAGGATGCCTCCGCCGATCCGCTGTATAGCCAGGCGGTGCTTGCGGAAGAAGGACATGACGCCCATGCCGCGGCGAACGGCCAAAGCGATCAGGAGGAACGGAATGCCCAGGCCAAGGCTGTAGATGAAGGCAAGGAATGCACCCTTGGCCGCCGACGAACCGCCGGACAGGCTCAGCAACTGTACCGCGGAGTACGTCGGACCGATGCAGGGTGCCCAGCCGAGGCCGAACGTGAGCCCCAGCAGAGGTGCGCCCCACAGGCCCGCCGGCGGTTTGGCGTGGATTTTCGCGTCACGCTGGAGCCAGCCGAAACCGCCCATGAACACCACGCCCATGACAATCACCAGAAGGCCAAGCACCTGGGTGATCCAGGCGTTCTGCGGACCGGTCAGGAGGGTACCCAACTGGCCGAAGGCACCGCCGAGCAGGACGAAAATCACCGAGAAGCCAAGCACGAACAGGCCGATTCCGGCCAGCATGCGGCCACGCCGCTGCTTTTCAAGGTCGACGCCGGTCAGTCCAGTGACGTAGCCAAGGTACCCGGGCACCAGGGGCAGCACGCATGGCGAGAGGAAGGAGACCAGCCCGGCGAGCAGTGCCACGGGCACAGCCAGCAGCAGGGATCCGTTGAGGATGGTCTCGGCGAAGGGACTGTTCACGGTTCTACTCGGCCACTGCGGAGGTGATGAGGGCCTTCAGGGTGCTCTTTTCAATTTCGCCAAGCACGCGGGAAGCAACCTTGCCCTCCTTGTCCAGGACCAGGGTTGTGGGCACCGCGCCTGGTGGGACGATTCCCGACACGGAGAGCAGCACTGCCCCGTCCTTGTCGTTGAAGCTCGGGTACGTGAGGTTAAACGTCTTGTCGAATGCCTCGGCCGTTGGTTGCTCGTCGCGCAGGTTCACGCCGAAGAACTGGACGCCCTGGTCCTTGAATTCCTGGTGCAGGGCTTCGAGCTGCGGAGCTTCGATGCGGCAGGGAGCGCAGGCGGCAAACCAGAAGTTCAGGACCGTGACCTTGCCCAACAGGTCTTCCGGCTTTACTTCCGCGCCGGTGAACAGTGTGCCTTTGAGTGCCACAGGAGCCGAGCGGTCAGCCTTGGCGAACTCGGTCACGGAGCCGTCGCCGGCTACATAGTTCTTGTTATCGCCCTTCCGGGCCTGTTCGGCCAGGGAGTCCTTTTGGGCGCACGCTGAAAGGCCCATGGTGAGTCCGGCCAGCAGGACACCCCCTGCAGTCAATACTCCTCGGCGTGAAAGATTCTTATCCATGTTCCTTAGGCTCCGGGAGTGCTTGCGGCGCCGGGGAGCAACGCTGCGGCAGGCTCGCTGTATTCGACCCGGACGATCTTGCCGTCCTGGTCCAGGGTGAGGGAAGTCAGGGAGGTGAGGGTGCATTCACGCTTGCGGGGGTCGTGCGCCAGCCGGCGGCCTTCGGCCGTCAAACGGGTGGACCAGATGGGCAGTTGGTGGCTCACCAGGATGGCCTCGGCGCCGTCGCCGCCCAACTCGATGGCCTTGACGCGGGCGTCCTCAACTGCAGCCAGGACACGGGCGGCCTGCTCCTTGTAGGGCTCACCCCAGGACGGCCGCATGGGATTGAGGAAGTAGAACCAGTGCTTGGGCTTGAGGAATTCTCTCTTGGTGGGGTGCAGTCCCTGGAAGTGGTTCTCTGCCTCGATGATCCGGGGTTCCGTGTGGATCTCAAGTCCCAGTGCCTCAGCCGTGGGCAGCGCCGTTTCCTGCGCGCGGGTCAGCGGAGAAGCCGCCAAGTGTACGATCTTGGCGCCTTGGGCAACCTGCGCCGAGAAGTGCTCGGCCAGCATGCGGGCCATCTCACGACCGCGTTCGGAGAGGTGGAATTCCGGCAGGCGACCGTACAGGACGCCGTCGGGATTGTGGACCTCGCCATGGCGAAGCAGATGGACAGTTGCTTGGGGCATGTTTACCAGTTTCTCAAAGAAGCGGGGCGATCCGAAATCTTCTACCGCTAGTAGAACTCAAAGTTTTACAGAAATGTTCCGTGGAGTTGGAATAAAAGATGCATATGCATGTTTATACTAGACACGAAGCTCGGTTGACGCTTCAAGCAATGAGTTCAGCCGGGCAAGCACGCAGTACCTTCCACTACCCATAGGAGCAACACCATGATGACCCTTCCCGCTTCCGTTACGACCGGCACCTGGACCCTCGACGCTTCGCACAGCGAAATCGGCTTCACCGTCCGCCACGCAGGCATCAGCAAGGTCCGCGGCCAGTTCAAGGACGCCTCGGCCACCTTGGAAGTTGGCGAAACCCTGGCGGACTCCAAGGTCTCCGCAACCATCCAGACCGCCAGCTTCGACTCCGGCGACGTCAACCGCGATGGCCACGTCAAGGGCGAAGACTTCTTCGATGTCGAGAAGTTCCCGGAAATCACGTTCGTTTCCCGCCACGTCAAGGCCAACGGAAACAGCTTCGACCTCGTGGGCGATCTCACAATCAAGGGCGTGACCAAGGAGGTTTCCATCGAGACCGAGTTCAACGGCGTGGCCGTCGATCCGTTCGGCAACACCCGCGCAGGCGTTTCCGGCGAAACCACCATCAGCCGCAAGGAATTCGGCCTCACCTGGAACGCAGTCCTCGAAGCCGGTGGCGTCCTGGTCAGCGACAAGGTAGTCATCAACCTGGAACTCGCGTTCATCGCACCGGCTGCCGCCTAAGTCCAGCCTGTACCCCGCGCGGATCCTTCCCTTGTCCGTAACCCCCGCGGCACAACGCCGGGTGTGACTCTCAAGGGCGGGATTCATAGCGGGACCCCCACAACGGCGCCTCCTCAGCATCACGCTGCGGGGGCGCCGTTTGGCTGTCTCGAAGATCACCCGCCAATTATTCGGCAGATACCCCCTGATTAGCTGCGAGTTGGCTCCGAATTTCCTATGCATCCTTCAACCACCGGTCTAAAGTGATGCCATGAGTACCCCAGACGAAGCACCTCAGCCACAGCAGCCCGGCTCACAGCCTCCGCAGCCCGGCAATGTTCCTCCTGCGGGTTACCAGCCACCGCAGGCCTACCAACCACCCCAGGGCTACCAGCCCCCATCCCAACCGGGGCAATACTCCCAGCCCGGAGCGTCCCAACCTGGCCCGGCGCAGCCCGGTGCCGCCCAGCCCGGGTTCCACTTCGAAATGCCCACCGACGGCCCACGCAATTTCAACGACGTCATGCCGCAGGGCGGCTTCTCGGGAATGTTCAAGACGCAGGGCCTTCCCACGGAGTTGAAGGTTTCCTACTTCATCTGGGTGATCTCCGGACTCCTGGGCCTGCTGTTTGGGCTCATCGGATTCTTCGCCGTCATCGCAGCTTTCGCTTTTGCACCGGCGTTCGCCGCGATCGCCCTGGTCCTGCTCCTGCTGGCCCTCGCCGTTGCAGCCGCCCAAGTAATCCTTGCCATGAAGATGAAGGAAGGCAAGGAGTGGGCGCGGCTCGCCTTGACCATCGTGGCCGCCGTTTCACTGTTGCTCGCCATCTTCGGGGCGGCCAACGGTGGAGGTTCCGGCATGGGCCTGGGCGGTAACTGGTTCGGTTTCCTGGTCAGCGCAGTCGCCGTCGTCTTGATGTGGCTGCCCAACTCGCAGCTCTGGTTCAAGGCAGTCAAGGGCCAGGTCTAGCGTCCACGCCAGTTCCGTCGTCGGGCTCTACCGATGTGAAGGCCGCGGTGCAATCCCTACGGATTACCGCGGCCTTCATCATGAAGGCGTAAGCCCACATGATGATTTTCGCCCTAGCCATGGAATTCCTGCGTGTGTTTGGCTATAGCGTCAGACCCGGGATGTACGGTGGAAACAGAACCACGCTGGGGGCAGGGTCATTTTGCTGATCCCGGCGGCCGAACCAGCAGTCGAACAAGCAAAGGAATGCCATGAGCAACCCTCCCTACCCGCCGTCGAACCCGGGTGACGCCAACCAGCCTGAGCAGGCCGGCTCTCAGCCGTCCGCACCTCAGTACGGCCAGCAGTCCCCGCCTTCTGCACCGCAGTACGGGCAGCAGGCTCCGCAGTACGGGCAGCAGTCCCCGCCCGCCGCGCCGCAGTACGGGCAGCAGTCGCCGCCCGCCGCGCCGCAGTATGGGCAGCAGTCGCCCCAGTATGGCCAGCAGGCCTCACCGTACGGCCAAGCCCCGTCCGCGCCCCAGTATGGCCAGGACACCAACTGGCCGAGCCAGCAGCCCGGCCCCACTACGGTGCCGCCGATGGTCAACTACGCCTTCTGGATGATCATCGCAGCCGGCGTCCTCTCAGCCATCAGCTCGCTGCTCCTTGCCACC
Organism: Arthrobacter sp. fls2-241-R2A-172; assembly: GCF_030208885.1. Classification (NCBI taxonomy): domain Bacteria; kingdom Bacillati; phylum Actinomycetota; class Actinomycetes; order Micrococcales; family Micrococcaceae; genus Arthrobacter; species Arthrobacter sp. fls2-241-R2A-172. The sequence goes on along the minus strand of NZ_JARVTB010000004.1, from coordinate 107,865 downwards.
ACCGGTGCTGACGCCTTCATCAACGCCATGAACCAGCAGGCTGCGCAGCAGGGCACCGACCTTCCCGCAGGCTCTATGGAGGGTATGCGGGGCGTCATCTCCGTGAGCGCCATCGTTGGCGCCATCATCTCCCTGGGCCTCTACGCGCTGGTGGGCTTCAACGTCCGCAAGGGCAAGAACTGGGCAAGGATCCTGGGCACCGTATTCGCCGCCATCTCAGTCCTCGGCCTGACCAGCCTCTTCCAGTTCGGCCCCACCTACGGCGTGCTGCAGCTCGTGGTGATCCTGCTGGGTGTTGCAGCAATCGTCATGCTGTACCTGCCGGCGTCGGCTCCTTATTTCCGGAAGCCCCAGCCGTTCGGCAACCCGTACCAGACTCCGTACGGCCGCTAAACCGGCGGGCCCTTCAAAAGGCAACCCAGCGGGCGTAGACCCGGCGAAGGCTAAACAGCCTGGCCCGGTGTCTGCGCCCGTTGTGCGTGGTAAGCCAGGATTTGAAGCTCCGTGGCCATGTCCACCTTGCGGAGGTTGACGTGCGGCGGGACCTGCAGCAGCACCGGAGCGAAACTGAGGATGCTTCGGATTCCAGCGGCGATCACGCGGTCGCAGACTGCCTGCGCCACTGTGGCCGGCAACGCGAGCACCACCATGTTCGTGTGCGTACGCTCCAGCACCCGCTCCAACTCGGCTGAGTCGCTGACCCGCAACCAGCCCACCTCGTTGCCGATCACCATAGGGTCGGCGTCAAAGATAGCGACAACGTCGAAACCCCTGGACTCGAAGCCGCCGTACCGGGCCAACGCCTTGCCGAGGTTACCGGCACCGACGATCGCGACCTTCCAGTCATGGGTCAAGCCCAAGGCCGCGGCGATATGACGGCTCAAGTATTGGACCTCGTAGCCCACGCCGCGGGTGCCATACGAGCCGACGTAGGAGAGGTCTTTGCGGAGAGTGGAGGAACTCACGCCGGAGGCTTCGGCAAGGGCTTCGGACGAAACCCGCTCCACGCCTTCTGCCAGCAAAGAGTTGAGCGCACGCAAATAGAGAGTCATCCGGGCCACAGCCGCGGGTGGGATCTGCTTGGCGGCAGGTTCGTTGTCCTCGGAAGTTGCTTCCGCGGACGGTTCCAGCGCAGTCACGGTATTCTCCATTGCGTCGCTTTGTTGTTCCACTCTATGACCCCCGGGCGGGCTCAACCAAAGCGATTACTTACGGGTAACGGCACCCTCAGCCCTCCAGGGCTTTCTTCAAGGTACGGGTCAGCCGTTCCTCGTCGATCTTCCAAAAATCCCGCTGCACACCGTCAACAAGGACCACGGGAATCTCCTCCGCGAAGCGCTCCCGCAGCTGCGGATCGCCGTCGATACTCTGTTCTTTCCACTCCAGACCGAGGCTTGCGGTGACACGCTCGACGGCGGCACGCGCCTCCGTGCAGAGGTGGCAGTCAGCTTTGGTGAGGAGGACGACGTCGGGAGTAGCCATGGGATAACGGTAACCTCCCAACCAACCCTCACTCACATCCCACCCCCACCCCACCAACCCTCACTCACATCCCACCCCCACCGGAGCGTGTGCCAGTGCGCCAACAGCGAGGTGTACCAGTGATTGACTAGACTCAAGTCATGCCCGAGGAGAAGAACGCCGCTGTCGCCGCAGCTGCCAAAGCGCAGAAGCACACCGGCGAAGCTGCTTTCTTCGACGTCGACAACACGTTGATGAAGGGCGCCAGCCTCTTCCATGTGGCCCGAAAGATGTATGAACGCAAGGCGTTCACCTTGCCGCAGGCTGCTGGTTTTGCTTGGAAGCAGTTCAAGTTCGTGCTGCGCGGCGAGAACATGGAAGACGTTCACGCGGTAAGGGATTCCGCACTCACTCTTGCGGCAGGCATCACTGTTGATGACATCAAAGCCTTGGGCGAAGAGGTCTACGACGAGATGATCGAGTCGCGGATCTGGCCGGGAACCAAGGCTCTGGCTGAACAGCACCTCAGAGTGGGCCGCAAAGTCTGGCTGGTAACGGCAACCCCGATCGAGGTGGCCACCGTAATCTCAACCCGCTTGGGCTTGACGGGCGCGCTGGGTACTGTCGGCGAAGTACACGACGGCATGTACACGGGGAAGCTCGTGGGCGACATCCTGCACGGACCCGCTAAAGCAGTCGCGGTCCAGCTGGTCGCCGACCGCGAGGGTTTGGACCTGGACCACTGCTGGGCCTACAGCGATTCTGCCAACGACATCCCGCTGCTGACCATGGTGGGGCACCCCGTCGTCATTAACCCCGACGCGAAGCTGCGTCGGCACGCCCGCGACAACAATTGGCCCGTCTACGACTTCCGCTCCGGCCGCCGTGCCGCAACTCTCGGGCTCAAAGCAGCTACGGTGGGCGGCGCGATCTATGGTTTGTGGCGGGGCTTCTCCAGGTTCCGCGGCCCCCGCATCTGATCCTCTCTCACGTCCCACCCCCCTTCAAACTAACCCTCGCTCACATCCCACCCCCCTTTAAACTAACCCTCGCTCACATCCCCAGGACGTGGTCCGCGTCCCTGTGGATAACTTCTGCAGCTCCAGCGGGATCTGGGTCAGAATGCCGGTATGCAGATTCCCGTACCCGTGCCCTCCAAGCTGGCATCCGCCCCGTTTACACTTTCGGAGGCCAAGGCCGCCGGCCTCGCCCATCCACAGCTCTGGAAACGCGTCAGTATCGACGCTGTGAGCAAGGGCATATACCGGCCGAAGGACTGGGCCTTTGATCTGGAATCGGCTGCTCGCTCGCTCTCGGCTGCGAGCCCTGGCGCTTGGATCTCACATGTCACTGCCGCCAAGATCCACGGATTTTCACTCCCACCTTGGCTGTCAGATTCCAATGAGCTGCATCTGAGCAAGCCGCGGAGTCTGCCTGCGGTGCGGCGAAAAGGTGTCACCGGCCACACGGTTGTGGTCTCGGAGGGTGAAGTAGAGCTCAATCACGGCATGTGGATCAGTACACGTTCCAGGACCTGGTTGGACTTGGCCCGAATGCTTCCGCTGAATGAACTGGTCAGTGTTGGCGACGAACTCATTCGCATCCCCAGGCCCGAATTTGAGCAAAGGGACGCGCCGTTCACGACCATCCACGAACTACGCACCATGGTGGATCGCCACAAGAACCTGCAGGGCGTTGTCCGTGCGAGGGAAGCACTGGATCTGATGCGGGTCGGTGCCGACTCGGCGCCGGAGACTGCGCTCCGCCTGGCTATGTTCGATGCTGGTCTTCCCGACCCGGAACTACAGGTGCGGCTCTACGTCAACGATCCCTTCTCGCCTTCAGCCGACCTCGGCTACCGCGAGCGTCGGGTCGCTATCCAGTACGACGGCGGTCATCACCTTGCGCAGGAACAGATCCTCAGTGATCGGCGAAGGGACAAGGCATTCGAGGCAGCGGGGTGGACGGTGCTCATCTTCGGTAAGTCGGACCTCGCGGACAACTTCGCGAATGCCACCCGTCAGATCAAAAAGGCTCTAAGAAACGGCTGGGTAGACCCATCGGTCCAGGCGGGCTTCGCGCGGCCCCACGCGTGAGCGAGCGTCCAGGGGAAACAGGCGGAACGTGAGAGAGCGTCCGGCAGGAAACAGGCGGGACGTGAGAGAGCGTCCGGGGGAAACAGCCGGGACGTGAGAGAGCGTCTAGGGGAAACAGGCGGGACGTGAGCGAGCGTCCGGGGTGCAAAAATGCCCGCCACCTCGAAAGGCAACGGGCATTCACGCTTGATGAAGTATCTCTACTTCTTATTGCGGCGCTGGTGGCGGGTCTTGCGAAGCAGCTTGCGGTGCTTCTTCTTGGCCATACGCTTGCGGCGCTTCTTAATAACTGAACCCACGAAAGTTCCTTACAAACTAGAAGGTCCTGTCTGTTGGAACGGATCCGCGGAAGCAGACAGTACAACTGACAGATTCTTACATTGACGTAAAACGTTCCTTAACAGAGTACCGCTTCAAAGGGGCACCCCGTGACCACGGTCCGTGGGGCGGACTGCGGCAGCCTCAGGCGGTCTCGGATTGCCCGTCCACGACAGCACCCTTAAGGTACTGGGATACGGCCTCTTCCGGAACCCGGAACGAACGCCCGAACCTGACGGCGGGCATTTCGCCTGAGTGAACCAGGCGATACACGGTCATTTTGGAAACACGCAAGACGTCGGCCACTTCAGCCACCGTCATGAAACGCGCATTCGAGAAGTTAGTCTCCGCGGACATTTCCCATATTCCTTTGCTCTCAGACAGTAAGACACCCCCAGTAGAACGGTGTGCCGATGCTGAGCCATCCAACAACCATGTGCTAGATACTCTAGAGGCTGATGGGGCCAATGTGAAAGCATTTCCGGAAAGTGGGACCCTACTCCCCCGATGCCACCCGGCGCTTCCGGGCCGAGGCTGCGAGCTGCTCCAACACCGAGGCAGTAACGTCCCACTCCATGCAGGCGTCGGTGACGCTCTGGCCGTAGACGAGTTCCTGCTCTCCGGCCAACTGCTTGGCCGTATCCAGATTCTGCGCCCCACCGACAAGGAAGCTCTCCAGCATCACACCCGCAACAGGCGAAGAAGACCCGGTTTCCAGCTGCGCACCGATTTCGAGTGCAACCTCAGCCTGCCGGTGGTGGCTCTTGCCGCTGTTGGCGTGTGAAGCGTCCACGATGAGGCGCGGGTTGAGTCCCTTGGCGGCGAGCTTGGCCGAGGCCGCTGCGACGTCGTCGGCAGAGTAGTTGGGGCCCTTGCGTCCACCGCGCAGGATCACGTGGGTATCGGGGTTACCGGACGTAGCCACCAAAGCCGCGCGGCCGTCGTCGTCGATTCCCAGGAAAGCCTGCTCAGCGGCAGAGGCACCGCACGCGTCGATGGCTACCTGGAGGTCGCCGTCGGTCCCGTTCTTGAAGCCAATGGGCATGGACAGGCCGGACGCCAACTGGCGGTGGATCTGGCTTTCGGTGGTGCGCGCACCGATGGCGCCCCAGGACACGAGGTCCGCCATGTACTGCGGGCTGATGGGCTCCAGGAATTCAGTGGCCGTCGGCAGGCCCAGGGCTGTGACCTGCTTGAGGAAGCCGCGGGCTGCGCGCAGTCCTGCAGCGATGTCGTGGCTGCCGTCCAGGTGGGGATCGTTGATGAGGCCCTTCCAGCCCACCGTGGTGCGCGGCTTCTCGAAGTAGGTCCGCATGACGATCAGCAGGTCTTCCTTGTGCTTCTCGGCCTGGCTGACCAAACGGCGGGCGTATTCAAGCCCAGCCTTGGGATCATGGATGGAGCATGGACCAACAATGACCAGCAGGCGATCATCCACGCCGTCCATAATGGCGCGGACCTGGTCACGCCCACGGTCGACGACGGCAGCTGAGCGGGCGTCCAGCGGCAACTCAGCGATGAGGTCCTGGGGAGCCGGCAGCGGCTCGAAGCGCGCTACCCGCAAGTTGGAGGTTGAGGGCTGCGCGGCGTCAGCGGTGTCGGGGGCTGAAAGCGATTCTGCGGGTTCTGCGGCGATGCTGGTCATGTCTGGGTCCTGTCCGGGATGCGGAGCGGGCCCCTTTTCAGAACCCGCCGGATATGGCGAAGGGCAGAGAATGATCTCTGCCCTGTTGGCTCTGAAGGAAAGTTGGATGCGTGTCAGTTAGACGCGGGCCCCTCCAGAGCCAACGAAAAATACGCATACCAACGGTTTGTCATAGCCACACCATAACCATGCCCGGTCAAACCCGGCAAATTTTGTCCACTATGAGGACAACAGCTTGCGCAGGTACTGCAGCTGCCTGACCCAGTGGTGTTCCTGGCCGCCTTCGTGGTTGTTGAAACGGTAGACCTCTATGTCCTTCTCCGGCGCCCCAGCATCCAGACCGTAGTTGTTGTAGCTCGCGAACACCGTAGAGGGCGGGCAAATGTCGTCCATTTGGGCTGCGGAAAAGAGCGCCGGGACGGTGGCCGCGCGGCCCAGGTGGACGCCGTCGAAGTAGTTCAGCACTGCGAGCATGGCGTCGTAGCGGTCCCTGTGCCGGCCGAGGAACGAGGCGATTTCGGGGTAGGGCCCGCGCGGCGTAATGTCGATGGCACGCGGGAAGTCCTGCAGGAACGGGACGTCGGGCAGCGCGGCAATAACGCCGTCGAGCCGTCCGGCCACAAGGCCCGCGGTAGCGACGGTGATGCCGCCGCCTTGGCTCACGCCGGTCAGGACCACTTTGGAGGGGTCGACGGCGGGATGGTTCTGCGCCGCTTCTACCGCCCGGAAGGCGTCCACGTAAACCCGACGGAAGTAGTAGTTGTCCGGATGGTCGGCGCCGCGGGTCATGAGGCCGGCATAGTTGACCCCGCCCGCCGAGGGGTGCGGATCCGGGGTATCGCCGGAGACACCGCCGTAGCCCTGGCCGCGGCTGTCCATGATGAAGTGCGCGTAGCCTGCCTGCGCCCAGCGCGTGTTCTGGTTGACCAGTCCACGGCCGCCTGAATAGCCGATGTACTCCACCACTACCGGGAGCTGAGCGCCGGGTTCACGATCCGCCGGCACGTGGAGCCAACCCTTGATGCGGTCTCCCCCGAATCCGGAGAAGGTGACATCGAAGGTGTCGATCACCGTGAGGTAGTTGTCCACCGGCTCGAACACTGCGTCCAGCGGCAGGGCCCTTGCTTCGGTGATGGTGCGGTCCCAGAAAGCGTCAAGGTCAGCCGGCGCCACAGCTGTGGAGGTGTAGTCGCGAAGCTGTTCGAGGGGCAGGTCAAAAAGAGGCATGAGGAGATCCTACGTCATAGGTTAGTGCGCGCCGTCACAGGACGTAGCGGCTGGATTGGGCTGATGGTGAGGTTGCGGTACGCGGCTTTGAGCGGAGCCATCTGGCGGATCCCAAAGTAGCCGCCGCCCAGCGGCTCCGGGCCGGGGTCAACCCAGTCGAACAACGGCAGGCCATTGATCGAAAAGGCCACACGTGGCCCGTCCTTGAGCACTTCCAGCTGGTAGAAACCGTCGGCATCCTCGGCCGGAGGAAGGGGGTCGGCGCCTTGGGCCACGAGTTCGAACCCCGCACTTTTGCGGAGATTGCAGGTGCGGAAAGCTCGCTCCAAGGCGTGCTTGTGCCGGAAATAGGAGACATGAAGGGCGTCGATATCCCCCGAGTGGTATTGCGGGTAATAGCCGGTCCGGGGAGCAAGGGTCGTGGAGAACAGGTCCTCGCCGCCGTGCCCCCGGGCCGCGAAAAACACCATGGCCAGGCCGGGTTCCTCCAGCGGCCGGAACTCCCAGGCGATCCGGACGGAATCCGGGATTTCTTCCGGGCACCACAGGGTCCAATGGGCGTGGTCGCCGTGGACTTCAGCGTCAAGGGCGCCCGAGAGGACCAGCGCGCTGGTGCCGCCGCCGCGGGAAGCCGGCCCGCCGTCGTCGTACGTTTGGAACTGGACCGGACCCTCCGCGATCCAGGTGCGAACGTCAGCAGGTCCCCGCAAGGGGTTGGAGTAGATCAAGCGCGTGCCCCAACAAAGCCGAGGGTTTCCAGCTGTCCCGCCACGTATCCGGCAATCATTGTGGCCCCCTTCTGGTGGAAGTGCGTGTTGTCCTCCAGGCCGCCGGCCCAGTGCGCATGCTCGCCGGGGGCAAAGTGGGAGAACAGCTCCTTGGACTTCTCCTCCCCAAGCTCTTCGTACAGTGTCCGGGTCCACTGGTTGAGGTCGATGACGTCCAGGCCCAGCTCGCTTCCGAGTTCACGCACGACGTCGGGATACTCACCCAGCGTCTCGTGCAGGGTGCCGGCGAGGAAGTACCGACGCTCCACCGACGTGCACAGGATGGGCACGCCACCCTTGGAGCGGACCTCGGCCACCATGCGACGAAGGTTCTCTAAGTAGCCCGTCCGCGCCGCGAGGTGTTCACGCTTCTGGTCGTTGTGCCCGAACTGGATGAGCACCACGTCGCCCACCACGGTCTGGTTCAGCAGCTGGGTCCAGAGCCCCTCCTCACGGAACGACTCCGTGGTGGCGCCGCCCTTGGCGAAATTGTGGACGGCACCCCACCAGTAGGTTTCGGGGGCGAGGTGGGCGCCCCAGCCGCTCATCGGGTATTCGTAACTGGGGCAGGCGGCCACGGTGGAGTCGCCCGCGAGGAGGATTTTCATGGTTGTACCTTTCAATGCGCCTCAGCCCTTGACCGAGCCGATCAGCATGCCCTTGGCGAAGTGCTTCTGCAGGAAGGGGTAGAAGATCAGGATGGGGAGGGTGGCCACCACGATCACGGCGAACTTGATGCCTTGCTCGGGCGGTATGTAGCTCGGGTCCACGTTCCCGGTGCCCAGGAGGTCGGACGCTGCGGTGACCTGGCGGAGGTACATCTGCAGGGTCCACATGTTGTTGTCGCTCAGGTAGAGCAGTGGAGACATGAAGTCGTTCCAGATTCCCACCGCGTAGAAGAGGGCGAACGTGGCCAGCACCGGTTTGGACAGCGGCAACAGAATCCGCCAGAGGATCCCGATTTCCGTGGCGCCGTCCATCATTGCCGACTCTTCCAACTCGTCCGGGAGTTCCTGGAAGAAGTTCTTGATGATGATCAGGCTGAACGGGTTGATGGCCGCCGGCAGGATCAGGGCCCAGTAGGTGTTCAGCAGGCCCAGGTCCTTGACCAGCAGGAACGTGGGAATCATGCCGCCGGAGAACACCATGGCGAAAACCACCAGGGACATGATGAGCTTCCGGCCGCGCAGGTTCTTCTTCGCCAGCGGGTAGGCCATGGTGACGGTCAGGATCAACTGGATCAAGGTACCCACCAGTGTTACCAGCACTGTGGTGACCAGTGCCTTGGTGAACGCCGGAGTAGAGAAGATGTACTCGTAAGCCGAGAGGGTGAACTGTTCGGGCCAGACGAAGAACGCCCGCCGGGTGATTTCGGCTTCGTTGGCGAAGGAGCCGGCCAACACATAGACGAACGGCAGCAGCGTGATGATGCCGACCAGGCTGAGGAAAACGTAGTTGGCGGCGTCGAAAACCCGGCCGCCGCGGGTGTTGTGAATCTTCATTTAGAACAGTCCGCTCTGGTTGAACCGCTTGGAAAGCCAGTTGGTGCCAAAGATCAGCACGATGCCTACCAGGGATTTGAAGAGTCCGACGGCGGTGCTGTAGCTGTAGGCGCCCTGGGTGATGCCCACGAAGTAGACGTAGGTATCGAAGACGTCGGCCACGCTGCGGTTGAGGGCGTTGGTCATGAGGTAGATCTGCTCAAAGCCGGTATTGAGCATCTGCCCGATGGCCAGGATCAGCATCACGATGATGGTGGACCGGATGCCGGGCAGGGTGATGTGCCAGACGCGCCGGAACCTGCCTGCGCCGTCAATGATGGCCGCCTCGTACTGGTCCTGGTCCACTGTGGCCAGCGCCGCCAGGAAGATGATGGTTCCCCAGCCGGTGTTCTTCCAGATCTCCTGGAGCACGATCAGTGGCCGGAACCAGTTGGGATCGGACAGGATATCCACGTTTGTCCCCAAGAGCCCGTTCACGAACTGGAACAGCGGGCCGATGTCCAGGGCAAAGAGCAGGAAGCTCAAGGACGCCACGATGGTCCACGACAGGAAGTGCGGGATGTACACCAGTGTCTGGACGGTGCGCTTGAGCACTGACAGGCGGACCTCGTTGAGCAGCAGTGCCAGGATGATCGTCAGCGGAAACGCGATCCCCAGGTTCAGGAACGCAAGGATCAGGGTGTTGCCGAGCAACCGCGGGAAGTCGGGGTTCGCGAAGAAGTCAGTGAAGTTGGTTACACCCACCCACGGGCTGCCGTTGACGCCGAGGAACGGAACGTAGTCCTTGAACGCAATGGACACGCCGTACATGGGCCCGTACCGGAAGACCGCAAAGTAGAGGACTCCGGGCAGAAGCAGCAGATACAGCCACTTGTAGTGCGCAAAGTGGACGGCGAACCCACGCCGCCGCGGGGCGGGCGGCTTGGCGGCCACCCGCTCCGGGGCCTTGGCTTCAACAACCGGCGCGGTCACTTCTTGTTGTCCTGCCACAGCTTGTTGATTTCTTCCTTGACCTTGTCACCGCCGCTGGTGTTCCACAGCTTGATGGCGTCCTTCAGGCCCTGTTCGTCGGTCTGGCCTGCCAAGTACTTGATCCGGGCATCGGCCACGATGTTGTCCAGTTGGGCACCCTTGGCAACATAGGTGGGCGACACGAACGCCGCTGCCGGGTTGTAGACGGCGCTCTTGAGGTCCTTGGCCATGACGGCTACACGGTCATCGAACACCTTCTGCTCGTACTCGGAGGCCTGCTTGACGGGGTAGAAGTTGTTGCCGGTGACGTTGGTTCCGAGCTGGGCGAAGCTCTTGATGTCGGTATTGACGGCCTTGCCCTCAGGAGTTTCAGGCTTGATGGTGGCGGCCAGGCCGTCCACGACGTTGAAGTTCACGCCCTCGATCCCGTTGTTGATCAGGACGGCTGCTTCTTTGCTGTTCAGCTTGTCCAGGAAGGTCAGGACGTTCTTCAGGTCTGCCTCGGTTTTGACGCTGGACTTGGGGATGGCCAGGAAACCGGAGTAGCCATCGGTGGGGTGGGCGTGCAGTTCGCCGTCGGGACCCTTGAGGCTGCCCACGAAGCCCACCTTGTTTTGGAAGTCGTTGGGGTTGGCCTGCTTGAACAGGTTGATCAGCACGCTCGCCCGGGAATCGACGTCGATGATGATTCCACCCTTGCCGTTGAAGAACGGCTCGTTCCACTTGGTGCTGTCGAAGGTGGCGAAATCGGGGTTGATCAGCTTTTCATCCACCATTTTCTTGATGAAGCGGTTGGCCTCAAGGAATTCCTCGGTTTCAAAGCTGGGAACGAGTTTTCCGTCGCGTTCGGCCCAACGGTTTCCGGCGCCGTACCAGGTTTCGATGAGGTCGTAGGGGCTGTTGGTGCCCAGCCCGCCCCACTTGGGGATGGTGATTCCGTAGGTGTCGTTCTGGCCGTTGCCGTCCGGGTCCTGCTCGGTGAACGCCTTGGCTACTTTGTAGAGGTCCTCTGTGGTTTCTGGTGCCTTGAGGCCGAGTTTGTCCAGCCAGTCCTGGCGGAACATCACGGCAGCACGGATCGGGTTGCGGCCGCGGTAGACGCCGTAGACCTTGCCGTTGACGCTGGCGTTTTGCTGGACCTCCGGGAAGGTGGTTTTGAGGTTCGGGTAGTCCTTGAGTTTGTCTGTCAGGTCCCAGAATGCACCGGCTTCGGCGTTCTTCACGAAGCCGGGCGTCTTGCCTTGGACCACCAGCACATGCGGGATGTCGGAGGACGCCAGCGTGATGTTCATCTTGTCTTCGTAGGATGCGTTGGGCGTCCACGTGATGTTGACGTCCTTGCCCGTGAGCTCCTCGAGCTTTTTCTGGACGGCGCCGTCGGCTGTTGGCGGTTGCGCCTCCAGGAACGGTGCCATGATCTTGACGGATGAAAGGTCCGACGCCGGCGCTTCGCCACCGCAGGCGGTCAGCGCCAAGGCAGCGGATACGACGACGGCGGCGGCCAGCGTGTGTTTTCTACGGATCATTTTCCTACTGCTCCACTTCTTCGGGGTTGTTATGGTCCGACGACGCTCCCGGAAACCTTTTGATGGTCCACAGGTGCTCGCCGTTCATGCCTTGATACGTTTCATTAGTGCTCTCGCCAGAGGCGTTCCGAACAAGCTCCGCATGCACCTGGACATCCAGGGGACGGTGGAGGACCTGGTTCCCGCCTGGTCCGGGCCGCACCGGGTTGATGTCAGGCAATGCCGGCTCCCCTCGTCACAACAGCTGCCGTTGCCCCGGCCGCGGGTGTCCCCGCGGCCGCATCTGCCGACAGGGCACCCGCCATGGCTTCATCGTTGGCGGTGAAGAAGCGGTCGCATAGCCAACCCGTGACATACAGCCACGCTCCGATCCCGAAGAACGGAATCAGCCCTGGAACGGAACGGCATACGAACAGGGCGGCTGCCGTGACGAATACGAGGATTACGGTTCCGGCCAGATGGCGCATGGCGAAGCGGGACGACATCAGGAAGTACTGGGGCACGGAAAGGTTGTAGCGGGCAAACATCGGGAAGAGGTAGCAAGCTACCCCCGCCCCGAACAGCGCCATCATGAACAACCCCGTCGAGGCGATCTGCGAGCCAAGGTCCCATCCTGCCGAAAAGTAGTCCCAGTTGAGCGTTAGGGCCACCCCGACTGCCGCCAAGGGCAGCCCCAAGGCATTACCCTTACCGAAATTCCTGGCGTACTCCCTGGCGAAGCGCCGCACCAGTGGTGCGGCACCGCCCCGTACCTTGTCCCGTACCAGCAGCTGCGCTGCAGCAGTACTGGGACCGAATCCGAAAACAACGCCACCCAAGACCGTGAAGATGATCCACAAAACGTTCAGGCAGGCTATCCAGACGAGCGTGTCGAACAGTGAGTAGGCCTTGAAACTAAATCCACCAGACGCCATGGCTCCCCCTTTCTCCATCGTTGCAGAACAGGCCCAGGGTTCCGATGGCACTGGTTCTGTCGAGTGGCACCGGAAGGCGGCGTGGGCCGGCTGAGTGGGCGCGGCCCGGGTGGGCCACATCACAGAGTAAACGCTTTCCCGAAAACTTAGACGCTGCACATGGACCGCGTCAAGAGACTTCTTGAATCGTTACATTTCTGCCCGGAGCGCGTTACACTGGGCGGAGCCGAAAGTGGGAAAGCGCTTGCTGGGTATAGCCTGAACCCGCCGGACCACATGAAATGCAACCCGGACGACGGCGTCACTCGCCTTCGCCGCATCGCCAGCAGAGGAGAGCCATGGAAGCCCGCTCCGTCGAGTCAACCAGCAGCCAACACCACGGTGACGCTCCGCAGTTGCGCAGCGAAGGAGCAGCGCATGGAGCAGCGCATGGAGCAACGCCACCGTCAGCACCGAGGCCGCGGACGACACTGGCGCGGATCGCCTTGGTAGGGGTGCATGGCTTCGGCGTCCATCACCTGCACAATCTCGAAAGGCTACGGGCGGAGGGCCTGGTGGACTTGGTCGCTGTGGCCGATCCCAACCCTCCGGCCCCGGGAACGCTGCCCGCGACAACGGCCGTGCATTCGAATCTGGGAGACCTGCTGGCCGGCAACCACTCCCCGGACGTCGTCATCGTGGCCACCCCCATCCAGACCCACGCACCCTTGGCCCTGTCCGTGCTGGCCGCCCAGGCCGACCTCTACCTGGAGAAGCCCCCGGTCGCCTCCATGAAGGACTTCCTCCATCTCCAGGAAGCTGCGAGCGCGGCCGGTCGAAGTGTTCAGATCGGTTTTCAGAGCCTGGGCTCGCACGCCCTGGCCGCACTGGACAAGCTGGCGAATGGCCAATCGGCACCCGAACTTCCCCGAATAGGGACCCTCAAAGGCATCTCCGCCACCGGCCGATGGGTTCGGGATCGCGCCTATTACAAGCGCTCCCGTTGGGCGGGCAAGCGGAGCCTCGACGGCGTTGATGTGGTGGACGGCGTAGCGACGAATCCGTTGGCCCACGCCATCGCTACGGCGCTTCGAATTGCCGGTGCACGGCACGCTGAGGATCTGGCCGTTGTAGACACCGATCTCTACCGCGCGAACGACATCGAGGCGGACGACACCTCCGTGATCCGGATGCGTACCACCGCTGGATTGCCCATCACATGTGCCCTCACGCTGTGCGCCACGGAGTCTGTGGAACCGTACGTGACGCTTCACGGCACGGAAGGAACGGCGGTGTTCCATTACACGGAGGACCGCGTGACGGTTCGCACGGAAGACGGTGAAACCTCGCATATTTTTGGTCGCGATGACCTCACCGAGAACCTCTTGCAGCACCTGTCCGAAGGCACGCCGCTGCTCAGTCCACTCGATCACAGTGGCGCGTTCATGCGCGTCCTGGAAACCATCCGCACGGCCGATGAGCCGGCCCTCATCCCCACGGAAAACGTGGTCTGGGTGGGATCGGGCGATCAAGCACACGCCGTGATCCCTGGCATCGAGGACATCCTGGACCGCGCCACCCGTGCGCACGCCACCTTCTCCGAGCTGGGTCTGTCCTGGGCGCGGCCGGTCACGTCAGGCGCCGAGGCCCTGTTCGCCAACCCCGCCGACCCCGCCGACCAGCAATCCGCCCAGCCCGCCATCCCGGCTGCCGTCCTGCGCAGCGGAAGCGGCCTCCAGCCAAGCCTCTCCCCCCGGCCCTACCTGCACCCGGTGTCTACCCGGGCCGGAATTGTGGTGACCGACCACCTGGCGTCGGACCACGCCTGGCATCTGGGTGCCGGATTCGCGCTGCAGGATGTGAACGGCAGCAACTTCTGGGGTGGTCGCAGCTATCGGAGGACCGCCGGAAAGTATGTTGACCTGGACGATCACGGCCGGGTGGACATCGCTGGCATAACCCGCGGACGCGACTACACGGAACTGGAGCTTGAGTGGTTCGGGGCCGACGGCAGCCTGCTTCTCAAGGAGCATCGCACCTTCAGTCGCAGCCTCATCAGCCCCACCACGTGGCGGCTGGACATCCAGACCCAGCTGACCGGCGTCGTCGATGTCACGCTGGGGAGCCCGGGTTCGCATGGTGCCGCGGGCAGCGGCTACGGTGGCTTCTTTTGGCGGCTGCCTGTCAACAATTCGCCACGCGTCTTCTCCTCAACAGCAGAGGGTGAGCCGGCCGTGCATGGTTCCGTTTCGCCGTGGCTGGCTTGGTCGGGAGAGTTCGACGGCGGTCCGGCCACCTTGGTGTTCGGCGCGCCCCTGGAGTCCCCCGACCCGTGGTTCGTGCGGTGCAACGGTTACCCGGCAGTGGGTTCCGCCTTGGCCTGGGACACGGCGGTGGAACTGGCCCAGGGCACCTCCCTGGCGCGCACCAACACGGTGTGGATCAGTGATGGGTCCTTGGACGTGCACCAGATCGAAGAGCTGATAGCCAGCCGCTGATTACACGCTCCACGTCCCCGCGAGCGGGCATTGGATGACAGTCCCGGCCCTTGTAACTGCCATCAAATGCCACCTCGACGGGAACAGCGCCACAGCAGCAACCCGATCACCGTGGCAGACGCCATGCCCAGCGCACCGGTGATGACCAGCCCCGTACGGACACCGAAATCCTCGGTCAGCCAGCCGGCCAACAACCCACCCAAGGCGTGACCACCCAGGAGCAAGGGGAAGTAGAGGGCCAGGACCCGGCCGCGCACACTGGCCCCGGCTTCGAGCTGGACGGCAGTCGCTGCGCTGGTGAGGAATACCAGGGTCATGAAGCCCACCACCACCAGCATCACCACAAAGGACTCCTGGCTCGGCATGAGGGCGGCCACTAACTGGCTCAGGCCAAAGAGCCCGGCGCTGGCAACGATCCCCTTGCGTCCGAATCGTTTGATCCTGGTGGCGATCAAGGCACCAGCCAGCGCTCCGAGCGCGCTGACGGTGTTGAAGAGGCCAAACCCGGCCGGACCGCTGTGCCACACCCGGTCAGCGAAGGCCGCCAGGACAACGGGCCCGTTCATGCCGAAGGCACCCAGCAAACCGGCCAGGAGCATGGTGAGGAGAAGTGGTGGACGGGCACGGACGAAGCGGAATCCGGCCAGGACCTGGCCGCGGCCTTTCCTGTGGCCGTGCGGTTCCGGGGAGTGGTGGAGCTCCCCCGGACGGATGGATCCGATCAGCACCAGGACCACTGCGCCAAGTCCCGCGTTGGCAGCGAAGGCAGCGGCCGGTCCTGCATGGGCAATCACCACACCCGCCAGCGCCGGACCGGCCATGGCGCCCAGTTGCCCGATGGCACTGTTCAGCCCGATGGCCGCCGGCAGTCCGGCGTCGCCTACCACTTCATTGACGAAGACCTGCCTGGCCGGCCCGTCGATCGCACTGGTGATTCCCAGAGCGACGCAGGAAGCGTAGACCACCCACACGTCCGTGCCGCCCGCTGCATTCCACACCGCAAGGCCGGCAGCAAGCACCACGGCGACGGACTGGCATAGCAGCAGGATTCGACGTTTGGGGAAGATGTCCACCAGCACCCCGCTGACGGGGCCCACCACCAGCATGGGAAGGAACTGAAGCGCAACGGCCACGCCTACGGCAGCCGGGCTGCCAGTGAGCTGGAGGACCAACCAGTCCTGAGCGAGCCGCTGCATCCAGACGCCACCGCTTCCCACCAAGGAGAGGGTGACGAAGATCCGGTAATTGTGGTGCCGCAGCGGGTAGTGCCAGGACTCCGTGGAGCGGGCACGCGCGGTGCGGGTCCTGGTGGATTGGGGGCGCGGTGGGAACGGGCGCGGCGACACGGGGAGGTCTGCTCGATTCAGCGGGTTGGCCTAGCGGTGGGATCGGATCTTGATGGCGGCTGCCGCGAGCACCAGAGTTCCGGGCACGATCACGAACAGCGCCTGCAGCATCCAGACAAAAACAACGGCCATCAACAAGGCGGCGAGAAGGAGCAGCGAACCACTCCAGTCACGCAGCGAATCGCTCTTCGCGCCGGCATACGCCGCCGCCCAGCGCTGGGTACCCGGAACGTCTGCGGGCACATCGCCCTCGTCCTCGTTCCATGCCAGCTGGCCACTCCAATTGGCCGTGATGCGCAGCAGGAGCACCGCACCGGCGGCCGCCAGAATGACTGTGGCGGGCAGGATCGCAGCCCGTCCCGGCAGTTGCCCCACCAGCGCGAGCAGCAGGTTCAGGACAATCACGACGGCGGCTGCCGCCGTCGTGATTCCCAGCTTCCAACTGCCGGGCAGCGCCTTACGGAAGTTCCCCCACAAGCTGCGCAGGGAATCGTCCCTGCCGCTGAGGTGCCTTTCCAGATGGGCGACGCCGGCCGCATAGGCAGCCGGCGCCGTCACGAGAGGAACGGAGAGGAGGAGAACAATGACTCCGGCCAGGATGGTTTCGGAGAACAGCGCAAAACGGTTGACCGGGATGCCTGGTGTTCCGCTTGACGTGCCAATGGTGCTCATTGTCCGCTCCCCTAGCCCTTGAGTCCTTGGGTGGAAACGCCCTCGACGATGTAGCGCTGGAACACCAGGAAGAACACCAGCACGGGAAGGAGCGCCAGCACGGACATGGCGATCATGGCGCCATAGTCGGAGCTCTGGGTCTGGTCCACGAAGAGCCGCAGAGCCAGGGGCAATGGGTACTTCTCGGGAGTGTTCAGGTACAGCAAGGGGCCCAGGAAGTCGTTCCAGCTCCAGATGAAGGAGAAGATCGAGGTGGAGATCAGCGCGGGCTTCATCAGCGGCAGCATGATGGACCCGAAGATCCGGGCGTGCCCGGCACCATCAATGCGGGCCGCTTCGTCCAGTTCGGCCGGGAGGCCTCGCATGAACTGGACCATGAGGAACACAAAGAAGGCATCCGCGGCAAGGAACTTACCGATCAGCAGCGGCACGTAGGTGTCCACAAGGCCGAGCTGTTGGAACACGATGTACTGCGGGATGATCACCACGTGGAACGGCAGAAGCAAGGTAGCGATCATCATGCCGAAGAACAGCCCGCGGCCGGGGAAGTTGATCCGGGCGAAGGCGTAGGCGGAAATGGAGGCGGACAGTACGGTGCCCACTACAGCGCCAACAGCCAGGATCAGGGAGTTGGTGAAGAACGTCAGCGTGGAGACACCACCGATGCCGTCCATGGCGGTGGCGAAGTTGTCGAAGCTGAAGTTGGCTGACCAGAGGGCGTTGTTGGCCCCGCCGATCTCGGAGTTCGGCTTGAAGGACGAAGCGATCATCCAGATAGCCGGGTAGAGAACCATTACCACCAGCGCCAAGGCAACGATGTGGAAGATGGCGCTCTTGATCCGCTTGGCCGTGACGGACTCGGACTTCGGGTTGTACACCGGAGCCTGCGTGGCCGGCGGAGTGGACTGGGTGGGGGTTGCCATTGTTGTCACTTTGAATCACCGCTGTAGTGGACCCAGGACTTGGAGGTCTTGAAGAAGATCAGCGTGATGATGCCGACCACGATCACCAGGAGCCAGGCCATTGCCGAGGCATAGCCCATCCGGAAATCGCTGAACCCGCGCAAGTACAGGTAGAGGGTATAGAAAAGGGTGGAGCCTGCGGGACCGCCTTCACCGTTGGAGATGATGTAGGCCGAGGCGAAGATCTGGAACGCGTGGATGGTTTCCATGAGCAGGTTGAAGAAGATCACCGGGGAGAGCATGGGCCAGGTGATGTTGATGAACTTCCTGACCGGCCCGGCACCGTCCATGGACGCGGCCTCATAAAGGTCTGCGGGAATCTGCTTGAGACCGGCCAGGAAGATCACCATCGGTGCCCCGAACTGCCACACGGTCAGCAGGATCATCATGCCCATGGTCATGTTGGGGTTGCCCACCCAGCCCCCGAGGTTGATGCCGAAGAACGACAAGCCCTGGTCGACGGGACCGGAGTCACCAAACATTGCTTTCCACACGATCGCGATGGACACACTGGCCCCGATAAGGGACGGCGCGTAGAACGCTGACCGGTAGAAGCCCTGGCCTTTGCGCTTGCTGTTGAGGAGCATCGCGATCGCCAAGGCTGCGGCGAGCTTCAATGGCGTTCCGAATACCACGTACTGCAGGGTGACTCCCACTGATTGGAGGAAGCGCTCGTCCTGCAAGAGGGTGGTGTAGTTGTCCAGCCCGATCCATTTGGGGGCATCGAACAGGTTGTAGTTGGTGAAGGAGAGGTACAACGAGGAAATCATCGGGCCCACGGTCAGGGCGATGAATCCCAGGAGCCACGGCAACAGGAAGGTGTATCCGGCGCGGGCGTCCGCTCCCCGCCGCCGCGACGTACGCGGTTGCGGGGCTGCGGACGAGGCACGCCTGCTCAGGGTTGGGCTTTGAGTCACAAGATCAGTCCGTCAGTTGGGAAAGCCTGGATCAGGCGTTCTGCTTGATGAGGTCTTCGGCTTCCTTGAACCACGCATCAGCTGCGCCGTCGATGGTCAGCTTGCCGTAGTTCAGGTCCGAACTGACCCGCTTGAACGTGGACTCCAGGGTGCCGAATCCCACGATGGGGGGCTCGGGAGCGTCCTTCAGGTACTTCTCGATGGACTTCTCATAATCCACCACCAACTTGTCGGTTCCTTCGAACGTGGTGCCGTCGCGCTGGGTCTTCGACGCCGGGACGCCGCGGGAGGTCTTGAAGATCTGGCCAACCTCGGGATCGTTGACCATGAAGTCGATGAAGCGGGCCGCAGCATCCTTGTACTTGGTCTTGGCGCTGGCAACCATGAGCATGGAGGGCTTCAGGAAGAGACCCAGGTTGTCGGGATCGTCGGAGGGCACGGGAACAAGCTTCAGTTCCTTGGCACCGCTGTCCGCGAGGTAACCGGCCATGAAGTTGTCCCAGGTGACTTCCGTTGCGGTGACGTTGGAACCGAACGGGGACTTTGGCAGCAACTGGGTGGTCTTGTCTTCGCCGACGATTGCGCCGGTGCCGCGCAGGTCCGCGCTGAGGTTCCACCACTTCTTCAGGTCGTCCTTGGAGAAACCAAGCTTCCCCTCATCGGTGAAGGCCTTGATGTTGTTCTGGCGCAGCCAGATGTTGAAGTTCCACCAAACACTGGTGTAGTCAGTGCCGCCGAAGAGCGTGCCATTGCCCTTCTGCCCAACCTCGGCGAGGAAGGCGTTGAACTCCTTGTAGTTCCAGGAACCGTCCGGCTCGGCAATACCCAGCGAAGCGAGCTTCGCGGGATCGTAGTAGACAGCGAAGGCGTTGGTGCTGGTGGGGATGCCGAACGTCTTGCCCTTGATCTGGCCGGACGGAAGGAGGGACTTGTCGAATCCGTCGGTGTTGATCTTGACGGTGCCGAGGTCCAGGAGCTGGTTTCGCTGGCCGTAGTCGCGGAGGTAGGAGAGGTCCCACTGCATGACGTCCGGCAGGCCACCGCCGGCGGCTTCGGTGGCGCGCTTTTGCCAGTAGCCTGCGAAGTCTGAGAAGTTGCCGTTGACTTTGATGTCCGGGTTTTTGGTCTCGAAGAGCGCAATGGCCTTGCGGGTCCGTTCTGCACGGTCGTCATTGCCCCACCAGGTGTAGGTGATGGTGACGGGTTTGTCCGCGGAACCGGTCTGGCCCGAGGACGATGACTGGCCACAGGCCGAGAGGAACGCGGCAGATGCGGTGCCGAGTGCCACCGTGGTGAGGAATTTCCTTCTGTCGATCATGAGAGCCTCCTTGCTCAGTTGGTGCAAGCTTGTGGAGTTCTCTACAACGTGGCAGTGATCTCGCTTACACTCGTTCTGAATCGATACAATAGCTGCAATACGGAAACTGGGCAAGCGTTTTCCAAAGAACGCGTTTTGACCGATATTCTGCATTCATACGTTCAGCAGCACCCGCACCAGTTCGGCCAACCTGACGAAGGAGTCCCCTTGACCTCCCCCTCTATTCCCCGCAGCCCCTCGGTCTGGAACAGCATTGGCGGCCTCGCTTACGGGGGCGACTACAACCCCGAACAGTGGCCCCGGGATGTCAGGCTCGAGGACATTGAGCTCATGAAGGAAGCCGGCGTCAACTTCCTCAGCGTTGGCATCTTCTCCTGGGGCCTCCTGGAACCCAGCGAAGGCAATTACGACTTCGGGTGGTTGGACGAGGTCATGGACAACCTCCACGGAGCCGGCATCAAGGTAGCCCTCGCCACGGCCACCGCTTCACCGCCGGCCTGGCTGGTCCGCAAGTACCCGGAAATCCTTCCCGTCACGGCGGAAGGCATCCGACTGGAGCGCGGATCGCGACGTCACTACACGCCGTCGTCAGCTGTTTACCGCCGGTATGCCACCGGCATAACGCGCGTGATCGCCGAGCGCTATAAGGACCACCCCGCGCTGGCGCTCTGGCACGTGGACAACGAACTCGGCTGCCACGTTGGGGAGTTCCACGGCGAAGAAGACGCCGCCGCTTTCCGTGCCTGGCTGGAACGCCGTTACGGCACCATCGAAGACCTGAACGAGGCTTGGGGAACGGCATTCTGGTCCCAGCACTACGCCTCATTCGAAGAGATCATCCCACCCGGAGCGGCCCCCACCACGCTCAATCCGGGCCAGCAACTGGACTTCGTCCGATTCAATTCGTGGGCCTTCATCGACTTCTACAGGGAACTATTGGCCGTGATCCGCGAAGTCACTCCCAACGTGCCGGCAACCACCAATTTCATGGTCTCCAGCGCCACGAAAACCCTGGACTACTTCGACTGGTCCAAGGACATGGACGTCATCGCCAACGACCACTACCTGGTGGCGGCAGATCCTGAGCGCGCCATCGAACTCGCCTTCAGCGCCGACCTCACCCGTGGCGTGGCGGGCGGAGATCCGTGGATACTCATGGAACACTCGACGTCGGCGGTCAACTGGCAGCCCCACAACCAACCGAAAATGCCCGGCGAAATGCTCCGGAACTCGCTGGCGCATGTGGCCCGTGGGGCGGACGCCGTGATGTTCTTCCAGTGGCGCCAAAGCAAGGCGGGCTCCGAGAAATTCCACTCGGCCATGGTTCCCCACGCCGGCCGCGACACCCAGGTGTGGCGGAACGTCGTGGAACTCGGCGATGCCCTGGACAAGCTCGAACCTGTCAAGGGATCCCGGGTGGAATCGCGCGTTGCGATCGTCTTCGATTACGAGGCCTGGTGGGCTTCCGAACTGGACTCGCACCCGAACAACTCGCTGAAGTACCTCGACACGATGCGCGCTTTCCACCGCTCCCTGTACCTCCGTGGAGTGACTGCGGACTTCGTCCACCCCTCCGGTGACCTGTCCGGATACGACCTCATCCTGGTCTGCACGCTCTACTGCGTGACGGACGCCGCGGCGGCCTCGATCGCTGCGGCCGCCGAGGGTGGCGCTACCGTCCTGATCAGCTACTTCAGTGGCATCGTCGACGAACGGGACCATGTTCGGCTCGGCGGTTACCCGGGCGCTTTTCGGGATTTGCTGGGCGTCCGCAGCGAGGAATTCCATCCTCTTTTCCCAGGCGCTTCGGTCACGCTGAGCGATGGAACTGTTGGCACGGTCTGGAGCGAACACGTATCTGCAGGCGCCTCCACAGACGTCCTGGCAACGTTCACCGACTACCCGCTCGATGGTGTGCCCGCACTGACCCGGCGCACCGTCGGCAGTGGTTCGGCCTGGTACCTCGCAACGCTTCCGGACAACGACGGCATCGACGCACTGGCAGCCCGACTCATCGAAGAAGCAGGGGTGACAGCCGTGACCGAGTCCTCACCCGGCGTCGAACTGACCAGGCGGCGTGCCGAAAACGGCCGCAGCTTCCTGTTCGCCATCAATCACAGCCGCGAGGACCAGGCCGTCAAGGCCGACGGCGACGAGCTGCTCAGCGGGGCCCGCTTCACGGGCGTGGTTCCCGCCGGGGCGGTCGCCGTCATCGCGGAGGACTGACGCAAACCCCGCGTTAAACGAAGCGCCCCGGGCGGATCACGAATGATCGCCCGGGGCGGTTCCCGCGGATAAGGACTAGCTGATGGCGGACTTCATTTCGTCCACGGCTTTCTTGCCCGCTTCGTCGGTGGAGAGCCTGTTGAACAGGACTTCGGAGGTGTAGCGCTTCACGATTTCCTGGATGGCGCCGGCACCCTTCGGCGGTGCGGCCGGAGCATCCCCGAGTTCGCCCTTGATCTGGTCGATGAAGGTCACTACCTTGACATCGGCCTTGGCGAGCTTGGGCGCAATGGCATCACGCACATCAGAGTTCGGGTAGACGCCGCGGTCCGCGAGGAGGGCTTCGCCGGCCTTGACGTTGTTGGTCAGGAAGTCGATGAACTTCGCTGTTTCTTCAGGGTGCTTGGTGCGGGAGGAAGCGGACCAGAACTGGGAGGCCTTGTACCAGAGCTTGGCGTCGGCAGCCTTGCCGGTCTTGGACGGGAAGCGCAGGATCTGCAGCTCACCGCCGGCAGCCTTTTCGAGGGCCGGAAGCTGGTTGGACCACCAGAAGGCGAGACCGTTCTTGCCGGTTGCGAGCCCACTCTGGTCCAGCGGCGCAGCTTCGGCTTCAACTACCTCCGAGGCGGACGGGACCGCCTTCTTCTCGCTGAGTTCCTTCAGGAAGCTCCACCACTGGGCAATATCGGAGGGTTCGAAGCCCAGTTTGCCGTCATCGGTGTAGAGGGACTTGCCGTTCTGCCGGAGCCATACTCCAAGGGAAGCCTCATCGGTTCCATACGCCGCGGCCCCATAGGTGCCCTTGGGCGACTTGGCGGTGACCTCGGCCGAGATCCGCTCGAAGTCTTCCCAGGTCCAGGTTTTGTCATCGGGCAGTGCCACGCCTGCTGCCTTGAAGACGGCGGGATTGGCCAGGATGGTCGCAGCGTTGATGCCTGCCGCGATACCGGTCAGGCCCTTCTCGCTCTTACCCGCATCCAAGGCCGCCGCGTCCAGCTTGGATGTATCAATCTTGTACTTGGAGAGGTCCAGCAGTGCGCCACGAGTGGAGTACTCGGTAATGTACTTCTCGTCCATCTGGATGATGTCCGGGGCGTCATTGGCGGCAACCTGGGTGGCCAGCTTGTCCCAGTAGCCGCTCCAGTCTCCATACTCGGGCTTGATCTTGATGTTGGGGTTTTCGGCTTCGAAGGCCGCGATGGCTGCCTGGGTTACCTGGGCCCGCTTGTCGCCGCCCCACCAGGCGAAGCGAAGCTCCACTTTTCCGTCGGCGCTCTTGGCTTCCGAGCCGCCACCGCAGGCGGTGAGCGCCAGGACCGCGGCGGCCGTTGCCGCGACGAGGGCCGAGGCGCGGAGCCTGCGCTTGGTTCGGCGGGGGGCCCCTGTTGTTGCGAGGGCGACTGCTTCACCCTTGGGTTGTGCGGGCACTGTTGTCTCCGATCTTCATTGATCCTGATGCGATATGGGAAAGCGTTTTCTTAGTTGTGTTTATGATACGAGTCACATTCTTGTATTACAAGATAGCGACTTGTATTAGTTGCTGGGAAATTACGACGGCCGGCCTACTTGATACCGGTGGTGGCGATGCCCTTAATGAGGAATCGCTGGCCGAACAGGAACACCAGGAACACCGGGAACAACGACACGATGGACATGGCGAAGAGTGATCCCCAGCTGGTTGCGGACTGCGAATCGACGAAGGCGCGCAGTGCAACGGGAACTGTGAACATGTCCGGATCCGTCAGGTAGATCAGGGCTCCGAAGAAGTCGTTCCACGTCCAGATGAACGTGAAGATGGTGGTGGTGGCCAAGGCCGGGACCATCAGGGGCAGGATCACGCGGAGGAAGATCCGCGGGTGTCCGGCGCCGTCGATGCGGGCCGCCTCGTCAAGCTCCTTTGGAATGCCGCGGATGAACTGGACCATGAGGAACACGAAGAACGCATCGGTGGCCAGGAGCTTGGGAACGATGAGGGGCCAGAAGGTGTTCACCCAGCCGATCTGGGAGAACAGGATGTACTGGGGCACGATCACCACGTGGAAGGGCAGCATGATGGTCAGGAGCATGATGCCGAAGAACAGCTTCTTGCCGGTGAACTGCAGGCGGGCGAAGGCGTAGGCGGCCATGGAACAGGACACCAGGTTGCCTACGATCGAGCCCAGCACCACAATCGCCGAGTTGATCATGTAGTGACCGAACGGGTGGGTCAGGGCCGACCAGCCGTCGGTGTAATTTGTCATGTCCAGGCTGTTCAGCCAGAGGCCCGGTTCGCGGAAGATCAGGTCATTGGGCCGCAGGGAAGAAACCACCATCCACAGGAGCGGGTAGATCATCACCAGGCCCACCACGATCAGGATGGCGTGCTTGACCAACCCTTTGACGCGGGCACTACGGCTGAAGGCCAGGTTTCCCGGCGATTCACGGCGGCGCGGAGCCTTGCCCGGCTCGGTGGTTTTTGCTGCGGGAAGGCTCTGGAGTTTAGTCATCGTAGAACACCCAATACTTTGAAGCGATGAAGTTGATGGCGGTGAAGACACCGATGATGACCAGCAGGACCCAGGCCATCGCTGAGGCGTAACCCATGTCGAACTGGCCAAAGCCCTTCTGGTACAGGTACAGCGTGAAGAACATGGTGGAGTCGGACGGTCCGCCGTTGCCGCCGGAGACGATGAATGCCTGCGTGAACGACTGGAACGAACCGATGATCTGGAGCACCAGGTTGAAGAAGATGATGGGGCTCAGCAACGGGAGGGTGATCCGCCAGAACCGCTGGAGGGTGGTGGCGCCGTCAACTTCCGCGGCTTCGTAGTACATGTTGGGGATCTGGCGCAGGCCTGCCAGGAAGATGATCATCGGAGCGCCGAACGTCCATACATGCAGGAGGATGATCGAGCCAAGAGCTGTGCTGGGATCCGAAATCCAGCCGGGTCCTTCGATGCCCACCATGGCCAGGACCTGGTTAACCAGGCCCGTGGTGCCGAAGATCTGCTTCCAGAGGATGGCAACGGCGACGGAACCACCAAGGAGGGACGGCAAGTAGAAGATGGAGCGGTAGAACGGCAGGCCGCGAAGACCCTTGTCCAGGACCAGCGCGATCAGCAGGGCCACTGCCAACTGCAGGGGAACACCCACCAGTACATAGGTGAAGGTGACCCGCAATGAGTTGTGGAGGCGGGCGTCTCCGAACATCCGGACGAAGTTGTCCAGGCCCACCCATTCCGGAGGCTGCAGGAGGTTGTAGTCCGTGAAGGACAGGTACAACGACATCAGCATGGGGCCCACTGTGATGGCAACCAAGCCAACGAGCCAAGGAAGAAGGAAGATGTAGGCCGCTTTGTTGTCGCGGCCGTTGGCCTTCTTCTCTTCCTTGGTCATGGGGCCCTTGCGGCGGGTCATCGTTGAGAGTTCACCAATGGCACTCATGGATTCCCCCTCTCCGGACCGCGAACGCCCTGCGGCGTCCCCGTGTGTACTACAGCGGCCATGTGGTCTCCTTTGGTCATCGTGGCCATCCACGGAGTTCGAGTCTGTTGATGCTTGCCTTCCGGGATGCCGTCGATCTTCCGGCACTCCCCTGAGTTACCGGGATTGACTCCCGATGTTCAGCGGCTCCGTACCAAAGTAAACGTTTTCTTGACCCATGTACAGCCTTTTGCTAATTTTTGAGAAAGCGTTTTCTTACGAAGCCGCCAGCATCGATTTCCCACGCTGAAGAAGCCCGGCGTGCGCCTCCGCACACCCTCCCGCATCGATAAGGCAGGACACCATTGTCAACCAACCCCAGCGCCTGCCATGACCCCCGCTGACATGGCCGGAACTGCTTTTCGTCCGAGTGCGCTGGCCGGGTATGAGGACTGGCCAGGCTACGCGCCACACTTTCACCGGGCCGGGTCGGCCACCGCCCAGGAACTCAGCGACGTGCTTGGCATACCGGCTGTCGTCCCGGACCTTGGATACACGATCCACTCCGAAACAGCGCACGACGACGTCATCACCACCCGCCTCTCCTGGCAGTTGGGCTTCGGGCCGAGGACGTCCGCGTGGCTCGTGCGCCCAGCCCAGAGCACCGGCCCGCTGCCGGGACTCCTCGCGATGCACTGCCACGCCGGCATCAAGTCGTATGGCGCCGAACGGCTCGTGAAGCTTCCTGCCGGGGTCGAAGACCACGACGCCGATAGCCCTTTCCCGGGTGGCTTCGGCCCCGTGCCGCCAGGGTTGCAGGCGAAGCTCTACGGCGGCCGGGCCCTTGCCACCTGGTTGGCCCTACAGGGCTTCGCGGTCCTTGCCCATGACGCCTTCATGTGGGGCAGTCGTCGTTTCGGGCTCGACCCCCTGCCCTTCCGCTCTGCCACAGCGGTAAGCGGCCAGCAGTCGCTCTGGCGGGAGGCCGGCGTCAAACCTTCCGCGTCGGCGCTCTACGACGCCGCGGCCGCCGCCCACGAGGAAACCGTGGCCAAAGCTGCGACGCTGCTGGGCAGCAGCCTCGCCGGGACGGTGGCCCATGACGATCTCGCGGCGCTGGACATCCTCTCCTCGCTCCCGGGAGTGGACCAACACAGGATCGGGTGCCTCGGCTTTTCCGGCGGCGGCGGGCGCGCGATGCTGCTCGCGGCCCTCGATTCCAGAATTCGCAGCTACGTGGTGACGTGCATGATGACCACGTTCGCCTCGCTGTTGCCGTCGTACCTGGATGCGCACTCCTGGTTGCTGCACTCCCCCGGCCTCGCCCAGCTGGGCGACTGGCCGCACCTTGCCGCCCGGTCCAGTGCACGCGCGCTGGTCCAGTACGCCCTCGATGACCAGCTCTTCCCGGAACAAGGAATGGGCGACGCCCACGCCCATCTCTCCAGCGCACTACCGGAGCTGTACACCGGTACTTTCTGGCAGGAACCACACGTCTTCAGCAGAGCCATGCAAGACGAGGCAGCAGCTTTCCTCACCGAGACCCTGCGGTTATCGGCCACCAAAACAACCCACGAACCTGACCCCGCTAGGACAGCATCATGACGCAACAATTGGCCACCACAACAGCGGAGGGCCCAACACGACTCCCCCGCGTCGCACTGGTGGGTGTGCACGGCTTCGGCGAACGGCACCTGGAGAACCTGGATCGGCTGAGTGCTGCAGGTGCCTTGGAGCTGGTGGCAGTCGCCGATCCGAACCCACCGGCCAAGGACACACTCGAACCGGGCGTGGATGTCCACGCCTCGCTCGACGAACTCCTGGCCGCCGGAGTGGCCCCCGACGTCGTCATTATCTCCACGCCCATCCAGACCCACGCGCCGTTGGCCATTGCTGCACTCAACGCCGGAGCCAACGTGTACCTCGAAAAACCGCCGGTGGCCTCCATGGTGCAGTACCGGGAAGTCATGGCGGCGGCCGCGAGCGCCGGCCGCCTGGTCCAGGTAGGGTTCCAGAGCCTGGGTTCGGACGCCCTCCCCGCGATCGAAGCACTGGTGGGGTCCGGTGCCATCGGAGAGGTGCGAGGCATCAGCGCCACGGGCTTGTGGCTCCGGACCAAGGCTTATTTCAAACGGTCCCGGTGGGCCGGCAAGCGCAGCCTGAACGGTACGGACGTGGTGGACGGAGTGGCCACCAACGCCTTGGCGCACGCAGTGGCCACCGGGTTGTGGCTGGCCGGGGCAAGGACCGTGGCGGATATCGAATCCGTGGACACCGATCTATACCGTGCCAACGACACCCAGAGTGACGACACCTCCGTGGTGCGGGTACGCACCACCCACGGCACGGTACTGACGTGTGCACTGACGTTGTGCGCGCCGGAGCAGTCCGCACCGTCGGTCACCGTGTACGGCACCGAGGGCCAGCTGACCCTCTTCTACACGGAGGATCGGTTGGAGATCACCACGCCTGGGGGTGTCCGGACTGAGACGTTTGGGCGGAAGGATCTCCTGGAGAACCTGCTTGCCGCACGCACCCACGAGGACCTGCTCAGCCCTCTCGGTGGGGTTGGCGCCTACGTGTCAGTGCTCGAAGCCATCCGGACAGCGGATTCGCCCCGAGCGATCCACCCCGACTTCATCACGTGGGACGGCGACGGCGACGATGCTCACCCCGTGGTGCACGGCATCGAGTCCCTGATCCGTCGCGCTGCCTTGGGGCATGCCACCTTCGCCGAGCTCGGAGCGCCGTGGACTGCAGCAGGTGGTCCGGCGTTGGAGATCAACGGCGCTCCCGTCGCTACCATCCAGGACGGGACCCGCATCCGGCCGACCTCGTCCCCCCGCCCCTACCTGCACCCGGTGCGGACCCTTGCCGGCACTGTAGTCACCGACCACATCCCGGAAGACCACGTGTGGCACCTTGGCGCAGGTGTTGCCCTCCAGGACGTGGATGGCGTCAACTTCTGGGGCGGCCGGACCTACACCCGCGACGCCGGCGCGTACGTCTGGCGCAAGGACCATGGCCGCATCGTCACCGAATCCGCGGAGCACAGTAACGGGCAGCGGCGCGAACAGCTGGGCTGGATAGGGCCCGACGGCAGCCGGCTGCTCCGCGAACAGCGCGAGTGGCGCTGGGCCGCCGTCGGGAATTCAACGTGGAAGCTGACGCTCGATTTCACGCTTGAGTCAGCCACCGGTCATCCGGTCCTCCTGGGCAGCCCCGGTTCCAACGGGCGGCCGCAGGGCGGTTACGGCGGCTTCTTTTGGCGCTTGCCCAAGGTCAGCGACGCGACCATCTGGACTCCGGACGCCCGCGGCGAGGACGCCGTGCACGGCAGCGTGGCGCCGTGGTTGGCGTGGTCGGGAACGTTCGACGCCGGAACCTCCGGCGCCGCGCACGTCACCGGAGACCCCGGTTTGGGCCACCCGGCAACACTCGTCTTCCTTGCCTCACCACAGGCGCCGGACCCATGGTTCGTGCGGCATTCGGGCTATCCCGGAGTCGGATTGTCGTTGGCCTGGGATGCCCCGGTGCCCACCGAACCCGGGAACCCTGTCCACAGGACCGTCACGGTGCTCATCACGGACGGCTTCCTGGCAACGCAAGACATTGAACAGCTCATCACTACCTTGGGGGAATCGGCATGACCACGCCAATACAGTCCACAACGCCCACCACAGCACTTACCGCTCCCGGCAACGTAGCCGACCGCGCCGTGAAACGCCGCCGCGTGCTGGACATCCTGGACGCCGCGGGCCGGGACTCGCTCCTGCTCACCACCAACACCGCGCTCACCTGGTACCTTGACGGCAGCCGGATGCACATCAGCCTCGCCGGCGATCCCGTTGCTGCCCTCCTGGTGGACCGCTCCGGCGACCACCTGGTGACATTCAACAATGAGGCCGGGCGGATCGCCGATGAGGAATTGCCGGAAGGGGTTAGCCTGTCCACCGTTCCGTGGTACGGCCAACTGCATGCCGCGGCCGCGGGACTGGCCATCGACGGGAACCCGTTGGTGGAAGCGGCCGTGACCACCGAACTGCGGGCGGCCCGCCAGCAGCTCTTGCCAGCCGAGTCCGCCCGCTACGCTGCACTATCGGCGGATGCTGCGGCTGCCATGACCGAAGTCCTCACCGCAGCGACCCCCCAAACCACCGAATTCCAGCTGGTTTCGGCGCTTGCCGCCAGGATCGTCGCGGCTGGGGCCGAGCCCTTGGTCCTGCTCTGCAACGGTGCCGATCGGAGCGATTTCCGCCACCCCTTGGCCACCCACTCGCCCATCGGCAGGCGCGCCATGGCGGTGGTGTGCGCACGCCGGAACGGTTTGGTTGCCAACGTCACCCGTTGGGTAGCGTTCGACGCCGGGACTGCGGAGGAGCTCGACGCCGAGGCCCGCATCGCGGCCGTTGAGGCCGACATCTTCCGGGCCACAGTCCCCGGGGCACAGCTCAACGAGGTCTTCGCCGAGATCAAGACTGCTTACGCGCGGCACGGCTTTGGCGACGATCAGTGGACCCTCCACCACCAGGGTGGGCCCGCCGGTTATGCGGGCCGCGATCCCCGGGTCACCGCAGACGTAACGGACACCATCGTGCTCAACCAGCCCTTCACGTGGAACCCTACGGGGCCCGGTGTGAAGATCGAGGACACTGTGTTGCTCACGGATTCCGGCCTGCGTGTCCTGACCGTTGACGACCGTTGGCCGACCGCGGAAGTTGACGGCCGTCGTCGTCCGCTGACGTTGCGTCCCTAAGCCCTGTTGCGTCCGTAAGCCCTGCAGGGCCCATACGAAAGGGGCGGGTCACCATCACGGTGACCCGCCCCTTCTGCGTGTGCCCTAGCCAACCAGGGTGAGCACACCGTCCACGCGACGCGGGATACCAAGCGGGTTGGCGTCGTGCAGGGCTGGGTGCAGCACGCTCTCAGGCGCATCCTGGTAGGCCACCGGGCGCTGGAAACGGCGCACAGCGGTGGCACCCACTGAGGTGAACAACGACGTCGTGGCCGGGTACGGGCCACCGTGCTGTTGGGCCCAGTTCACGGCGACACCGGTAGGCCAGCCATCGAACAGGACCCGGCCGGCCAGGGTGCTGAGCTGCTCTACCAAGCCGGAGACATCCTCGCCGGGCTGGGCGTGCACCGTGCCGGTGAGGCTCCCCGGCACCTTCGCGAGGGCTGCCGACAGCTCCTCTTGGTTCGCATATTCGATGAGCAGGGTGGTGGGGCCGAAGCACTCTTCCAGCAGTTCATCCGGGCGTTCCAGTACGTTGGCGGCACTGGTGGAGAACACCACGGGCGCGGCACCGTCGGCCAGGCTGTCCTGCTGGACCGTGCCACTGACGACGGCGACACCCGGTTGGTCTGCGACGCTGCGCAGCCCGTCCGGGTAAGCCTCGGCGATGCGCTCGGTAAGCATGGCAGCCGTGGGCTTGTCCTTGCTCGCCTCGGCCAGTTGTGACGCGAAATCGGTGCCTGCAGGGATAAAGACCAGTCCGGGCTTGGTGCAGAACTGGCCCGCGCCCATGGTGAAGGAACCGGCCAAGCCCGCAGCGAGCTGCTGGCCACGCTCGGCCAGGGCATCCGCGGTGATGACCACCGGGTTCAGGCTGCCCAGCTCACCGTAGAACGGGATGGGTTCCGGGCGGGACGTGGCGAGGTCGAACAGTGCCCGGCCACCGGGAATGGAGCCCGTGAATCCCACCGCTTTGATGGCCGGATCCTGGACGAGGGCTGTTCCGGCCTCGCGGCCACTGACCAGCGCGAAGATGCCGTCCGGGGCCCCGGCCTTGGCCAGGGCTTCCGTGACGATCTCCGCGGTCCGCTCGCTCAGGCGCAAGTGACCTGAGTGGGCCTTGACGATCACCGGGCAACCGACGGCCAGTGCGGACGCGGTGTCGCCTCCCGCCACGGAGAAGGCGAACGGAAAGTTCGACGCCGAGAACACCGCCACCGGTCCGATCGGACGCAGGATGCGGCGAAGGTCGGGCTTGGGCGGGGTGGCCGTCGGGTCGGCGTGATCGATGACGGCCTCAAGGTAGGAGCCCTCGGTGATCACTGTGGCGAACAACCTGAGCTGTCCACTGGTCCTCGCTACCTCGCCGGTGAGCCGGACGGTGCCCAGGCTCGTCTCGGAATCTGCGATGGCCACCAGCTCGGTGACGTTGGCGTCCAAAGCGTCGGCGACGGCGGTCAGCCAGGCCGCGCGTTCGGCGTCATTTGCCGTTGAGGTCGCCTTGAACGCTGCGGTTGCGGCGTCCGTGATGGCGGTCAGGTCAAGAGTTGCTGTACTCAATGCGGTTTCCTTTGCTTTCAGGGGCTGGCACTTTTAGGTGCTGCGAATGCTGCCCGGCGAAGTCGAAGCCGAGCCCGATGCGGCCGGCACTGCTGAGCCTGCTGTTGTGGAGACGTACCGGGGAGGGCCCGGCGAGGATCCCGAGTTGACCGAACGAGGCGTCCTCCACGTCCTCCACGCTAACGGCTTCGGCCAGGGTGAGGGCAAGCTGTCCGGAAAGCTCCGGGAGCAGGTGCGGCGCCACCCTGATGCTGTTGGCCCTGGCCAGTTCGACAATCCTGCGGAACGGTGTAATGCCACCCACCCGGACAATGTTGGGCTGGATGATGTCTACCGCTTCGGCTTCGATGAAATCGCGGAACCGGTAGATGGTGTGGACGTTCTCGCCCAGGGCAATGGGCACCGGGGAGTGCTTGCGCAGGCGGCGGTAGGCCCAAAGGTCGTCGGCGCGGATCGGTTCTTCCAGCCATTCCAGTCCGTACTCCCCCAAAACATCCAAGGCACGGAAGGTATGGGCCAGGTCCCAACGCTGGTTGGCGTCAATCATGAGCAACCGGTCCGGGCCAATGACCTTCCGAACGGCGGCGACGCGCTCAGCGTCTTCCCTCAGTTCGGGTTTGCCCACCTTGATCTTCACCGCGTTGTGCCCGGCGGCAACCCAGCGGTGCGCTTGCTCCACGAGTTGCTCCACGGTGTAGTGCAGGTTCACTCCGGAGCCATAAACCTCCACCGATTCCCGGCGCTGGCCCAGGAGACCGGTGACAGAGGTCCCTGCCTGCCGCGCTTTCAGGTCCCACAGGGCCAGGTCCACACCGGCCATGGCGATGGTGGTCAGGCCTCCCCCGCCGGCTTCGTGCAGCCGCTTCCACAGCTGATCCCAGACAATGTCCGCGTTCGCTTCCAAACCAACAATGAACGGTGCGATGTCGTGGTCCAGGAGGGCCTTGACCGCCTGGGGACCGATGGTAGGTGTCCACGAGAAACCATGGCCCGTGCCGCCGTCGTCCGTAGTCAGTTCGGTGACGATCACGTGGTTCTCTGGCGCCTCTGCACCCCAGCTGCGCAGCAGCGGGACCGTGATCAGCCGGGTGGCCAGGCCCGTGATGCGGGCCGCCATCAGCTGCCGGCCAGCTCGTGGCCCTTGGCCAGGATGGACTTGAGCTCCAGGAGCTGTTCCTCGGAGGGGTCAACCAGCGGCGGGCGGACGGGGCCGACCGGCAATCCGGCAAGGCGAAGTCCGGCCTTGATGAGGGAGACGCCGAAGCCCGGAGTCTGGTCACGGAGACGGACCAGCGGCGCATAGAAGCCCTCGAGCAACGCGTGGCGTCGTTCTTCGTCACCGGAAACGTAGGCGTCGTAATAGGCCTTGGCGATCTCCGGTGCCATGGCGAAAGCGGCCGAGGAGTACAGGGGAATGCCGAGACCCCGGTAGGCGCCCTGGGTCAGTTCGGCCGTCAGCAGGCCGTTGAAGAGTGCGAAGTCCTTGCGTCCGCTCGCGTTGATGGCCGAGACGATTTCCTGGGCCAAGCCGACGTCGCCGATTCCGTCCTTGAAGCCAACCACCTTCGGGTTGGCGGTCAGGCGGGTGATGGCTTCGGCAGTGAATTTGGCGGTGCCGCGGTGGTACACGATCACCGGAAGGCTGCTCGCCGCGGCGATGGCTTCGACGTACGCCACCACGCCATCGGTGGGCCCGGTGACCAGGTACGGCGGGAGCACCAGGAGCGCATCCGCACCGGCTTCCTCGGCCACCTTGGCTGCCGCGATGGCGTGGCCCAGCGGACCACCGGCACCGGAAACTACCGGCACGGCACCTGCAACGGCCTCGACGGCGGCAGTGACCACCGTGCGGATCTCGTCAAGGGAGAGCGCATGGAATTCGCCGGTGCCGCAGGCCGGGAAAACGCCACCGGGGCCGAAGGGAAGGCGGGAGGTGATGTGCTCCTTCAGCAAGGCCACGTCTACGGTGCCGTCTTCAGCGAAGGGAGTGACGGGGAAGAACAGTACGCCGTCGAAGTTCATGGTGTCTCCTTGGTTGCTCCCGCCGGGACCAGGCCGGCGTGGATCTCGTCATTGAGTGCTGCTTGTTCGGATGCTGCGGTGTCCGGGCCCTCGTAGGGCGGAGTGAGTTCGGTCCGCCACGTGCGCTCGGGCTCCCAGCCGAGGAGTTCGCGGGCCTTATCAATGGAGAACGCGGGGCTGGTCCCGGTCAGGTGTTCGGTCAACGGCCCGCTGCCGGGGAGGAAGCGTGGGAAGAGCTCTGCGAGGGGCGCGGTGGCCAACGCATCCTTCGCGCCAACAAAGAACACCTCGCCGTTCGGGATCGAGTCCATCTTGTCCAGAAGCACGTCCAGGAAGTCGGCCACGTCCCGGGCATCCACGTAGTTGAACTGCGCGGGCGCCGAGAAGGCGGGATTGTCCAGGCGTTCGCGGACCGTGTGCCCCTGCTGCGTCAGGGCACCTTCCCACTCTTCGGGGGAAATCACATAGCACGGACGGAAGGCCGCATATCTGATCTTCTCGCCCTGGGCGGCCGCAAACATCTGTACGGTTTGTTCGGCGATCAGCTTGGACAGCGCATAGGCGTTCCATGGCTTGGGCGGCGTCTGCTCGTCCAAAGGGAACGACGGCGGCAGCCATCCGGCCGGTGAACCGTAGCCCAGGGCGGTGGGGCTGGACGCCGTCACGATCTTCGGAACGCCTGCGTCGGTGGCTGCGCTGATGACCGCGTACGCGAGCCGGGTGTTGGTGCTGAAGATGACGTCCTCGGGTGCGCTGAAAGGTACGGCAATAGCAGCGAGGTGGATCACGGCGTCGGGCGCTGTTTCGCCGATGAGGCGTTCCGCCTCCCCCGGCGCCAGCAAGTCTGCGGTGTATTGCTCAGCACCTGCCGGCAGATGCTCCGCCGGGACGGCGTCCCGGTCAACTGAGATCACCGTGTGGCCGGCCCCGGCGAGGCCGGCCACAACGCTGCGGCCAAGCCGGCCGGAGCCGCCGGTGATGAAAATCCTGCTCATTCTGTGTTCCTTGCGTGGGTAGTGAACCGGTCAGCCCTGGCTACGGCTGAGGTCGGCGCCGAGGCCAAGTTCGCTGATGCGGACGGGAAGGTCGGTCTCAAGGGACTGGTTGCCGGCGATGCCCACCGACACGGAGCGGAGTCCGTCGATGTAGCCGGACGGGCGGCCCAGCGGGTCAATGCCGGGGCCGTTGAAGAGGTCGGAGAGCAGGAGGTTGTCGCCGCCGC
Organism: Arthrobacter sp. fls2-241-R2A-172; assembly: GCF_030208885.1. NCBI lineage: Bacteria > Bacillati > Actinomycetota > Actinomycetes > Micrococcales > Micrococcaceae > Arthrobacter > Arthrobacter sp. fls2-241-R2A-172. The sequence continues at coordinate 72,578 of NZ_JARVTB010000004.1, read as the reverse complement.
CGTGGCCCCCTTCGCCGTTGATGATCGGGACTTCGTAGGCCGCTTCCCAGTGCCGCTGGACCACCAGGCGTTCGCCGTTGCGGCGCACAGCGTCCTCTTCCTCGATCGGTGTGGCGCTCGGGTCCACCACGGTCTTCTTGTCGGTACTGGATTCGACGGCGGCGCGTTCCACCACCTCAAGCTCAGCCCGGCCCTCGGTGCCGTTGACGGTGACGCGGTAGCCTTCCCACGGGCTGTGGGCGTTCAGCGAGTAGCTCAGCGTGGGTCCACCCTGGTAGTCCACCACCAGCGCGAGGTTGTCCTCAATGGTGATTCCTTCGGTGAAGACGTCCTGGTCGCGGAGGTAGCCGTCGAACTTCTCGTTGTCGTAATACAAAGCCTTCAGGCGCTCGTCCTCGCGCATGTCCAGGCGGAAGGGATCGTGCTCAAGGCCATCAACGGTGCCGCGCTCCGGACGGGCTCCCAAGCCACGCTCTGCTGCGTTCTTGTCGCCGTAAAAGCGCAGGCCACCGGAGGCAAAAACGCGCTCCGGAACATCGTTGATCCACCAGTTGACCAGGTCAAAGTGGTGCGAAGCCTTGTGGATGAGCAGGCCGCCGGAGTTCTTCTTTTCTCGGTGCCAGCGGCGGAAGTAGTCAGCGCCGTGCACGGTGTCCAGGACCCAGCTGAAGTCGATGGAGGTGACTTTGCCGATGACCCCGTTCTGGATGACTTCTTTCAGCGCACTGTTGCGCGGCGAGTAGCGGTAGTTGAACGTGACTACCACCTTGCGGCCGGTCTTGGCCACGGCCTCCGTAATACGGCGGCAACCCTCGACGTCGATGGTCAGGGGCTTTTCAACCACGACGTCGGCGCCCGCCTCGAGTGCCTCCACAATGTAGTCCGCGTGGGTGTAGTCGGGCGTAGTGACGATGACGCGCTCGATGCCGTTGGCTTGGATGAAGCTGGTGAGCTGTCCGGGCTCGAAGGAAGCCACGGGCTCTGCGCCGCCGAGCTCCTTGATGAGGTCCTGGTAGAACTGCACGCGGCCCTGGTTGACGTCGGATAGGGCAATAAGTTCAGCGACGTCCGCGTGCTGCCCGTAGATGGCCCGGATGTACATCTCGGAGCGGCCTCCGGTGCCGATGAGGGCAATCCGGGTTCGCTGGGGGCTTTCGTCCTGGGCTGTAGTTGCGCCAGGTGCGGTCTGGGTCTCGGCTGAGTCGACGTTGACCATGTGGATGCCCCTTTCAAAGAGCAGGAGTGAACCGCTTGACGGCCCGGCTTCGTATGGGAAGAATCATGAGAAAGCGTTTTCTCAGAGCGTTATAAGCTTTGTATCAAGACTCTGGTGGTCACGTCAACCATTGCTCCAACGACGGAGCAAACGGGAGGCGGCCAATGGGAAGGGGCCACATGGCACGCAGGAACACCAACAGGCGCGTCGGGATCGCCGACGTCGCGGAGAAGGCGGGCGTCTCGCACGCCACCGTGTCACGCGTCATGAACGGTAACGCTGCCGTGGACCCTGGAATCGCCGCGCGCGTCCGGGCCGCCGCGGCCGAACTGAAGTACCAACCAAACCCGGTAGGCCGCAGCCTTGCGCTGGGCAAGACAGACACCATCGGCATTGTGGTTCCGGACCTGGCCAACCCCACATTCCAGGCCATCCTTCGCGGGCTCAGCATCGCAGCCGCGCAGGACGGGTATCGCGTCCTCATCGCCGACTCCTCCGAAGTCACCAGCGAGGAAGCGATCCTTGCCGGCGAGGCTCGGCGGCGCTGCGACGGCGTGGTCCTCTGCGCACCCCGAATGTCGGATGCCGAACTTGAGGAACTCGCTCCCACCCTGCATCCGCTGGTACTCATCAACCGAACCACCGTGGCCACCAATACGCCCAGTTTGAGCGTGGACTACGGCCAAGGGATCCAGGAATTGGCCCAGCATTTGGTCTCCCTGGGCCACCAACGCCTGGCGTTCCTCTCCGGCCCCGAGCACAGCGCCTCAAACCGCCAACGCCTGGCAGGGCTTGACCAGTTCCGCACCGGGCACCCGGACATAGAACTGCAAATGCTCGACGGCGGCTCCAACTTCGATTCCGGCCACGAATCCACCGAAGCCATCATCGCCAGCGGTGCCACGGGAATTTTGGCCTTTAACGACCTCGTTGCCATGGGGCTGCTCAGCGGCCTCCACGAACGCGGAGTGCGCGTGCCCGAAGACATCTCCGTGACCGGCTTCGATGACATCCCGTTCGCGAAATACACCACTCCCCCACTGACCACGGCAGCGGTGCCCATCAACGAGCTCGGAAGCCTGGCTTGGCGGCGCATGCGCGAACAGATCCAACAAGCCGGGGAGGCTGCCACCCAGGCGCAGGATGAGTTCTCGCCCAGGATGGAGATCCGCAAGAGTACCGCGGCGCCCGCCCTCAAGCCCGCCTCTTAAAGCAACGCGGGGTCACTTACGGCCCATCCTGAGGGTCATCATGGGCCCTAAGTGACCCCGCGTTGCTCTAGATCCGGGGGACTCCCGCGCCCACTCCGGCCTCCGTGTAGAAGCCCTGGATGTGGGCCGCCACAAGCTGGGCCGCCTTGCCGCCGTCGTTGTTGTTCACGGCGTTCAGGATGGCGCGATGTTCGGCGCGAAGCCTGGTGGAAGTCGCGTTCCAGTCGGGCAGGTTTTCCGTCAAAGTGCTTGCGTAGTTCTCGATTGCACCCCTCAGCGAGGCCATCATGGCGCTGACCACCGAGTTGCCCGCAGCCTGGGCTAGCGCCACGTGGAACCGGGCGTCGAGTGCAAGGAACGTGTCGATGTCCGGGGCCTCATCCATTTGGTCCAGCAGCGCGGCAGCTTCCTCCAAAGCGGGAACGCCGACCTGGGCCCGTTCGGCCGCCCAGGATTCCAGCAGCACGCGGGTCTCCACGATGTCGGCCACCGGAAGGTGGCGGGTGGCCACATGCAGCCGGAGGGTTGAGCCCAGGGCGGACCCCGGCTCCGCGATCACCACCGTCCCGGCATCCTTGCCCGAACCCACGCCAGCGCGGACCACCCCCATTGCCTCAAGGATCCTCACGGCCTCCCGCACGGAGGTCCGCGAAACCTGGAGCTGCTCGGCCATGGCACGCTCGCCCGGGAGCCGGCCTCCGAGGGTGAGGTCTCCGTCAGACAGCTGCTTCTCGATCCACTGCAGGACCAACTCGTGCGTACGCATATCCGAAATACTAGTTGATGTGGTCCAACCACATGGATTACAGTGTGGTTAGACCACAGACTTTCAAGGGAGAACCTCATGACCGAGACACTGGATCCCAAGCTCACGGCCGCCCCCGCCAACGCCGGCAGCGACGAAAACGTGACCCGACCACCCCAGCCGCGGCCCGCCGTCGTGCAGCCCCCTGCCCTCAAGCGCCGCATACCCAAGGTCTCAGACCTGGCGCCGCTGATGCAGTTCAAGAAGCCGGAGTTCAGCAAAACCGCACGCCTCAAGCGCGCCAGCACCATCTGGGAGCTGCGTGAAATTGCCAAGCGCCGCACCCCTCAAGCACCGTTCGACTACACCGATGGCGCAGCCGAAGAAGAAATCACGCTGCGCCGGGCCCGCCAAGCCTTCCAGGACATCGAGTTCCGCCCGGGCATCCTGCGCGATGTATCGAGGATCGATCTACGCACCGACATCCTGGGCCAGGAATCGCGGCTCCCGTTCGGCATCGCACCCACCGGCTTTACCCGCATGATGCAGTCTGAAGGCGAATACGCCGGCTCGCAGGCCGCTGAGGCTGCAGGCATTCCCTACACCCTGTCCACCATGGGCACAGCGTCCATCGAGGACGTCGCCACTGCCGCGCCGAACGGCCGGAACTGGTTCCAGTTGTACCTGTGGACGGACCGCGACCGCTCGCTGGAACTCATTGAGCGGGCCGCGAAGGCCGGCAACGACACCCTCATGGTCACCGTGGACACCGCAGTAGCCGGAGCCCGCCTGCGCGATGTCCGCAACGGCATGACCATTCCGCCGGCATTGACCCTCAAGACCGTTCTTGACGCGTCCTACCGTCCGGCCTGGTGGTTCAACTTCCTCACGCACGAGCCCCTGACGTTTGCCTCGCTCTCCCGCTACACAGGCACGGTGGCGGACCTCATCAACTCCATGTTCGATCCCACCCTGACCTATGAGGACCTCGACTGGCTGCGGGAAACCTGGAAGGGCAAGCTGGTGGTCAAGGGCATCCAGACGGTCGAAGACGCCCGCCGCGTGGTTGACCATGGCGCCGACGGCATCATCCTGTCCAACCATGGCGGCCGCCAACTGGACCGCGCCCCGATCCCCTTCCACCTGCTGCCCGAGGTGACATCGGCGCTGAAGGCCGACAACAGCCAGGCCGCGGTCATCCTGGACACGGGCATCATGAGTGGCGCAGACATCGTGGCAGCCCTGGCGTTGGGCGCGGACTTCGCCCTGATTGGCCGCGCCTACCTCTACGGCCTCATGGCCGGGGGCCGCGAAGGCGTGGACCGGACCATCCAGATCCTCGAAAAGGACATGACCCGCACCATGGCACTACTGGGCGTCAACAAGGTGGCCGACCTGAACCCGGACCACGTCCGCCTGCCGCAGCGCTAGCCGCACCCAACCAGGGGGCGCTAGATCAGGCCCTGCGCCAGCATCGCGTCGGCTACCTTGACGAAGCCGCCGATGTTGGCGCCCACCACGTAGTTTCCGGGCGCACCATATTCGTCGGCCGTTGCCGCGCAACGGTCGTGGATGCCCACCATAATCTCGGTCAGGCGCTGTTCAGTGTGCTCAAAGGACCACGAGTCGCGGCTGGCGTTCTGCTGCATTTCCAGTGCAGAGGTGGCCACGCCACCGGCGTTGGCAGCCTTACCCGGGCCGAAGAGGATCCCGGCCTCCTGGAAGACCGACACGGCCGAGCGGGTGGAGGGCATGTTGGCGCCTTCAGCCACCGCGATGAGTCCGTTGCTGACCAGCTTGGCGGCAGCATCGCCGTCGAGCTCGTTCTGCGTGGCACATGGCAGCGCAACGGTGCCGGTGACATCCCACACGGAACCACCGGCCACGTGGTTGGAGCCGGGGCGGCGGGCGGCGTAATCGGTCAGGCGGCCTCGCTCGACTTCTTTGACCTGGCTCAACAGCGCGACGTCGATCCCGGCTTCGTCCACGATGTAACCGGCGGAGTCGGAACAGGCCACCACAGTGGCACCGAGAAATTGCGCCTTGGCGATCGCGTGGATGGCCACATTGCCCGAACCGGAGACCACAACGCGCTGGCCGTCGAAGGACTGTCCCCGGGTCTTGAGCATCTCCTGGGCGAAGATCACCGTGCCGTAGCCGGTGGCTTCGGGCCGGACCAGCGAGCCACCCCAGGAGATGCCCTTGCCCGTGAGCACACCGGATTCGTACCGGTTGGTGATGCGCTTGTACTGCCCGAAGAGGTAGCCGATCTCGCGGCCACCCACGCCAATGTCGCCGGCGGGAACATCGGTGTATTCACCGATGTGGCGGTACAACTCGGTCATGAAGGACTGGCAGAAACGCATGATTTCAGCATCGGATCGCCCACGGGGATCGAAATCCGAGCCGCCCTTGCCTCCGCCGATCGGCATGCCGGTGAGCGCGTTCTTGAAGATCTGCTCGAAACCGAGGAACTTGACGATTCCCAAGTACACGGACGGGTGGAAGCGGAGGCCGCCCTTGTAGGGACCCAGCGCGGAGTTGAACTCGACCCGGAAGCCACGGTTCACGTGCACGCGGCCGGCATCGTCGGTCCACGGAACGCGGAAGATGATCTGGCGTTCAGGCTCACACAGGCGCTCCAGGACAGCGCCCTCAAGGAACTCAGGGTGACGGTCGTGCACAGGACCGAGGCTTTCAAAGACCTCAATGACGGCCTGGTGGAATTCCTTCTCCCCCGGGTTCCGCGCCAACACGGTGTCCCGGACAGCCTCGAGCCTTGAATCCATGCGTCTTCCTATCCTCAGTACGCCGGCCAGCGGCGGGACGATCAGTCCCGCCCATGGTTGCACCCGAGGAGGTGGGATCTCCATCCGGGGCGTATATGACCCTCAGTGAGGAGTTAACACAACTGTAGAAAATCGTTGAAAACACAAGGAAACCGGAAGTGAACATAGGCTCACAATGTGAGCGGAATCACTTTGGCGTGAGTCCTATTACCGCTTGCGACCGAATTTGGGCAGGTTGGGGAGGTTCGGGAGATTGGCGAGGAGGTCGGCGGCTTTCGTCGCAGCCCGCCCGACAGTACGGCCAATCTGCTGGGGAACAGTGTCGTCGGACGTCAGGTCCAAGGAAACCGGAGTCGCACTGGCATGGACTTTTACGGCCTGGCCGACTGCGTCCGTACGGGTAGGGGCCTCTTCAGGGGCGGCGTCCGGCGCAGCGGCGGCCACCTCGGTGGAAGGCGCGACGGCGGCCGGAGCCGCGGGTCCGACGTCGAACGTTTCCAGCCAACTCACCACACCGGCGAGCGGCTTGGGATTCAGGGCGTAAAACCGCTTCTGGCCCTGGGCGCGCATGCTGACGAGGTCCGCCTCGCGGAGCACTTTCAAATGCTTGGAGATAGTGGGCTGGCTTGCAGCCAGTTCTTCCACCAGTTCGCCTACAGCTTTATCCCCAGAGCGGAGGGAGACCAGGATGTCGCGCCTGGTTGCCTCAGCTATGACGGCAAATACGTCGTCAGTCACCATGCCTCCCACACTAGCGACATATACGCCAAAAGGCATCCCTATGTCGTTGTGATGCGGCCTGCAAAACGCGTTGCCGCGCGGACGCTGCGCGCTGCCCCGCAGGGGATCAATCGAACCAGGGGTCCAGTCCGTACAACGGGAAAATCTCCTTGCGGGTGGCGATGACCGTCCGATCAACATCATCGGCCGGGTCGTAGCCGACCTCCCACGAGCGCCACCACACGTCGACGTCGTCGCCCATCTTCTCCGGCGCCCATACTCCATACGTTTCCTTCACGTATGTCCGCCATGCTTCGGGGACGGGCGTGCTCAGCGGGACCGGCCGTTGGGTCACCATGCCGATCAGGTGGCTCCACGCCCTCGGCACCACACCCGTAACGTCGTAGCCGCCTCCACCGGTGGCGATCCAGCGGTTGTCGCAGTAGCGGGCGGCGAGGCTCCCGACAGCGGACGCGGCCTCGCGCTGTCCGTCGACGCTGAGGGTCAGGTGCGTCAGGGGGTCGTCCCGGTGCGAATCGCACCCGTGCTGGCTCACGATCACTTCGGGTTTGAAAGCCCCCACCAATTGGGGCACCACCGCGTGGAAAGCCCGCAACCAGGCAGCGTCACCGGTGAACGTGGGAAGGGCAACATTGACTGCCGTTCCGGGTGCCTCCGGGCCGCCGGACTCGTTGGCGAATCCTGTCCCGGGGAAAAGTGTCAGGCCGGTTTCGTGGAGCGAGATGGTCATGACCCGGGGGTCGTTCCAGAAGATGCTCTGCGTCCCGTCGCCGTGATGCGCATCCACGTCGATGCTGACGATCCGCTGCACACCGCCGTCGAGCAGTCTTTGGATAGCCATGGCGACGTCGTTGTAGACACAGAATCCGCTGGCCCGCTCCCGGGCCGCATGGTGCATGCCGCCGCTGAAGTTCACGGCCCGAACGGCGCGACCGGACAGGATGGTGTCCGCCGCCAGCAGGGAACCGCCGGCGAGGCGCGCGCTGGCTTCATGCATACCGGCAAAGGCGGGATCATCCTCCGTGCCAAGGCCGCGGCTCTCCTCGGGGCGGGTGGGGTCCGCGGAGACGCGGCGCACAGCTTCCACATACTCGCGGCTGTGAACACTGTAAAGCTCGACGTCGGTGGCCACCGCGGGTGCCTCGACGGCCACGTGCTGGTGGTCGAATAGCCCCAGGGAACCCGCCAGCCGCGCCGTCAGCTCGAGCCGCTGCGGCGCCATGGGATGGCCGGGGCCGAAGTTGTAGGCGGTCATGGCTGGGTCCCACACCACCGTCGTTGGCAGTGCGGAGCGCGTAATGCTGGAAGCAGTTGTTCCAAGCCCGGAGTTCATCCAGAACAGGCTACCTGAGGCTGGCGGGGCCCAGCGCCCGGTTACGCCGCAGGAATAGTGGTTTACTACTCAGGAAAGCTTGTTTCAACCGAGGAAGAGCGCCATGTCTCAAAGCCAGTCGCGGTCCACCAGCCCGACCAACTGGCAACCCAACCAGCCGGAGCGGGAAGGTCTGTGGATCTTCACCCGGGTGCGCGACTTCATCGACAACATTGCCAACACCTCACCGGCCCGACTGGCTCTGACCGTGTTCGCGGTGGTGATCCTTGTCTTCACGGGTTTGCTGTCCCTGCCCGCCGCTTCGACCAGCGGTACCGTCACACCCTTGCACCAAGCCATGTTCACCGCGGTCTCCAGCGTTTGCGTCACCGGGCTGACCGTGGTTTCCACCGCAGCCCACTGGACGTTCTTTGGGCAGCTGGTCATCCTGGTTGGCATCTTCGTTGGTGGCTTGGGCACCCTGACCCTCGCCTCGCTCCTGGCCCTGATGGTCAGCAAGCGGCTGGGCGTCCGCGGGAAACTCATTGCCCAGGAAGCCATGAACAACGCGGGCCGCCTCGGTGAAGTGGGTACCCTCCTCCGGATCGTCATTGTGACGTCCGTGGTCATTGAGGGAGCCCTGGCGTTGGCCTTGATCCCGCGCTTCATCATTCTCGGCGAGGATTTCTGGCAGGCCGTCTGGCACGGCGTCTTCTATTCGATTTCTTCCTTCAACAACGCCGGTTTCACGCCACACTCCGACGGCATTGTTCCCTACGAGACCGACCTCTGGATCCTCATCCCCCTCATGCTGGGCGTTTTCCTTGGCAGCCTGGGCTTCCCCGTGGTGATGGTTCTGCAGCAGAACGGGCTCAACTGGAAGAAGTGGAACCTCCACACCAAGCTGACCATCCAGGTCTCCTTCATCCTGCTGGCGGCCGGGACAGTTCTCTGGGGCCTCATGGAGTGGGACAACGTGCGGACCATCGCCAACATGAACCTCGGCGACAAGATCACCCATTCGCTGTTTGCCTCCGTCATGACCCGTTCGGGCGGCTTCAACCTGGTGGACCAAAACCACATGGAATCCACCACCATGCTCCTCACCGATGCCCTCATGTTCGCAGGCGGCGGCTCGGCTTCCACCGCAGGCGGCATCAAGGTGACCACCATTGCGGTCATGTTCCTCGCCATCATGGCCGAAGCCCGCGGTGACGCCGACGTGAAGGTCTATGGCCGCACCATTCCCCAAGGAACCATGCGCGTGGCCATCTCCGTGATCGTCGCTGGCGCCACCCTGGTATCCGTGGCAGCATTTTTGTTGCTCTCCATCAGCGGAGCCTCGCTGGACAGGGTGCTCTTCGAATCCATCTCAGCCTTTGCCACCGTGGGACTGAGCACCAACCTCAGCGCCGAGCTGCCGCCGTCGGGCGTTTACGTCCTTACAGTGCTGATGTTCGCCGGACGCGTCGGCACCGTTACCCTTGCCGCCGGGTTGGCCTTACGCCAGCGCAGCCAGTTGTTCCACTATCCGGAAGAGAGGCCAATCATTGGCTAGTACCACTGGGGCCGCCAACCGCCCCGCCCACAACGCCCCAGTGCTGGTCATCGGCCTGGGCCGGTTCGGCTCAGCAACGGCCGAGCAACTGGTCAAGCAGGGCCGCGAAGTCCTTGCGATCGAGCGCGACAGGACCCTCGTCCAGAAATGGGCACCGGTCCTGACACACGTGGTCGAAGCCGACGCCACCAACATCGACGCCCTGCGCCAACTCGGCGCACAAGAGTTCAGCTCTGCCGTGGTGGGTGTAGGTACGTCCATTGAATCCTCGGTGCTGATCACCGTGAACCTGGTGGACCTGGGCATCCAGCACCTGTGGGTCAAGGCCATCACGCCCTCGCACGGCAAGATCCTGACCCGGATCGGCGCCAACCACGTGATCTACCCCGAAGCCGACGCCGGAGTACGCGCCGCCCACCTGGTGTCCGGCCGCATGCTGGACTTCATCGAGTTCGACGACGACTATGCGATCGTCAAGATGTACCCGCCCAAGGAAACAGTGGGCTTCACCTTGGAGGAATCCAAGGTCCGCTCCAAGTACGGCGTGACCATTGTGGGCGTCAAAACCCCGGGCGAAGACTTTACCTATGCCCGGCCGGAAACCAAAGTGTCCGGCCACGACATGTTGATCGTGTCCGGACACGTGGACCTGCTGGAGCGCTTCGCCGCGCGTCCCTAGGAATCAGCCGAGCTGCTTGGTGATCTCTGCCGCCCGGGCTGCTGCGGCGCGGGCACCGTCGGCGATGATCTTGGGGATGCCGCCGTCGTCAAAAGCCATGATGGCCCGCTCGGTGGTGCCGTTGGGGCTGGTCACAGCAACCCTCAGCTGCGTGGGGTCCGCGCCTGGCTCAGCCAACATGAAGCCGGCGCCGGCCACTGTTTCGCGGGCCAGCATGACGGACAGCTCCCGGTCCAGGCCCAGCTCGACGCCGGCTGCAGCCATGGCCTCAGCCAGGTAGAACGCGTAGGCGGGTCCGGAACCGCTGATGGCCGAGAGCGCGTCAACCTGCTCTTCGGGGATTTCCACCACCGTGCCGGCCCCGGCCAGGGCCTTCTTGGCCTGCTCCAGTTGCTCCGGGGTGCAATGCGTCCCGGGCGATACGGAGACAACGCCACGGCCGAGCCTGGCAGGCGTGTTGGGCATCGTGCGGATGACCGGCTGCCCCTCAGGCAGAGCGGCTTCGAGTTGTGCAATGGAGACAGCCGCAGCGACGCTGACCACCAAGGTGTCCTTCGCCAGTGCTGGGCTGATCTCGCGGGCCAGGTCCAGGATGCCAACCGGTTTGACGCCCAGGATGACCATTCCGGCGCCTTTGGTGGCCACTTTGTTGTTATCCGGGTCTTCTTCGCCGGCGATGGCCATAACGCCATGGCGCTGGGCCAACTCGTCCGCGCGTTCCGCACGACGGACGGTGGCAACAATGTCGGACGGGTCCGCCCCCGCGGCCAGGAGACCGCCCAGGATTGCCTCGTTCATGGATCCACAGCCAAGGAATGCGATTCGGTTGCTCATGGCTCCATCATTGCAGTTGGCATCCGACGGGGTCTAACGGGTTGAACATTCCCAGCTTGCTCCCAAGGTTATTGCAGGCAGCACTCATGCTCGGTGCCTAACGTAGTTATTACCTCATTGAGGGTGCGAGTGATGAGGCGGGCATGGGGATGTCCGCCACAAGCACCGGTGGCCGGGCGGGTTTTCCCCCATTTCCCGATTCGGCCGCCGGTGCTTTCGCCTTTAAGCAGCAGAATCCCGCCCTCGTCCGCCTGCCGGGCCGTAGTACGGCGGGGCTGGCGAACAAGAACGGGAAAGCCCGACGCCGTTACTGGTCGGAGCTGCGCACCAGAGGAACGCTGAGGTGCTGGCGGGCGAAGCGCAGGGTTTCCGCCAACATCTCCTCGCGCTCCCCCGCTACCTTTGCTTTACGGGTGGAAATCTCGGCCACCACCACGCCGTCGAATCCGGAAGCCGCCAAATACTGCAGCGAATCCGCGCACTGCTGCGTGCCCATGCCCGGCACCAGGTGTTCGTCCTTCCCGGAGCCCGACCCATCGGTCAGGTGCACGTGGCGCAGCTTGCTTCCCAGTGCCTTGATGGCTTCCAGACTGTTGGCCCCGGCAGTGGCAGCATGCGAGAAGTCCCACGTGACGTCGTCGTAATCCTGGCCCAGCGGGTCCCAGTGCGGCAGGTACGCCACAGCTTCACGGCCGCGCACCCGCCACGGGTACATGTTCTCCACGGCGATCCGCACCTGGTACGTTTCGGCCATTTCCCGGACGCCCTCCACGAAGTTCTCCGCGTAATTGGACTGCCAGCGGAATGGCGGGTGCACCACCACGGTGTCGCAATCAACCTCCGCTGCCATCTGGCACGATTTCTCGATCTTGCTCCACGCCGAACCCCAGACCTGCTGCGTCAACAACAGGGTGGGTGCGTGGATGGAAACGATCTTCTGGTGATAACGGTGGCTCAGCTGGATGAGGGCGTCGGGGTTTTGGCTCACCGCGTTGTTGGTAACCATCACCTCCACGCCCTCGTACCCCAGGTCCTGGGCCACGGCAAAGGCGTCGTGGACGCTCAGCGGATAAACGGACGCACTGGACAGCGCCACCGGGATCTGGCGGTCATTCACTTCAGGTTCGACGTCGTTACTCATCTCAGGAGGCCAGCCCGCCTGCCACAGGGGCTGGGATGGGTGATGGGGATGGTGTGTTTACCGGGACCGGGAATTCCTTGACCGGGTGAGGCTCGTCAATGTCCGTGGTCTTGCCACTTTCTTTGGACTTCTTCTTGGATTTGTCCTTCTTGCGCTTGCCCACGTGCGGCGCAGGATCCAGGGCGTCCTCGAACACCAGCTGGTCCAGGCGGCGAAGGATCAGGCCTTCGCGCAGGGCCCAGGGGCAGATCACCATGCTGGGGAACTCAAAGAGCTCCAAGGCCGCCTCGGCAACCAGGGCGCCGGCCAACAACTGGGGTGCCCGGGCGTCCGATACTCCGGGAAGGTACAGCCTGTCCTCCACCGTCATGGCCGAGATGCGTTGTGCCCACAGCCCCAGATCAGCCGCATGCAGTTCGCGTTTCACATAGGGGCCGGCCGCGCTGGGCGCTGCCCCCGCGATCCGTGCCAGTGAACGGAACGTCTTGGACGTGCCGGCCACCAGGTTGGCCCGCCCGAGGTCGTCGAATTGACGGACCACCGGCTTCAACGTGGAACGGATATAGCGCCGCAGCTCCTTGACGCTCTTGGCCGTGGGGGGATCGTCATGGAGCCAATCGCGCGTCAGGCGGCTGGCGCCCAAAGGGACGGACGTGGCGAATTCAGGGAGCTCGTCTGTTCCATATGCCATTTCAAACGAACCGCCGCCGATGTCCAGGTCCAGGATGGGCCCGGCGCCCCAACCGTACCAGCGGCGAACAGCGAAGAACGTCATGGACGCTTCCTCGCTGCCCGTGAGTTCCTGCAGGGTCACGGTGGTCTCGTGTTTGACCCTTGCCAGGACCTCCGGACCGTTCGTGGCCTCGCGGATGGCGGAGGTACAGAAGGCCAGGAGGTCCTCGGCCTTGTGCGTGGCAGCGAACTCCCAGGCCTCCAACACGAACTCAATGAGCTCATGCTGTCCGGCATCGGTGATGTTTCCGTCGCCGTCGAGGTATTGCACCAATGACAGGGGGCGCTTATGGGAAGCGAAAGCTACCGGGCGCGCGCCGGGATGAGCATCCACCAGCAGGAGATGGACGGTGTTGGACCCGATGTCGAGAACGCCAAGACGCATTCTGCCATTATTCCCCGATTCGAAGGCCGCAAAGCAATTTGTGGACGTCGTTTCGCATTCGGGGATCTGGTTGGCCGCTATTCGGTGGGCTCGCCGGCTTCATCAGCGCGCTTGAAGTCGCGGCGGATGTTCGCGATGCCTTCCGGATCGATTTCGAAGCCAAACTCGCTGCCAGGATTGATGACCATGCCCAGCTCATCACCGATGTTGCCGAGAATGGCTGAACCCATGGTGCCCAGGACGTGCGGGGCTGCTTCAAGGAAGCGTTCGTCGACGCGGCTGGGGTGGCTGAACACCGCCAGGACGGGCTGGCCATCAGCGTTGGACAGCACCAGTGGCTCCACCGAGGAATCAGGGCCGTCCACGGCTTCCGAGCTGACGAGGTAAACCTCGTTGTTCAGGAAGGCGAGGATGACGTCCACCGGGTTAGCGTCCGGTTGTTCGGCCATGGCGAGCTTCGCCTCAAGGTCGTTCAAGGGTTCGTTGTCCGGGGAAACGGTCTGTTCAGTCATGGTTCTACTCGACCACGATGCCGGCCGGGACGCAATTCGCTCATGCTGTCCCGGCCGTCGCAGTTGTTACTTCTTGGCTGCGGCCTTACGTGCCGGCGCCTTCCGGGTGGTGGTCCGCTTGACCGGACCCTTGGCCCGCTTTTCAGCCAAAAGCTCGACGGCGCGCTCCCGGGTCAGTTCCTCAAGGGACGTTGAGCGCGGGACCGTAATGTTCGTGACGCCGTCGGTGATGTAGGGCCCGAAACGGCCTTCCTTCACCACGATATTCTTCTCCGACACCGGGTCAGGACCGAACTCGGCAAGAGGCGGCACGGCTGCCCGTGCGCCACGTTGTTTGGGCTGCGAGTAGATTTCCAGCGCCTGTTCCAGGGTGATCGTGAAGATTTCCTCTTCCGATCCAATGGAACGTGAGTCGGTACCCTTTTTCAGGTAGGGACCAAAACGGCCGTTCTGAACGGTGATGGGGTTGCCGTCGGCGTCCTCACCCAGGACCCGGGGAAGGCTCATGAGCTGCAGGGCCTCGTCCAGGGTGACAGTGTCCACTGTCATGGACTTGAACAGCGAACCTGTGCGGGGCTTGGCCTTTACGGGCTTCTTCGGCGGCTTGGGCTTGCCGTTCTTGTAGTACTCCACGGGCTGGTTGGCCAGTTGTTCCTCGGTCATCTCGGGGATGATCTCGGTGACGTACGCGCCGTAGCGCCCGTTCTTTGCCACAATCGTGTGGCCGGTGTGCGGATCCGTGCCCAGGACGCGTTCCTCCGGGGCTGCCGTTTCCATGAGCTCTTTGGCTTTGGCTGCGGTGAGCTCGTCCGGAGCCAGTTCCTCAGGAACATTCGCCCTGGCGGACTCCACTACTTCGCCGGTCTTCTCATCCACGGTGGGAATGGAGCTTTCCAGGTACGGCCCGAACTTGCCCACCCGCAGCGTAATGCCCTCTGCGATCGGCACCGAGTTGATCTCGCGGGCATCGATTTCACCGAGGTTGTTCACGATGCTCAACAGGCCGGGATCAGCGTCTTCGCCGTAGTAGAAGTGCTTAAGCCAGGCGGTTCCTGCGGCCTGGCCATTGGCGATCTTGTCCAGGTCGCCTTCCATGTCCGCCGTGAACTCATAGTCCACATAATCGGTGAAGTGCTGCTCCAGCAAGCGGATCACAGAGAACGCAATCCAGCTCGGGACCAAGGCGGAGCCCTGCTTCCGGACATAGCCGCGGTCCTGGATGGTGGAGATGGTGGAGGCGTAGGTAGAAGGCCGTCCGATGCCCCGCTTTTCCAGCTCCGCAGTCAGTGACGCTTCGGTGTAGCGCGGCGGCGGTGAGGTTTCGTGGCCCACGGCCAGGATGTCCGAGGCGGTCAGGGCGTCACCCTTGGCGACGTTCGGCAGGCGCCGGGCCTCATCGGACTCGTCGTCTCCGCGGCTTTCGTCCTTGCCCTCTTCGTAGGCGGCCAGGAAGCCGGGGAAGGTGATGACCGTGCCGGAGGCGGAGAATTCCGCGTCCCTGCCGTCAGCTGCAACCGCACCGAGGCGGATCGTGGCCGTGGAGCCCTTCGCATCGGCCATCTGGGAGGCAACAGTGCGCTTCCAGATGAGCTCGTACAGGCGGAACTCGTCACCACTGAGTTGCTTGGCAACCTGGGCCGGAGTCCGGAAGGAGTCACCGGCAGGTCGGATGGCTTCGTGCGCTTCCTGGGCGTTGGCGGCCTTGTTGGCATAGACGCGGGGGCTCTGCGGCACGTACTCGGGGCCGTAAAGCTCAGCTGCCTGGCGCCGGGACGCTGTCAGGGCTTCGTCGCTCAAAGCCGACGAATCCGTACGCATATAAGTGATGTAGCCGTTTTCATACAGGCGCTGGGCAACCTGCATGGTGCTCTTGGACGAGAAGCGCAGTTTACGGCCGGCTTCCTGCTGCAAGGTGGACGTGGTGAACGGCGCGGCCGGCCTGCGGGTATACGGCTTGGTATCTACCGAACGAACACGGAAGTCCGCGTTTTCCAGGCCGGACGCCAGTGACGTGGCGAGTTCCTCGTTGAGGTGCACCACATTGGAGGAGGTGAGTTGGCCGTTGTCATTGAAGTCACGGCCACTGGCTACCTTTGAGCCATCCACTGCGGCGAGCTTGGCCTTGAAAGAGCCGGAATCCGCACCGAACTGACCAGTGAGGTCCCAGTACGACGCTGCACGGAAGGCCATGCGTTCACGTTCGCGGTCAACCACCATGCGGGTGACCACGGACTGCACACGGCCGGCCGAAAGCCCGCGGGCCACCTTCCGCCACAGGACCGGGGAGATTTCGTAGCCGTAGAGGCGGTCAAGGATTCGACGCGTCTCCTGGGCATCCACCAAAGCCGTATCGACGTCGCGCAGGTTGTCCATGGCGCGGTGGATGGCTTCCTTGGTGATTTCGCCGAAGGTCATGCGGTAAACGGGAACCTTGGGCTTCAGGACCTCCAGGAGGTGCCACGCGATGGCTTCGCCTTCGCGGTCCCCATCGGTTGCGAGGTAAAGCGCGTCAGCGTCTTTCAGCTGCGCCTTGAGCTCTGCGACCTTTTTCTTTTTGTCCGGGGAAACAACGTAGTACGGCTTGAAGTCGTTTTCGACGTCGACGGCGAACTTGCCCAGCGAGGTCTTCTTCAGTTCTGCAGGCAGGTCAGAGGGCTGCGGGAGGTCACGGATATGGCCGATCGAAGCCTCGACGATGAAGCCCTCGCCAAGATACTTGGCGATGGTCTTGCTTTTGGCTGGAGACTCCACAATCACGAGTTTCTTGCCGGTTTTTGCCTTGCTGGGCACGGTGCTCCTACAGAAAAAATGTGTCATTGGGCTGGTGCCCATACTGGCCTAGTTCACCATAGTTTGTAGAATCCTGCGTTGTTGCAGGGAAACCAGGGCGGTGGTGCGCGGACCCGGATGGGCTCCTACTGTCCGGGTGCTACGCGGTCATCCGGGATCATTGACCACAAGGTTGCCATACGTTCGGCACCTTCGGGTATTTGGGTAGGGTCCTCGAGTTCGTACTCACGCAGAATTTCACGGATCCGGTCCGAAAGCTCCTTGCGTTGCGGGTTGGTGAGGTACAGCAGGTTGCTCGCCAAAACCACGGCAGCAGGCTCTTCGCCGGAGCCACCCCGCTGGCGGCGTTCGCCACGGGCCCTGGCAAAAGCCGAAGCCCTCCGGCGGAACGCATCGAGCTCCAGGTCAACCACTGCGATTTCCGGGCTGGCTACGCTGCCTCCCGAGATGGTGAAGTCCGTCCCTGCGGCCTTCCAACGCCGTTCACGGGCGTCGCCCGCATTCTCTGCCGGAGCCACAATCCCCCACTTTTGGAGCGCACGGAGGTGGTAGCTCATTGCGCTGGGGGTCAGGCCGGTCCTTGCTGCGAGTTCGGTTGCAGTGTGGCTGACCTGGGTAGCGTAGAGCTCGGAGATGACCTCGATGCGGGCAGCGTGTGCAAGTGCGCGAATGGCCTTGGGATCGGTGATCTCAATCGTCTTTTCGGCGCGCTTGCGCCGGGGAACGTCGCCTGACGCTTGGGATGGCTGGTTGTTCGCAATCACTTCATCAGTGTAGTCAGCGTCACTTCCTTGCGGGCCGGCAGGCGGCACAGCGTCCTTTTTCATGCCGTGGCCTGCCCGGCCGAGGGAAGAAGGAACGAGTCGGGGACCAGGAAGCCGTCCAGGACGAGGTTGGTGACCTCCCGGAGCAGGCCTTCCCGGAAAGAACCCTCGTCGAAGTCTTCGCTGCCGCCCAGGAGGGCTACCAGCGCCGAGGCGATCTGCCCGACCGACAACTGTCCATCGCATGCCGAAACGAAGCCGGCGAGCTCGGTACTGAGCAAGTTGGTTCGGCGGAGGCCTGCGCCCTGGCGCAAGAGGATGACCCCGGGGTGCTCTGCTCCCGGACGCTGGTGGCGTTCCTCCGTGACGTCTTCCGCGACCACCAGATGAGCGTCCAGCAGCGGATTGGCCGCCACCCAGTCTGCGCGTTCCACGGCGGCGCCGAGGTGGGGTCCAATCGGCTGCTCGATGGCGTAGGTGATCTCTTCAAAGCGGTTGATGATGGCCCCCTCGGGGGACACCGGACGGCGGAGCCAGATCATGCCAAAGCCGATGCCCTCGACATTCCGCGACGCGAAGTCCTGCAGATATGCGGCGTAGGCCTCCTTATAGTGGCCGCCCTCACGGTTTTGTGAAGCGTCCTGAAGCCACGTTTCCGCGTACTGCTCCGGCCCAACCTGCTCGCGTTGAATGAACCAGACATCCAGACCCGAGTCATTCAGCCATGCTGTGGGACGGTCCTTCCAGTCAGACCCTGAGGTGACTTCCCAGTTACCGAGCATTTGGGCGGTCCCTCCCGGTTGGAGGACACGCGCCAGGGACTGGACCAGGGAAGCTACGATCTCGTCGCCGGGCAGGCCACCGTCCCGGTAAGTGAACTGCTCCGACGGCGATTCGCCGCCAGTCCGGGGCGTGATCACGAACGGTGGGTTGGACACCACCAAGCCGAACTGTTCCCCTTCCACAGGGTCAAGCAGCGATCCCAACCGCAGGCTTACCCGGCTCCCCAAATCGTCGGGATCCAGGTCCAACTCCCGCGCATTGAGGAGGAGGTTGAACCGGGTGAAGGCAAGGGCCCGCTCGGAGATGTCCGTGGCGGTCACATGGTCGCAATGGTGCAACAAGTGAAAGGTTTGGATGCCGCACCCGGTACCCAGGTCGAGCGCCCGCTCCGTGTGGTGCCTGACCGTGGTTTGGACAAGTGTCGTCGATGCGCGACCGATTCCCAGCACATGGTCGTGCCTCAGTACGCCCGGCTGCTGGTGGGCGGCGAGGTCGCTTGCCACCCAGAGGTCAGCGCCCCCGCTGCCGTCAGGGTTGGCATCCCAGCCGTAGGGCCGCAAGTCGACTTTGGCGTGGACCATCCCGGATTCTGCCGTGACCAGCCCCAGTTCCACCAGTCCTTGCACGCCGGTCCCGGGGACAGCGTCTTCCATTGCGGCGGTGGTTTGAGGGACGGCGAGCAGCCACAGCCGGACCACGGTGGTCAGCGCCCGCACCGCCGAATCTTCAGAGACAGCGAGCCGGTCGCTGGCCAACAATGCGGGGATGAGCTGATCCCTTCCCAGGGCATCTGACGCGGATTGACCCAACAGCTCAGCCACCCCGTCCACGGTGTAGGACATTGCGCGGAGGTCAGCGGCGAGCGCCGTGAGCAGTTCCGGACGGTCGCTGCGCGGAGCGTCGTCAATGTTGCCGGCTGTAAAGAAGGTAGCTGTCTCAGTCACCTTGCAAGTGTAGGTGCGGTAAACCGTGGCTGCGGATGCCAGCCCCACGCTATGTGGACAAAGATCGGTGTCCGAAGCCGGTAGCGTTGAGTTTATGCTCAACTTCTCCTCCACAAGGCGCCACGCGGGCCTTGTTGCCATCACTGCTGCAGTCCTCATGGCAGCCTGTGCTTGCCAGGCACCGGCCAACATCGCGGACGCGGACGTCCCAGCGTGGAAGGCGACTGCTCTCCCGGAAGCCAATGGTGTGGTGCTGGAGGACTCGGGAAAGATACTGAACCGGGACCCGCTGCTGAAGGAAGCGGCAAGTGTCCCCGCTGGAACCTACACCCTGACCATGGCGTGCGACGGGAGCGGCAAGGCCTACTTCGCGGTCTCCGCGGGCGGGAACAAGATCACCGACGCGGCCGCCGCATGCAACGGAAACCGTGACATCGTCAAGATCAAGGTGCCCGTTACCGGCCCCCTCAGCATCTCCACCAGCAGTGTCGACGCCCCGCTGATCTTCGCCTATCACCTGGCTCCCGCAACCAGTTAATCGAGCCCCGCCCCCTCGCGCACTAAAGCCTTCAGCCGCAAGCCATGCGGGCGTAAAGTCAGTGCATGGGGAGCAAGGCAGCTCGCTCGGTGATGGCACGGCGGTCGGCGAGGGCCGCCGTCGTACTTCTCATTGCGCTTGGCGGAAGCTTGGCGGGCTGCGAATACACCGGCGACGGCGGCCCGCAGGCAGATCCCAGCGCTACGGCAGGCAACGTGGTTCTGCCGCCCGATCCCGAGCTGGAAGAAACTGTCACCGGGGATGCGCTTCAAGAATGGGCGAAGTCGGCGCTGCCCGAATCCCAAGGGAAGTCGTTCTTCTCCAGCAGTGGTTACCTCAACGCCGGGGAGTCCAAATCGGAGCAGACGATGCAGTTGCCGGGCGGAACCTACGCAGTGACGCTGGCATGCCGCGGCACCCGACGGGTGATGTTTGCCGTCAAAGTGGGTGAAGCGGAGCTCGTGGACCTGACTCTGGGATGCGCAAATGCGCGGGTCAACGTGGTGCAGCTGGAAACGGACGCGGTGCTGTCCATCACGGTAGGATCCAGGTCGGAAGCCAACTTCGCCTACCGGGTGAGCAAACTGTAGCTCAGCCGGTCATGCGGCGTCGCAGCCCCCGGGGCAGCGCAGGGTTTCGGGGCTGGAAGCACAGTCGGCGCAATAGAGGGTCAGGGTGCGGCAGCTGGGGTTCGAGCAGTTCTCGAACTTGTTCGTCGGTGCTGAGCATCGGACGCATTCTCCAAGGGTTTTGGCTTCGTCGCTGAACTCAACGTGCATGCGCTTGTCGAACACATACAGGGAACCCTCCCAGAGCCCCTTGTCCTTGAACGTCTCGCCGTATCGGACGATTCCGCCATCCAGCTGATAGACCTCTTCGAAGCCGCGGTTAACCATCAAACTGGACAGAACTTCGCAGCGGATGCCCCCGGTGCAATACGTCACTACGGGCTTGTCCTTGAGGTGGTCGTACTTACCCGAATCGAGTTCTTTGATGAAGTCGTGGGTGGTGTCCACTTCCGGAACGATCGCATCCTTGAACTTGCCGATCTGCGCTTCGAAGGCGTTCCGCCCATCGAAGAACACCACGTCTTCGCCACTGGCCTTCTTGGCGTCTACCAAAGCGTGCAACTCCTCAGGCTGGAGGTGCTTGCCACCGCCAACTACACCGCCGGCGTCCACCTTGAGTTCGCCGGGTGCGCCGAAGGACACAATTTCGTCGCGCACTTTGACGCTCAGGCGCGGGAAGTCCGCGGCGCTGCCCTCCGACCATTTGAAGTCGATGTCGTGGAAGCCCCGGTACTCACGGGTCGTTTTAACGTACTGCTTCATGTTGTTGAGCTCGCCACCGACCGTGGCATTGATGCCATCCTTGGAGATAAGGATCCGGCCGGTCAGCCCGAGCTTTTCGCACAGGGCACGCTGCCACAGACGCACGGCGTCGGGGTCGGCAATCGGGGTAAATCCATAGAAGAGCACGATTCGGTTCAAAGCCACTATTCAAGGGTACTTGGTGCAGTAAAATCGGCCCTTCCTGACGCCCGGCTGCCCGTCTACCAGCGGGAAGTCACAATTGCATAAGCAACGTTCCTCCGGCTGGTATCGCTCTGTTGCTTCCCCGGGTGCTGGCATACTCTCTCTACATGAGTCCAGACGCCTTGGTTGAAGACATTGCGCACCTCTTGGAGGTCTGGGTAGCCGGCTGGTCCGGCTGCCGTGGCTATGAGAAACGCAAGGAGGGTCGTTTCCCTGCAGCCCTGCGAGCCGACAAAACCGGTGACTGGGAGTATTTCGCCCACGATCCCTCCGATGAAGAGTTCGCCGGCCTCGCGGCAAAGACCGCGGAATCACCGGCCCGCATCCTGACGGTCCTCACCAATGACGTCCAAAGGTACAAATTCCTCGCGGAACAGCACGGTCTCACGGTGACGTCCGCTTCCCAGACCATGATGATCGTGGACATGGAAACACAGGACGCCGAGGATCCCTGGCTTCCTGATGACGACCTGGAGCTTGCAGTGTCCGAGTCGAACGGCGTCCACCACGCGGTGGTCCACAGCGGCGAGAAAGTCGCAGCCAGTGGCCGGGTTTTCGTGGTGGACGGAACCGCTGTCTTTGACAAGATCGTCACCGAACCGGATTTCCAGCGAAGGGGGCTTGGGACCTTCATCATGAAAGCCCTCGCGGCCCAGGCGTATTCACACCAGGTGGAGAACGGGCTTCTCCTGGCTTCCCTGGACGGACAGAAACTGTATTCGCACCTTGGATGGGACGTCGTGGGCCACGTGCTGATGATGTCGGCCAGCGGAACCGAAGGATCGGACCTTTCGGGCAGCTGACACCTCCTCCCTGAAGCCATGGACGACGGCGGCACCCCTGCGTGCCGCCGTTCGCGGCTCTCAGCCGGGCGACGGTACGAACAGTGACAGAATGATTCGGTGGCTTTACCAAATTCGCTGATCACCTTGCTGGGCCGGACTCCCGACCCCGAGCAGCTGCGCCATGTCCACACCATCCCTGCCCGAAAAGCGGTCAACGAGCCCTGGCCCCAGTGGGTGCATCCAGACATCGTCGACGCCTACGGGACACTCGGCATCCAGGAGCCGTACCGTCACCAGGTCCAGGCTGCCGACATTGCCCACTCCGGCCAACACGTAGTCATCGCCACCGGTACAGCCTCCGGCAAGTCTCTCGCATATCAGCTGCCCGCCCTGGACGCCATCCACCGATCGGAACTGCGGGTCCTCTCCGATCCGGGAAAGATCCACGATGACGGCGCCGTCACCTTGTACCTGTCCCCCACCAAAGCCTTGGCGGCAGACCAACTCGCGGCCATACGCGGGCTGAAGCTGACCACGGTCAGGGCAGAAACGTATGACGGCGATACTGACGTATCCGCCCGCCGATGGATCCGGGACCACGCCAACTTCATCCTGGCCAACCCGGACATGCTGCATTTCGGAATTCTTCCCAACCACACCTGGTGGGCCCGGTTCTTCCGGAGGCTCCGGTACGTCATTGTGGACGAAGCGCACAGCTACAGGGGCGTCTTCGGCTCTCACGTTGCCAACCTCATGCGACGTCTCCGGCGGATCTGCGCTTACTACGGGGCTGGCACGGCTTTTCCGGAGCCCGTATTCATCGCGGCTTCTGCCACCGCGTCGGACCCCGGAGTTTCGTTCGGCCGGCTGATCGGCGCCCCCGTCAGGGAAGTATCTGAAGATTGCTCTCCGCACGGTTCCACCACGGTGGCTTTCTGGGAACCCGCACTGACCGACGTCAGGGGTGAGAACGGAGCCAAGCAGCGAAGGACCGCTGTGGCCGAAACCGCGGATATCCTGGCCAACCTGGTCTCCTCCCGTGTCCGAACCATTGCCTTCATCAAGTCCAGGCGCGGGGCCGAGTCCATTTCCTCCATCACCAAAAGGCTTTTGGACGAGGTCGACCCCAGCCTCCCGGGAAGGGTGGCCGCGTACCGGTCCGGCTACCTGCCAGAAGAACGGCGGTCCCTGGAACAGGCATTGAGGTCCGGGCAGCTTCTGGGGGTCTCCAGCACATCCGCGTTGGAACTCGGCATCGACATATCGGGTCTGGACGCCGTGCTCGTCGCTGGCTGGCCGGGAACACGGGCGTCCCTTTTCCAGCAGATTGGACGCGCGGGGCGTGCTGGACAAGACGCCATCGCGGCTTTCGTAGCAAGCGACGATCCCCTGGATACGTATTTGGTCAACCACCCGGAAGCCATTTTTGACGTATCCGTTGAGGCCACGGTCTTTGATCCGGGAAACCCGTACGTCCTGGGTCCGCATCTGTGTGCGGCCGCGGCCGAGTTGCCGATCGGACCTGCTGAGTTGGAGCTCTTTGGTGCTACGGCCGAAGGTCTCCTGGATCGTTTGGTGGCCCAGGGGTACCTCCGCAAACGTCCAGCCGGATGGTTCTGGACCCACCCCGAGAGTGCGGCCGGAATGGTCAACCTCCGGGCCGACGGCGGCGGACCTGTGAGCATTGTCGACGCCGGAACCGGATCCCTGCTGGGAACAATGGATTCGCCGCAGACCCACTACCAGGCCCACACCGGCGCCATCTATGTGCACCAAGGAGAAAGCTACTTGGTGGAAGACCTCAACGAGGCAGATCATTGCGTGATGGTGCGTCGGGTGAATCCCGACTTCTACACCACGGCCCGTGACGTCACCCAGATCGAAGTGCTCGAAACATCCCGCACAGTCCAATGGGGTGACATCACTGTGCACTTCGGCGATGTCAAAGTGACGACGCAAGTGGTTTCCTTCCAGCGCAAGGCATTAATTTCGAACGAGATCCTCGGAGAGGAACCCCTTGAGCTCGGGGCCCGGGACCTGTTCACGAAGGCCGTCTGGTTCGTGGTGGACAACCGTTCGCTTCATGGCGCAGGGCTGGTGGAAGCCCAGTTCCCTGGCGCCTTGCATGCTGCCGAGCATGCAGCCATCGGGCTCCTCCCCTTGGTGGCGTCCAGCGACCGATGGGACATCGGCGGCGTGTCCACCGCATTGCATGCCGACACCGGAGTGCCCACGATCTTCGTCTATGACGGACACCCCGGCGGTGCCGGTTTCGCGGAACGCGGTTACGAGAAAGCCAAAATATGGTTGTCGGCCACCCGGGACGCCATCAAGGCGTGCGAGTGTGAGGCTGGCTGCCCGTCCTGTGTTCAGTCACCTAAATGCGGCAACAAGAACAACCCCTTGGACAAGGCAGCCGCCGTCACACTTCTGGACGTCTTGTTGAAGGACGCCGTCTAAGCTCCGCCCTAGGGCGGCGGCCCGGCCTGGGGCGGCGGCCCGGCACGGGCACGTCCGGTGGCAGCACCCCAAGCGAAGGGATACGCCAGTTCGGTGGTGACCTCTACCTCGTCGCCGCCAAGAACCTTGCAGGAGGTGAGCCGGGCTTCGTGACGCCCAGCAACATCGCCGGCCACTGCGCAGGGTTCTCCCGAAGCAAGACCCCGTTCAGCATCAGCAGCTGCCAGCGCCGCGAGGTCAGCCGCAGTGGCTGCCCGCGATGCCGTGACGCTAGCCTGGACCAAAAGCAACAGCCCTGCCAGCAAGGCCATCACCACCGCTCCCAGAGCCAAAGCAAGGACCGTCCCGGCCCCGCGGTCGGAGTGGACTTGGCCTGTTGCAGGATGGCGAGCCGTCACTGGCGCTTTCACGGGGAAGCCGACTCGGTCCGGGCCGACGCAGAGGCCGTCAATTTCCACGGGATCAGGTATCCCAAGGCCCCGCCAACCGGAGAGGAGGCCGTGACCGTGCGCCAGCCGCCCTCCTCAGACAAGCCGGGAACCGCAGCTTCCCCAGCCAAACGCTTGACGATGGTTTCCACCGACCCGGAGGACTCACCCCTTGCTGATGCACGCGCCCCCGCCCGGACTGCCTCCTCCAGCCGGACTTGGGTGACGCCCGCAGCGCCACCTGCCAACAGGAGGGCAAGGAGTAACACCACCGCCGGCAAAGCGACGGCAAACTCGGCAGTGACAGCGCCTTGTTGTTTGCCGCAGCGGAGCTCACTCCTGCAGGCAGGCAGCCCTGGCGTCATGGCAGGGACAGTGCCGTGCGGATCAGATTGAGCAGGAAGCCGCGTACCTCTTCGCTGCGAAGAATGACCACCAGCAGCCCGGCCAAGCCCACGGCAGCCAACGTAGCAATGGCATACTCGGCAGTTGCCATTCCCGCTTCCGAACCCAAAACCCGGGCATCAGCCCCGAGACGCCTGTTCCGCCCTCTCCGGCGTTTGAGTGTCCCGACTCCGTAGGGCACAGTGAGGTGAAGGTCAGTTGCAGGGGTCGGAGCCGGAACATCGCCGAATCCGGAATCCATAAACGGCTCCAGTTCGAACTGCTCGATTCCGAAGGGTTCCATTGCATGGCCCTCCTCTGCAGTACCGAATGCCTGACTTGCTCGGCGAAGTTGGGAGCGGCGTCCGGACGGAGCACGAAGAAGTGTTTTCATGGTTGCTTCCTTTCAAAAATGCCGGCGGTTCTGCCGACAAACCTGACTCTTCCGTGGCTGGATCGGAGCTGGTAGGGAACGATTCCCGCAAGTGGATAACCCCGGCTTCGCACGGATTGTGGAGGGACAGTGGCACGGCGGACGGTGGCACGACTGAGCGCCGTCACGATGGCACAACGGGCCCGCAAGGAGCTGTAGCTGTAGGGGCTGACCCGCTCAGCCAGAGGGCACCATGGCGATCAGCACGGGCACGATGCCAAGGCAGATGAAGGCGGGCAACGAACAAAGGCCCAATGGAATGACTAGTTTCACGCCCAACGCTGCCGCCCGCTTCTCTGCGGCACGGAAGGCTTCGCGCCGTTCCCGGGCCGCTTGGGCATAAAGGATCGATGCCGACGGAGCACCCGTGATGGCTGCGAAAGCCAGCGCATTTTTCAACCGCACCACTTCGGGTGCGGGTTGCGTGGGAGTCCGCCAGGCGGTCTCCCAGTCGGCTCCAATTGCCAGTGCCGCAACGACTGGTCTCAGCGACTGCTGGATCGACGGGGAAGCCGCGCGAGAGATGAGCTCCAACGCACGCCCGATGCCCGCACCAGCGTCGAGCATGGAAGCCACCAGCTCCAGCATCATCGCTGTGTCGCGGAGACCGTCGGTTGGCGAGCGAGGATGCTCCGGCCCATCGGAGGCCTCCGGGCCGGGCGTGCCCGCCAAAGCCCAGGGAATTCCATGCGGTGTTCCCAACGGGCCCTTATGATGCCCGGGTCTGGCCCAACAGATGAATGAGGCCAAAGCCAGAACGGCAACCATCAGCATGACTCCGGACATCAGTATCCCCCTGCAGCTGAGGCAACCAGCCGTGACGACCAGACGCGGCCCGCAACGGTCAGCAGTAGCCCCGCTCCGAAGGTTGCAACACCAAGGATGTTGTCCAGCAGGATTCCCAACGGGTCCACCCCCAGGGCCATCCCGAGGAGCAGTCCGAAAACCGGGAGCCATGACAACAGCTTCACTGTCGCTTTGGGACCTGCGAGCGCAGTTTGCCGGGCGGCCTCCGCATCCTCTTCGGCGATGAGTTGGGCTGCGAAGCGGGAGAGGAGGTCCGCCAGCGGGCAGCCGCTGGTTTCTGCTACTTCCAGGCACGCGGCGAGCTCCATCCACACGCGCCGCTCGTTGCTTCCCCGGGCCGTGTAAGACTTGGCTGCTGAGCTGCGGATGGCGAGGGCCGGTGAATTTCCGACGGCGGCCGCTGCACGTGCGGCGGCCAGCACCCTTTGTGAACTGTCAGAAAGCAACGCCGTTTCGGTTGGTGCGACGCGGTTTTCGTCCTGCTGCGCTGCGTGGACCAGCCAGAGTTCTTCCCACAACCGGGAAGGCCCCCGGCCACCCCGCAGCAAGGCGGCAAGTTGCTGGACCAAAACCACCAGGGACAGGGGCGTCGGGCGCTTCTTCCTGCGTAGCAAACCCACTGTGAAGCCTTGGAAACCCCCACCCAGCACGGCCGGCTTTCCCAAGCTGCGCCTGACCCGCCGGCTGTCAGCACGGCTGCCTCGGAGATTCACCCACGCCGCTAAGCCCGTGACGACGACGAATACGGCGATCATCCGTTCCGGCCCATCACCGTCGAAGGGGCCGGAACCTGGATGGTGTGATGCGTTGCCGCCCTCGTCGGGTCGGCAGGGTCCAGCCCGAGTCGGACGGCGAGTCCCGGCCACGCTGGTCCAGGTTCCATTCCGGACGGACTACGTCGGAGCGCAGCCACTACCTTTTGGCCCTCAGGGGTGTCAGCCAGGACACCAATGGATGCCACCTTGCGTCCCCACTGCGTCCGCTCCACGTGGATCACCACTTCCAAGGCGCTCGAAACCTGCAACCGGACGGCCTCCGCGTTCAGCCCTGCGAGCGCGCCCAAGGCGACCAGACGTGCCGGAACGGCCTCTGCGGTGTTGGCGTGGATGGTTCCCCCACCGCCTGTGTGCCCGGTGTTGAGCGCAGTCAGTAGTTCACGGACCTCAGCTCCACGGCACTCTCCAACAATCAATCGGTCAGGACGCATGCGCAGGGCCTGCCGGACCAGCTCTCCGAGGTCCAACGCGCCTCCACCCTCCAGGTTCCCGTGCCGCGACTCCAGCGTCACCACGTGAGGGTGCACGGGGTTGAGCTCCGCCGCGTCTTCTATCAACACCAGGCGCTCCGTCGGACTGCTGAGCCCGAGCAAAGTAGAGAGCAACGTTGTCTTTCCCGAGCCTGTGGCACCACTGACCAGGAAGCTCAGCTTGCGGGCCATGATGGCGCGAAGGACTACCTCCACGTGCTCGGGAAACATGTCCCGCTCCCGCAGTTCCTCCAGCGCGAAGACTTCCTCGCGTCGGATGCGAACGGACAGGAGGGTGCCGGCTGTCGATATGGGCGGGAGCACGGCGTGAATCCGGTAGCCGCCGTTCAGCCTGACGTCCACGCACGGGGAACCGTCGTCCAGCCTCCGTCCGCCGGCCGAGATCAACCGGGAGGCGAGCGACCGGACCTGTTGCTCGTCGTCGAAGCGGATGCCTGAACGTTCAAGGCCTTGGCCGCGGTCCACCCATACTGACTCCGGGCCGTTGACGAAGATATCCGTGACGGCGGGGTCCCGGACCAGTTGCTGGAGGGGGCCAAGTCCGTTCAGCTCCGCATTGATCGACTCGGCCGCTTCCAACGCACCAGCTGCCCCCAGCAGCCTGCCGCTTGCCTGGACTGCTGCCGCAACGGTGGACGGAGTCACGGGCCCACTACCCGCGAGCACTGATTCCCGAACGGTTTCGAGAAGAACCGAGTCCAGCCTCCGGCCATGCCTCCTGCGTGCGGAATCGGGTACGCGATTCATTGGCCTTTTCCATCCAGTTCAAGGACGTCCGCGGCAAAACGATTCACAGGTTTACGACGGCCCAGTTCCAGCAGGCGCCCCAGCTCGGTCCCTGACGCTACTCCCCGAAGCTCCGGAACACGGCCCACCAGCGGCAAACCCAAAGAATCCGCAATCAGTGAGGCGTCGACGGATGTGGAACTGTTTCCGCGGACGAGCAGGGCCGAATCCACTGGCGGGAGTTCTTGCAGGATCCGTGCAGCAGCGACCGCGGACTTCAGGTGGGACAGGGCTTGGAGGAGCAACCTGTCACAGTCCCAGGCGAACGTCGACATTCCGTCACCGTTTCGCCCAATGTCCACCACGATGAGCTCGAAACTCCGGCGCGCGGCATCCATGACGGCAGCCACCGCACCGGCGTCGGGAGTCGGGACTGCGTCCCGTGTTCCTGGCCACGACAAATAGGCGAACCCTCCCGCGATCGGCAGGGACTCCCGGAACTGGGTGGGGTCGATGCTTCCCCTGGTTTCTGCGAAGTCCGGCCACCGAAGGCCGGGAATGTCATCTGCCGTCACCGCCAGTTCCAGCCCACCGCCCCAAGGATCTCCGTCGATGAGCATGGTGCTGATGCCGTGGCTGGCGGCTGCCTGGGCAAGCCAGATCGCGGTGGTAGTGGCACCTGCCCCGCCGCTGCCGCCGATGACACCTACCACGTTCCCGCCCGGGTCAGGAGACCCGGACAGGCTGAGGTGTTCGGCCAACCAGCCAGCTGCTTCAGGCAGTACCGCCACCCGTTCCGCTCCCAGGGCAGCTGCCAACCTCCACAGTCCGTCCCCGTCCGAGGCCCTGCCCAGCAGCACCGTCGGCGCTCTTCGCCGCGGTGGTAACTCCCGCACGTCACTGCCCACCAGGACGACGGCGGCGCTGTCCCACCCGTGGAGGGCTTCCCCGACACCCGCCGCGGTCCGCAGGCTTCCCCCTGCGGCCGCAACAATTCGTTTGGCCTCCTCTTGAAGGTAGTTATCACTGGATACGAGGAGGACTTCGACGGAATCCTGCGGCAGCCAGTTGGCACCTACCTCGACATCCTGGCTCCCGGTTCGTTTTTGCCTTCGATCGTGCTTGCTCATGAACCCCACCATGGCTGCAGGAGACGCCAGCTTGAAGGGCCCATCATCCGTATGTGCATAAAGCAGCGCCGACAGCGGTGTGGAGGACTGGTCGGTCCAAGCCCTGTGGAGAAAGGCCACGTCACACCGCCGCACAAGGCAGAATGGAAACCATGTATTTGCTGCTCGCCGCCCACCAGGAAGGCGCAGCCATACAGAGAATCTCTCCCACGGGAAAAGCGACGGCCGACGCACGCCTTGTCACCCGTGGCGAGCTGCCCGGCGTCGTGCGTGAGCTGGAAACCCAGCGGCCCCGCTGGGTGTGGCACCGCGCCCAGGACTGGTACCCGGAACTCCTGGTTCACGGAGTCGAGCTGGAACGTTGCCACGATCTGGCCTTGTGCGGGGCGATCCTGGCCCATTCGGAGTTCACAGCCCACACGGACTACGCCAAGAACGCCGTGAAGCTCACTCAGGACGACGATGCGACACCTCCCCGCGTCCTGCAACCCCCGCCCCCGCCAGCCGACCAAGGCGCCCTCTTCGATGACATCGTCACCTCAGCTCCGAAAGCCGGCCTGGCTGAACTCAAGGAAGAGTTCACGGCCCAACAGCATGCCGTTGCCCAGGTTTCCACGGACCAGCAGCAGAGGCAGCGCCTCCAACTGCTTCTCGCCGCTGAGTCAGCCTGCGCCATCATCGCCGTCGAGATGCAACACGCTGGTGTCCCTTGGCGAGAGGAACTCCATCAGCAGATCCTGGCGGATGTCCTCGGTCCACGGCCCCAACCAGGACACCGGCCGCCAGCACTTGAGGCCCTGTGCACCGAGCTCCGCAGCATCCTGAACTCCCCTGGTTTGAACCCCGACTCCCCGCAGGACCTCATGCGGGCCTTGCACCGGAACGGTATCGAAGTAAAAAGTACGCGGCAGTGGGAGCTCCAGGAGTCGAAGCACCCTGCCATCCAGCCGTTGCTGGCCTACAAGAAGCTGTCGCGCCTGCACACGGCCAACGGCTGGGCCTGGCTGGACGCCTGGGTAAGTGGTGGCCGGTTCCACCCGGAGTACGTCGTGGGCGGAGTAGTTTCAGGGCGCTGGGCTTCCCGCGGTGGTGGTGCCCTGCAGATACCGCGCAACATCCGGGCAGCAGTCCATGCCGATCCCGGTCATAAGCTCATCGTCGCTGACGCCTCCCAGCTGGAACCCCGCGTCCTGGTGGCATTGGCGCAGGACACCAAAATGGCCGAAGCCGCACGGGACAAGGACCTCTACGCAGGTATAGCGGCGCAAGGGTTTGGTGGTGACCGAGCCAAGGCGAAGATTGCGCTCCTGGGCGCGATCTATGGGGCTACCACCGGCGAATCGGGCAGGCTCATGCCCCAGCTGACGCGCACCTATCCCCGCGCGGTGGGGTTCGTGGAACAGGCGGCCCGCGAGGGCGAAGCAGGGCGGACCGTGACGACGAGGCTCGGGCGAAGCAGCCCACCGCCATCGGCCGGTTGGTTACGGAGCCAGCAATCCACCACCGCGGAGGAGCAGCGACGGGCGGACAACCTGGCACGCTCACGCGGCCGCTTCACCCGCAATTTCGTGGTCCAGGGCTCCGCGGCCGAATGGGCGGCGTGCTGGCTCGCTGAATTACGACGGCGGCTGCGGGCTTTCCGGGCCGACGGATCGCCTTCCGGTGAACTCGTCTTCTTCCTGCACGACGAAGTCATGGTTCACGCGCCTGACGACGCTGTGGACGACTGCATCCGGGCCATCGAAGAGGCGGCGGCAGCGGCGAAGCTGCTCATGTTCGGGCAGGTGCCGGTGGAGTTCCCGGTGAGTGTCGCCGTCGTCGATTCCTACGACAAGGCCAAGTAACCGGAACCGGGCCGGGAGTGCGCGGGCCCATAAAGGGCACCTTCGGTTGTCGTGTTCCTAGAGATCGATGTCGTGGAGCTTGTTCTGGTCCCAAGGTACGGTCCAGCCCAGTTCATCGAAAAGGCCGCTCAGGACCATTCCGGTAAAACCCCACACCAACACGCCATTAACGGTGAAGCCAGGGCTGGTATACGTGCGGCCGAACCGCGAGATGGTGGCGCTGACACGGTTGACCGGGTCCAGCAGGTCCCGGACGGGTACCCGGAAAACCTGGGCAGATTCGCCATAGTCCACCACGCGAACAGGTGATGGGGCATCCCACCAGGCCAGCACCGGAGTGACCCGGAAGTTGCTGCGGATAAGTCCGAGCTCAGGCATCACACCGAGCACACGGACACCGCTGGCATCCAAACCGGTTTCTTCCACTGCTTCCCGCAGGGCCGCGGCAACCACCGATTCGTCCTCCGGGTCCACGCTGCCGCCGGGAAAGGCCACCTGCCCTGGATGGTCGTCAAGGGTGTGCGCCCGCTCCAACAGGAGGACATCAAGGTCGGCCGGGGCGATGGGACGCCCGGATTCTGCGGGCACGTTGTCCAGCACGCCGAACAACATCAGGACAGCGGCGGCACGGTTTGTCTCCTCAAGGACGGGCAGCTGGGCCCACAGCCTTGAGCGCTGTTGCTCCCCGGACTCGTAGCGGGCAACGAGAGCGGACAACTCCTCAAGCGCGGTCACCCGGGCCTCCTTTGCGATTCCATGCGGATTTCCGCGGCCCGATGGGTCTCAGCCAGCAACCGTTCCAGCAATGCTTCATTTCCGGGGGCGAGCTCATACTTCAGCAGCTTGGCCGCTTTGACGGGATCGGTTTCGCCGTCGCCGTAACTCGGGCAAAGGCTGGCGACAGGGCAGGCACCGCAAGCCGGCTTCTTGGCATGGCAGATCCTGCGGCCGTGGAAAACCACGCGGTGCGACAGCATGGTCCAGTCCCGACGCTCAAACAGCTCGGCTACATCAAATTCGATCTTCACCGGATCGTCCGACGCAGTCCAGCCGAACCGTCGTGCCAAGCGTCCAAAGTGCGTGTCGACGGTGATCCCGGGAACGCCGAAGGCATTGCCCAGGACAACGTTGGCGGTCTTTCGCCCGACTCCCGGCAGCGTTACCAGGTCCTCCAACCGACCCGGGACCTCGCCGTCGTACTCGTCCACCAAACGGGTGCTGAGCGCCAGGACATTGCGGGCCTTTGCCCTGAAGAAACCCGTGGGCTGAAGGATTGCTTCAAGTTCAAAAGGGTCCGCTTCAGCCATGGTCCGTGCGTCCGGGTAACGGGCAAACAGGATCTTGGTGACCTGGTTGACCAGGACGTCGGTTGTCTGGGCGGAAAGGACTGTGGCCACGACCAGTTCGAACGGGTTCCGGAAGTCCAGCTCCGCATGCGCGTAAGGGTACTTCTCGGCGAGAACCCTGTTGATCTTGCGTGCCCGGCGTTTGAGTGCGAGGAGCGAACCAGCTTCGGCGGTGGCCACGGCGTCCCCCGCCTAGCCGCGTTCGATGTTGCTGAGCTCCCTGAGGACCCCAACCTTGCCGTCAGTGTCCTGAACCAGGAACTCGTGGCCGCGGTCCTCCAAGGCGAGGACCCATCCGCCGGGTTCGATGGTGAAGGAAGGAGCGCCGGAGTGTTCGTCGTACGCCGTGCGTGGCTGTGCGACAGCGAACCAGAAGGCCTCATACGCGGGGGAATCGGATTCCTCCGGACGGCTTGCCGGGTCCACGGTGGCACCGATGGAGTCGCTGACGCGCCGGGTGTCACCGGAAACGATGGGAGTAGCCATCGTGGCAGCCCACGGTTGCTGCGCCGCTGGCTGGGCCGCCGCTGGCTGGGCCGCGGCTGGCTGGGCGTTGGCCGGCTGGGCGTTGGCCAGCTGGGCGTTGGTCGGCTGAGCCGGTCCTGCCTCCGCGGGCCCCGGCTGCGCCGCGGGCTGAGCGGCGTGCTGGGTAGTTGCCGGCTCCGGAGCAGACGCCGGGGCCTTGCCATCTTCGCTGGACGCAACTGCGCCGTTTGCGGCGGCCGGTTGAGCCACAGGTGTTGCGGGCGATGCACCAGCACCGGAGGCAGCAGGTGCCGAACCGGAGCCGGCGTCGGCTGAATGAACGACGGCGGAGGCCGCGGTCGCAGCTGACGGCTCTGTATTTGCGGAAGCGGTCGGCGCCAACGGGCTGGAACCCGCGGCAGCGGCGGAACCTGCGGCAGCACTGGAACCAGCGGCAGCGCCGGCTGTTCCCGATGAAACTACGGGACCCGGAGCCTGGTATCCGGCAGCCGATCCTTCAAAGCCCGGAGTGGACGGACTTGCGGCCGGCTTGGGCGCTTTCGGCGCCTTGGGAGCGGCAGGCTTACGGCTAGGCACAACCGCTTCACGGGCAACAACGTGCGCCGGCGTCTCGACACGCCCCTTGAAATCGGCGGAGAGCCACGGAAGATGAGGGCCAAGAACTGTCGCAGCCAGGAGGCCCACCGAACCAACCAACCCCAGCAGCACACCACCGTTGAAGGAGTCGGCGATCGTCAGGAAGAACAGCGGAAAAGCGAAGGAAGCCGTGACCGACGCAAACTGGTCGATGGACAGGGAGCCGATGCGCACAACGGTTTTTGGCTGCAACCTGCGGGCTACGAACAGTGCCGTCACGACCAAGGGCAGGATGATGCCGAGCAGCAGGAAGAACAGGTTCCCAAGGTTCCAGAGGTTGTAGCGCTCTCCGAACATCGGCAGGAGGGATGCCACGAACATCAGGAGGGTGGAGCCGAACACGGTGAGGTCCCGGATGGTAAAAGGACCGGCGACAGCGTCGAACTTCGACGGCTTCCCGTCAGCGGTGCCGCTTGCAGGGGTGGCCGTTCCAGCCGTGGTGTCCGGTCCCGTCGGTTGTGAGTCGTGCGGGCCTGGGCTCAGCTGGTTCATCTGTTTCTCCTTCGTACGGCGGCGCCTTGGACAGTCCGGCCCGGTTATCTCCGCAGGAATCTGCAGGAAACCGGACACGCCAGAAGATGGGTTCCAAGGCTTCTTCAGCCTATGCCACCCCACTGACAGGGTTCCAGCGGAAAACGGTCATACGGCTTCGCCCACAGCAAACTCCAAGGTCCCTTACAGTGTTCGCCGCCAAACTCCCGCCCCAACAGCGTGAGCCAGGGCCCGCCGTCGTCGTCATGTAAACGGTTCCTCACGGCACCAGCCGCCATTCGGCGCTAAATGTGCGCCGCTCACGGCCGGGTTTGTGACCACGCACACGTAGGACCTTCCAAAGAGATAGTGTTGTTGGCGGACAGCACTCTGCGGACCTTCCGCGGGACCTGCGCGACGCCGGGGAACGGCTCGCGCACGGACCTATGGAAAGGATCCGCGAAGCAAAGATCGATGAATAATGAGGTTCACCATGTCCCAGGACACCACCGGATCCACACACGTCGAGGCCCTTGAAAACCTCCTTCACGAGAACCGCAAGTTCGCGCCGTCGGCAGAGTTCGCGGCCAACGCCGTCGCAAGTGCTGACGCCTACGCAGAGGCTGAGGCGGACCGCCCCGCGTTCTGGGCCAAGCAGGCCCGCGAGCTGCTGACCTGGGACAAGGACTTCACTGAAGCCCTCGACTGGTCCAACCCGCCGTTTGCCAAGTGGTTCGTCGGCGGCGAGATCAACGCCGCCTACAACGCGCTGGACCGGCACGTGGAAAACGGACTGGGCGACCGCGTTGCCATCTACTTCGAAGGCGAACCCGGCGACACCCGCACCTACACGTACGCGGAGCTGACAGAAGCGGTCAAGAAAGCCGCCAACGCTTTCGAAGCCCTCGGCGTGGCCAAGGGCGACCGCGTGGCCGTGTACCTGCCCATGATCCCCGAAGCGGTCATCACGCTGCTTGCCTGCGCCCGGATCGGTGCCGTGCACTCCGTGGTGTTCGGCGGGTTCTCCGCAGATGCCCTGCGTTCCAGGATCGAGGATGCCGAAGCCAAGCTCGTTGTCACTGCCGATGGTACCTACCGCCGTGGCAAGCCCTCCCCGCTCAAGCCCGCCGTGGACGAAGCCCTCTCCAAGGAAGGTCATACTGTCCAGAACGTCGTGGTGGTCAAGCGCAACGGCGAGGACGTCAACTGGGTGGAAGGCCGCGACCTCTGGTGGTCCGAGACGGTTGACAAGGCAGATACCGAACACACCGCCGTCGGGCATGATTCCGAGCACCCGCTGTTCATCCTCTACACCTCCGGCACCACCGGCAAGCCCAAGGGCATCCTGCACACCACCGGCGGCTACCTCACGCAGGGCGCCTACACCCACAAGGCCGTGTTCGACCTCCACCCGGAAACGGACGTGTACTGGTGCACGGCCGACGTCGGATGGGTCACCGGCCACTCGTACGTCACCTACGCGCCACTCATCAACGGCGCCACCCAGGTCATGTACGAAGGCACGCCCGACTCCCCGCACCAGGGCCGCTGGTGGGAGATTGTGGAGAAGTACAAGGTCTCCATCCTCTACACGGCACCCACGGCGATCCGCACATTCATGAAGTGGGGTCGCGAGATCCCGGACAAGTACGATCTCTCCTCCATCCGTGTCCTGGGCTCCGTGGGTGAATCCATCAACCCCGAAGCGTGGATGTGGTACCGGGACGTGATCGGCGGGAACGCCGGCAAGAACGGCGAGAAGAAGGAACACCCGGCCCCGATCGTGGACACCTGGTGGCAGACCGAAACCGGCGCTCAGATGATCGCACCGCTGCCCGGCGTCACCGCCACCAAGCCCGGCTCGGCGCAGGTCCCGCTGCCCGGCATCGCCGTGGACGTCGTGGATGAGAACGGCGCCTCGGTGGCCAACGGCGAAGGCGGCTACCTTGTGGTCCGCGAACCGTGGCCCTCCATGCTTCGCGGAATCTGGGGCGACCCCGAGCGTTTCAAGGACACCTACTGGTCCCGGTTCGAGGCCATGTACTTCGCTGGCGATG
Source organism: Arthrobacter sp. fls2-241-R2A-172 (assembly GCF_030208885.1). Classification (NCBI taxonomy): domain Bacteria; kingdom Bacillati; phylum Actinomycetota; class Actinomycetes; order Micrococcales; family Micrococcaceae; genus Arthrobacter; species Arthrobacter sp. fls2-241-R2A-172. Next base: position 36,109 of record NZ_JARVTB010000004.1, on the reverse strand, counting down.
GTGCCAAGAAGGACGAGGACGGCGACGTCTGGCTCCTGGGCCGCGTGGACGACGTCATGAACGTCTCAGGCCACCGCCTCTCCACCACCGAGATCGAGTCCGCCCTTGTCAGCCACCCGTCCGTCGCCGAAGCCGCCGTGGTTGGTGCCGCTGACGAGACCACGGGACAGGCCGTCGTCGCGTTCGTCATCCTCCGTGGCGATGCCGTGAACAACGGCGACGAAACCGTCCTGGAACTTCGCAACCACGTGGGCAAGGAAATCGGACCGATCGCCAAGCCCAAGCAGCTCCTGATCGTGCCGGAACTGCCCAAGACCCGTTCCGGCAAGATCGTCCGCCGCCTGCTCAAGGACATCGCAGAAGGACGCGACACCGGCGATGCCACCACCTTGGCAGACCCCGGCATCATGACCCAGATCGCGGAGTCGCTCCGCAAGTAGCCCGACCAGGATCAACGACGGCGCCGCTCGCCCCACGGGGTGAGTGGCGCCGTCGTGCGTTCCAGCTGGGCGTGGTGCCTTACCGGCCTCGGCGAGTCCCGCGTCCTAGACTGGAGCCAGACCCAGCCCCACTTTTGACGAGGTTCCCAGAAAGGCCCTGATGCTTCAGGCAGCACGCCACTCCGCCATCATCGACGCCGTCCAGCGCGAACGCGTCGTAAGGGTCTCTGACCTCGCCCAACTCCTTGGCGTCTCCCCCATGACCGTGCGGCGCGACATCGAAGCCCTCGAGGAATCCGGCCGGGTGGAGCGAATCCACGGTGGCGCCAAACTGCCAGGTGATGCCAGCACCCACGAACCCGGATTCGAGCTCAAGTCCACGCAGCTGACCGCCGAGAAGCACGCGATCGCCGTAGAAGCAGCTTCCCTGGTGCAGGAAGGCATGGCGATCGGTCTCGGCGCCGGCACCACCACCTGGGCACTGGCGAAGGAACTCGTCAACGGTCCCCGCATCACAGTCGTGACCAACTCTGTCCGAATTGCCGACCTTTTTCATCACGGCGCCTCCTCCGGTCCTGCCCGGTTTGGTTCCACCGTCATCCTGATCGGTGGCGAGCGGACGCCATCTGACGCGTTGGTGGGACCCATTGCTACCGCCTCCTTGAAGCAACTCCACCTGGACGTCCTGTTCCTTGGCGTCCACGGCATGGATGCCCATGCGGGTTTCACCACCCCCAACCTGCTTGAGGCCGAGACCAACCGCGCGTTCATGGCCTCCGCGCGGAGCACGGTAGTTGTGGCTGATCACAGCAAATGGGGCGTCGTGGGCATCGCTTCGATCGCCCAGTTGGAGGAGGCGGACGAACTCATCACAGACTCATTGCTGGGTGAAGACGCCCGGCGGGTGCTGGAAGAGAACGTGGCGAAGCTTCGGATCGCGGAGACCCAACACAGCTAGGCCAGCTCTCATACCGCGGGTGGATGGCTGGCCGCGGAGTTCAACCGGTGGACTGACGCGGGGAGATGTCCCGTTTCGGGATGCTGGATATATGAACGCCATCCTCCACGCCCAGCAGCTCACCAAGCACTATCCCGGCAGCCTCGCCCTGGACCACGTCGACTTCACTGCGAACACCGGCGAATCCATTGCGATCATTGGACCCTCGGGTTCGGGCAAGACTACTCTGTTGCACTGCCTCGCCGGGATTTTGAGGCCCGACGCCGGTTCGGTCACCTTGAACACTCCCTCGTCGCCGCTGCGCCTGGACACCTTGGGTGACGCTGCGTTGTCGCGGCTCCGGAGGGAAGAATTCGGCTTCGTTTTCCAACAAGGCATGCTCCTTCCTGAGCTGACGGCCATCGAAAACGTGGCCCTCGCGCTGATGCTGAACGGCACTGACAGGGCCACCTCCGAATCCCGGGCCGCGGAATGGCTGGCCGCACTGGGCCTCGGCGGGATGGAACAGCGACGCCTGGGCGAACTCTCCGGCGGCCAGGTCCAGCGCGTCGCCATCGCCCGGGCCCAAGTGACCGGCGCGCGGGTGGTCTTTGCCGATGAACCCACTGGAGCCTTGGATTCAGCCACGTCCAGCGAAGTGCTGGACATACTGCTGGGTTCTGTTGCAGCAAATGGCCGGACCCTGCTGGTGGTTACCCACGATCCCAACGTCGCTGCCCGTTGCCGGCGCGTCGTGGAACTGCGGGACGGCCGGATCGTGGCCGACACTGGCGGACCCTCCACCCCAGCCGCGCCCGCAGCAACCAACTTCAAAGGTGCCTTCAATGTCTAGCCTCACCATGGCGCTACGCCTCGCCCCCTATCTCGCCCGGAGCAATGGCAGCAGCTTGCGGGAAACGGGCCTTCGGGACGCCGGCTTGCCTATTCTTGCGTTCGGCACAGTCACCGCACTGCTGCTGACTGTGGCAGGCGGCTCGCAGGTTTTCTGGTCCTGGACTGACGACATCGCCGGCACTTACCAAGCGCTGGCCGTCGTCGCGATGGTGCTGCTGATCATCCCGTTGCTGACCCTTGGCGCCTCGGCCGCCCGACTGGCCGCCCGGCGTCGGGATGACCGCCTGGCCTCCCTGCGTCTTTTGGGCGCGAACAGCGCCACCGTCGTATGGATGACCGTCATCGAGTCGACAGTGCTCGCGGCGGTCGGAGCGCTGGCGGGCGCGGGGCTGTACACCTGCGTTGCACCGTTCCTCGGCCTGATCCAGTTTCGCGGCCAAGCCATCGGGAGCCACGCCTGGCTCTCCGTGCCCTCCATCCTCGGGTGCGTTCTTGCCGTCTGCGTTCTGGCAGCAGCGAGTGCTGCCCTTGGACTGCGGAAAGTCGTGGTGACGCCTTTGGGTGTCCGGACAAGGCAAACGGCCGACGGCGCCCACTGGGTTCGCGGGCTCATCGCGGCTGTTGTTGTGGTCATCGGCGTGGTGGCGATGGGGATGCTCAGCAGCTTCGGCGCGTTCATCGTGATCATAGGAGTCATGGGTGGCTGCTTTGGCCTGGCGTTGCTGGCGTTGAACCTCATGGGCCCGTGGATCCTGCGGTTGCGGGCATCGTCGCAGCTCAAGCGCGCCAAACGTCCTGAGCAACTTTTGGCTGCCAGGACCGTGCTGGAAAGTCCCAAGGAATCGTGGCGGCAAGTTGGGGGCGTCGCGATGACCAGTTTTGTGGGTGTGTTTGTTGGGGTTGGCATGGCCGTGGCGGACACCATGGGCGGCAGCGCCGGCGATGAAACCGCCTTGTTGGTGCGGGACATCAACACCGGTGTGATGATCACCCTATTGGGCTCGTTCCTCATGGTGGCGTGCTCCGCGGGCGTAAACCAGGCCGCGGCCGTGCTCGACCGGGCCCCGATGCTGGTGGCACTGGACCGGGTGGGAATGCCGCGGAAGCTGATGGTGGCGGCCAGGGTCAAGGCCGTGATGTCGCCGCTCTTCCTGGTCGCAGGCATTTCGGCGGCAGCGGCAGCTGTCCTGGTCCTCCCGCTCACGGGTGCCGTGTTGCTGACCCAGCCCGTGGTGTTTGTGACCATCTGCGGAGTGTTCGCGGCAGGGTTCCTGCTGGTGCGTTTGGCCGTCGCTGCGGGTACGGCGCAGATCGGCCAGGTGCTGTCCCGCCCGGAGCGCTACGCGAGCATGGACTCCTAGCCCCCTCCCACCGATGGCCCCTCCCGACCAACCCCTCTCAGTGGGCCGTGAAAGGTGATCGAGCGTCCGACCAAACAGGCGAGTCGGTGATGGAGGGTGCTAGTCGCAGCCGCAGGACTGCCGGATGATCAGCTCGGTGGGCAAGATGTGGTGTTGCGGTTCCTCCGCGCGCCCCTTGCCCACCAACGCACGAACGGCGGCTTCGGCCATCAGTTGGACCGGCTGCGCCACCGTGGTAAGTGCGGGCCAACTGTATTCGGAATCCAAGGACCCGTCGAAGGACACCAGCGCCATGTCCTCGGGCACACGGACTCCGGCCTCGTGGAAGGCCCGGAGGATTCCGATGGCCTGCATGTCGTTACTGGCAAAGATCGCAGTGGGCCGGTTGGCCATGGACAGGAATCGCTTGCCCACTTCGTAGCCGCCAGGCCGGGTGAACGGACTGTGCAACATAGGGCCATCCGGCAGGCCCGCTTCACGCAGCGTGGCCAGCCATCCCACTTCGCGTCCGTCCAGTTGATTGCCGGTGTTGGTGCCGATGGCCAGCCCGATGTTCGTGTGTCCATGGCCTATCAGGTGCTGGACAGCAGCACGGCCGCCAGCTTCCAAGTCCACGCCAACGCTGGCGAAACCCGGCGGCGAGCCTGCATTGTTCAAGAGCACGGAAGGGATCTCCGAGGCTTCAAGCTCCGTGACGTCGGGATCGAACACGCAGCTGGCCAGGAACACCCCGTCCACCTGCCGGGCAGCCAAGGTGCGGATGTTCTTGCGTTCGCGTGTCAGGCTGCCGTCCGAGTTGGTGAGCACCATGCCAAAGCCAAGTTCCGCGGCCGCATCCTCCACGGCGTGGGCCAGCTGAGTAAAGAACGGGTTGGTGTTATCAGGAACCACCACTCCAATGGTCTCGCTGGATCCAAGCTTCAGGGCACGGGCGGCAGCGTTGGGCCGGTATCCGAGGACACGGATGGCCTCGCGAACCTTGGCTTCCGTGGTTGGGGCCACGTTCTTCGGCCCACCGTTCACCACATAACTCACGACGGCGGTACTCACCCCGGCGTACCGGGCCACGTCTTTGCGTGTTACCGGGCCGCGCGAGGTTTGTAGCGCCGAAGGTGTCATGGGGTAAATGCTAGCTACTCCACGGGGGCATCACCGAAGTCGCGGATGGGAAGGCGCTCCCCGCCACGGAGCGCAGACTCGTGAGCGATGATTCCCGGCAGCGTGAACCGGGCCGCAACCCAAGCATTAACGGGTGGGACGCTGCGGTCGTTCACGGCCGTCACGAAGTCATCCACCAGAAATTGGTGGCTGCCTTCATGCCCGTTGGGGGCTCCCAGGAATTCTTGGGGAAGCCTGGACTGGTCATGTACCGGGGCCAGCCCGGAGATGAAAGCATCCCGCAGCTCCGGTGCTACATCTGCAAGGGAGGGATCGTCTGCGGACATGGTCGGTTTGGTTTCCACCTGCTCGGACACGTCCTCAACGGAAGACTTGTCCTGCCAGACCGTGGTGGTGGCGAGCTGCTCAAAACTGGCCTCGGTGCCGAAGAAACGGAAGCGCGATTCCCGGATATGGGAGGGGTACCCCACTCGGCGCATCTCGTTGGTGCGCATCGCGCCGCCGTCGTTCATTTCAAACAGCGCAGTGGCGTTGGAGAAGTCGTTGGCGAACATACTGACGTCCTTGTCGAAGACGCCGTCACCGCGATGGTCCTTCACGCCGATGCAGCTGACGCTGACCGCGTGCCCCGGTACAGCGCCGAGGACTCCCCCGATGGCGTGGGTCGGGTAGAGCATGGGTGGGTAGCTGGCGGTTTCCTTCCAACGCTCTCCGCCGCTGTACTGATAGGCCTCGTAAAACCCCAGGTCCATGTCATGAACGTAGTCGCCCTCGGTGTAGAAGATACGGCCAAACTTGCCTGCCGCATGTTGTTGTCGGGCGAAGACCGTGGCGGGGTTGTAGTAGCTGGTCTCCCCCATGGCGTAGACAAGCTTGGTCTCGCGTACGGCCTCTATGATCCGGGCGATTTCTTCTTCGGAAATGGCCATCGGCACAGCTGAATATACGTGTTTCCCTGCGCGCAGAGCACGCTCAACCAGCGGCCCATGGGTCCACCGCTGCGTGAAGATGGCGACAGCATCGACGTCGGAGTCCAACAACTCCTCGAAGCTGCCCCTGACGCCGTCCAGGCCCCAGCGTTCCTGGGCTGCAGCTGCACGTTCGGGGAGTTCATCCACTGCGTAAACCGCACTGACGCCCGGGTGGAGCTTGAACAAGTGCGCGAACTGGCTGCCGAACTGCCCGACACCCACAACACCGATCGAAAACGTCATTGTTTGCCTTTCCTGAAGCTGCAGGCGCAGCTTGCGAAGCGTCCCTTGTTGGGTTCCACATGAGTCTTCCACCGTGATCTACACGAGTCAACAGAAAGAACAGATCCGAACATTTTTGACCACATTTTGCATTCATGTCTTGTGCTTGCCAAATCTACTCGTGTAGATTCGCCAACAGTTGTTACCCCCATCACAGTCAGGAAAGGGTCGACGATGACCACGCTAACCAAGCAACCCGGGAAAGCTTCGGGGCGTTCCAGGAGCAACCACGGACGCAAGCTTCAACCAGCCAAACGCAGCATGACCAGCCGTCTCGGTGACCTGAAAATCGCCCTGTTCTTTATCTTCCCGGCCGTTATCGGCTTCGTAGCCTTCTTTCTGATCCCCACCATCCGCGGCATCTACCTCAGCTTCACCGAGTACAGCATCCTGGGTGAGCCCACATGGATCGGGATCAAGAACTACACCACCATTTTCGCCGACGAACTTTTCTGGAATGCCATGGGCGTCACCCTGCAGTACGTCGCCCTCAACATAGGCTTCCAGACGGTCATAGCGCTGGGACTGGCCCTGCTGATGCACCGGGTGGCCAAGTCCACGTTCATCCGTGGAGCACTGCTGCTCCCATTCCTGGTGGCCAACGTCATCGTCGCCCTGCTCTGGTTCTGGATGCTCGACTACCAACTGGGCATTGTCAACGAAATCATGAGCTGGGTCGGCCTTCCCCGCGTCGCCTTCTTCGGCAGCGAACAATGGGCCATCCCCACCATCGCGTTCGTCAACGTGTGGCGGCACATGGGCTACACCGCGCTCCTGATTTTCGCCGGGCTGCAATCCATCCCGAACCACCTCTACGAGGTAGCCAACCTCGACGGCGCGTCCCCCACCCGGACGTTCTGGAGCGTCACCATGCCGCTGCTCCGCCCCGTGTTGGTGTTGGTTCTGGTGGTCACCGTGATCGGTTCCTTCCAAGTCTTCGACACCGTCGCCGTCACCACCAACGGTGGCCCCGTCAACGCCTCACGCGTGATCCAGATGTACATCTACCAGAAAGCCTTTGGCGAGTCCGACTTCGGCTACGCCTCCGCCCTGTCCGTGATCCTGTTCGTCATTCTCGCCCTGGTGGCCTTCGTGCAAATGAAGTTCCTCAAGGGCAACGAATCGGACCTGGACTAAGCCGGAAAAGGACCAAGGACACCGCCATGACTACGTCAACCCTGACCCGAAAAGACCGCAAGAAGCCCCTCAACTGGCGCCGGATCGGCGCGTGGGTGCTGGTCGCCGTCGCCCTCGCCATCACCATCGCACCGTTCCTGTGGATGCTGCGGACGGCACTGTCGAGCAACAGCGCGCTGGCCTCCAATGCCGGAAACCTCCTCCCGGCCGACTTCAGCTGGGGCGCGTTCAAACGCGTACTTGGCCTGCAAACCACCGAAGAAGCGATAGCCGACGGCGGCTCCGGTGCGGCCATCAACTTCTGGCTTTACCTGCGCAACTCCATCATCTTCGCCACCATCACCACGGCCGGCCAGGTGTTCTTCAGCGCGATGGCCGCCTACGCCTTCGCACGGTTGCGTTGGCCAGGCCGGAACAAAGTGTTCGCCGTCTTCCTGACCACCATGATGGTTCCCCCGATCTTCACGGCCCTGCCCAACTTCCTGATGATCAAGAACCTCGGGCTGCTGAACACCATGGCCGGGATGTCCCTGCCCTTCCTGTTCATGACCCCTTTCGCCATCTTCTTCCTGCGGCAGTTCTTCCTGAGCATGTCCCGCGAAGTTGAGGAAGCGGCAATGCTCGACGGCGCCAAGCACCTGCGCATCTTCTTCCAGATTGTGCTTCCCAACGCCGCCGCCCCCATCGCCACCCTGGCGCTGCTGACCTTTATCGGCCAGTGGAACGAATACTTCTGGCCGCTGTTGGTGGGCCAGGACGAGAACGTCCGTGTCCTCACTGTTGGCCTGAGTGTCTTCAAGTCGCAGTCCCCGCAAGGCGCCCTCGACTGGTCCGGGCTCATGGCCGGGACCCTCGTGGCAGCGCTGCCGATCTTCCTGCTGTTCATCGCCTTCGGCAAGAAGGTAGTCAACTCCATCGGATTCTCCGGAATCAAATAACCGCACCCTCTGCAAATTCATCCCCGAAAGGTTCGCTATGAAGAAAACCCTCGGCGTCGCCGCTGCTGCCGCCGCCATCGCCCTGACCCTGTCCGCCTGTGGCGGCTCCTCCCCCGCTTCTTCCGAAGCCAAGGGTGACATCAACTACTGGCTCTGGGACGCCAATCAGCTCCCGGCGTACCAGCAATGCGCGGACGATTTCACCAAGGCCAACCCGGACATCAAGATCAAGATCACCCAGCGCGGGTGGGACGACTACTGGACGACGCTGACCAACGGCTTCGTGGCCGGAACAGCACCGGATGTTTTCACCAACCACCTCTCCAAGTACCCGGAGTACGCCGCCAAGAAGCAGCTGCTGTCCTTGGACGAGGCCGTGGAGAAGGACGGCATCAAGCTGGACGCGTACACCAAGGGGCTGCCGGAGCTGTGGGTCGGCCAGGACGGCAAGCGCTACGGACTGCCGAAGGACTGGGACACCGTGGGCCTGTTCTACAACAAGGCCATGACCGACGCTGCCGGGATCACCGCCGAGCAGATGGCCAACCTGGAGTGGAACCCCAAGGACGGTGGCAGCTACGAGAAGACCATCGCGCACCTGACCGTGGACAAGAACGGCAAGCGCGGCGACGAACCGGGCTTTGATAAGAACAACGTTGCCACCTACGGACTGGGGCTGACGGGCAGCGGTGCGGGCCAAGGCCAAACCGAGTGGAGCTTCCTCACGGCGACCACGGGCTGGACCGCAACCGACAAGAATCCGTGGGGCACCAAGTTCAACTACGACGACCCCCGTTTCCAGGAAACCATCGCCTGGTGGGCGGGCCTGGTGGACAAGGGCTACATGCCCAAGTTGGAGACCACCGTCGGCGCCAGCATGCCGGACAGCTTCGGAGCCGGCAAGGCTGCCATCAACACCAACGGCGATTGGCTGATCGGCCAGTACCAGACCTACAAGGGCATCGAAACGGCCTTCGCACCCACTCCAAAGGGCACCGACGGCAAGCGCGCGTCCATGTTCAATGGTCTGGCCGACTCCGTCTGGGCCGGCACCAAAAACCCCGGAGCCAGCATCAAGTGGGTGGAATACCTCGGGTCCACCGCTTGCCAGGATGTCGTGGCCAGCAAGGCCGTTGTGTTCCCGGCCATTGCCAGTTCCGCTGAGATCGCAGCCAAGGCCTTCGCTGACAAGGGCACGGACGTCTCTGCCTTCACCACCCATGTGAAGGATGGCACCACGTTCCTCTTCCCGATCGCGGACAAGGCTGCCAAGGTTGACGGCATCATGAAGCCCGCCATGGATGCAGTCCTCGCCGGCAAGAAGCCCGCCTCCTCGCTGACCGAGGCGAACAACCAGGTCAACAACCTCTTCAAGTAGGACAACCCGCCCTCACCCACACGTTGTGAGGCCTGCTCTGCGCGTTATTTCCTTCGCGAATCCCGCAGAGCGGGCCACACAACACCCCATACGATCCGATATGAAAGCGACTTCACACATGCACCCGCTCCATCTCCGTTCCGCAGGTACCAGCCTGGTGATCAGCACCCACCGCGGCGAGGCTGAGATAAGCCACTGGGGAGCTGACCTGGGCGACACCCTTCCGGACCTGGCCATCCTCAACGAGCCCATCCCTCCGTCTTCGATCGACGCCAACGTCCCCGCCGGGCTCCTCCCCCAGGCTTCGTCGTCGTGGCAGGGCAGGCCCGGACTTCGCGGCCATCGAATCACCGACGGCGTACCCGGCTTTGATTTCTCAGTCAGCCTTCGCGTAGTGAGCGCGACGACGGACGGCACCACAGCGGCCATCGTCCAGGCAGATGCCGATGCCGGTATCACCGTGACCAGCAACCTCACCCTGCACCCGGGCGGGCTCCTCGAACTGCGGCACACGGCCACGAACGACGGCCCGTCACCTTTCCAAGTGGATGAACTGGCGACGATGCTCCCGGTGGCGCCGGACGCCGTCGAGCTTTTGGACCTGACCGGGCGCTGGTGCCGCGAACGTCACCCGCAGCGCCGGGCGATCCAGCAGGGAACGTGGGTCCGCACCGGGCGACACGGCCGTACCGGGCACGACTCGTCGCTTCTGCTCGCCGCGGGAACGGCCGGCTTCGGCAACAGGCACGGCAAGGTTTGGGCTACGCACCTGGCCTGGAGCGGCAACCATGAGGAGTTCGCGGACAGCGTCGCTGATGGGCGCACGATGATCGGCGGATCTGAACTCTTGGGGCCGGCTGAAGTAGTCCTGGAACCCGGTGACAGCTACACCACTCCTGCACTCTTTGCCGCTTATTCGAACCAGGGGCTCGACGGAATCTCTGCAGCCTTCTACAGCTGGTTCCGCTCGCGGCCCCACCACGTGGGAGCGCTCTCCGGCAAGCCCCGTCCAGTAGTCCTCAACACGTGGGAGGCAGTTTACTTCGACCACAACCTGGACGCACTCGTCGAGCTCGCTGAGTCTGCTGCCGACCTCGGCGTTGAGCGTTTCGTGCTCGACGACGGTTGGTTCCGCGGGCGCCGCGACGACCGGGCCGGGCTGGGCGACTGGTACATCGATGAGACCATATGGCCCGGCGGTCTGACGCCGCTCATCGATGCCGTGACGTCCCTGGGCATGGAATTCGGGCTCTGGGTGGAGCCGGAAATGATCAACCTTGATTCCGACGCAGCCCGGGCACACCCCGAGTGGATTGTTGGCCCCTCCGCTGATTCATACAAGGACGGCGGCAGGCTGCCCCTCGAGTGGCGGCAGCAACACGTCATCGATCTGGTGAACCCGGAAGCGTGGCAGTACATCTACGACCGCATCGACACTTTGCTGCGTGAGAACACCATCAGCTACCTCAAATGGGACCAGAACCGGGATCTTCTGGAGCATGGGCATGCCGGCCGGGCGTCAGTCCACGAACAGACCTTGGCGGCGTACCGGCTTTTTGACGCGCTCCATGCGGCCCACCCCGGCGTAGAGATCGAAAGCTGCTCCTCCGGCGGTGCGCGCGTTGACCTGGGGATCCTTGAGCGTACCGACCGTATTTGGGCATCTGACTGCAACGACGCACTGGAACGGCAGACAATTCAGCGATGGACGGGAATCGTGGTTCCGCCCGAGCTGGTGGGCGGACACATCGGACCAACCACATCACACACCACTGGGCGGACGCACGACCTCTCCTTCCGCGCCATCACTGCGCTCTTCGGACACTTCGGCATGGAATGGGACGTCCGCTCCGTCACTGGCGCGGAGCGCGCGGAACTCAAGCGCTTCATCGGCCTGTATAAGGAACACCGGGCCCTGATCCACAGCGGACGAGTGGTGCGCGCCGATGCGCTGGACGAGTCGCTGATGGTGCACGGCGTTGTTGCGGACATCCACGACGGCGGCATCGCCGGAGCCACGGCCGCGCTTTTTGCTGTCGTGAAGACGCGAACGGGCTTCGCCGAGCAGGTGGGTCGCGTAGCGCTCCCGGGGCTCGATCCGTCGCGTTCATACCGGGTGGAGGCAATCTTCCCCACACCTGGTGACGCCGACTACGGGCACACGTTCATCGAAGCGAAGGCGGCGCCTTGGTTGGCGTCCGGGGCGGAAGCCACTGGCCGGTTCCTGGGCGAAGTGGGCCTTCCGATGCCCGTCCTGAACCCGGAGCACGCCATCCTGCTGCGCCTCACAGCCCTCTGACGCTCTCTCACCTACCGCAGCGTTCCCGGGGATCCCCTCTCACCAACGAAGGGTTTCCCGGGAACGCTCGCTCACCTACCGCGTGCTCTGTACCGCGTCCGCCAGGTAGTCGATGGCCAGCTTGTACCCGAGTACGCCGGCACCCACGATGATCGCCCGGCAAACGCCCGACAGGTACGAGTGGTGCCGGAACTCCTCGCGCTGGTGGACGTTAGTGATGTGGACTTCGACGGCGGGGAGCTGCACCGCCGCCAGGGCGTCACGAAGTGCCACGGAAGTGTGCGTGTACGCTCCGGCGTTGATCACGATGCCCACTGCACTTCCTCGCGCTGCGTGGACGGCGTCGAGAAGGTCGCCCTCGTGGTTTGACTGGACGCAATCCACGGTGAGGCCATGGGCGGCCGCGGCCGTCATGGCGAGTTGCTCGACGTCGGCCAACGTGGACGTGCCGTACTTTTCGGGCTCCCGGGTACCCAGGAGGTTCAGGTTGGGGCCGTTGATCACAAGGATGGTGCCGCGACCGGCTTCGGTGGCGGGAGTGGCTTCAGTCATGGCTCCCAATCTATAGCCGGGCAGAAGTCTCAGGGAACTCCGCCCACCAGGTGAGCGAGCGTTCCTCAAAAACCGCCATCATATGAGAGAGCGTTGGCCAAAGACGGCCGGGATGTGAGAAAGCGATGGCCTACTTACGCGTGCACTGGCCGGCCGAAACCGCGTTGTTGAGGCCGGGAGCCTGGGCTGCAACGGGCTCCAGGTCTTCCATGGTGAGTGCAAAACCAAGTGCGTCATTAGTGGTTGTCTTGGCGAAGATCAGCCCCGCCACTTGCCCCTGCGTCGTCAGCAGTGGCCCGCCCGAGTTCCCCGGCTGGACGTCGCCGGCGAGCTTGTACACAAGCTCCGGTGACGGGTTATTGCCGTAAATATCCGGAACCAGAATGGTGGAAATACCTTGCACAGTCGCTGGTTTCGACTGGAACGGACCGCCATGCGGGTACCCTGCGAAAGCCGCCGAAGAGCCGCCCGGCAGGTCGGCGCTGAGCGGCAACGGTGCGGACCTAAGGCCGTCAACGGCCAGGACTGCGATGTCCCGCTGGGAGTCGAAGTAGACCACGCGACCCGGCAGCGCACCGCCGTCGGGAATCTCCACTACGGGCTGCGATACGCCCGCGACGACGTGCGCGTTGGTGACGACGCGCCCGGGCGAGACCACGAATCCGGAACCGGTCTGGTTTTGCCCGCATTCGTAGGCCGTGCCGGCGATCTTCAGGACAGACTGGGCGGCTTTGTTCAGCGCCGGAGTGTCGGTTGATTCGTTCGGGATGGTCAGCGGGGTGGCGGGCCCAATGCCCTCGATAAGCTTGGGAATCCCATCGCCGATCACCGTCGACCTGAGTTGCGCCATGGTGCTCTTGACCGGCGTCGGCGTCAGATTGTCGATGGAACGAATGACTCGCGACTCCGCGATTTGCTGCGACACGAACGGCACGCCCAGCGAACTGATGCTGAACGCGAGCATGGACATCACCAGCGCCGCGACCACTACGCTCACCAGGCCGCCGATCAGCCGATCAACCGCGTGCAGGGGCTTGATCCTCACGGCGTGGCGGATTCGTCGCCCAATCATGGTTCCCAGCCCATGGCCGACAGCAATAAGTACGACGGCGGCACCCACCGTGGCGGTAAGCCTCCAGCCGCTGTCGCTCACCCAGCCGCTGACGAGCGGGACCGCCACGAAGGCAGCGATGGCACCCACCACGAAACCGGCAATTCCGCCCAACGTGACCATGAAGCCGTTGCGCAGGCCGTAGATCAGGTACGAGAGCAGCATCAGGATCAATGCCAAATCCAATATCGTCAAGCCAAACACCAGTGCTCCTCATAGCCGGGTAGCGACAAGTCTAGTTGCGGACCCTGACAGCCAACCGTTAGTCACATCACGCCGGATGACGCATTTGGACTGATTCCTGGCCAGAGATGGGTGCTGAACGCCCCAAACCCGCGCCGTTTCAGCGTTTCGCATGCCAAGTACGTCACAGAAGCCCAAAAATTCTGAAACAATGGCTGAAGCGCCACGACCGAAACTTATACTCAGGAGATTTCATGGACATCGAGGTATTGCGCCGCGCACCCCTCTTCGCCACCCTTGACGACGACGCATTCCGCCTGCTGACGGACGAACTCACCGAGGTGGACCTTTCACGCGGGGCTTCCGTTTTCCGCGAAGGTGACCAGGGTGACCAGCTCTACTTCATCGTTTCCGGCAAGGTGAAGCTCGGCCGCACCTCCCCCGACGGCCGCGAGTCCCTGCTCGCCATCCTCGGCCCGGGTGAGCTTTTCGGCGAAATGGCTTTGTTCGACCCCAGCCCGCGCACCGCCACGGCCACAGCCGTCTCCGAGACCCGCTTGGCTGGCCTCAAGAACGAGAGCCTCAACGCGCTCCTGCGCACTCGCCCCGAGGTTTCCGCGCAGCTGCTTCAGGCCCTGGCCCGCCGCCTCCGCCGCACCAACGATTCCCTCTCGGACCTCGTCTTCTCTGACGTTCCGGGCCGCGTCGCCAAGGCGCTCCTGGACCTGGCTGACCGCTTCGGCCGCCCGGCCACCGACGGTGTCCTGGTTGCCCACGAACTCACGCAGGAAGAACTCGCCCAGCTGGTTGGCGCTTCCCGCGAGACCGTGAACAAGGCACTGGCCGAGTTCGTCCAGCGCGGCTGGCTCCGCCTCGAGGCACGCGCCGTGGTCATCCTCGACATGCAGCGCCTCCGCCAGCGCTCCCGCTAGAGCATTCAAAAAAGCCGCCCCGGTTGATGACCGGGGCGGCTTTTTGTTGCCTTGGTGAGTGAGCGTTCGGCTCAAGCAGGCGGAACCTGAATGAGCGTTGGGCTCAAGTAGGCGGAACCTGAATGAGCGTTCGTCAGCGTTCGCGCTGGGGCTCTCCGGCTATGGTCTTGGCGGCTTCGACTTCGAGCATCAGGATTCCGCCCTCGTCCACAAGCTTCGCCTGGTACACGTGGGCTTTGCGCTTGTAGCTCAGGTACGCGATGCAGCCATTGGCGGCGGCCATTTTCTCGAGCATGATTTCGGAGCCAGGCACCAGGAGTTGGCCCAACGTGAGCCCAACAGTGTTCGGCTGCCCGATTTCGTCGCCGAGCGCAGGAGTGTCGCGCAGGGAGATAGCCTCGGCAGCGCACACCCAACGGCCCCAGACACCCTTGCTTCCAAGGATCGAAGGCTGCTGGTTCACTGGGACCGTGGCGGCGAAGTACCGGGTGTTGAAGCGGGTGTGCGCAAAGTCCGGGCTCAGCCAATTCACCAAGGGCTTCAACAGATCGGTCCGCAGCGAGAGTCCACGTTTGGACAGCATCTCGGTGAAGGACTTCTCCTGCGCCGCTACTGCTTCCCGGGCCCGCATCCAGTCCACCGTGGAGTTCGACTCAACTGTGGAGGAGGCGTCCGGCCCAGCGAGCAGGACGCCGGTCTCTTCAAAGAGTTCGCGGATGGCGCCCACCACGTGGCGGCGGGCGAGTCCGACGTCGTCCGTTCCCATCTGCTCAGCCCAATGCTGGGGTGAGGGGCCCAACCAACCCACGGGGTCGTCGTCGGACGGGTCCAAGGAACCGCCCGGGAAAGCGACAACACCCAACGGCGAAGATCCTGGCCTGTAACCAAGCCAGGTCTCCAGACCGGTGGGCGAGTCCCGCAAAAGGACAACAGATGAGGCGTAGCGGGCGGCCCTGGGGGTCCGCTCGCCGAGATCAAGCCAGTTTCGTGCTGCCCCTTCGAGTTCGGGGGGCAGAACGAACAGACGGCGTGCAAGCTGCGGCAATTGGGTGAACCGGTTCCTTAGCTGAATTCAGCAATGAGCTCGACCTCTACGGGAGAGTCGAGCGGCAACACAGAAACGCCGACGGCGGAACGTGCGTGCTTGCCGGCCTCGCCCAAAACCTGGCCGAGGAGTTCGGACGCACCGTTGATGACGCCGGGCTGGCCGGTGAACGTGGGGTCGGACGAAACGAAGCCGACCACCTTAACGATGCGGGTGATGCGGTCGAGATCGCCAATGACGCTCTTGACGGCCGCAAGGGCGTTGATGGCGCATACGGCGGCGTAGCGCTTGGCGTCCTCGGGGTCGACGGTGGGTTCATCGGAGGTACCCAACTCGCCGAGAGAGACCTTGCCCGTAGCTTCGAGTTTGCCATTAATAAAGGGCAGCTGTCCGGACGTGTAAACGTAGTTGCCGGAGACAACGGCGGGTACGTAGTCAGCTACCGGGGCGGCGACCTCGGGGAGGGTCAAACCGAGCTCGGCGATCCGCTGCTCAACGGCAGACGTCGGGGCGGCGGATTCCGCGGCAGACGTGGTTTCTGCGGGGGTGGTCATAGTTACTGCTTCTCCCTCTTCAGGTATGCAACAAGGCCTTTGCCATCGGGTCCACCGACGACCTGAACAAGCTCCCAGCCGTCCTCGCCCCACTGGTCCAGGATCTGCTTCGTGGCGTGGATAATGAGCGGAATCGTGGCGTACTCCCATTTGGTCATGACAGAAAGCCTAGCCCTTGCCGGTAAAGTGGAAAACATGGTGACTCGCAAGAACCCACTATTCGACACTGCCACCACCCTCGGAAAGATTCTAGGTTTCCTTGGCGTGAGTGCGATCTGTGGCGTCCTGGTAGCGGGCCTTTTGGTCCCCGCCGCGGCCGTCTCAGGCAGTGCCGCAAGCGGTTCAATCCAGTTCTTTGACACTCTGCCGGCGGAACTCCAGGTGGATCCGCCCAGCCAGAATACGACGATCCTGGCGAAGGACGGTTCGCCGATCGCCTCGATCTACGCAGAGAACCGGACCAAGGTTCCGCTGGACCAGATGAGCCCGTATATCAAAAACGCTGTCATCGCTATCGAGGACAGCCGCTTTTACGAGCACGGCGGCATCGACACCACCGGTATCCTGCGAGCCATCGTCAGCACCGCGCGCGGCAACAAGCAGGGTGCGTCCACCATCACGCAGCAGTATGTGAACAACGTCATCAACGAGTCACTGGTGGCCTCGGGCAACGACTCCGACGTCAAGCTCAACGGTGTTAACAAGGGCGTGGGCGACAAGCTTCGCGAAATGAAGCTGGCCATCGCACTGGAGAAGAAGTTCTCCAAGGAACAGATCCTTGAGGGCTACCTCAACATCGTGTTCTTCAACCGCGACGCGTACGGCATCGAAGCTGCGGCAAAATTCTTCTTCAGCACCTCGGCCAAGGACCTTACCCTCCCCCAGGCTGCACTGCTGGCGGGCTTGGTCAACAGCCCATCCGCTTTTGACCCGATCACCAACCCGGACAACGCCAAGGTCCGCCGTGACCTGGTTCTTGCCGCGATGGTCAACCAGAACAAGATCACCAAGGCCGAATACGACGCCGCTGTGGCTACGCCGGTGACCACCAAGGTCACCCCGGCCCGCCAGGGTTGCGCTTACGCCACCATGGCCCCGTACTTCTGCGACTACGTGCTGCACCTGCTCTTCAACAACCCGGCTTACGGTGACACTCAGGAAGAGCGCATCAAGCGCGTCCAGCGCGGTGGCCTCACCATCAAGACAACCCTGGATCCCACCGCACAGGCTGTGGCCCAGCAGCAGGTTGACGCTACGGCAGGCGCCAACCCGGACAAGTGGGGCGCCTCCATCACCTCCGTCCAGCCGGGCACCGGCCAGATTGTCAGCATGGCCCAAAACACCGTGTGGCTGCCCCAAGAGGGCAAGTTTGATCAGACCCAGAATTTCAACGTTGATGTTTTGGACGCCAATGGCAACGACCTCAACGGCATCGGCGGCTTCCAGCCTGGTTCCACGATGAAGCCCTTCACGTTCGCTGAATGGCTGAACGAGGGCAAGTCGATGAACACCACCATCAACGCGTCCCGTCGGACCTACCCACAGAATTTCCCCTGGCGGAACACTTGTCCAACGCCGGTCAATGGTTTCTACGACAAGAGCGTTCCCGGCAGCTTCGATCTGCAGAACTCCGACGAAGGCTACTACCGGAACATGACCGTCCTGTACGGCCTGATGAACTCCATCAACACGGCCACCTTCGCCTCGGCATCCCAGGTGGACCTCTGCGGTATCCAGGGAATCGTTGACGCTACGGGGATCCACGGAGGACTTCCGGCCCGCGATGAAAACGGCAAGATCACGGACCCGAACCCCAAGGTCACCATGACCACGCTGGCCAACCTGATTGGTTCTACTCAGACGGCTCCGCTGACCATGGCCGCTGCGTTCGCTACGTTCGCTGCTGACGGCAAGTACTGCGAGCCGATTGCCATCACGTCAGTGAAGGACCAATCGGGTGCTGATCTGCCGGCCCAATCATCGAACTGCAAGGACGCCATCAAGCCCGAGGTTGCCCGCGGTGTGGCTTACGCGATGCAGGAAGTGCTCAACGCTGGTTCTGGTTCGCTGATCCGGCCCGCGCTTTCAACGCGCAACAACTTCCCCGTTGCCGCAAAGACCGGTACCAACGACTCCAACGGCTCCACCTGGGTTGTCGGTTACACCACCGGCCTTGCAACTGCTTCCTGGTTCGGCGATCCGCTGGACAACCAGCTTCGTCCGGGTCGGAACATCACCGTCAACGGCAAGTTCTACCCATCCATCGACGGTTACATGATCGCTGGTCCGCAGTTCACCAACTACATGCTGTCCGTGGCTCCGGCCTACGGAACCAACCCGTTCCTAGCACCGCCTTCCAACCTTCTGGGTGGTGCAGCGCCCCAGCGCACAACTACGCCGGCACCCACCACGCAGAACGCGCCTCCCGCTACAGATAACGGGAACAACGGCAACGGCAACGGTCCGGGCAAGGACTAACCAGGTGTCGTTCGGAGATTCACTGGCAAACCGCGTCCGCAGTGTGGGGCGCGGTTTCGCCGTCACCACAGCAATCGGGGCAACGGCAGGCGCGGCGGCAGCTGCCTACGGCTGGTGGGAGAAGGATCAATTCGAGGTTCGCTACGAGACCCTTCCCATCCTCCCGGAGGGCTTCGGTCCGCTCAAAGTCCTGCACCTGAGTGACATCCACTTCGTGCCCGGCCAGGAGAAAAAGGCCGAATGGCTGAAGTCCCTCGCCGAGCTCAAGCCGGACCTGGTTGTGAACACGGGCGACAACCTGAGCCATGCAAAAGCGATCGATCCCCTGGTCCAGGCACTGAGGCCCTTGTTGGAGTTCCCGGGCGTCTTCGTCCCAGGATCCAATGACTACTATGCGCCGAGGATCAAGAACCCTGCGGGCTACTTCCGCGGTCCTTCCAAACCGAAGAATGAGCCGAAAAAGCTGGATTGGCCCAAGCTCCGGTCCGCGTTTGGCATGAGTGGCTGGATCGATCTCACCAACCGTGCCCAGTCTGTTGTGTTGAATGGCCTGCGTTTCGATTTTTCCGGGGTCGATGACCCCCATCTGAAGCGAGAACGCTACGCGGGCTGGCCGCGCGGCACGGTTAACCAGGACGCCCGCCCGCACCTGAAGGTCGCCGTCGTCCATGCACCGTATCAGCGTGTGCTCGACCACTTCACCCAGGCCCAAGCAGACCTCATCATCGCCGGCCACACCCACGGCGGACAGATCTGCATCCCCGGCTACGGCGCTTTGGTCTCCAATTGCGACCTGCCAACCTGGCGCGCCAAGGGCCTCCACGACTGGGAAAGCAACGGATTCATGACGCCGGTGAACGTCTCCGGCGGCATCGGCACCTCGCGCTTCTCACCGGTCCGCATCGCGTGCCGCCCGGAAGCGGTCCTGCTCACCCTCACGGCACGCAGCTAAACTCCGGCCCACCATTACGATCCTCAATAACTGGGTCAAACATTTCACCGGACCTCCGCGCTTCTGTGAAACGAATCACGGCATGGCATAGGGTAGTTGCTACGGGAAACTACCTCCGCACCATCTGAAGATCCAGCTGTTGAGAAGCGGGCATGTCCAAGCAAACCTCATTTTTCACCTCCGTCGGCCGCCTGTACCCCCATGTGCGGCCCATCATCCCCCGACTACTTATGGGCCTCATCTGCGCCCTGCTCGCGAGCATTGTCGCCTTGACCATCCCGCAAGTGCTGCGGGTACTCGTCAACAACTCCCTGCAGCCGGGCGGTTCCACGGACGCAGTCTGGATTGCCGCCGTCGTGATCCTTGGCTTGGGTATTGCCGAAGCCGGGCTGGTGGCGCTGCGCCGCCAATTCGTCATCAACCCGGCCACCACTGTTGAGACCAGGATGCGCGTGACACTGTACGGGCACCTCCAGGAGCTCACAGTCGCATTCCACGATCGCTGGGGTTCGGGCCAGCTCCTTTCGCGGGCCATGACGGATCTCAGCTTCCTTCGCCGCTGGATGGCGTTCGGTGCGATCATGCTGGTGGTCACGACGTTGACGGTGATTATAGGCGTCGGCGTCATGTTCTCGATGAGCTGGCAGCTCGCCCTGATCTTCCTCGCCGCTGCTGTGCCGATCATGATCAATTCCTTCCGCTTCCGCCGCCGCTTCAGCTTGGTGGCACGCCTCAGCCAGGACCAGGCAGGCGACCTCGCCACCACAGTTGAAGAATCCGTCCACGGCATCCGCGTGCTTAAAGCGTTCGGCCGCAGCCGGGAAGCGCTGGAGAACTTCAACGGCCAAGCCGAGGAACTGCGCCAGACCGAGATCGCTAAGGCCAAGCAGCAAGCGGGGTTCACCCTGGTGGTTACGTTGCTGCCGGAGCTTGCCCTGGGCGTCGGACTGGTGGTCGGCATCATGCTGGCGGCCAGCGGGCAGCTGAGCATTGGCTCACTGGTGGCGTTCTTCGCAACCGCCGCTGTGGTGGCAACGCCGGTGGAATTCTCCGGGATGCTGCTGGCCATGGCACTGACGGCCAAGACTGCGCTGGATCGCCATTTCGAGGTCATGGATACCGAAAACACCATCACCTCCCCGGACATAGCCGTGGTGCCGGAAGCCGTCAAGGGCGCCCTCCGGTTTGAGCATGCGGGTTTCGGGTTCGACGACGGTGGCAGCCTGCTGCACGATGTCACCCTTGATATCCGCCCGGGTGAGACC
Source organism: Arthrobacter sp. fls2-241-R2A-172 (assembly GCF_030208885.1). NCBI lineage: Bacteria > Bacillati > Actinomycetota > Actinomycetes > Micrococcales > Micrococcaceae > Arthrobacter > Arthrobacter sp. fls2-241-R2A-172. The sequence goes on along the minus strand of NZ_JARVTB010000004.1, from coordinate 15,320 downwards.
ATGGCCCTGGTGGGGATCACAGGCAGCGGAAAGAGTGCACTGCTCCAGCTGGTCCCGCGCTTGTACGACGTGACCGAGGGCGCCGTAACCATCGACGGGGTGGACGTGCGTGATTACGACATCGACGAGCTCCGACGGATCGTTGCGGTCGCTTTCGAGGACACCACGTTGTTTTCGAGCTCCGTACGTGACAACGTCCTCCTTGGCGCCCCGGATCCCAGTAATGCCGCTCTGGACGAGGCCTTGGACGTTGCCCAGGCGCAGTTCGCCTACTCTTTGCCGGACGGTGTGGACACGCTGATCGGCGAGGAAGGGCTGAGCTTGTCAGGCGGCCAGCGCCAGCGCATTGCCTTGGCCCGGGCCATCGCCGCAAAACCCAAAGTGTTGGTCCTGGATGACCCCCTTTCCGCGCTCGACGTGAATACCGAGGAACGCGTGGAAGCCCGTTTGCGCGACGTCCTCAGCGACACTACGACGTTGATCGTCGCCCACCGACCTTCCACAGTGGCCCTGGCTGACCGGGTCGCCTTGCTCGAAAACGGAACCATTACCGCCGTCGGGACCCACACGGAACTGTTGGCCGAAAATGACCATTACCGGTACGTCATCGCCAGCCTTGACGCCGGTCCAAAGGATCTGGACAGCGAACTGGACGAGCTCGAAGAAGCTGAGGAGGCCCGCCGGTGAGCGCCACAACATTTGGAACCGCCAACGAGGACAACACGCACCTCACCAAAGCGGACAGCAAAGCCGTACGACGCCGGTCCCTCGCCTTGCTTGCCTCGCTGATCCGCCCGGTACGGTTGCGTTTCTGGATGACGATCGTGATGGTGGTGGTCTCGCAACTCACCCGCGTGGCCGGGCCTGCCCTGATCGCTTTCGGGATCGACCATGCGCTGCCGGCATTGCAGTCCGGCGACAACGGCCCACTGGTTCTGGCCGGTTCGCTGTATTTGGCAGCGGCGATTGCGACGGCTGGAATGACGGCACTGTATGTCACCTCCACTGCCAGGCTGAGCCAGGCGATGCTCCTCGATCTTCGGCTTCGAGTGTTCCGGCACACCCAGCGGTTGAGCTTGGAATTCCACGAGAAATACACCTCGGGACGCATCATCGCCCGGCAGACCTCCGACCTCGAGGCGCTGCGGGAACTGCTGGATTCCGGTGTCAGCTCCCTCGCGTCCGGCATGCTGTTCATGGTCTTCACGGCTGTCACTGTTTTTGCCTTGGACTGGCGCAGTGGCCTGATCATGCTTGCAGCCGGGGTCCCCATGTTCTTCCTGGCCCGCTGGTACCAGAAGCACTCACAAATAGCTTTCCGCGAATCACGGGTGGTTTCAGCACGGCTGATCGTGCATTTCGTGGAAACCATGACCGGCATCCGTGCCGTAAAGGCCTTCCGCAAGGAGCGCGAGAACGCCGCCCAGTACGGCCAACTGGCTGAGGACTACCGCAAGAACACCGTCCGGTCCATCAACCTCAACGGCATTTTCCAGCCCGGCCTGGTATTGATCGGCAACGTCTGCGTCGCCGTCGTCCTGCTCTTCGGCGGCTTCCGGGTGCTGAGCGGTGACCTCGCCGTCGGCGTCCTGCTGGCCTTGATCCTGTCCACCAAGCGCTTCTTCCAGCCGGTGGACCAGATGGCCATGTTCTACAACTCGTTCCAGAGTGCCCAGGCGGCGCTGGAAAAGGTGTCCGGCCTCCTCGAGGAAATTCCTACCGTCCGGCCGCCGAAGAACCCCGTGCCATTGAAAAGTCCGCGCGGCGAGATCGATTTCAACGAGGTGGAGTTCGGCTATAACGACGGCAGCATTGTTGTCCCGCGCCTGGACCTGCATATCCCCGCCGGACAGACCGTGGCCCTGGTGGGGCAGACCGGTGCCGGAAAGTCCACTTTGGCCAAGCTCGTGGCGCGCTTCTACGACGTCACGTCGGGAGCGATCACCCTGGATGGTGTCGATTTGCGGGACCTCGCCACCACCGATCTCCGCCGTGCCGTGGTGATGGTCACCCAGGAGGCTTTCCTGTTCAGCGGATCGGTGGCCGACAACATCGCTTTGGGTCGGCCCGAAGCATCCCGTGCTGAAATCGAAGCCGCCGCCGCAGCGGTGGGGGCGCACGAGTTCATCATGAGCCTCCCCGAAGGCTACGACACTGACGTCAACAAGCGTGGTGGACGCGTGTCGTCAGGCCAGCGCCAACTCATTGGCTTTGCCCGCGCCTTCCTGGCGGCACCCGCCGTGCTGATCCTGGACGAGGCAACGTCTTCCTTGGACATCCCCTCGGAACGCATGGTCCAGCAAGGGCTGTCCAACTTGTTGGACGGAGTGGCCGGTGGCAGAGGAGCCCGTACAGCCATCATCATCGCCCACCGACTCTCCACCGTGGAAACAGCCGACCGGGTCCTGGTGGTGCACGACGGGCGAATTGTGGAAGACGGAACACCCGCCGAACTGATCAGCGGCGGTGGCCGGTTCGCCCAACTGCACGGGGCTTGGCGGGACTCGCTGGTGTAGCCCTTCTTGCTTGGATGCTGTGAGGAGCGACACCCGGTCCTCGATTTCGCATCACGGGGCTATTCAGCTATCCTTGAACAGTTGCTTTCGCAGCGGATCGGGATGTAGCGCAGCTTGGTAGCGCGCTTCGTTCGGGACGAAGAGGTCGCAGGTTCAAATCCTGTCATCCCGACCAAACACGAAAATGGCGTCGAGAAATCGGCGCCATTTTTGTTTGCCCAAATGAGGGCAAGAAGAAACCCCCGGGGCCTCGCTCGTCACGCCCCGGGGGTTTCTTCACTACACTGGATTTACATAGGATCCGGCCAGTTGCCAATGGACATCGGCGTGTACGTGGTATCCGCTGACTTAGTTGGCGCCGCCACGCGCATGGGATCGGGCCAGTTGCCGATAGCACTTACCGTGCTGGAGTCTCCTGCCGAAGCAGCGGAGACGACTGCGGGAGCCGCGACTGCCAGCGACAGCGCGCCTGCCAAAGCCGCTGAAGCGATGATTTTCTTGAACATGGTATTTCCCCAATGCGAGTCGGATTCGTTACGGAAATTGCGTGGTCCCTGTTGACATACATTGTAAAATGTTTTCCACAGAGACTGTCAAGGTTTTGGTCAAAAGACACCTGTAGGAGGAACCCCGTGGGAAACGGATTCGGCGAGAAGCTACGTGCCGAACGGCTCGAACGTGGGTTAACGCAGGCCGAGCTCGGCAAAAACCTGTATTCGCCCAGCTACATTTCGCTGTTGGAGACTGGACGCCGGGAACCCACTGCCGAGGTCATCGAAGAGCTGGCCCGGCGGCTGGAACTTGCTCCCAAAGCCCTTGAAGCGTGGAGCCAGCCCGTCTCCGTGAGCGACGCGGAATATGTCCTGGCCGGTCTCTACGCCCGGCAGGCATGGGACCTCCGCGACTACCAACTCGCAGCCAGCCACGCCGCCACCGCAGCGCAGATCGCCCTTGAAGCCAAGAACAACAGCGCCTGGTGGAACATGACCTACATGCAGGCCGAGTGCGTGATGAAGCAAGGCCACCTCAAGGAATGCCAGCAGATTGTTGAGCACCTCCTGGAACACCCCATGGCCACGGAGTCGGCAGGCCTGGGAGTGCGTGCATGGCAGATGCTTGCCGCTGTGTGCCACGGACAAGGTCAGCTGGCCACCGCCGTCGAGCATGCCAAGCAAGCGGTCAAGCTGTGTGAGCAGCTGCCCAAGGGCTCAACTCTCATCATTGGTGCGCACCGCGCGCTGATCGGTGCCCTCGCAGAGAGCGGCAAGCTGGACGAGGCATGGACGTACTGCCTGGCCATGATTGAGCACATGGACGAGCACTCCATGTCGCAGCTTGCCGGCGAGGTCGCGTGGGTTGTGGGCAACGTAGCGTTCATGCGCCACGACTATGTGGAAGGCATCAAGCACCACGAACGCGCAGCCAAGCTCCTCTCCCCCGCCAACGACATCGAGCTGTGGGCCCGGTTCAATAAGGCTTCGGCCGCGGTGCGGTTGTCCTCCGGGATTGTGGAGCCGGAAACACTGTCCGCCATCGAGCGTGCGGAGCTGGCCCTGTCCATCGTGGGCGGCAACAAGACAGACCAGCTCGAAGTGGCTTTCATCAGGGCCCGCTGGCTCTACCTGACCGGCGACATCCTCGCTGCGGTGGAGAAACTGCGCGAAATTTACGCCGACCGCAAAGTCCTGGCCCGGCACACTGCAGGCGAGGTTTCGCTGCTGCTGGGCAAGTCCCTGAAAGCCGCAGGCGAAACCACCGAGGCACTGCATTACCTGGAAGAGGCCCAGCACGACTTCAGTGCCGCCGGAGCCTCGGATCGGGTTCAGCAGGCCATGGATGCGGTGCTGGAGATCCGGCTCGCCGAGCGCCGCGCCGCTGCAACACACCCGGAACATTCTCAGGCCTGATCAACCAAAAAACCAGGGGACAACACACGCTCTACTGCATATTCAGTAGAGCAGGTGCTGTCCCCCAGTTGGGTGGGCTACGCGAAGGTGCGGCCCGTGAGCTTTTCGTAGGCCTCGACGTAGCGGGCGCGGGTGCGCTCAACAACGTCGGCGGGCAACGCCGGCGGCGGGGTGTCCGAGGACTTGTCCCAGCCCGACTCCGCCGAGGTCAACCAGTCTCGGACGTACTGCTTGTCATACGACGGCTGGGACTGGCCCGGCGCGTACGTGGATGCATCCCAGAAACGTGAAGAGTCCGGGGTGAGGACCTCGTCACCCAACGTGATCACGCCGGTGGCAGCGTCGATCCCGAACTCCACCTTGGTATCGGCAAGGATGATGCCGCGTTCGCGTGCGATCTCCTCGGCACGGGTGTAGATCTTCAGCGTGAGCTCGCTCAGGCGGGCGGCGATGTCGTCACCCACCATGGCCACGACGTCGTCGTAGGTGATGTTTTCGTCGTGCTCGCCCACCTCGGCCTTGGCCGAGGGCGTGAACAGCGCCTTCTCCAAGCGCGAGCCGTCAACCAGGCCTTCGGGCAGCGGGATGTCACACACCGTGCCGGATGCCTTGTACTCGGCCAGCCCTGAACCTGTCAGGTACCCGCGGGCGATGCACTCCACGGGGAACATGTCCAGCTTCTTGCAGATCATGGCACGGCCTTCAACCTCGGCCGGGACGCCGCCCTCAACGGTGGAAGCGAGGACGTGGTGCTCGACGTCCAGCTGGTCGAACCACCACAGGCTCAGCTGGGTCAGAACACGGCCCTTGTCCGGGATCTCGCTGCTCAGCACGTGGTCGTAAGCACTGATGCGGTCGCTGGCGACCACCAGGACGCATTCCTGGCCCACTTTTTCGGTGATGGACTCGTCGGCCGGGACGTAGAGGTCACGGACCTTGCCGGAGTAGACGTGCGTCCAACCAGGAAGCTGCGGGGCCTCGGTTTCCAGGCCGCCTGTGGGAAGGGAATCAGTCATGTCAGGCCTTCACTTTCGGGATGGTTCCAGTGCCCGCGAAGGGAACCCGGATTTCGCCGCGGGCGGCCTTGCCTCCGATGTCCGTACGGAACTGCGAGCCTTCAAGCTGAACCAGCTCCACGCCGTCGTAAGCTTTTTCGCGGGCTTCCACCAGATCGGAACCGAGCGCCACAACGGCCAAGACGCGGCCGCCAGCGGAAACCACCTTGCCCTCATCATCCAGCTTGGTTCCGGCGTGGACCACGTGGACGCCATCCAATTCGTCAACCTTCTTCAGGCCACGGATCCGGTCACCCGTGCGGGGCGCGTCCGGATAGTTCTCGGCAGCAACGACGACGGCGACTGCCGTGTCCTTGGACCAGCGCAGCTCTTCGGCGGTGTCCAGTTCGCCCTTGGCAGCTGCCAGCAGCAGCGCGCCGAGCGGGGTCTTGAGGCGGGCCAGGACCGCCTGGGTTTCAGGGTCGCCGAAACGCACGTTGAATTCGATGACGCGGGTGCCACGGGAGGTCAGGGCGAGGCCGCAGTACAACACGCCGATGAAGGGCGTGCCGCGGCGGGCCATCTCGTCCACGGTGGGCTGCGCCACGCGGTCGATGACTTCCTGGACCAGGCCCTCGGGCGCCCACTCAAGCGGGGTGTACGCACCCATGCCGCCGGTGTTGGGGCCTTCGTCGTTGTCGAAGATTCGCTTGAAGTCCTGCGCCGGGGACAACGGAACGGTGGTGCGGCCGTCGCACAGGACGAACAGGGAAACTTCGGGGCCGTCAAGGAATTCCTCGATGACCACGGTTCCACCGGCGTCGAAGCACGCCTGGGCGTGTGCCAGTGCTTCGTCGCGGTCGTTGGTGACAACCACACCCTTGCCGGCAGCCAGTCCGTCGTCCTTGACCACATGCGGCGCACCGAAAGTGTCCAGGGCGTCCGCGGCTTCTTCTGCGGTGGTGGCAACGCGGGCCATGGCCGTGGGAACGTTGGCTTCGGCCATGATCTGCTTGGCGAAAGCCTTGGAGGCCTCCAGCTGGGCCGCTTCCTTGCTGGGACCGAACACCGGAATCCCGGCCTCACGGACAGCGTCGGAAACACCGGCAGCCAGCGGCGCCTCGGGTCCTACGACTACCAGGTCCACGCCCAGCTTGGTGGCGAGGGCAGACACGGCTTCCGGGTTGTTCCCGTCGATCGCGTGGGTGGGAACGAGTTTGCTGATGCCCGCGTTGCCCGGGGCCGCGTGGACCTCCGAAACGTTGGGGTCTTCAAGCAGAGAGCGGACAATGGCGTGTTCGCGGCCGCCTGGGCCAATGACGAGTACCTTCACGGCTTCAAGGGTACTTTGTGAAGGGCGAGCATCCTAAGCTGTGTCACGCACCGGACCCCGAGAGAACCCCAGTAACCACGGCGCCCCATAGACTTACTGCATGCCAATGAGTTCGCACGAAACCTTCAACGTAGACTCCGCAGTGGAACTGGCAGTGATCGAACGCAGCGGCTTCATCGAGTCCCGGCATGTTGGTGCTGCCGTGGTCCTGGCCGGTGATGGTTCCGTAGTGACCCGGCTGGGTGACATTGATGCCCCCGTTTTCGCCCGCTCCACCCTCAAACCTTTCCAGGCGTTGGCTTCCATGCAGTCCGGCGTCCCGCTGCGTGGCGCGCAGGTGGCCGTGGCGTGCGGTAGCCACACCGGCTCCCTGGAACACATGGATGTGGTGGAAGGGATGCTCAAGGCCGCCGGCGTCCGCGAGGAAAACCTGCACTGCCCCACGGCGTGGCCGCAGGATGAGACGGCCCGTAACTGGCTGGTACGGTCCGAGCGGGGCCAATCCAAGCTCGCTTTCAATTGCTCCGGCAAGCACGCAGCCTTCCTGTGGGCTTGCACCGAGAACGGCTGGGACCTCCGCAGCTACCTCGAACCGAACCACCCGCTGCAGCAGCGCGTTCGTTCCGTCATAGAGGAATACAGCGAAGAGACGATCTCCCATCTGGGCATCGATGGGTGCGGCGCGCCGGTAGCAGCGCTGTCGCTCACCGGTCTTGCGCGCGCCTACTCCAAGCTGGCCAAGTCGCCCGGCGACTCCTCTTCCAACGCCCGTGCAGCCACCATCGCCACGTCCATGCTGGATTACCCCTGGGCCGTTCAAGGCAAGGGCGAGTCCAACACGGTGGTCATGGAGGAACTGGAAGTCCTGGCGAAGATTGGCGCCGAGGGCGTCCTTGTCCTGGCAACGCCCACCGGCGCCACTGTGGCGGTCAAGGTTCTGGACGGCAATCTCCGTGCCACCACCCTGGTTGGGCTGACGCTGCTTGCCGTCAGCGGTGCAGTTGACATCCCCGCGGTTTCCAACGTCCTGGAACGCGTAGTGGAGCCGGTGCTCGGCGGCGGACGTGCGGTAGGCAGGATCCGCCTGGGCCATGCCGTCTCCGCACTGCTCGACTAAACCCGCACAGGATAAGGAATACCCATGGCTGTTGCACGACGCCGAGTCAACATCGAAGAAGGCCGCGCCGCCCTGGCAACCTGGCAAACCGCCGTCGAACGTTCCGAAACCGCCGGTGGGACAACCGCCGACGCCGGGACGCCGACGCCGCGCACGTTGATTGCGACGGCGGTCCGCTACTCGCTGGAGGAAGTCACCGCCCGCGCGCCCGGCAATTCGGTGGAGGTCCGGGTGCCGCCGTTCGGCGTGACCCAGTGCGTTGAAGGGCCCCGCCACACGCGAGGCACTCCCCCGAACGTCATTGAGTGCGACGCCGACACCTGGCTTTCGCTGGTGACGGGCCGGATCTCGTGGGCGGATGCGGTGTCGTCACACAAAGTGACAGCCTCGGGTTTGCGGGCCGACCTATCCGGCTTGCTGCCCCTTTAAACAGGTGATGCCCTCCGGAGCTTTCCGGAGGGCATCACCATTCACGTCAGTCGGGGCAGATCGGGTCCTGTGATTTGCCCGGCTTGCTCATCTCGAATTGCGGGATCTCATCGGAGGTGGGGCCGCCACGGAATTTCGGAGACGGGTTCTGGCCGCTGCTGATGCGTTCCAGTTCCTGTTGCTCAAAGACATCTTCCTTGCCGAGCATGATGGCGGTGTCCTCATTGGTGATCTCACCGTTGAACGCGCGGACCATGACGCTGCGGTCGAATTGGCCCTCCCATTTGGCGACGACGAACGTTGCCACACAGTTGCCGAGGAGGTTCACGACGACGCGCATGGAGTCCATGAGGCGGTCGGCGCCGAGGAGGAGTGCCACACCGGCGACCGGGAAGATGCCCAAGGCTGCAGCGGTTGCCGAAAGTGCCAGGAAGGATGAGCCCGGGACACCTGCCATTCCCTTGGAGGTCAGGAGCAGCACGCCAAGGGCAGCCAACTGCTGGCCGAGGTCCAGGTTGTGACCGAAAGCCTGGGCCAGGAACAGCAGTGAGATCGAAAGGTAGATCGCGGCGCCGTCGAGGTTGAAAGAGTAGCCCGTGGGAACGACCAAACCGGTGGTGGCCCGGGAGCACCCGGCGTTGGTCAGCTTGGTCATGATGCGCGGCATCACGGCTTCCGTTGAGGCGGTGCCGAGGGCCAGCAGGAACTCTTCGCGGGTGTACTTGAGGAACTGCCACAGTGGAACCCGGGCGAAGCCCCACGCCACCAGGAACAGCAAGCCAATGAAGATGATGGCCGCTCCGTAGCAGGAGGCGATCAACAGGGCGTAGGTCCCAAGCGTCCCCACACCGTACTGGCCGATGATGAAGGCCATGGCACCAAAGGCACCGATCGGGGCGACCCTCATGATCCAGGACATGATCTTGAAGATCAGCTCCAGGACAGTCTCCATGAGGCTGATGACCGGCAGGCAACGTTCCCGGCCGATGACGACGATTGCAGCGCCGAAGAAGACGGAGAAGAACAGGACCTGCAGCAGGCTGTTGCTGGCGAAGGCACCGATGACGCTTGAAGGAATGACGTCCAGGATGAAGGCGGCCGCGTCCTTGGGGACCGCGTGGCCGGTCTTCGCGTCGAGCGCCTCCTGGGAAAGCGTTGAGGGATCGATGTTCAGCCCGGCACCCGGCTGGACGATGTTTCCTACGATGAGCCCGAAAACGAGGGCGAAAAGCGTGGCACCGGTGAAGTACAGGAGCGCCTTGACCCCAACCCTTCCGACCGCCTTGACGTCGCCCACTGCCGAGATGCCCGTGACGATCACGAGGAAAATCAGCGGGGCAATGATCATTTTGATGAGTTGAATGAATCCATCACCCAGTGGCCGGAGGGCGGACCCGATATTCGGCCAAAAATGACCGATGAGCACACCTGCGACGACGGCGATCAGAATTTGAAAAAAGAGCGACTGATACAGCCGCTTTTTCTTCTGCGGGGCCGAACTCGCCTTCAGCGCCGCGGAGTCTGGGATCTTCATTGATCTGAACCAATCAGTTTGGGAACAGCCCCTCGTTTTGGGGGGATGTTTTCAATGTAAGCCGGGTCACATCATTCCGCAAGGGGAAAATGAGTTTCCATATTATGGAAGTCACAATCGGTTGGAAGGCCGCGGACGGGCGTCCCTAACTCGCTAGCCGCGGCCCACGAACGGCATGCCGGCAGCCGTGACCACCAGGGATCCAACACTGGCCGACGCCGGCATGTTGGCCATCATCAGCACGGCACGGGCTGCGTCGTCCACCGGGAACATCGGTTCCACCTTGCGGCTACCGTCGGCCTGCAGGGCACCGGAGCCCACGCCGATGGTGTCCATGATTTCGGTCCGGGTATTGCCGATGTCGATCTGCCCGCACGTAATGCCAAAAGCCCTCCCATCGAGCTCAATGCTCTTGGTGAGGCCGGTCATCGCGTGCTTGGTGACCGTGTAGGCAACGGACCGCGGCCTGGGCGAATGGGCCGAGATGGACCCGTTGTTGATGATCCGCCCGCCTTGGGGTTCCTGGGCCTTCATGGTGCGTACCGCTTCAGCCGCGCACAGCATGGAACCGGTGACATTGACCCTCAGGGTCGCTTCCCATTCGTCCACGTCGATCTCGCCGACGTCGCCCGCAGGACCAAAGATACCGGCGTTGTTGAACAGCACATCAACCCGGCCCCAGCGCTGGCGAACCGCCGCGAAAAGGCGGGCGACGTCGTCGGGCACTGTCACGTCACACGGAACCGCAAGCGCGTGCGGATGATCGCCCGCAGTCTCAAGAAGCTGGGCCTCACGACGGCCGGCCAGCGCCACCCGGTAGCCTTCGGCGAGCATGAGACGGGCGACCGCCCGCCCAATGCCGGAACCCGCCCCGGTAACGACGGCGACCCTTGAGTCTGCGGGCAGGCTGGAGTCAGTCATGTGGTTGCCTTTCGGGAAATACTGTGGGCAGCGTCAGCGTGCGGCTTCTTGCTGGGCTGCTGAATGCTGGGCTGCGGTTATCGGCCAGCCTATGACAGTCTTCGGGCGCGGCGTGGCGTAGGTTCGCACCTTGGACGTGGACAGGCCAAGGCGGACCAGTGACTCGGCGATGGTGACGGCCGAGGCTACGCCATCCACCACGGGAACGCCGGTCCGCTGTCGGATCTGCTCATCCAGCCCCGCCATCCCGCCGCAGCCAAGGACGATGACCTCGGCCTTGTCATTCCGGACGGCCTCTTCGGCCTGGCCAACGATCGCTTCGACGGCCCGCTCGGGGTACTCCTCCAGTTCCAGCACAGCCATGCCGCTGGCCCGGACCGAAGCGCAGCGGGCGTCCAGGCCGGCCAGCTTGAGCCGGTCCTCGATGAGGGGCACCGCGCGGTCAAGGGTGGTGACCACCGAATATTTGTGGCCGAGGAACATCGCCGTACTGGCAGCGGCTTCGGTGATGTCGACGACGGGCACGTCCAGGAGTTCCTGCAGGCCTTCGCGGCCGTGTTCGCCATAGCCGGCCTGGATGACGGCGTCGAAGGGCTCGGGATAGTTGACCACGGCATCCATGACGGCGATCGCTGCAAGGTAGCTTTCGAAGTTTCCTTCGCAGGAATCGGCGCCGAAACGGGGTGTGATGCCGATGATTTCGGTGCCCGGAGCAGCCGCTGCCCGCGCCTGGGCAGCGATGGAGTCTGTCATGGATTGGGTGGTGTTGACGTTTGCGACAAGGATGCGCATGGAAATCCTCTCAACGGCGACGCCCACCCCCGGGCAACTGGAGCGAAGTCCGGTTGTCGGCGAGGGTGGGCTTGGCCTGTGGGGCTGGGTTTACTAGTGGGTGCTGGCGACGGCGATCGGCTCACCGGACACGTCGTCGTGAAGTTGCTTCTTGTCAGCAACGGCAAAGAACGTCAGGGCGCCGACGCCTGCTCCGATGAACCATGCGAACGGTGCAGCTGGTGCAAGTGCCGGGATGAATGCGATGGCAACGGCGATGGCAGCGGCCGGGATCAGGGCGATGATGGCCTTGGGATTCACGCCGCGCTTGTAGAAGTAGGCTCCCTTGGGATCGTCCGTGTACAGCTCGGGAACGTTGACCTTACCCCGGCGAACCAGCCAGTAATCGGCCATGATGACTCCGAACAGCGGGCCGAGCAAGGCGCCAAGTCCGCCCAGGAAGTACACGATCACGATCGGGTTGTTGTAAAGGTTCCAGGGCAGGATGACCAGGCCGATGGTGCCGCTGACCCAGGCTGCCTTACGGAAGTTCAGGTGCCGCGGGAAAAGGTTGGTCAGCGCATACACCGGCGCCACGAAGTTGGCCATCAGGTTCACGGCCACGGTCAGGATGAGCAAGGCCAGGCAAGCCAACACCAGCAGGAGCGTGTTGGGGATGCTCTGGACAATGTCCGATGGGCTTTCGATGACCGTGCCGTTGATCTTGTACTGCCCGCCGGCCATGACCACCACAATGGCGCCGAAGACCAGCATGTTGATGGGGATGCCCCAGAAGTTGCCTTTGACGATCGACTTCCTGGTGGTGGAAGAACGGGTGAAGTCGCAGAAGTTCAGTACGAAGGTTCCGTAAATGGATACCCACAGCGCTCCGCCGGCGAAGATGGTCAACCACATTTCGCCGCCTTCGAGACCCTTGATTCCGGACCACTGGATGGCTCCGCCGGCTTCGACGAAAACCCACACGGCGATCGCGGCCATGGTGACGAGAATGACGGGACCAGCGAACGCCTCGTACTTACGGATCATTTCCATGCCGAAGCTCACGATGACCAGCTGGACGATCCATAGGGCGACGAAGGAGAACCAACCCAAGGTGGAAAGCCCCAGGATGGAGTTGCTGTCCAGGTCCTTCAGGCCCGGTGCCATGGCAACGAGCATGACGCGCAGGACCACGGATGCCAGGTAGGTCTGAATTCCGAACCACGCCACGGCAACGGCGCCGCGGATCAGGCTGGCAATCTGCGCACCCCGGATGCCGAAGCTGATGCGGCTCATGACAGGGAAGGGGACGCCGGTCTTCTGGCCCATGAACCCCGAGAAGTTCAGGAGGGCAAAAAGGAGGACGGCACCAATTCCCAGGGCCACCAGGATCTGCCATCCGCCCAATCCGAGCGAGAAAAGACCAATGGCGAAAGCATAGTTACCCAGGCTGTGGACGTCGTTGGCCCAGAGGGTGAAGATGCTGTAGCTGGTCCACTTGCGGCCCTTGGCCTTTGTGGGGGCCAGGTCGATGTTGTAAAGGCTGGGGCTGATGGTACGGCCTGATGCTTCGGACGCGATTGCACACAATTCTGTATTGCCAACCACACGATGGTTGGGGCCACCCTGCGGTTCGTCCGGAGTCTCAGTGACGCCGACTGATGAAGTCGTCTGCATCGTGGATCTCCACTTCGTACTGCTTCCACATTGCGGAAACTAGTTATTGAATAGTGAAAGCAATCTATGACGCAGGTCACTCGCGGTCAAGGTGCTCCCGGTGTATGCAGGGTCACATTTGGTTGCCTGGCGACAGGATTGCCAGTTGACTGTTGCGGACAGGCGATCCGTGTTGACGCTGCCCATCGGTAGACGTAATCTCGAATTGCAGAATTTTATTCTCACAATACGAAATTCCTTGAGCGCCCCCCACAGAGCAAGCGCCCAGACATTCAATGAAGAGAGGTTGGACGTGGCTGTAGGAGAAGAGACCTCACACATCCTCAGCGGGTTGACTGCCCAGCTGCCTGATCGTGATCCGGAAGAGACTGCGGAGTGGATTGAGTCCCTTGATGCGTTGATCGCCGAGCAGGGTACTGAGCGTGCGCAGTTCATTATGCGTTCGTTGTTGCAGCGTGCTGGTGCCCGGTCGGTGGGTGTGCCGATGGTGACGACCACTGATTATGTGAACACGATCCCGGTGGACCAGGAAGCGCCGTTCCCGGGGAACGAGGAGTTCGAGCGCCGGTATCGGGCGTATATGCGCTGGAACGCTGCGGTGATGGTTCATCGTGCGCAGCGTTCCGATATTGGTGTGGGCGGGCATATTTCCACGTATGCCGGTGCCGCGACCCTGTACGAGGTGGGCTTCAACCACTTCTTCCGCGGCAAGGACCACCCCTCGGGCGGGGACCAGGTGTTCTTCCAGGGTCACGCGTCCCCGGGGATGTACGCGCGGGCGTTCATGGAAGGCCGCCTCAGCGAAGAGGATCTGGACGGGTTCCGTCAGGAGAAGTCCAAGGAAGGGCACGCGTTGTCCTCGTACCCGCACCCGCGCCTGATGCCGGATTTCTGGGAGTTCCCGACCGTGTCGATGGGTATCGGCCCGATGAACGCGATCTACCAGGCCCAGTCCAACCGGTACCTGCAGAACCGTGGGATCAAGGACACCTCGGACCAGCAGGTCTGGGCGTTCCTTGGTGACGGGGAAATGGACGAGCCCGAGTCCCGTGGTTTGTTGCAGCTCGCCGCGAACGAGAACCTGGACAACCTGAACTTCGTGGTCAACTGCAACCTCCAGCGCCTGGACGGTCCCGTGCGCGGTAACGGCAAGATCATGCAGGAACTCGAAGCGTTCTTCCGCGGTGCGGGCTGGAACGTGATCAAGGTCGTCTGGGGCCGGGAGTGGGACTCCCTGCTCGAGGCCGACACCGACGGGGCGTTGGTGAAAATCATGAACGAAACCCCCGATGGTGACTACCAGACCTACAAGGCCGAGTCCGGCGGGTTCGTGCGGGAACACTTCTTCGGGAAGAACCCGGCCACCAAGGACATGGTCGCGGACCTGACCGACGAACAGATCTGGGGCCTCAAACGCGGCGGCCACGACTACCGCAAGGTCTACGCCGCCTATAAGGCAGCGACCGAGTTCAAGGGCAAACCCACCGTGATCCTGGCCAAAACAGTCAAGGGCTACGGACTCGGACCGCACTTCGAGGGCCGCAACGCGACCCACCAAATGAAGAAACTGACCATGGAAGACCTCAAAGCCTTCCGTGACCACCTCCGGATCCCCATCAGCGACGAACAACTCGACGCGGACCTCTACCGGCCCCCGTACTACCACCCCGGCATGGACGCCCCGGAAATCCAATACCTCATGGAACGCCGGGCCGAGCTCGGCGGGTTCGTCCCCGAACGCCGCCGCACCCACACCCCCGTCACCCTCCCGGACCCGAAGTCCTACGACGTGGCCAAACGCGGGTCCGGGAAACAACAAGCCGCGACCACCATGGCCTTCGTGAGGCTCCTCAAAGACCTCATGCGCGACAAAAACTTCGGCGCACGCTTCGTGCCCGTCGTCCCGGACGAATCCCGGACCTTCGGCATGGACGCGTTCTTCCCGACCGCGAAAATCTACAACCCCAAAGGCCAGAACTACCTCTCCGTGGACCGCGACCTCGTCCTGGCCTACAAAGAATCACCCGCCGGACAACTGATCCACCCCGGCATCAACGAAGCCGGAGCCGTCGCAGCGTTCACCGCCGCCGGAACCTCCTACGCCACCCACGGCGAACCCC
>NZ_JARVTB010000014.1:2500-3573 GCF_030208885.1 Arthrobacter sp. fls2-241-R2A-172 | reverse complement strand
CGTGATACCCGTAGCTTCGGTGTATGGTTTGAGCCCCGTTACATCTTCCGCGCAGGCCGACTCGACTAGTGAGCTATTACGCTTTCTTTAAAGGGTGGCTGCTTCTAAGCCAACCTCCTAGCTGTCTAAGCCTTCCCACATCGTTTCCCACTTAACCATAACTTTGGGACCTTAGCTGACGGTCTGGGTTGTTTCCCTTTTCACGACGGACGTTAGCACCCGCCGTGTGTCTCCCATGCTCGGCACTTGTAGGTATTCGGAGTTTGCATCGGTTTGGTAAGTCGGGATGACCCCCTAGCCGAAACAGTGCTCTACCCCCTACAGTGATACATGAGGCGCTACCTAAATAGCTTTCGAGGAGAACCAGCTATCTCCGAGCTTGATTAGCCTTTCACTCCGATCCACAGGTCATCCGCTAACTTTTCAACGGTAGTCGGTTCGGTCCTCCAGTCAGTGTTACCTAACCTTCAACCTGCCCATGGATAGATCGCCCGGTTTCGGGTCTATTCCCAGCGACTAGACGCCCTATTAAGACTCGCTTTCGCTACGCCTCCCCTATTCGGTTAAGCTCGCCACTGAAAATAAGTCGCTGACCCATTATACAAAAGGTACGCAGTCACAGAACAAAGTCTGCTCCCACTGCTTGTACGCATACGGTTTCAGGATCTATTTCACTCCCCTCTCCGGGGTTCTTTTCGCCTTTCCCTCACGGTACTAGTTCACTATCGGTCAGTCAGTAGTATTTAGCCTTGGAGGATGGTCCCCCCATATTCAGACAAAGTTTCTCGTGCTCCGTCCTACTCGATTTCATGACTAAGAGATTTTCGCGTACAGGGCTATCACCCACTATGGCCGCACTTTCCAGAGCGTTCCGCTAATCTCAAAGCCACTTAAGGGCTAGTCCCCGTTCGCTCGCCACTACTAAGGGAATCTCGGTTGATTTCTTTTCCTCAGGGTACTTAGATGTTTCAGTTCCCCTGGTTCGCCTCTTGCACCTATGTATTCAGTACAAGATAACCATCTTATGATGGCTGGGTTCCCCCATTCAGACATCTCCGGATCAAAGTCTGTTT
>NZ_JARVTB010000018.1:0-32713 GCF_030208885.1 Arthrobacter sp. fls2-241-R2A-172 | reverse complement strand
CTCCTCTGCTCCCACCACCACCACCTCATCCACAAAGAACAATGGACCATCAACATGACAACCGGCGTCCCCTGGTTCATCCCCCCACCCCACATCGACCCCACACAAACACCCCGACGCAACCACCACCACACACCACTCAGAACCTGATGGATCCACTCAAAACAGAGGGATTCCGTTCAAAACAGAGGGATCCGGTGTGCGGGGGGGCAGCCGAGGACAGGTACTTCCGCGCGCCGAGCCACATGCCTTGGGTCGTACCGGCCTTCCTAGGACTCCCAGGACCTGCCTGAGGGGCTGTGTTCTGCCGTGATGCCACCTACGCTGAAGACCGGACCCCTACCGAACAAGGCAGATTAGCCACTGAGGCAGATTTAGCCACCAAGAAGGAGCAGACCATGAGGATTGCCGTCACGGGCGGAAGCGGAAAACTGGGCAGGAGTGTTGTTCGTCGGCTGACGCAAGACGGCCACCAGGTGCTCAACCTGGACAGAGCCGGAATGCGTGGCCAAAGCTATGTCAATGTTGACCTCCGCAATTACGGACAGGTCCTGGACGTCGTCTTGGGCCTCGACGACCGGCACGACGGTTTCGACGCCATTGTCCATCTCGCAGCCATCCCGGCACCGGGTTTGGCACCGGACGCCGCGATATTCGAGAACAACATGGTCTCGACGTACAACGTCTTCCAAGCCGCTCGGAGAGCCGGAATCAAGAAGGTGGTCTACGCCTCAAGCGAGACGGTACTTGGCCTGCCGTTTGACGTCGACCCACCCTACATTCCGGTCGATGAAGAGTATGCGGCGCGCCCCGAAAGCACGTACTCCTTGGTCAAGCACCTCGAGGAGCAAATGGCCATCCAGCTCACCCGCTGGGACCCGGACTTGAGCATTACGGCCCTGCGCTTTTCGAACGTCATGGACCCGGAAGACTACGAGGCGTTCCCGTCTTTCGACTCCGATGCAACTCTGCGTAAATGGAACCTCTGGGGATACATCGATGCCCGGGATGGTGCCCTTGCCGTGGTCCGGGCCCTGGAACATGCGCAACCGGGTTTTGAGACCTTCATCATCGCCGCCTCAGATACTGTGATGAGCCGGAGCAGCGCTGAGCTTGCGGCGGAGGTCTTTCCCGGCGTCGAGGTTGTGAAGGAACTTGGCGAGCACGAGACGATGCTCTCCATCGACAAGGCCCGCAGACTGTTGGGATTCGAACCCGTGCACAGTTGGCGTGACGTGCACTCAAACCGGACCACACCCACCGAGGACTGAGACGTCCCGGGACCGGACGCGCGACGGCCCACCCCTTGGCTGCAGTTTCCTGCAAGCACTCGTCAAGGGATGGGCCGGCGCAGCTTCAGGGGCTTCAGATCATGGTCATGACCATGGCCGGGTCGGACAGGATGGCACCGAGATCGGCAAGGAACCGTGAACCCTGTTCACCATCCACCAGGCGATGGTCGAAGGAGAGGCTGAGCGACATGACTTGGCGGACCGCAAGTTCGTCGTTCACAACCCACGGAGCCTTCCGCACAGCGCCGAGGGCGACGATGGCGGCCTCACCTGGATTCAGAATGGGTGTTCCGGCATCGATCCCGAACACACCTATGTTGGTGATGGAAATAGTCCCTCCGGAGAGATCCGACGGAGACGTCTTGCCGGCACGCGCGGTGTCCGTCAAGTCAGTCAGCGCGGTGGAGAGCTCACGCAGTGTCAACCGGTCTGCATCCTTGATGTTCGGGACAGTCAGGCCGCGGGGTGTCGCGGCGGCGATCCCCAAGTTCACGTAGTTGAACTGCACAATCTCCTGGCTGGCCTCATCCCAGCGCGAGTTCAGCGTGGGATTGTTCCGGAGCGCCACAAGCACGGCCTTGGCAGCGATGGTCAGCGGCGTCAGCTTGTAGCCCTCGAACGCTCTGTTGCCCTTGAGCCGTGCCAGCAGGTCCATGGTCGCCGTGACATCAACCGTGAGGAACTCGGTCACATGCGGCGCGGTGAAGGCGCTTTGCACCATCGCAGCGGCAGTGAACTTGCGAACCCCCTTGATGGGCGTCCGGGTTTCCCGCTCGCCCTGTGCTGCGTGGGCGGGGATTGCTGCATTTCCGGCGATCTCTTGGGCCGTGCCAACAGCGCTGGTGACGTCACTGGTGAAGGCGTGGACATCGTCCCGGGTAATGAGTCCGCCCGGCCCCGTCCCGCTAACCGCCGACAAGTCCACTCCGAGGTCCCGCGCAAGCTTGCGGACAGGAGGAGTGGAGCGCGGACGTTCGCCAACCCCAGTCGCGGGGGCGGCTGGTGCTGGCGACGCCGTTGGGCTGGCTTGGGCCGCGCCGCGGGCGCGCCGGGTGGGGCGGCCCGTGTGTTCGACGACGGCTCCGTAACCCACCAGGTTCGGCTCTCGTTTCACCGGGGCCGCCTCCGTGCCGGGAGTTTCCGTCGCGCTGCCATTACCGCTGGTGGCGCCACCACCGGTGGAGGACCCGGCGTCGTCCACCTCGAAAGACACGATTGGCTTGCCGACTTCCACTACGGTGCCGGGCTGCTCGTGCAGCGCCGCGACCGTTCCAGCGAAAGGCGAAGGCAACTCCACCACAGCCTTGGCTGTTTCTACCTCGGCAATGACCTGGTTGAGCGTGACCGTGTCCCCCACGGCCACCTTCCAGCTCAGGATTTCCGATTCGGTCAGGCCTTCGCCCAAGTCCGGCAGCTTGAATTCCTTGATCATGGTGGCGGTCATCCTTCCAGTCCGCTCAGGGAGTTGGGGCGGCCCAGGGCCCGGTCTACACCGTCGAGGATCCTGTCAAGGTCGGGCAAGTGGTGCATTTCGAGCTTTGAGTACGGGTACGGAACGTCAAAACCGGTGATCCTCACCGGGGCTGACTCCAGGTAATGGAAGCAGCGCTCGGTGATGCTCGCAGCAATCTCTGCGCCGAGACCACCGGACTGGCCGGCTTCATGCGTGATGACCAGGCGACCCGTCTTGCGCACTGATGCTTCCACTACGGGATAGTCCACGGGAGCGAGGGAACGGAGGTCGATGACTTCCACGGAAATACCGTCGTCCGCGGCAGCCATGGCGGCGTCCTTGGCCGTCTTGACCAGGGGCCCGTATGCCACCAGGGTCACGTCCGATCCCGCGTTCACTACGGCTGCCTTGTCCAGGGGAAGCGCAGTGGAAAGGTCGATGGCCTCGTCCACATCACCCTTGTCGTGGTAGCGCCGCTTGGGCTCGAAGTAAAGGACGGGATCGTCCGAAGCGATGGCCTGCTGGATCATCGTGTAGGCGTCCTGCGGGTTGGACACTGCCACCACGCGCAGCCCGGAGGTGTGGGTGAAGTACGCTTCGGGTGATTCGGAGTGATGCTCCGGGGAGCCGATGCCGCCACCGAAGGGAACGCGGATGGTGATGGGCATTTTCACCCGCCCCTGGGTGCGGTAATGCATCTTTGCTACCTGGCTGACGATCTGGTCGAACGCAGGGTAGATGAAGCCGTCGAACTGGATCTCGCACACCGGGCGGTAGCCGCGGTAGGCCAAGCCAACCGCGGTGCCGATAATGCCGGACTCGGCAAGTGGGGAATCGATGACCCGGTGCTTTCCGAAGTCCTTCTGGAGCCCGTCGGTGACGCGAAAGACGCCACCAAGTGAGCCTATGTCCTCACCCATGAGGACCACTTTGGGGTCGTTTTCGAGTGACTTCCGGAGGCCGGCGTTGATGGCACGGGCAAAAGTGAGCTTGGACATCAGAGTGCACCTTCCTCGACGGACTCGTTGAAACTGTTCAGGTACCGCGAGTAGTGGTCTTTCTGGCGTTCTATCCAGGGATTGGGAGTGCTGTAGACGTGGTTGAAGACGTCCAGTGGTTGCGGATCGGCCATGCCGATGCAGCTGGAGCGAAGTTCCGCAGCTACAGCGTCAGCCTTCGCCTTGACGCGGGCCTCCACATCCTCGGTCAGCAGGCCCTTGGCTTCAAGGAGCTTTCGCAACCTGAGGATGGGGTCCTTGGCGGCCCAGTCCTCCAACTCGATGGGGTCGCGATAGCGGGTAGGGTCATCGGCCGTGGTGTGCGGCCCCATACGGTACGTCACTGCCTCGATGAAGGTGGGGCCGCCGCCCGAACGCGCCCTGTCCAAAGCGACGCGTGTTGCGGCCATGACAGCGAGGACGTCGTTGCCGTCGACCCGGATGCTCGGGATTCCGAACCCCGTGGGCCTGTCAGCCAACTGAACGTGCGACTGGAGCCGGACCGGCTCTGAAATGGCCCAGTGGTTGTTCTGGCAGAAGAACACCACGGGGGCTTGGTAGCTGGCAGCGAAGACCATGGCTTCGTTGACGTCGCCTTCGCTGGTGGCACCATCGCCGAAGTAGGCAAGGACGGCCGTGTTGGCCCCGTCCAGTTGGACTCCCATGGCGTAACCAGTGGCGTGCAGGCTCTGCGAACCGATGATGATCTGGGGTGTCGCCAGGTTGATGCGCTGGGGGTCCCACCCGTAGGAGGCGTTGCCCCGCCATACCCTGGCGATTTCGGAGAGGTGGGCTCCGCGCACGTAGGCCACACCGCTTTCACGGTAGCTCGGAAAAACGAAGTCGTCGTCGCGCAACGATCGGCTCGAACCTATCTGGGACGCTTCCTGCCCGAGGAGCGGGGGCCACAGTGCGAGCTCTCCTTGTCGCTGGAGCGCGGTTGCCTCGGCATCTATGCGGCGGATGACTGTCATGTCCTCATACAAGGAGCACAAAGCCTCATCACCAACGTCCTTGACCCAGACATCGAATTCCGGATGGCTGATCCGCTCGCCGTCCGGAGAAACCAGCTGGAGCAGATTGCCGCCAGTCCTCAGGGGATTTTGTGCACTTTGTCCCGGGCCTGGAGTGTCGTTGTGCACTCCCTTGCCCGCCTGATCCGTCAACACAGGTGATCGCAACCTTCCGGCTCGTTTTTGTCGGCGCTGGCTGGACTTGTGGTCCTGCCGCAGACCGGCCCTCCGGCACCTTCGCCGGAGTTAATTGTGACCCTACTCACAAGTTACAAGGGGTACAACTACCCTCGCAGAAATTGAGCAATGTGCTCTGTTTGGGCTTTCCTCGCCGTGCTAATCTTGCGCATTATGCACCCTTTGGATGGCACTGATACCCGGCTCCTTTCCGCCATGGCGAAAGATCCCCGCGGGACCGTGGTGGCCCTGGCACAGAAGTTGGGGCTCTCCCGGAACACGGTCCAGGCCCGCATGGCCCAGCTGGAGAAGAAGCATGCGTTCCTCTCCTTCGAGAGGCGCATCAATCCGGTCGCGCTCGGCTACCCATTGACGGCGTTCATCACCGTCCATGTGCAACAGCAGAAGCTCGCGTCCCTTGCCCAGGACCTTGCCGACATCCCGGAAATCCTTGAAGGCTTCGGCCTGACGGGATCAGCAGACCTCCTGCTTCGGGTCGTCGCCTTGGACGCGGAAGACCTCTACCGCATCAACGGCAAGATCCTTGGTTGCGACGGAGTGGACCGGACAGATACTGCGCTGGCGATGCGAGAGATGATCCCCTACCGCGTTCAACCATTACTGGGGCGCCGTTCCGAGTCCTGACGGGCGGGTTGGCTGTACACCAAGTGCCGGATGCGCTTTGATTCAAGTGGACGAACCGGGGGCCGTCCAGAGGTCCCCGGTCAGGTGGTGGCGTTGAAGAGGCTGCCGAAAGGGGCACTACCGTGAGCAACCCGCAAGAACCGAACCCGAACCAGCCTGGCCCCGCGCAGCCGCCGGTTCCCCCGAACCCGGGCTACCCACCGCAGACCGGCGCTTCGCCGCAGTGGCAACAGCCGCCGTCGTCCGCCCAACCGCCGTCGTCCGCCCAGCCGCCAGGCAGCGTCCCACCTTACGCAGCGCCCGGCCAACAGTATGGCCAAAATCCTTACCCACCGTACGCAGCACCCGGCCAGAACCAGGGCCCGGTCCCGCCCGGTCAGTACCCCGGTCAGTACCCCGGCGGCCCATACGGCCAGTTGCCGCCCAAAAAGAGCCGAAAGGTCCTGTGGATCGTCCTTGGCATCGTCGCCGGCGTCATCGTCCTGGCCGTTGCTGGCATCCTGGTTCTCGTCAACCTAGTGGGCGACTCTACGTCCAAGGCACGGTCCCTCGCGGACGAGTTCACCACCCTCGTTGTGTCCGGCCAAACGGAGCAGGCCTACGACAACTACCTCAGCCAACCGCTGAAGGACGAGCTGGACAAGCAATCCTTCATTGACGGAATTGAAGGCCTGCGGTTGGACAGTTCCTGCAAGCCGGTCTACAACTCCGTTAACGTGAAATCCAACAACGGCAACAACACCGCCGACCTCGCAGGCAAGCTGCAATGCGACGGGAAGACCATCGACCTCCAGTACGTTTTCGAGGGCACCAAAGACCTCAAAATGAGCAGTATCCGGCTACGCCCTTAACTGCACAAAGTTTTTTCTTCCCGCCACCCATCCGACGCTGCGCATGGTCCGAATCACTGCTTGAGAACCCCACTTGGGATTCAGCAGGACGGCCGGAGTTCTCCGGCCATCATCGGAAGGTTCGGACCAATGCGTACTTCGCCCAATCGCTTGATCGCCACCATCTTCGGAGCCGTCTACCTCCTGGTAGGCGTGCTCGGATTCTTTGTCACCTCGGGAATCGGCTTCTTCGCTACCGAGGGTGCCAACCTGATCATCTTCGCCGTGAACCCGCTTCACAACATCATCCACCTGGCCATCGGTGCCGCCCTGCTTTACTCAGGCATGAACAGTGTCACCCTGTCCAAGACGGTCAACACCACGGTTGGTGGGGTCTACCTGCTGGTAGGTATCGTCGGGCTCTTCCTCGTCGGCAGCTCACTGAACATCATCGCCCTCAACGGCGCTGACAACGTGCTGCACCTCGCGAGCGCCGTAGTCCTGCTCGGCGTTGCCCTCTCGCAGGACAAGGCCGTCGTAGCCTCCGCCCGCGCCTAAGCACAGCGCCACGTCACCCACGGGCTGATGACCGAACAGTTGATCACCGACTCCGGAGAGCGAGGAGCTACGACCATGGAGAACAAAAACCACCCCACGCTAAGCGCAGCGACGTTGTTGTTCGTTTATTTCGCCGCCATGGCTGCGGGAATGGTCGAGCTCTCCGTGGCCGCCGGCTACATCGCCGGAGCTGGAGCCACGGCACCGGGACTCATGGTCCCGGGTGTCGTGACTCTCTTGGCCGGCCTTGCCTTCCTGGCGTGGTCGCTGTGGGGACTGCACCGCAACTCCCTGGTCTTAGCCCGCTATGCGCTTCCGGCCTTGGCCGCAGCCGGTGTAGCGCACCTCGCCGTCGTGGCGAGCGGAATCAGCATCCAACGCTCGTTGGATGTGAGCCACTTTGCCGCCCTCGGCCTGACCCTGATGGCGCTCGCTGGAGCGGGCTGGCTGAGGCGGCAGCGCAAGACCAACGACGGCGGCACCCACGGCCAGCCAAGGACCGGGCGGCTTCTGGCAGCCGCGTTCGGAGCCGCCGTCGTTGTTGCAACAGTTGCAACTCCGGGACTGGCGGCGTCGATGGCGGGACAGCACGCCGTGCCACACGGAGAGCACAGCCAGGGCTCCAATCCCGCCCTGGAGCAGGGTCACCACCACTAGGTAGTGACCGGACCGGCGCACCATCGACACTGCCCACTGTTGATGGTGCGCTTGGTTCGTGGATCATGGAGCCATGGATCCCATCGAGGCGCTCGACGAAATTTCCTTTTGGCTCGAACGCAGCCAAGCACCCACCTTCAAGGTCCAGGCCTTCCGTAAAGCGGCCGACGCCGTCCGGCAGCTGGCGCCCGACGACCTCGCAAAGCTGGTCGGTGCCGGAAGGATCACCAGCCTTAAGGGCGTCGGCAACCGGAGCGCGGAAGTCATAACCCAGGCGCTGGAGGACAGGGTGCCGGAGTATTTGGCCGACCTGCGGGAGCGTGGCACCGAAGCCCTGGCCGCCGGCGGCGAAACACTTCGGGCCGCGTTGCGCGGCGATCTTCACAGTCACAGCAACTGGTCCGACGGCGGATCTCCCATCGAAGCCATGGTGGCGGCAGCACGCACTCTCGGCCGCGAATACCTGGCACTCACGGACCACTCCCCCAACCTCACCATTGCCAACGGCCTGAGCATCGAACGTCTCGAGGACCAGTTGGGCCTGGTGGAAGACATCAATGGCTCACAGGACGGATTCCGCTTGCTCAAGGGCATCGAGGTGGACATCCTGGAGGACGGAACCCTGGACCAGGCACCGCACATGCTGGACCGACTGGACGTGGTGGTGGCAAGCGTCCATTCAAAGCTTCGCTCAGACAAGAAGACCATGACCGAAAGGATGCTCGGCGGCATCAGCGACCCGCACACCAATGTGCTGGGCCACTGCACGGGACGGCTCGTCCAGGGATCCCGCGGCACCCGGCCCGAGTCCGAGTTCGATGCCGCCAAGGTATTCAGCGAGTGTGCAGAGTGGGGCGTCGCAGTGGAAATCAATTCCCGCCCCGAACGGCAGGACCCACCGGACAACCTCATCAAAATGGCCCTCGACGCCGGATGCCTGTTCAGCATCGACAGCGACGCGCACGCTCCCGGCCAGCTCGACTTCCTGCAGTATGGGGCCGCGCGAGCGGAAGCCCTGGGTGTACCGAAGGAACGGATCGTCACCACATGGCCGTTGGAACAACTGACTGAATGGCTCAGCCTCAAGAAGTGACCCAGCACGAAAGGGCCCCTCCTGTTACGCCAGGAGGGGCCCTTCATGGTTACCGCGGGAATGGACTTAGTGGTCCACCGCCTTCTCGGCTCCGATTCCGGTCAGCGAGCGCACCTCCATCTCTGCCTGCTTGGCTGGGTCTTCGCGCCGCTTGTCCAGGACCGTTCCGAGCCAGCCCAGGAAGAAGGCCAACGGGATGGAGACGATGCCCGGGTTGCTGAGCGGGAAGATCGCAAAGTTGGCGCCCTGGATCATGGAGGTCTTGGCACCCGAAACCACGGGTGAGAACGCGATGAGCAGGATCGCCGCGGCGAGCCCGCCATACATGCTCCATACCGCGCCTTGGGTGGTGAACTTCTTCCAGAACAGCGAGTAGACAATGGTGGGGAGGTTGGCCGATGCCGCGACCGCGAAGGCCAGTGCCACCAGGAAGGCCACGTTCTGGCCGTTGGCGAAGATGCCACCGAGGATGGCGAGGACGCCGATCACCACAACTGTGCGCCGGGCAACCTTCACCTCTGCAGTAGCGTCGGCTTTGCCCTTCGAGATGACGTTCGCGTAGATGTCGTGGGCGAAGGACGCAGCTGCGGTGATGGTCAGGCCGGCGACGACGGCGAGGATCGTGGCGAACGCGACAGCTGAGATGAAGCCCAGAAGCAGCGGACCGCCCAGGTGGAAGGCCAGCAGGGGTGCTGCGGAGTTGACGCCGCCGGGTGCCGACTTGATGGTTTCCGCGCCCACCAGGGCTGCTGCTCCGTAACCCAGCACCAGGGTGAAGAGGTAGAACAGGCCGATCAGCCAGATGGCCCACACCACGGACTTGCGGGCTTCTTTTGCGGTGGGAACCGTGTAGAAACGCATGAGGACGTGCGGCAGGGCTGCTGTTCCGAGGACCAAAGCCAGCCCCAATGACATGAAGTCCAACTTGGACGTTTCGGTCTTGCCGTACTGCAGGCCGGGGTTGAGGACGGCCGGGTTGTTGGCGGCCTCTGCGGCCGATCCCAGCAGGCTGGAGAGGTTGAATCCGTAGATCGCCAGCACCATGGCCGTCATGACTGCGGCGCCGGCGATCAGCAGGATCGCCTTGATGATCTGCACCCAGGTGGTGCCCTTCATGCCGCCGATGAGCACATACATGATCATCAACGCGCCGACGACGATAATCACCAGCGCTTGCCCGCCCCAGTCGCTGATCCCCAGCAGGAGCGATATCAGGCTGCCCGCGCCGGCCATTTGGGCCAGGAGGTAGAAGAAGCAGACCGCGAGGGTGGATAGCGCAGCCGCGATCCGGACAGGACGTTGACGCAACCGGAAGGAAAGGACATCTGCCATGGTGAACTTGCCCGTGTTTCGGAGCAGTTCGGCCACCAGCAGCAGGGCCACGAGCCAAGCGACCAGGAAGCCGATGGAGTACAGGAAGCCGTCGTACCCGTTGATGGCGATTGCGCCGGTGATGCCAAGGAACGACGCCGCCGACAGGTAGTCGCCTGCGATGGCCGTTCCGTTTTGCGAGCCCGTGAACGAGCGGCCCGCAGCGTAGTAGTCGGCGGCCGTCTTGTTGTTCCGGCTCGCCCGGAACACGATGACCATGGTGACCGCGACGAACAAGGCAAAGATTCCCATGTTCAACAGCGTGGTGTCCTTCAGGGCAGCGACCTCGACTGCCGGGACCATTGTGGCGTTCACTTGGCCTCCCCTTGGATCATGTTTCCATCCTTATCGAAGTGGTGGCCTTCGATCCCGGTGCGGATCTCCGCAGCGATCGGGTCGAGCTTCCTGTTGGAGTAGCTCACGTACCAGGCCGTGATGCCGAACGTGGTGACGAACTGGAGCAGCCCCAGGATCAGGCCGATGTTGATGTTGCCCCAGACCTTTGTGGACATGAACTCGACGGCGTAGGCGGCCAGCAGGACATACGCGAAGTACCACAGCAGGAATATGACGGCCATGGGGAAGACAAAGCTGCGATGCCGCTTGCGCAGTGTCCTGAACTGTTCCGTTTGTTGGACTTCCTGGAAGTCCACGGACGCCGCAGCGTCGTGGGGGTGGGCCTCATTACCCATTGGTTCCTCCTGGTTGTGATGTGCCCACATCAGCTCCACCCTCGGCGCTGATGTGACTGCAATCACTATCGAATGCGGCGTGTGGTCTATTCCAGTGGTGAGCCCTGCGGCGTCGCTCAACGGTCGCGCCGCTGCGCCGAACGGCAGGATGCTGGCAAATTCATTGACTACGCTGGCTGTATGCCCGACTCTCCGCTTTTCAGCCTCGCTGCCATCGCAGTGATCGTGCTGGCCGTCGCCGTCGTCGTGGGTGTTGGCTTGAAGGTGATCCGATCGTTCCGCGACCTTGGCACCGACGCCGAGCGTGCCACGTACAACACGCTGCATGCCGCATCGAGGGCCGGGCAGCACCTTCGGGGCGGCCTCCAACCCGCCGGGGCAGCCAAGGCCAGCAAGCAATTGCGGGTACTGCTGGGTTGCGATGCCCTGGCCATCACGGATACTGACTCCGTCCTTGCCTGGGACGGTGCCGGGGAAGAGCTCCGGCCGTCGCTGATGCGCCTCGCGGCTGACGTGCTGAGCACGGGCAGAACGGTGGTGGTCCCCCACGCACGCGATGCCGGCATCGAAAAACCGGGGCAGGACTTCAGCGCTGTCATTGCGCCTATCCGGGCAGGGTCCAGGGTGGTCGGAGCGGTGGCCGCCCTGGCACCCGCCGCAGGAGCAGGGCTGGTCCGCGCCACGAGCGAAGTGGCTGATTGGATTGCCGCCCAACTGGAACTCGCGGAACTCGAAGCGTCCCGGACCCTCCTTATGGAAGCAGAGGTCAGGGCGTTGAGGGCACAGATCAGCCCGCACTTCATCTACAACTCACTGAACGCCATTGCCTCGTTCATCAATACCGATCCCGCCAGGGCCAGGGAGTTGGTGGTGGAGTTCGCCGACTTCACCCGGTATTCGTTCCGGCGGCACGGCGATTTCACCACGGTAGCGGAGGAACTGCGCTGCATCGACCGCTACTTGCTCCTGGAAAGGGCCCGGTTCGGCGAGCGGGTCCAGGTCAGCCTGCGGATTGCGCCGGAGGTACTGAGCACGGTCATCCCGTTCCTCAGCCTGCAACCCCTGGTGGAAAATGCAGTGCGGCATGGCTTGGAAGCAAAGGAGGGCCCAGGCCACATCACCATCTGCGCCAATGACTCCGGAGCATTCGCCGAAGTTACCATCGAGGACGACGGCGTTGGCATGGACCCCGAACACCTCAGGTCGGTACTGGCCGGGCACGCGGATGGCGATCACGTGGGTTTGCGCAACGTGGACGCCCGGCTTCGGCAGGTTTACGGGGACGAGCACGGCCTGGTGATCGAGACAGCACCCGGCGAAGGGACCCTGATCACCCTGCGTGTGCCCAAGTCGCAACCCGGGCACGACGCCTGAACCACGGACTAATCTAGAAGGATGATCAACGTGCTCGTCGCCGACGACGAACTGCCCGCCGTCGAAGAACTCGCCTTCCTCCTGGGACGGGACGAGCGGATTGGGGTTATCCACCGGGCGTCATCGGGGGCCGAGGCCCTGAGGGCTCTTGAAACGGAACTCGTTGACGCAGTTTTCCTCGACATCCATATGCCCGCCTTGTCGGGCCTGGACATCGCGCGGGCCATTTCGCGCACCAGTAACCCGCCCGCCGTCGTGTTCGTCACCGCGGACGAGGATTGTGCCCTTGAGGCCTTCGACTTGGCCGCAGTCGACTACCTGCTGAAGCCGTTGCGGGCCGAAAGGCTGACCCGATCCGTGGACCGGATCAGCGAGCTCATCAAGGACGGCACACCGGCGCCGGAAATGATCACGGTGGATCTTGGCAGCACCACGCGCATGATCCGGCGCGACGACGTTACCTACGTTCAGGCCCAAGGCGACTACGCCCGGCTGCACACCACCGAGGCAAGCTACCTCATCCGGGTGCCCCTGAGCGACCTTGAGCAGAAATGGGCGGAAGCCGGCTTCATCCGCATCCATCGTTCGTACCTCATCGCCCTCAGCCACGTACAGCACTTGAGGCTTTCGGCCACCGGCCCCAGTGTGGCTGTGTCCGGCGCGGAGCTGCCCATCAGCCGGCGCCACCTTCCCGCTGTCAGGGACAAACTGCACTCCACACGTATCCGGCCGCAAGGATGACCAGGGTCCGCGTCACGGCGCCGCGGCAGTCCGCTCCCCTGGCTCCCGGCCGGGTGACGAGTCCCCGTGAAATAGCGGAGGACTCCGACTCCGGCCGCCTGTTTGTCCGCTCGCTGATCCGCTCGCAGCTGCGCCTCGCGTTGGTGGTGGCCTGTGGGTTCCTGGTCATCCTGGCCGTGTTCGCATTGATCCTCGTGTACGGTCCGGGCGTGGCTGAAACCCGGATTGCGGGAGTTCCCCTGGATTGGCTGGCCCTCGGAGTGGGCGTCTACCCGGTGATTGGACTCAGTGCGTGGCTCTATAACCGCGCCGCGGCCCGGAACGAGGCCCGCTACCGGGACCTTGTGGAGGACAAGTGAACCCCGTTGTCAGCCTCGTCGCATTCCTCGCCGTTTCCCTCACGACGGCGGTCATCGGCTTCTACGGTTTACGCATCTCCCGGACGACAGGCGACTTCTACGTCGCCTCGCGCACTGTCCCACCATGGTGGAACGCGTCGGCGATCGGGGGCGAGTATCTCTCCGCGGCAAGCTTTTTGGGAGTTGCCGGACTGATCCTGCTCTCAGGCACCGACGCACTGTGGTTCCCCGTGGGGTACACGGCCGGCTACCTGATGCTGTTGCTCTTCGTGGCCGCTCCCCTACGGCGCTCCGGCGCTTACACCATTCCGGACTTCACCCAGGCCCGCCTGGATTCGGCGCTGGTCCGGCGCGTGACGAGCCTGGTGGTGGTTGCCGTCGGGTGGTTGTACATCGTCCCGCAACTCCACGGGGCTGCCCTCACCATCAGGATCACCACGGGCCTGCCGTCGTGGGTTGGTTCGACGGCGGTTGTAGTGGTGGTGTGCCTCACGGTGGTGGCAGGCGGGATGCGTTCCATCACCTTTGTCCAGGCGTTTCAATACTGGTTGAAGCTGACAGCCCTGGCAGTGCCCGTAGTGTTCGTCCTGCTGGTGCTGGCCGGCAACGGCACTGCGCCACAGGCACCGCTCACCCTCAACCCCACCAGCCAAGCACCCGCAGGGGCTTATCAACACATCTCCCTGTTGGTGGCCCTGCTGTTCGGAACCCTTGGGCTGCCGCACGTGCTGGTCAGGTTCTATACCAACCCGGACGGCCAGTCAGCGCGGCGGACCACGTTGATCGTCCTGGGACTACTCTCCGTTTTCTATCTGTTCCCTACGCTGTCCGGCGCACTCGGGCGAATGTTCGCGCCCGAGCTGGCACAGTCCGGACAAGCTGACGCTCTGGTCCTGCTGCTCCCAGGCAGGCTGATCGGTGGAACGGCGGGTGATGTCCTCTCGGCCCTGGTCGTCGCAGGAGCCTTCGCCGCCTTCCTGTCCACGACGTCGGGCCTGGTGGTTTCCTTGTCCGGCGTCATCAGCCAGGACCTCTTCGGTGGAAGCGTCAAAGGGTTCCGGCTCGCGGCAGTACTCGCCGCCGTCGTGCCTTTGGGTTTTGCCTTCATGACCGACAGCCTTGCCCTGGCCGGAAGCGTTGGCCTGGTGTTTGCCTTCACGGCCTCCACCATTTGTCCGGTGCTTTTGCTGGGAATCTGGTGGCGTGGCCTCACCGATGCCGGGGCTATCACGGGCATGCTGACCGGCGCGTTGCTCTGCGGCGGCGCCATGGTGGCCGGCACGTTGATGGGCGGTGGAAGCGCTCCGGCCTGGCTGGCCCAGCCGGCAGCATGGACTGTCCCGGCGGCCTTCGCCGTGACAGTGGCTGTGTCCGTCATGACCAAGGGCCGTGTTCCGTCCTCGGTGGACCGCATCATGTCACGGCTGCACGTGCCCGAACGCCCGGTCGTGACTGAGCGATAAGGCGGCATCACCCTGTTGTTCGAGGATCGTTCAAGGTGGACAATGACGCCATGTCCGAGGAACCACGGCCGGTCAGCTACGATCCACCGGCTACAGCGACCGAGTTTCCGCCCGCTGTCCGGGCGCAGTTGTTGGCCACCGAGCATTGGAGCCTGCTCGCTTCCAGGAGCACCACCCAAGCCGAGGTCCTCACCCGCATCAGCATGTTCCTCACCTTCACCTCAGCCAGCCTGCTCAGCGTGGCGCTGGTGGGAAACGCCACCCAGTTTTCGGATGCGTTCAGGGCCTTTGCGCTGACCATACTCAGCATCGACGTAGTGGTTGGACTGCTCACGCACGTACGCGTGATGAGCGTGGGCATGGAAGACCTGATGTACGTCATCGCCATGAATCGGCTCCGCGCCGCGTACGTGGACCTGGATCCCGGCGTTGCGCCGTACCTCATGGCCAGCTTTCACGACGACGAAGAAGGGGCCAAGCGGACCTACTACTTTTTTGGCGGCCGCCGTGACTTCAGCCAAGTGGCCGGGAGCAGCATGGTGTTCATGGGGACGGTCAACTCCGCCCTCATCGCACTGCTGCTGGGGTCCGCGATGTTGGTGGGAGGCTTGCCCGTCGCCCTGTCCGTTGGCATTGCAGTAGTAGCCGCCCTGGCCTTCTTCGTGACTTCACTGGCCAGGGGACATCGCAGGTACCTTGAGGTCTGGAAAAACAACCCGCCGGTCTCGCGATCTCCCGAAAAAAGGGCCTAGTCGATCGCAGCCATGAGTTCCACGACACGCGCCAGGAACGCGTCCACCTGCGCTTCTTCATAACCTTCGTCGCCCTTGGCTGCACGGAAGACAGCCCGGCGGACAGTGTCCACGCTGAGGGTCTGGTCGTGCTCGAGGTAACCGATGAGTTCCGCGCACAGGGCGTCGACGTCCTGGACGTTGTAGCTGCGGACACGCTTTTTGGACGGGCGGCGGAACCGCTCGCCGTCAGGCCGGTGCAGCCTGCCCCGGAGGATGCCGGAGAGCTTGCCGATCTGGCGGAGCCACGCTTCCTCGCCCTGCTGGTTGATGAGGTCGTCACGCTCGCGGCGAGCGAAAGCGTCCTCCAGACGATCCAGCGCGGCGTCGACGCTGTGCGCGTCGTATCCGCCCTTGACGGGGTCGAAAGCCACATCACGGACGTCGCCACTGGCTATCTGGTCAGCAGCTCCTACGGGACTCTCGAACGACTTCTTGGCGCGCTGGAGGAACTCATCCACCTGCTTGGCGTTGTAGCCGTACTTGCTGCGCTCCACACGGTCGAACGTGGCGGGAATCTGGCGTCGAATATCCACTGACACTACTTTTCCTTCATTGGTTTGTCAGACGCCGCTCAGCAGCGCGAACAGAACATAGGCTACAGGGGCCGCGAACACGATGGAGTCCAAACGGTCCATGACGCCGCCGTGGCCGGGCAGGATGCTGCTCATATCCTTGACGCCAAGCTCACGCTTGACCATGGACTCGGCGAGGTCTCCGGCGGTGGCTGCGGCCACCATGCCGAGAGCCAGGATGAGCCCCACCCACCACGGCCTGTCAAGGATGAAGATGCAGGCCAGGACACCGATCACCATGGCCCCACCAACCGATCCGGCGAAACCCTCCCAGGATTTCTTGGGGCTGATTTTCGGGGCCATGGGGTGCTTGCCGAAGGATGCCCCAACGATGTAACCGAAGGTGTCGTTGGAAACGACCAACAGCAGCATCGAAGCGATCTGCCACGCCCCGTCCGGGATGCCGTTGGGCCAGAAACCCACCGGAGTTGCCCCGCCTGTTGCGTGCAACGGCAACGCAGCGAAGCTGATCAGGAA
Organism: Arthrobacter sp. fls2-241-R2A-172; assembly: GCF_030208885.1. NCBI lineage: Bacteria > Bacillati > Actinomycetota > Actinomycetes > Micrococcales > Micrococcaceae > Arthrobacter > Arthrobacter sp. fls2-241-R2A-172. The sequence goes on along the minus strand of NZ_JARVTB010000018.1, from coordinate 16,154 downwards.
CGGAATCCAGGCGAGGGTGAAAACTCCAGCGAACACGCTGCGCGGCGCCCCCGCTGCGCTTTCGATGGAACGCCACAACAGGACGGCCACGGAGCTCGCCGTCATGGTGAACAGCAGCCCTTCAAGGCCACCGAAATAAGCAGAGACCGGCATCACCAGGCTGCCGACCATCACTGGGATGATCGGCATCCGGGTGCCCTGTGCTTCGAGCGCCCGGAAAACTTCCCAGACACCCAGGACCGCAAACGCCGTGGTCAGGAGGACGAACCCCAGCGGAAGGAACAGCAGGCCGCCCAGGACGGCCAACAGCATGGCAAGCCCGACGCCGATGGCCGCCGGAAGGTTTCGCCCTGCCTTCGGAGTGGGGTTCGCCCGCACACGCCTGGCGCGTTTGGGAGTGTCGCGTGTCGGGACCCGCTCAGCGGGCGCCGGCTCTGCCTGGTTCATCAGACCTCGAGCAGCTCGGCTTCCTTGCGCTTGAGCAGTTCGTCAATGCTGTCGACGTGCTGCTTGGTCAGGGCGTCGAGCTCCTTCTCAGCGCGGGCACCCTCGTCTTCACCGGCTTCGCCATCCTTGACGAGCTTGTCCAGGCTGTCCTTCGCCTTGCGGCGGATGCTGCGGATGGAGACCTTGGCGTCCTCACCCTTGCCCTTGACGATCTTCACGTACTCTTTGCGGCGCTCCTTGGTGAGCTCCGGGATGGTCACACGGATGACATTGCCGTCGTTGGAGGGGTTGGCGCCCACCTCGGAGTCACTCAGCGCCTTTTCGATGTCACGCAGTGCGGTCTTGTCGTAGGGCGTGATGAGGATGGTGCGGGCGTCGGGCACACCGAAGGAAGCCAACTGCTGGAGCGGAGTGGGTGTGCCGTAGTACTCGACGATCACCTTGTTGTACAGACCGGGGTTGGCCCGGCCGGTGCGGATCGTGGCGAAATCGTCCTTGGCTACCTCAACCGCCTTGTCCATCTTCTCGCCGGCTTCGAGCAAGGTCTCTTCGATCACGGGTTTCTCCTCAGAAAGTAGTTGCTGCCCAACGTCAGGCGGCAATGCACGGTAAAGAAATGCATAGTAAAGATCCGCCACGTGGGGCGGACGGTCCTAGAAATATCCTAGCCCTTGCTACGGAGTAACCAGGGTTCCCAGCGTTTCGCCGAGGATGGCCCGGGTAACGTTGCCTTCGCCTTCCATGCCGAAGACCACCATGGAGAGCTGGTTGTCCTTGCACATGGTCATGGCCGTCTGGTCCATGACGCGGATGTCGCGGCGCAGGGCATCGTCATAGCTGAGGACGTCGAGCTTCTCTGCTGAGGGGTCCTTCTTGGGATCTGCGGTGTAGACGCCGTCCACGCCGCTCTTGGCCATGAGGACCACATCAGCGTGAACCTCAAGGGCACGCTGGGCAGCGACAGTGTCGGTGGAGAAGTACGGCAGGCCTGCTCCGGCACCGAAGATGACCACACGGCCCTTTTCCATGTGTCGGATGGCCCGGCGCGGGATGTAGGCCTCCGCTACCTGGCCCATGGTGATGGCGCTCTGGACGCGGGTCTCCACGCCGGCCTGTTCCAGGAAGTCCTGGAGGGCGAGGCAGTTCATGACCGTGCCCAGCATGCCCATGTAGTCGGCGCGGGAACGGTCCATGCCGCTCTGGGACAGTTCGGCGCCCCGGAAGAAGTTGCCACCGCCCACGACGATCGCAACTTCGACGTCGGATACGGCTGCCGCGATCTGCTTGGCGATAGCCCGGACGGTTTCAGGATCGACGCCGAGCTTGCCTCCGCCGATGACCTCGCCGGAAAGCTTCAGAAGTACACGTCGGCGGGTCTTCTCGGGCTGGATTGCAGTGTTGACGGTTTCCATGGTGCCTTCCCGTTGGTGGACTCTGGCTAGATTATCGTGCTGTGGGTCCGCGCAGATACTACCCGGACGGGTGCATGAAAAAGGGGCGGCCACCGAAGTGACCACCCCTTTTCATGAATTACTAGTTTCCTACGCGGAAACGGGTTACTGCGGTTGCCTTGACGCCGGCTTCTTCGAGGACCTGTGCAACGGTCTTCTTGGAATCCTTGGCGAATGCCTGGTCAACCAGAACTTCACCCTTGTAGAAGCCCGTCACGCGACCTTCAACGATCTTCGAAAGAGCAGCTTCGGGCTTGCCTTCAGCCTTTGCGGTCTCTTCGGCGATACGGCGCTCGGACTCGACCAGTTCGGCCGGGACGTCTTCGCGGGTCAGGTAGTTCGGAGCCATGGCTGCAACGTGGACAGCGATGTCGTGTGCTGCGGTTGCAGCGGCTTCGCCTTCACCGTCAACAGCAAACAGGACGCCGACCTGGGCTGGGAGGTCCTTGGAGGTCTTGTGCAGGTAGGCGTCAACCGTGGTTCCCTCAACGCGGGAGATGCGGCGGACAACAACCTTTTCGCCGAGGACAGCGCCCTCTTCGACGACAACCTCGGACAACGGCTTGCCGTCGACCTCGGTGGCCAGCAGGGTTTCGAGGTCGGCTGCGCCGGACTCGACTGCAACGTTGAGGACCTTGTCGGCCAGCTGGATGAACTTGTCAGACTTGGCTACGAAGTCGGTCTCGCAGTTGACCTCGATCATTACGCCAACGCCACCGTTGACCTTGGCAGCAACCAGGCCTTCAGCGGTGGAGCGGCCTTCGCGCTTGGTAGCGCCCTTGAGGCCCTTGATGCGGATGATCTCGATGGCCTTTTCGGCGTCACCGTTGGCTTCGTCAAGAGCCTTCTTGACGTCCATCATGCCGGCGCCGGTGCGCTCGCGCAGGGCCTTGATGTCAGCAGCAGTGTAGTTCGCCATGTGAACCCCTCTGTCTAGAAATTTGTGTGTTTACGGACTGACAGGACGGCAGCCCACCGCGTGAGCTGCCATCCTGTCAGTTGCCCCCGAGGCTGTTTCCAACATCAGGGAAGGTCCAGATTTACTTGGCTGCTTCGGCTTCGCCGTCTGCAGCTTCAGTTGCTGCGGGAGCCTCGGCTGCCGGAGCTTCTTCAGCGGGAGCCTCTGCTGCTGCGGCTTCTTCGGCCTTGCTGCCTTCGAGGAGCTCGCGCTCCCACTCGGCCAGCGGCTCTTCCGGAGCTTCGGTGGTGCCCGTTGCGCGCTGGTTACGCGCGATGAGGCCCTCAGCTACGGCATCGGCAACAACGCGGGTGAGCAGGTTGACGGAGCGGATGGCGTCGTCGTTACCCGGGATCGGGAAGTCGACTTCGTCGGGATCGCAGTTGGTGTCCAGGATGGCAACAACGGGGATGTTCAGCTTCTTGGCTTCGTCAACAGCAAGGTGTTCCTTCTTGGTGTCAACAACCCACAGGACCGAGGGAGCCTTGGTCAGGTTGCGGATACCGCCGAGGTTGGACTCGAGCTTGGTGAGTTCACGCTTGAGGAGCAGGAGCTCCTTCTTGGTGTAAGCCGAGCCTGCGACGTCGTCGAAGTTGATCTCTTCGAGTTCCTTCATGCGCTGGATACGCTTGGCGACGGTCTGGAAGTTGGTGAGCATACCGCCCAACCAACGCTGGTTGACGTACGGCTGGCCAACACGGGTAGCCTGCTCGGCAATTGCTTCCTGAGCCTGCTTCTTGGTGCCGACGAACAGGACGGTGCCACCGTGGGCGACAGTAGCCTTGACGAACTCGTAGGCGCGGTCGATGTAGGACAGCGACTGCTGGAGGTCAATGATGTAGATGCCGTTGCGCTCCGTGAAGATGAAGCGCTTCATCTTCGGGTTCCAACGACGGGTCTGGTGTCCAAAGTGGACGCCGCTGTCAAGCAGCTGGCGCATGGTTACGACGGGCATGCCGACGCTCCTTCCGGCAGGTCATTCATGAGAGAGCCCATGGGGCTGCTCTTACCCTGCCAATAGTTGACGGTTGTTTAGCCTGTGGCCCGGACGGGCCTGGCTCCTGGCATCCATTGCACTTCTCATCCGACTCAAGCCGACAGGCTTCAGCGGACCGCAAGAGGCACAATCCTCCACAGACTAAAGCCGAACGGCTTCGCTGGTGGTGGGCTGGATACGCGTAGTCAGCCTGGGACCCCCACATATCTGAATGAGACATGCTCCTGAACAAGCTTGAGGGCACAGCAAACTGCTCCACCAAGTGTACTACAGGGACCCCGCAACTTTGACCGCGGATCACATCGCTTGTCCACATAGGCCACCCCGGGGATCGACCCGCCCACGTCGCCACGGAAGGCTTGATCCATGACCCTTTTGAAGCTCGCACTGTCCGCAATCCTGGCTATCGCCCTTTCGGGCGGAACCAGCGCCGCCGCACCCACGGTCAAGGGACAGTGGAGTTGGCCACTCTCCCCCAAGCCGTCCGTCCTGCGGACGTTCGACCCGCCTGACAAACCATGGATGAGCGGGCACCGTGGCGTTGATTTGGGCCCAGCGCCCGACGGCGGCAACGTCACCGCGCCGGCGGACGGCGTGGTGACCTTTGCCGGCACCGTGGTCGACAGGCCCGTCCTGACGATCGATCACGGGGACGGATTGCGGAGCAGCTTCGAGCCACTGACCAGCGGACTGAAACCTGGCGATGCCGTGCGCAAGGGGCAGGCCCTTGGCGCCGTTGAGCCGGGCCATTGCGGCAGCGTCACTTGCCTGCACTGGGGAGTGCGGAGCGGCGAGGACTACGTCAATCCGCTGGACTTCGTGCAGGACATGCGGCCATCCGTCCTGCTGCCACTGGAATGAGCCCCCGCCGCATCGTCGGGGTCGCTAGACGATGGCCGATACTCCGGTGATTGCCCTGCCGGTCACCAGGGTGTTGATTTCGTGAGTGCCCTCGTAGGAGTAGATGGCCTCGGCGTCAGAGAAGATCTTGGCCATGCCGTAGTCAGTGACGATGCCGTTGCCGCCCAGGATGCTCCGCCCCAAAGCAACGCTTTCGCGCATGCGTGCGGTGGCGAAGGCCTTGGCCAAAGCGGATTGTTCATCCTTGGCCACCCCGGCGTCCTCAAGCTGCGCCAGGCGAACCATCATGCCCATGGAGGCCACGGTATTGCCGAGAATTTGGACCAGTTGATTCTGCACAAGTTGGAACGCAGCCAACGGGCGCCCGAACTGCTGGCGCTCCACGGCGTAGCTGCGAGCGACATCGAATGCTGCCATCTGGAGTCCCACTGCCTGCCAGGCGACAGCCAGGCGGGTGACCTTCAGGACCTTGTTGGTGTCCCGGAAGCTGTTTCCGTTGGCCAGCTTGAAGAAATCCGGAACCACTACGTTGTCCAGGGTGATATCCGCATTCTGCACAGTGCGGAGGGAGATTTTGTTCTCGATCTTGCTGGCTGAGTAGCCGGGCAGGGTGGTGTCCACCAGGAAAGCCTTGACCTGGTTGTCGGCCACATCCTTGGCGTAGATGACTACCCAATCAGAGAAGGTGGCGTTGCCAATCCAGCGCTTGGCACCGTTGAGGATCCAGTGATCACCGTCGCGCCGGGCGGTGGTGCGGGTGCCACCGGCCACATCCGAACCACCCAGGGGCTCAGTCAGCCCGAAGGCGCCGATCTTCTTCAGGGAATAGATATCCGGCAGCCAAGCGTCTTTCTGCTCCTGCGAGGCCAGCGCCTCGATGGACCCGGTGAAGAGCCCGTCGTGGACACCCATGAACGTGGCAATGGAGGCGTCGGCACGAGTCACTTCAGCATGGAGCATGCCGGCGAACAGGTTGGAGTAGCCCTGGCGTCGAACCGGGCTCACCAAGTCGAGCTCACCAAGCTTCGGAATCAGGTCCATGGGGAATTCACCGCGGTTCCAGCAGTCAACCGCGATGGGCTTGACCTCGCGGGCCAGGAAATCGCGGACCTCAGCGAGACGGTCCTGCTCCTTGCCGGTCAGCATCTGCTCAAAGGCGTAGAAGTCACCATCGGCATACGGAAGGGTGGTGGCGTCGAATGCAGCGTTGGACATGTGCGCTCCTTCAAGGTGGTCACCTGCGACCACGTCTGGATTCCGGCGAGGCCGTGGGCTCCAGAGCCAGGCTGGGCGGCCATGTTACCGGCGGGTAATAAGTTACTGATCAGTAACTTACCCCACGGACCTGGATATCTGCAACGGCCGCCAGTCACGCCAACGCCAAGGAGGGCGTTAAAAGGCCGTGGCCCACAATCCAGGATTGTGGGCCACGGCTTCAGTGCAAATGTAGGGCTACTCGGACTTGAACCGAGGACCTTAGGATTATGAGTCCCGCGCTCTAACCAGCTGAGCTATAGCCCCGTGAAACCCGGAGAGCCCGTCAATAAACGGCCGTTCCGGGCAAAGCACTCCAGCAATTCTAATAGGTGCCAGGGTGTGCTTTGGTCACACCACCATGTCCTCGTACGAAGCACCCCGGTAGAGGTCCTCGAAGGTCTGGAGGGTGCCGTTGATGCTGTGGGGCTCCACCATCTCGCGGCTGAGCTTGCCCATGGCCTTCAGTTGGTCCTCGGGCAGTTGCAGGAGCTTGGTGATCTTGGCTGCGAGTTCACCGCTGTCGTTGGGCGTGAACAGGTACCCGTTTTCGCCGTCGCGGACCAGGTGCGGCAGCGCCATGGCGTTGGCCAGCAGCACAGGCGTGGATGCGGACATTGCCTCGAGCGTCACCAGCGACTGTAGTTCGGCAGTTCCCGGCATGCAGAAGATGTCGGCCTTGATGTAGGCCTCGCGCAGGTCTTCGTCGCTGGCAAGCCCAAGGAACTTCACCCTGTCCCCCAGCCCAAGCCTGGCCACCTGCGCTTCGAGCGCCGGACGGACCTCACCGCCGCCGACGATCTCCAAGTGCACATTGAGCTCACGGGGCGTCTTTGCTACGGCGTCAATCAGTACATCAACGTGCTTTTCCTCAGCCAGTCGACCCGCGAAAAGGACCGTGGGGTAGCTGTTCGGTTCAATCGATTCGCCCGGCTGGAGTTCGTAGGCGGCCGAGTCAATGCCGTTGGACAGCGGCAGGACCTTGCGCAGGAAGGCGTGCTGGTGCATGGCCTTGGCAGCAAGCGGCGTGGGCGTGGTGACGACATCGGCCTGGCCCATGACCTTGCCCATGTCCTTCCAGGAAATGCGGCCGACGATGTCCTTGAACCACTGCGGGAACGGCAGGAAAGGGTTCAGGTTTTCGGGCATGAAGTGGTTGGTTGCCACGATGCGGATGCCACGCTTCACGGCCTCGTACAGGACGTGCTCGCCAATCATGTAGTGGCTTTGGATGTGGACCACGTCCGGCTGCACCTTATCGAACAGCAGGCTGATTTCCTTCTTGATTTCCCACGGGAAGCAGATGCGGAAGTACTCGTGGGTGAAGACGCCGTGGGAGCGAAGCCGGTGCACCGTTGCCTCATCACGGAACTCCGTGAAGCTCTTGCCCTTGTCCTGCCGGCAGGCCAACACGTGTACGTTGTGTCCTCGTGCCGTCATTCCCTTGGCCAGGCGGTAGCCGAATTGGGCGGCGCCGTTGACGTGCGGTGGATACGTGTCTGCCGCAATCAAGATGGTGAGGGGTTTGCTGGTGTCGGGAATGGTCACGTGGAGAACTCCTGATGGTCACGGTGCGGACAGCTTTGCTTGTGGCAATGCTGCGGTGTCGCCGGGTTGCCGCCCGCAAAAGCGGTGGCGCAAGGGTAAGACGTTGCCCTAAGCCTTCCGGTTGCCAGCGGCCTTCGCGTCCTTCTTGCGTTTGGTGACTTCCGGATGGTGCCTGCTCAGGGCAATAACCCCAACGATAGCAAGCGTTGCCGCTGCAGCCATGGCTATCGCCATTACGGCGTGCACATCGGGACGAAGCTCACCAAGGATCACAATGCCAATGGCGATGCCCACCATGGGGTCAATGACAGTCAGCCCTGCGATCACCAGGTCCGGCGGTCCTCCGGAGTATGCGCTTTGGACGAACCATGAGCCCAGGCCACCGGCCGCAGCGATAGCGATCAGGGTGTACCACTGGACGTTCAGCAGGAAGAGTCCGTTCGGATCCAGCAGGTGCTTGCCGATGATGCGGGTCAGCACGGCCACGAACCCGAAGAGCACACCGGCGCCCAGGATGTAGACGAAGGCGTTCATACGGTGCCTGAACAGCACGGCGAGCGTTCCGAAGATGCCCACAGCCAGGGCAAGCAGCAGGACGATGGTGAGCTCGTCCTCGGAGTTCACGTGATGGTTTTCCTGGGTGACGTTAACCGCAAGCAACACGAAGAGGGCGGAACCGGTGACGCATGCGCTGATGGCAACCACCGTGGCCCGGTTGATGGTGAGGCCCTGGTCTTTCGCATTGACCACGGTGGTAATGACCAGCGCGATGGCACCGATCGGCTGGACCACCGTCAGCGGCGCGGATACCAGCGCTATCGCATTCATCACCATGCCCAAGGCAAGGAACAGCAGGCCCAGCATCCAGCGTGGGTTGCGCAGGAGCCTCAGGAAGCCGTTGGAACTAAGGGCCAAGCCGCCAGTATCGGCCTTGACCGCGCTGCCCTGCCTCTGGGCACCAATGGCCAGGAAGAATGCGCCGAGTACCGCCAGGAAAACGGCAAGCCACACCATCAGCCGTGTCCGCCGTCGTTGGTTTTCAGTTCTTTACCCTTACGCAAGATGGCCCAAAAGTAGTTGTAAGCAGCAATCCAGTGACCTGCCAGTCCGAGGCCCAGGAACGTCCACGCCCCCACGAGGTAGACCTCCGTGTACGGGACAGGCAGCTTGGACAGGACCAGCAGCGGCGTTCCAACCAACAACAGTGCCGTTCGGATCTTCCCGATGATGCTGACTGGCAGGTCGGGGTGGCTGCGGAAATAGATCAGCGACACAGTAGCCAATATCGCGTCGGGAATCAGCAACGCCGCGAGGTACCACCACTGCACGACGCCCGCGATTACCAAAGTCAAAGCGACGGCCAGGAGCGCGGCCCGGTCCGCCATGGGATCGAGGATCCTGCCCAGCTTTGACGTTTGGTCGAAGCGCCGGGCAATGTAGCCGTCCACCCAGTCCGTGCTGCCCATGATCACCAGCACGAGGACAGCGAAGCCGTATTCCTGTTCGGAGAGGACAAGCCACACGAACAGGGGCACACCCATGAAACGCAGGACAGTGACGATGTTGGGGACGGTGAGGATGGAATCGTGGTCGACCTGGGGTCGATCCGGGTGCGAGCCAGCACCGATCAATTTCATCCTGTCCCCCTTTCCTCATGTCCAGTGTTCAGCGCTGCCGGCTGCTGCTATTTCTCCCGCAACTTTCGCAGTGCAACGACGAACACCACGGCAGCCGCTGCGAACGCTGCGAGGTCCTTCCAGCGTGCGGCGAACCGTTCGCCCAGGGTCTCCGGTACTGAGGCGTTGATGTCCGCGAACTTGGCAGCAGCGAATTCCCTGCCCTCCTGGAATTTGCCGTTGGCACTTTCCAGCAAGGCTTGAGCCTGCTTCTTGACGTCCAACTGCTCGCCCAGCTCGTCGCGTACACCCGTCAGGTGCTGACGGCGCTTGTTCAGGCGGGAACGAAGTTCGGCCTCCGTGGGAGCCTTGACGGCGTCGGCTTCCTTGGCAGCTTCCTTGGCCGCCTTTTCTGCCTTGGCCTTCTGCGCGGCGGCTTCCTTCTCGGCCTTGGCAGCCTTTGCTGCCGGGGAGTTCGGGTCCAGGATGGACTCGTCGAAATCCGAGCCCTCCTTGGCGATACCGAGATCATGCTTGATGCCGCGGATGGTGTCTTCAGGCACCAACGGCATGGCCTTCTTGAACTTGGCGATGCCGATCAAGGATGCAATGGCAATGACCACCAGGAAGAACGCAGCGACGATCAGGGCGGCGAGCCAACCGGGCATGATGGTGGCCAGGCCCAGAATGGCAGCGACCACCAGCGCGATCACCAACAGGGCCAGGAAAACCAGCGCCACACCAAAGAAGGCACCTGCGACGCCGACCTGCTTGGCCTTGCGCTTGAGTTCCATCTTGGCCAAGGCAATTTCGTCGTTTATTTGTCGTGGGGCCAACCGCGCAACGAGCTTGAGGGTCTTCGGCAAAGTACGAATCGCTGGTCCTTGACTGGTCCGGCCGGTGTGACGTCCACTCATGGGTTCCGCCTAACTGCTTCCTCTGGGCATCGTGAGGGCGAACGCGGCCGGATAAGGATCGCCGCGCGCACCTGTCCACAAAACTATCATTCAGGTTCCTGCTCAACTTTCGGAGCACGCTACGGCGCGCCTGGGATAGGCCCAATAAATATGATCTTGGCCATAGGATTGATGATCGTGACCCCTCCAACAGCTCCGGGCGATTCTCTGAGCCGACGCGAAAAACTCATCTACATTCTCCTGCTGGGTGCCCTGACCGCCTTGGGCCCTTTTACGATCGATCTCTATCTCCCGGCTTTCCCCGCCCTCGAAAAGAGCTTTGACGTCTCAGCAGCTGCCATCCAGCTCACCCTGACCGGAACCACTGTGGGTTTTGGCCTTGGCCAGTTGGTGGTGGGCCCTTTCAGCGACAAGGTGGGACGCCGCCTGCCGCTGATCCTGGCAACGGCCGTCCATATTGGTTCATCCCTGGGTGCTGCCTTGTCGACGGACATCGGGATGCTGTCACTGTTCCGCGTCCTGATGGGTATAGGTGCCGCCGGCGGTGGCGTCGTGGCCATGGCCATGGTCCGCGACCTTTTCCACGGCTATTCAATGGTGAAGATGTTTTCGCGGATGTCCCTGGTCAACGGATTGGCCCCCATCCTCGCGCCCGTTATCGGCTCCCAGCTGTTGTTGGCATTTCCGTGGCCGGGGATTTTCTATTTCCTGGCGTGTTACGGCCTCCTGGTGATCCTGGCATCGATCTTCTTCATCCGTGAGACTCTCCCGGCAGAGCAGCGGGGTAAGTCCAGCACCACCGTGGTCCAGCGCTACAAATCGGTCCTGGGCGACAGGATCTTCGTGGGCATGGTGATGGTGGGAAGCCTGAACTTCGGTGGCCTCTTTGCGTACCTTTCGGCCTCCACGTTCCTGTTCCAGGATGTCTACGGCTTTTCCCCGCAGGAGTATGGCCTGCTGTTTGGCATCAACTCCTTGGGCATCGTTGCAGGTGTCCAGATCAGCTCGCGCCTCATTCGACGGGTGGCTCCGCAGTGGATTGTGGCCGGAGCAACCCTCTTCATGGTGTTGATGGCCGGCGTGATCATCGTCCTTGACCTGTCCCACGTCGGTCTGTGGGGCATCCTGATACCGCTGTGGTTCTATATCTGCGCAACTGGCTTCATGTTCCCCTGCGTCCAGGTGCTCTCCTTGGCCAACCACGGCGCACGGGCCGGAACGGCAGCTTCGCTCCTGGGGGCCTCCCAGTTCATGATGGCGGGAATTGTCCCACCCATTGTCGGCTGGCTCGGTGTGGGCTCCGCTGTGCCCATGGGATCGGTGATGGCGGTGTGCCTCAGCGGATCCACTGCCGCCCTGTGGCTTGTGGTCCGTCCCCGCACGGTCCCCTCCATTCACTAACAACAAGCCATCCACTAACAACAAGCCATCCACTGGCAATGAGACCGTAGGCTGTGAGCATGACCAAGAAACCGCACCGTAACGGCCGTGGCCTTTTCCTCGGCGCGATGCTTGGCGCAGTCGCTGGTGCGTTCCTCGGGCGCGCCGCCGGTAGCCCGCTGTTCGGGGCGATCCTCGGGGCAGTCATCGGCGCTGCCGTGCTGTACCGCGTCAACCCGGGCCCGTGGAAGCGTGACTAAGCCCGATAACCACCAGCCGCGACGCCCCGCCCTCTCCCCCTGCGCCTTCGCGCAAGGCAGAATGGTGGCGAACCGGGCTTAACCGGTGCCTGACCGGTGAAGGGGACACTACATGAGCACGGCTGGGGCATTCAGGGGTAGCCTTCGCGGCGTGACCGCTGTGCGCAGGTTGCCACTGACGTTGGCTCTCGCAGCCTTGCCCTGGCTTGTGGGTATCGCTACTGGGAGCCTGCTCAACGGGCCCAGTGTTGACCTCCTGAATCAGGTGGGTCTCGGATTGGCCGTGGAGCCCGGTCCCTGGTGGTCCGTGTTTACGTCCGGGTTCTTTGCCTCATCCCTGCTTGATTACGTTGCCTGCACAGCCGCGATCCTGCTGGGCGTAGGAATCGCCGAGCGCGTCATGGGACCGTGGCTCGCCCTTGCAGCGTTCGTTGCGGGTTCGGCCCTCAGCGCTTTGGTGCTGGTGGGGCTGGTGACCTTCGGTACCGACTCCAGCGACCAGTGGCTGAGCTTCCTCGGCGGTGAATACGCGGTTGGCGCCTATGGCGGGGCTGCCGCTGCCTTGGGATGTTCGACGGCGGCCCTGGGCTCCCTGTGGCGTCGGCGGCTGCGGACGTGGTTGCTGGCCGCCACGTTGATGTTCGCGCTTTTTGTTGGCGTCGCCCAGACCCTCCAGGCCCTTGCAGGTGCCGTGATTGGCGTTCTGGCAGGCTGGGCCATCCAGTCCCTGGTGCTCCGCCGGAGGGAAGGATCGTTTCATTCGTCCAGCCTTCGGGAAACGAGGTTCCTGGTCGGCACTGTGGTGGGGGTCTTCGCCGTCGGGCCTTTACTGACGCAACTGACCGGTACCTGGGAGGTCGGGCCGCTCTCAGTGGTCGCAGAAGTCATGCTTCAGGCAAGCCCGGACGCGGACGAAGTCCAGGAAGCCTGCGGGAACGATCCGAACTGTGTGACCCTCCAGGGAATCGTGGGGGTCCGAAGCTTCGGCGCAGCCATCCTGACGGTGATCCCGGTCCTGCTTCTGCTGGTCTGCGCTGAAGGGCTCAGGCGTGGCCGTCGGCTCGCCTACCGACTGACGTTGGTCATCCAGGCGTACCTGGCCGCTGTCACCGTCCTGTCGATTCTTCAATACGTGACCGATCCCGATGTCACGCTGGGCGATGAGGACTTCGGCTACCTGCTGCTGTACGCAGTACCGGCAGTTCTGGCCCCGGTCATCGTCCTGACGCTGCTCGTGGGAAACCGGCACAAGTTCCGGGTGGAGTCCAGCGATGCCGGATACCGCACCCTGGGGCGGACCTCGCTGGCCCTGGCGGTCGCCGCCGTCGTGCTGTACGTGGTTTTTTGGTTCCTGGAGGGCAACGCTGGCCGTTCCACCCTGCTGGACCTGGCCGGGCAACTGACCCATATCCTGGTTCCGTTTCCCGTGCCCTTCGTTGTTGACTTGCCCCAGGGACTGCTGAGCACCGTACTTTACGGCTTGGGCGGAGTCATCATTTGGCTGTGCATCCTGGTGCTGGTCCTGAACAACTTCCGGCGGTTCCGGGACATAGCCACTGATCCTTCCGCGGACCTGGGCCATGCCCGTCAGCTGTTGCATGCCGGTGGCGGGACCCTGTCGTGGATGACCCTGTGGGACAACAACCAGTACTGGTTCACTCCTGATCGGCGCGCAGGAGTGGCCTATCAGGTCCATAACGGGGTCGCCCTGACGGTAGCCGGTCCGATCGGAGCCCCGGAACATCATGTGGAGGCAGCCGCGGGATTCCTGGGCCATTGCTCCAGGCTGGGGCTGATCCCCTGCTTCTACTCGGCAACGGATGAACTGGATGCAGCGCTTTTGCCGCAGGGCTTCAAAAAACTGGACGTGGCGGAGGAGACGCTGCTCAACGTGCAGGCCATGACCTTCAAAGGCAAAGAGTGGCAGAACGTCCGCACGGCACTGAACCGTGCGGACAAGCTGTCCATCAAGGATTACTGGTACCACTACCGCGACATGCCTCCCGGGATCAGGGCACAACTGGCAGAGATCTCCGAGGAGTGGGTCGCCGACAAAGCCCTCCCCGAGATGGGGTTCACCCTTGGCGGCCTGAACGAACTCAAGGATCCGGAGGTCCTTTGTTGCGTGGCGGTGGACGACGACGGACTGGTCCATGGAGTGACCAGCTGGCTGCCTGTCTTCAGCAACGGCTCCATCTCCGGGTGGACTCTGGACTTCATGCGGCGCCGCACCACGGGGTTCAAGGGCGTCATGGAGTTCCTCATCGCCTCTGCAGTTACCCATTTCAAGGAGAACGTCCCCAGCATTTCGCTGTCCGGGTCGCCCCTCGCCAACAGCGGCGCGGGCACGGACGACGGCGACCACAGCGCGCTGGACCGGGTCCTGGCGCTGCTGGGAAATGCACTGGAACCCATGTACGGCTTCAAGTCGTTGGCCGCTTTCAAGTCCAGGTTCCAGCCCGACCACCGGACTTTGTATATGTACTACCCGGACACGCTGGCTCTGCCGGCCATCGGCATCGCCGTCGGCTCGGCTTACCTCCCGGGACTTTCCCCCACCCAAAGCGCGGGTCTTCTCCGCCAAATGGTGGCAAGGGAGCCAGTAGCATGACGTTGAGGCAGGCAGCACGAACATGAATACCATCCTGAAGATCGACATCAGCGGTCCTGTCGTGATGACAACGGCTGCACTGATCGGCTTTGCCTTTTTCCTGGTACTTTTCCTCAAGCCATCGGCCCGGTGGGCCCTCACTGCCGTGCTCGCTGTCGCCGTCGCCGTCCTGGTGGGCTGGTTGACGGTCTGGATCGTGGAAGACGTCATGGATGTTTTCCACGTTGGACTCACGCCACGGGTATGGTTCTGGGCCCTGGCTTGCTTCGGCGGGCTGGGTCTGGCCGCCGTGAGCTTCCGTCATAGCCGGCCCTGGCGCAAGGCGGTGGCAGCTGTATCCATCCCCGTGTTCGCCTTGGTGGCGGCGCTTGGCATCAATACCGAGTTCGGCCTTAACAAGACGTTGGGTTCGGCGCTGGGTATTTCCACCGAAGGCGCGATCCACCTGAGCAAACCCGACCCGGACGCCTCCAATCCGGCCGGTCCCCTGTGGCAAAACTGGAAACCGCCGGCAGACATGCCCGCCCAGGGCAAAGTCGGCACTGAGGTCATCCCCGCCACGGCGTCGGGGTTCAACGCACGTCCGGCGGGGATCTACCTGCCTCCTGCAGCTTTGACAAAGAATCCGCCCAAGCTGCCCCTGTTTGTCCTGATGATGGGCCAACCGGGGCTCCCTGATCCGCAATACGTCGCTGCGGCCTTGGAAG
The DNA here is from genome assembly GCF_030208885.1 of Arthrobacter sp. fls2-241-R2A-172. Classification (NCBI taxonomy): domain Bacteria; kingdom Bacillati; phylum Actinomycetota; class Actinomycetes; order Micrococcales; family Micrococcaceae; genus Arthrobacter; species Arthrobacter sp. fls2-241-R2A-172. The sequence goes on along the minus strand of NZ_JARVTB010000018.1, from coordinate 1,147 downwards.
AGTTCGCGGCACAGAACAACGGCCTGGCTCCGATCGCCATCGTTGCCGACCAAATCGGCCCGGATCAGGATGACACGCTCTGCCTGGATACCGCAAAGTACGGGAACGTGCAGAAGTACATCAACGAGGACGTCGTCAATTGGGCCAAGGCCAACCTGAACATCCTTACCGACCGCGACCATTGGACCATTGCCGGGTACTCCAACGGAGGCCAGTGCGCGATCTCGTTCGCACTCAAGTACCCCGGCATGTGGGGCAACGTCGTGGACATTTCGGGCGAAGAGTTTCCCGGGGCTGAGGACCCTGCCGGCAACCTGGCTGAGATCTTCGGCGGTAACCAGGCCGACTATGAGGCACAGAAGCCCATCAACATCATGAACGGCAAGAAATTTCCGGATACGACAGCCGTCTTCACGGCCGGCTCCGATGACCTGAACTATGTGGCGGCGGCCAAGGCCGTCTCCGCTGCGGCCCAGGCTTCCGGGATGTCTGTCACCTACTACGAGGTGCCTAATGGCGGACACGTGGGAATAGCCCTGAACGAGGGCCTCGCCAAGGGCTTCGAAGTCCTCTATCCCCGACTCGGGCTGTCCCGTTAGCCCTTTTCCGGGCACCTCCCGGACGATAAAATTGAGATGTGCCACATTGGCAAGAACTGCAGCCGCTTCCGGCACCATGGCAGCGGCGGGATGACCGCATCCTGCCCCTGTGGTGGGATCGGCTGTGTTCAGTGACCAGTCCGCAGTCGGCAGCCCTTTACGCTGCGGGACTCTTCACGGACGATCGCCGGAGACCCATTGCCCAGTGGTACAACCCGGAAACCGACGCCGCGTTGCTCGTTGCCCCTGAAACCTCGCCTGAGTGGCCTGTCCAAAGGTTCGGCATCTTCTATGCGCCTTCTGGAGGGGGCTTCACCCGCGTCTATTCCGCTCCACACGAATGGCATCCCCGCGAGCCCAGGACCCCGCCCACCGAGCAGGAATCTTTTGTGGCGGCCGTGGCTGAAGCTGCCCGCTTCCTGCAGGTGGAAATGGATTTCGTCTGAAAAAAGGCGGACCCCGCACCAGCTTTAAGCCGGCACGGGGTCCTGATGCTCCTCCGACTGGACTTGAACCAGTAACCCTTCGATTAACAGTCGAATGCTCTG
>NZ_JARVTB010000020.1:0-62676 GCF_030208885.1 Arthrobacter sp. fls2-241-R2A-172 | reverse complement strand
GCAAACGGGTGCGGTATCCGGGCGCACCGGGCGCACCGGGCGCGAACGGGCGCGGCGCCCGGGCGTACCGGGCGCACGGGGCGCGAACGGGCGCGGCGCAAATGTTCAGCAGGCGATACGGCCTTACTGGGTAAGCGCATTCCCGGTATCCTGTGAAGCATGATCGACCTCACCACGTTGGCTGACCTCACGCCCGGCATCTGTTCCGTCACCCTCAGAGCGCACGGGATCGACGACGTTGTGCGGGTTTCCGCCGAGGCTGGCCTGGCTGGCATCGAATGGGGCACCGATGTCCACGTCAGTGACACGGAATCAGCCGCCCACGCCAAACGCGCGACGGAGGAAGCGGGGCTCAGGGTCTTGTCGCTTGGCTCGTACTACCGATGCGGTGCTTTCGGAGATTTCGGACGGGCCTTGGATCTAGCCACCGCACTGGGCGCCCCCAGGGTCCGGGTATGGGCCGGGGAACTCGGATCCGAGGGTGCCGGCCCGGAGCACTGGGACTCGGTGGTGACAGACACCCAGCGCATTGCCGATCTCGGGGCCGAGCGCGGGATCGGCATCGCCTTCGAATACCACGGCAACACCCTCACCGACTCCCCCGGTACTACCCTCGAGCTGCTGAACCGCGTCAACCATGCCAACGTCGGCACCTACTGGCAACCCGCCGTCGGGCTTTCCGACCAGCAGGCACTCGACTCGCTCCACCAAATCCTGCCGCACGTGGTGGGCGTCCACTGCTTCTCCTGGGGGCCCGAAGCCGAACGGTTCCCCCTGCGGAACCGCAAGTTGCTATGGCAGACCGTCACCGACGTCCTGCGGGGCAACGGCAAGGATATGGACATCATGTTGGAATTCGTCGAGGACGACCTCCCGGAGAACGTCCTCAATGACGCCGCGTTCCTGCACACCATCACCCTGGGCGAGGACTAGCGCGAACGCCGCGTGCCCGGCGGAACCACACCGGAACGCCCGACGTCGGGAATCACCGCGGATGCCCGGGTCGCCCGCGCGGCGGCATGGTTATGCGGGCGATTCCGCGACCGGGGCCTCAGTACTGCGGCGAAGCTTGACCACGCCGCTGACAGGTGGCGTATCCGGGTCTCCGGCAGCGAGCCGGCCAATGTCCTCGAGTGGCAAATGCACCGTTGAAAGAGCGGGCCGGAAGTCGCGGAGGGTTTCGATATCGTCGAAGCCCGCGATGGTGGCATCGCGGGGAATCCACACCCCTTCCGGCCGCAGCGCCGCTGTGACTCCGATAGCCATGACGTCGTTAACCGCGAAGATGCAGAGCCGCTCTTCGGAAGACTTGATGCGTTCCGCGAGCGCGAGGCCGGCGTCGTATCCTCCGGCGCGGTTGAAGCCGGTGCGGATAACCTCGGCCGGTGCCCTGCCGGCGTCGGCGAGTCCGCGCTGGAATCCGCGGACCCTGTCGTCGGAGGTGTACAGGCCTTCAGGGCCTGCGATGATCAGGAACGGGCCCTCGTGGGAGGCAGCCAGTTCTGCGGCAAGGCCAGCCGCGAGTTCCTCGTTGGGGACCTTCACTACGTGGTAGCCCTCCGAGGCGGAAGCGCCGACGACAGGGTGCCCCACCACGCCCACATGTCCGCCGTTCCGGCAGTACCGATCCAACTCAGCGGCGAGCTCGGCGTTGCCCTGCCGGTCCTCGGCCCGCACGGAGCGTGAACCGGCAATGACGATGGAGTCCGCGCGGCGGGCAGCGAAGGCTGCTACGGCCTCGCGCTCATCCGAGGGGGTACCGGAGGTGCTTGCCAGCAGCACCATGCGGTTCTGCTGCCGCGCGGCTTCCTGCACTCCGCGGGCTATTGCCGAGAAGTATGGGTCGGCAATGTCGTGGACAACCAGGCCGATCAAACCTGAACTGGACTTCGCGAGCGCCTGGGCCTGCGCATTGGGGACGTAGCCAAGTTTGTCGGCGGCCTCGCGGACGCGCTCCGCGATGTCCTCCGCGGGCTTGCGGGATGAGCCGTTGAGGACCCGGGAAGCTGTGGCCAGGGAAACTCCGGCTAAACGGGCAACTTCACTGAGTGTGCTGGCGGCCACGGGGCCCTCCTTGTCTGCAGGCGTCGGGACTGGCGCTAGGGAAATTATGTCAGGGCATACGCGAATTCGGGAAAGCGCTTGCCAAGCTGTCGTGCCATGGTGCATGATTCTTTGCAATGGGAATGCGCTTTCCCACACATGCAAAAGCAAGCACCGGCAACCGCAGAGCGACCGGCACACAAGGTACTGGAGAGAAAACATGGGTTTCGAAACAAAGACGATCCGCATCGCCATGAATGGCATCACCGGCCGCATGGGATACCGCCAGCACTTGCTGCGGTCCATCCTTCCCATCCGCGACGCCGGGGGTTTTACCCTTGAGGACGGCACCAAGGTCCAGGTCGAACCGATCCTCGTAGGCCGCAACGAAGCGAAGATCCGCGAACTCGCCGAGCTCCACAAGGTTTCCGAATGGACCACCGATCTGGATGCAGTCATCGCCGATCCCACCGTGGACATCATCTTCGACGCTTCCATGACCAGCCTCCGCGCCGCCACCCTGAAGAAGGCCATGCGCGCCGGCAAGCACATCTTCACCGAGAAGCCCACGGCCGAAACCCTCGAAGAGGCCATCGAGCTCGCACAGATCGGCAAGGAAGCCGGCGTCACCGCAGGCGTTGTGCACGACAAGCTGTACCTCCCCGGCCTGGTCAAGCTTCGCCGCCTGGTGGACGAAGGGTTCTTCGGCCGCATCCTCTCCATCCGTGGCGAGTTCGGCTACTGGGTCTTCGAAGGCGACGTGCAGGCTGCACAGCGCCCCTCCTGGAACTACCGCAAGGAAGACGGCGGCGGAATGACCACGGACATGTTCTGCCACTGGAACTACGTCCTTGAAGGCATCATCGGCAAGGTCAAGAGCGTCAACGCCAAGACAGCCACGCACATCCCCGCCCGTTGGGACGAGGCCGGCAAGGAATACAAGGCCACCGCAGACGACGCCTCCTACGGCATCTTCGAGCTCGAAACCCCGGGCGGCGACGACGTCATCGGCCAGATCAACTCTTCCTGGGCGGTCCGCGTCTACCGCGACGAACTGGTTGAGTTCCAGATCGACGGCACGCACGGTTCCGCCGTCGCCGGTTTGAACAAGTGCGTTGCACAGCAGCGCGCCCACACCCCCAAGCCAGTCTGGAACCCGGACCTGCCCGTCACCGAATCCTTCCGAAGCCAGTGGCAGGAAGTTCCCGCCAACGCCGAGCTGGACAACGGCTTCAAGCTGCAGTGGGAAGAATTCCTGCGGGACGTCGTCGCCGGCCGTGAGCACCGCTTCGGCCTGCTCTCCGCAGCCCGCGGCGTGCAGCTGGCCGAACTCGGCCTGCAGTCCTCGGCTGAACGCCGCACCATCGACATCCCGGAGATCACCCTCTAATGACGTCACTGATTCTTCCCACAGACGACGGCGGCACCCGCGAGTACCGCCTCCAGGCAGCCACATCGTGGGCCAAGCCGACCGCTCCCCTGACCGCCCGCCGCGCCTACGCCGCAGCTCACGTCATCCCGGAGGTCGCCGCGGACAACACCCCCGGCGCCCCTGCACAGCTCGACTGGGACGCAACCCTGGCGTACCGGCACGAGCTGTGGTCCTATGGCTTGGGCGTTGCCGACGCCATGGATACCGCCCAACGCGGCATGGGCCTGGACTGGGCAGCAACCCAGCAGCTCATCAAGCGCACAGGTGCCGAGGCCGCTTCGGTCGTGGCCGGCAACAATGCGGCGACGGTCGGCAAGTCCGTGCGGGACCTCGTTTCCTGTGGCGCCGGAACCGACCAGCTGGATATTGCCGCCCTCCCAGATGGCGCGGCCGGTATCCAGGCCGTCATCGACGCCTACCGTGAGCAGATCGCCGTCGTCAGCGAGGCCGGGCCTAAGGTCATCCTCATGGCCTCCCGCGCCTTGGCCAAGGTCGCCAACAGCGCCGACGACTACCTGCACGTCTACTCCACGCTCCTGCAGGAAGTTGACCAGCCCGTCATCCTGCACTGGCTCGGCACCATGTTCGACCCCGCACTGGCCGGGTATTGGGGCTCCAATGACGTCTCCGTCGCCACCGAAACGTTCCTTAGCCTGATCCGCGAGCACTCGGACAAGGTTGACGGCGTCAAGGTTTCGCTGCTGGATGCTTCCCACGAGGTCGCCCTCCGCGCCAACCTGCCGGAAGGCGTCCGCCTCTACACCGGCGACGACTTCAACTACCCGGAACTGATCGACGGCGACGAGACGCACCACTCGGACGCCCTCCTGGGCATCTTCGCCGCCATCTACCCGGCCGCTTCGGTTGCGTTGCAGAAGTACGACGCCGGTCAGGGCGCCGAGGGCCGCGCCATCCTGGACTCCACCCGCGAGCTCGGGAAGCACATCTTCAGCGCCCCCACGTTCTACTACAAAACCGGTATCGCGTTCATGTCCTGGCTCAACGGAAGGCAGCCCGGTTTCCAGATGGTGGGCGGGCTCCATTCCGGCCGGTCGGTCCTGCACCTGGCCAAGACCTTCGAACTGGCGGACAAGGCAGGATTGTTGAAGGATCCGTCACTGGCAGCCTTCCGCATGTCGGACTACCTCCGGATCAACGGAGTAGGCGCATGAGCACCGATTTCTCGCGACTGTCCTTGAACAGCGCCACCACCAAGAAGTGGACACTTGCCGAGGCCGTCGACGGCTGTGCCCGCGCCGGCATTCCCGCGATTGGCCCTTGGCGTGACCGCGTGGCCGAGGCTGGCTTGGACAAAGCAGCCAAGCTCATCAAGGACGCCGGGCTCCGGGTTTCCTCGCTGTGCCGCGGCGGTTTCCTTACAGCGGCCGATGCCGAAGGACAGGCCGCCGCTCTGGCAGACAACTTCGACGCCGTCCGCGAAGCAGTAGCGCTCGACACCCAGGAGCTGTTCCTGGTGGTGGGTGGCCTCGCCCCCGGCGAAAAGGATGTGGTTGCGGCCCGTCAACGCGTGGCCGATCGCCTGGAAGAGCTGATTCCGTTTGCTTCCGAGAACGGCGTCCGCTTGGTTCTTGAACCCCTGCACCCGATGTACGCCGCTGACCGCGCCCTGATCTCCACTTTGGGCCAGGCACTCGATCTCGCGGCGCCTTACGACGCAAGGGCTGTTGGCGTCGCCGTCGACACCTTCCACGTCTGGTGGGATCCGGAACTCAAGGCCCAGATTGAACGTGCTGGCCGGGAGAACCGCATCGCGTCCTACCAAGTGTGCGATTTCAACCTGCCGATCGCCGCTGACGCGCTGTTGTCCCGCGGCATGATGGGCGACGGCGTCATCGACTTCGCGACCATCGGTGCCTGGGTCAGGGACGCCGGGTACAGGGGCGACATTGAGGTTGAAATCTTTAACCAGGAGATCTGGGATGCCGATGAGGACAGCGTCCTGGAAACCATGAAGCAGCGCTACGCGGAGCTCGTCCTCCCGTTCGCCTAAGAACGTGATCCTCCCGCGGATGCCCTAAGCTCCGCGGGAGGATCGCTCCAAAGACCAGCGGGTCCCTGCCACGGTCACGGCAGGGGCCCGCTTCCTGCCAGCTCCAGCCGGGCCTTCGGCAGACCGATAAAGGTGACCGAACCGCCGTCGGGCCCTTGCAGTTCCAGGGTGATGTTCGAGGAGTCTCCCGTGGACTGCACCGAACGGACCCGGAATACCTCGCTCCGGATCTTCACGCTATCCCCGTGCTTGATCGCTTTGAGCTTGGTTGTGACGGCGTCGGCGGCAGGGTTCCGGCTACTTGTCTGTCCGCGGTTCCCGGCCATGATTTTCACGGATTTCCTCTCCGGTCCTGACAATTTCATCTTCCTTTTCCTGCATCTTGTCGCTCTTCTTGGTGTCGCGGGGCGGAAGCTGGATGCTCTCTTCAGCCTCAATGCCACCCTGCAGCTGGCGGCCACGCTCCATTTCAGCATCGAATTCGGCGCCGAACAGCAAGGACATGTTCAGAATCCAGAGCCACAGCAACATGATGATGACGCCGGCCAGGGCGCCGTAGGTCTTGTTGTAGTTGCTGAAGTTGGCGACGTAGAAGCCGAAGCCCAGCGAAGCAAGGGCGAAAATGACCAGGGCGATAAGGGAGCCCATGCTCATCCAGCGGAACTTGGGCTGTTTGACGTTAGGGGTGAAGTAATAAAGGACGGCGATGATGGCCACCACAATGACGATGAGCACCGGCCATTTGGCGATGTTCCAGACCGTCAGGAACGCCTGGGACAATCCAATGGCACCGCCGATCGCTTCTGCCACTGGCCCACTGAGGACCAGCATGCCAGCGACCAGGGCGGCGCCAACTACGGCAACCACCGTCACTGCCAGCATCGTGCCACGGAGCTTGATGAAACCGCGCCCTTCGTCCACTTCATAGACGCGGTTCATTGCGCGGCTGAAAGCGGAAACATAGCCGGAGGCCGACCATAGGGCCACCACGATTCCAAAGAACAGGGCGAAGCCGGCCGCATTGGACTGGGTCAGTTCCTCGATGGGCTTTCGGAGGGTGTCAACGCCCGGTCCGGGAGCAAATTGCTGGACGATGTCCAGCAATGCCGACGTGGTCTTGCCTGCATCGCCAAATATGCCGAGAAGCGAAACCAAGGCAAGGAGGGCGGGGAAGAGCGCGAGCACACCGTAGTACGTCAAGCCTGCCGCAGCGTCCGGGCACTGGTCCTTGGTGAACTCCCTCAGGGTCCTCTTGGCGATGTACATCCAAGTGGGCTTGACGAGGTCGTTGGGACTGTCCGGCTTGCGCGAGTCTTCCGGGGAAGGTGCGGTCTGCGCCTTCGCAGTGCTTGTGTGGGCTGAATCTTGTGTAGTCATGGGGCACTCGTCCGTGGGGGTAGGTTGCGCGAACAACTGACCTATCAATACTAAGCATGCTGATGATTCTTTAGGAAGAACCCACGCCGACTTTCAACCCGGAATCTATGCCAGCTTCGCCGCCAGCAGGAACTCGAAGGGCGACTCAATCACGGAGCGGATCACCTGGCCGGCAGCTCCCAGAAGGGTTCCGGAATGCTCCAGGCTGGACAAGGTCAGGTTCCTCGGATCCAAAAGCCCCGGCGCATGGCGCTCCAGACTAGCCAACAGGGCCGGGCGCAGCCACTCTCCCAGCGTGGCAAAATGTCCGCCGAGCACTACTGCTTCGATATCCATCAACCGGGCAGAGGAGGCGAGGGCGACGCCCAGGTACCGTCCGGCGTCGTCGACTGCCTTCCTGGCCTGCGGATCCCGCTGCCGAAGAGCCGCGAGCAGCAACTCAGCGCGCTCCTCCAACGCGCCGGGCGGAATGCCCGCCGCCTCGAATATCGCCTCTTGGCCAGCGAAGGTTTCCAGGCACCCCGCCCCGCCACACGAACAGGACGGTCCAACCGGGTTCACTACGATATGCCCCAACTCTCCCGCGGAGCCACCCGGCCCCGTGTACAGCTCGGACGCGATGATGACGCCGCCGCCTACACCCACTTCTCCGGATACGTAGAGGAAGTCAGCGGGGCCGCCGCCATACCAAAGTTCGCCCAGCGCCGCACTGTTGGCTTCATTGGACAACCGCACTCCAAGCGGGGCCCCCTCCAGGAGGGCCCGTGGATTCAACGGCTCATTTTCCCAATGCAGGTTGGGGGCGGACAGGACGACGCTTCGCTGCTCGTCCACCAGCCCGGGGACAGCCAGGCCGCCACCGAGGATGGCTATGCCTTCGGCGGCCGCAGCAGCCTTCGCCTCGGCCGCCAAGGCGCCGAGACGCTCCATCACCGTCGCCGGCCCCAAGCCCCGGTTGGGCGACTCAACACTTGAATGGAAGCGCAGGTTGCCACCGAGGTCCACCACGCCTACGGCCAGGTAATCCACGTTGATTTCCATGCCGATCACGCCGCGCCGGGAACTGAGCTCCAGGCCCTGGCCAGGCCTCCCCCGCTCGCCGTCGCGGTACAGGCCCACCTCGGCGACCAGCCCCGACTCCACGAGATCGGCGACAAGGCTGGACACCGCGGCCTTGGTGAGCCCGGTCCCTGCGGCAAGCTGCGCGCGGCTGGGCTTGGCATCGCCCGTCTTGGCAATGGAGTCCAGCACGAGCGAAAGATTACGACGGCGGACATCACCTACGCGCCCCGGCGCGGTTGCGTCAATCACGGGTATGGGACCTCCCTGCGGATTCGAAAAACTTTTTGCCGGCTTCCATTGACCATAATCCATCATCCCCCATATAGTTCAGATTGAAAACTAATTGGAGGGCATCACTTCCGTCCCTTCCCAGTGCTTTGCAAAGGAGCAAAATGACCCTGCAGCCCACCCCCCAGGACCGTTTCACCTTTGGCCTTTGGACCGTTGGCTGGACTGGCGCGGACCCATTCGGCGTCGCAACCCGCCCGGCCCTGGACCCGGTAGAAGCCGTGCACAAGCTCAGCGAGCTCGGCGCCTACGGCATCACTTTTCACGACAATGACCTGATCCCCTTCGATGCCACAGCCTCCGAACGCGAACTGATCCTGAAGAACTTCAAGGCCGCACTGGCCGAAACCGGCATGAAGACACCCATGGTGACCACCAACCTCTTCAGCCACCCCGTCTTCAAGGACGGCGGCTTCACGTCGAACGACCGCTCCATCCGTCGCTTCGCCCTGAGCAAGATCCTCCGCAACATCGATCTCGCCGCCGAGCTTGGCGCCGAGACGTTCGTGATGTGGGGCGGCCGCGAAGGCAGCGAATATGATGGCTCGAAGGACCTCTCCGCCGCACTGGACCGCATGAAGGAAGGCGTTGACACAGCGGCCGGCTATATCAAGGAGAAGGGTTACGGCCTCCGGATCGCCCTGGAGCCCAAGCCGAACGAACCCCGCGGCGACATCTTCCTTCCCACGGTCGGCCACGGCCTCGCGTTCATCGCGCAGCTGGAACACGGTGACATCGTGGGCCTCAACCCCGAGACGGGCCACGAGCAGATGGCGGGCCTGAACTTCACCCACGGCATCGCACAGGCCCTGTGGGCCGGAAAGCTTTTCCACATCGACCTTAACGGCCAGCGTGGAATCAAGTACGACCAAGACCTTGTTTTCGGCCACGGCGACCTCACCAGCGCCTTCTTTACCGTGGATCTCCTGGAGAACGGCTTCCCGAACGGCGGACCGAAGTATGACGGCCCACGCCACTTCGACTACAAGCCGTCCCGCACTGACGGTTACGACGGCGTCTGGGAATCCGCGAAGTCCAACATGTCCATGTACCTCCTGCTCAAGGAGCGTGCGCTTGCGTTCCGCGCGGATCCCGAGGTCCAGGAAGCACTGGCCACCTCAGGCGTGTTCGAGCTGGGCGAGCCGACTCTTGGCGCCGGCGAGACCACCGCGGACCTGCTGGCTGATGCCAGCGCTTTCGAAACGTTCGACGCCGACCAGGCCGCGGAGCGCTCGTTCGCCTTCGTCCGCCTCAACCAGTTGGCCATCGAGCACCTCCTCGGCGCCCGCTAAGCCACTCCCGTCCACCACCATCCATGCCGGACGTGCCCTTGTTTTGAGGGCGGGTCCGGTATGTCCTCCAAAAGGATTTACCCATGCCACTCGTAGCCGGGATAGACAGCTCCACCCAGTCCTGCAAGGTGATCATCCGGGACTCAGCCACAGGCGCCTTGGTGCGACAAGGCCGGGCTTCCCATCCGGAGGGAAGCGAGGTTCACCCTGAGCACTGGTGGACTGCGTTGCAGGAAGCGATCACGGACGCGGGCGGTTTCGATGATGTGGACGCCGTCTCCATCGGTGGGCAGCAGCATGGCATGGTGTGCCTGGACGAATCCGGAGACGTTGTTCGCCCGGCCCTGCTGTGGAACGACACACGTTCAGCACCGGATGCCGAGGATCTCATCCGCGAGGCCGGTGATGGCGATTCAGTGGCCGGTGCCGCCCAGTGGGCAAGCAGCACAGGAACCGTGCCGGTCGCTTCATTGACGGCCACCAAGCTGCGTTGGCTGGCCCGTAACGAACCAGACAATGCCGCCCGCACGGCCGCAGTATGCCTTCCCCATGATTGGTTGTCCTGGCGCCTGGCAGGCCATGGTCCCGGAACAGGGCCTGCGTCGCTGGACCTCCTCCGCACCGACAGATCCGACGCCTCCGGCACCGGCTACTTTTCGGCCACCGCCGGGGAGTATCTTCCCGAAGTACTTCGAAGAACGCTGGGGCACGTGCCGGTGCTGCCTACCGTCGTGGGGCCTTTGGAAGTGGCAGGCAAGACTCCGGACGGTGCCTTGATCGGGCCGGGTGCCGGCGATAACGCTGCCGCGGGCCTGGGCGTCAATGCCGGAGTCGGCGATGTAGTCATATCCATTGGGACATCAGGGACAGTATCCGCCGTCTCGGATGTTTCCTCACGCGACGCCAGCGGGCTGGTGGCTGGTTTCGCTGATGCCACCGGGAATTACCTTCCGCTGGCGTGCACGCTCAACGCCACACGGATTTTTGACTCCACCGCCGCTTTGCTGGGAGTAACGCTCCAGGAACTCGGGGAGCTGGCGTTGACCGCGCCGGAAGGATCCGGCGGACTGACCATGGTGCCGTATTTCGAGGGCGAGCGGACACCCAACCTGCCGAACGCCACCGGCTCGCTCCACGGACTTACCCTCGCCAACTACACCCCTGCCAACCTGGCCCGGGCCGCAGTCGAGGGCGTGGTGTGCTCACTCGCCGATGGCCTGGCCGCCCTCCAGGCCCAGGGTGTCGAAGCCCAGCGCATCATCCTGGTGGGCGGGGGCGCACAATCAGAAGCCGTCCAGCAAGTGGCCGCCGCTGCATTCGATGTTCCGGTGTTCGTGCCAAAGCCGGGTGAGTACGTTGCGGACGGTGCGGCGCGACAGGCAGCGGGTGTCCTGGCGGGCACGTTGCCTGACTGGCCGGTGGAAGGCGTGAACGTGAGCGCACGGAACGGCGACGCGCCCGCTGCCTTTCTTACGAGGTACCGGCATTACGCCGCAAGGGCGGCCATCGGCTGATCATCGTGGCCAGTGCTCTATCGTGACAGGGTGAGCTCTGAACGAACTGCACCAACCCGCCCGCCGGTCATGGAGGACGTCGCCCGCGTTGCCGGGGTGTCCCATCAGACCGTTTCACGGGTGCTCAACAACCACCCCAACGTGAGTTCCAAGACCCGCGAGCGCGTCGAACAGGCCATCACCGATCTGGGTTACCGCCGCAACGTAGCCGCCCGCAGCCTGGTGACGCGGCGCTCCCAAACCATTGGAGTGCTCGGCAGTGAGCTGGCGCAGTACGGACCATCCCACACACTGCTGGGCGTTCAGCAGGCTGCGAGGGATGCCGGCTATTTCGTCAGCGTTGCAGGCCTGCGCGAGGTCACCCCGGAAACCATCAAGGACGCCATCGCGCACTTCATGGACCAGGGCGTGGACGGCATTGTGGTGACGGTGCCACACCCTGGAACTTTCGACGTCCTGAGGGACATTACAGCCCAGGTTCCGCTGGTAGCCGTCGGGTCGGTGGGCGACGAGAACCTCAGCGGCGCCACAGTCGACCAACGGCAGGGCGCCCGGTTGGCCGTCCAACACCTTGTGGACCTTGGCCACACGCAGATCGGCCACTTGTCCGGGCCCGCCGATTGGATCGACGCGGCGGCACGCATCGACGGCTGGCGGGACACTTTGGCTGAAGAGGGGCTTGAGCCAGCCACACTGATCGAGGGCGACTGGAGTGCTGAATGCGGTTATCGCGAAGGCCTGAAGATCGCGGCGGAGCGCTCAATGACGGCTCTTTTTGTTGCCAACGACCAGATGGCCCTGGGGGTCCTGCGGGCCTTCAATGAGACCGGCGTCCAGGTTCCCACCGACATCAGCGTGGTGGGATTCGATGACCAGCCGGAATCCGCGTATTTCATTCCGCCCCTGACCACCGTTGCCCAGGACTTCGAAGAGTTGGGCCAGCGCTGCATCGATCTGCTGCTCGAGCACTTGGATAAGGGCACATCGCAGGCGCCGGCGACGGTCACACCGCGCCTGGTTGTCCGCTCCACCACCGCCCAGGCCCGAACCGCCTAGCCCGGACCCTGCCGAGGGGCAGGCTTAGGGGTTGGCTATGGCCCCCACCCAGACGTTGTCGTGAACTTTACGCCAGCCCTCTGCTTCGAGGGCCTTGGTGTCGAAGCCGGTTGTCACCAGCTTCACAGTGGGCTGCCCCATGTGGCTGGTGGTTACGATTTCCCGTTCACCTGTAATCCCATCGGAACAAGCCAGCATCCATTGGTCCGGCTTGTCGACGGGGTAGGCAGCGATGCAGGCCGTCGTGCGCTCGGGGCTCTCTGCTGCGAAGTACTTAACCCGGTTGTCCTCGGCCAAAAGCCGGAAGTCTGAAGGCAAGTCAGGCTTTTCGCTCCGAATACCGGCGGGGAGTGCATCTTTTGCCTCGGCGGGCCGTTGTACGGCCGCAATCCCGGAGTAGCCGGAGCACCCGGCAAGCAACCCGGCGAGCAGCAGGAGCGCCACAGCGGCGGCAGCGGACTTCATCTCGCGGTATCTCAATGTTCCCCCAAACAGTTTGTCTTGCCAGCCTACCCGGGAGCGGACTTGGACACAGCGGCGAACCGCTCTTGACATCAAAGTTGTGAGCGCTAACAATTGCATCAGACCTTCTTCACTTTTCCACCCCGAACCCCGGCAATGAGGCCCTGGCCAGCCGGATGGAGACCTCATGAATACCTCAGAAAATTCCCCACTCGATGAGCAATTCGTCATCGGCGTGGACTACGGCACCCTGTCCGGCCGCGCCGTCGTCGTTCGTGTCTCGGACGGCGCCGAGCTCGGCAGTGGCGTGTTCGAATACCCGCATGCCGTGGTCACGGAAAAGCTTCCCGTCAGCGGCCAGCGCTTGCCCGCCGACTGGGCGCTCCAGGTCCCCAACGACTACCGCGACGTCCTTCGCAATGCTGTACCGGCCGCCGTCGCCGATGCCGGCATCGACCCGAAGAACGTGGTGGGCATCGCCACTGACTTCACCGCCTGCACCATGGTTCCGACGACGGCGGACGGCACGCCGCTGAACGAACTGGAACGCTTCGCTGACCGACCCCACGCGTTCGTGAAGCTGTGGCGCCACCACGCCGCCCAGCCCCAAGCGGACCGCATCAACCAGCTTGCTGAAAAGCGCGGCGAATCCTGGCTCCCCCGCTACGGCGGCCTGATCTCCTCCGAGTGGGAATTCGCCAAGGGTTTGCAGCTCCTGGAAGAGGACCCCGAAGTCTACGGCGCCATGGACCACTGGGTTGAAGCCGCCGACTGGATCGTCTGGCAGCTGTGCGGAAGCTACGTCCGGAACGCCTGCACCGCCGGATACAAGGGCATTTACCAGGATGGAAAGTACCCGTCGGAAGATTTCCTGGCAGCGCTTAATCCTGACTTCAAGGACTTCGTCAGCAGCAAACTCGAGCACACCATCGGCCGTTTGGGCGAGGCCGCCGGACAGCTCACGGAAGAAGCCGCCGCATGGACGGGGCTTCCGGCAGGGATTGCCGTAGCCGTGGGAAACGTTGACGCGCACGTGAGCGCACCGGCAGCCAATGCCGTGGAGCCTGGGCAGCTTGTTGCCATCATGGGTACTTCCACGTGCCATGTCATGAACGGCGACGTCCTGCGCGAGGTCCCGGGCATGTGTGGCGTCGTTGACGGCGGAATCGTTGACGGCCTGTGGGGCTACGAAGCCGGCCAGTCCGGTGTAGGCGACATCTTCGGTTGGTTCACTAAGAACGGTGTCCCGCCGGAATACCACCAGGCCGCCGCAGCCCAGGGTAGAAGCATCCACGAGTACCTGACCGGACTCGCAGAGAAGCAGGCCATTGGCGAGCATGGCCTCATCGCCTTGGACTGGCACTCGGGCAACCGTTCGGTGCTGGTTGACCACGAACTTTCAGGCATTGTGGTGGGCCAAACCCTGGCCACCAAGCCTGAGGACACTTACCGGGCCCTGCTGGAGGCCACGGCGTTCGGCACCCGCACCATCGTGGATGCCTTCCGCGATTCCGGTGTCCCGGTCAAGGAGTTCATCGTTGCCGGCGGCCTGCTGAAGAACACCTTCCTGATGCAAATCTATGCAGACATCACGGGCTTGCAACTCTCCACTATCGGCTCTGAACAAGGACCCGCGCTCGGTTCGGCCATCCACGCTGCCGTCGCTGCCGGGAAGTACAAGGACATCCGCGACGCCGCCGCATCCATGGCCGCAGCTCCCGGCGCTGTGTACACGCCCATTCCTGAAAACGTCGCCGCATATGACGTCCTCTTCCAGGAATACCGGACCTTGCACGACTACTTCGGCCGGGGAACCAACAATGTCATGCACCGACTCAAGGCGATCCAGCGCGAGGCGCAGGGCGCCGCGACGGTGACCGAACCGGCGTCGAACCCTTCCACTGACGAAGCTGAGCGGGTGTCCGCATGAGCGCGCTCCTGGACACCATCGCGAGGGTTCGCAAGGAAGTGTGTGAGCTCCATGCTGAACTCACCAGGTATGAACTGGTGGTGTGGACCGCGGGCAACGTCTCGGGCCGCATTCCGGGCCACGACCTCATGGTCATCAAGCCATCCGGGGTTTCCTATGATGACCTCACGCCGGAGCTCATGGTGGTCACCGACCTGTACGGCACACCGGTTCGGGGCATGAACACCGGCAGCGCGGGCACCGTCGACTGGGGGAATCCGGATCTTTCGCCGTCCTCAGACACAGCCGCGCACGCCTACGTCTACCGCCACATGCCCGAGGTTGGGGGCGTGGTGCACACGCATTCCACCTACGCCACGGCGTGGGCTGCCCGCGGCGAGGAAATCCCTTGCGTCCTGACCATGATGGGCGACGAATTCGGTGGCCCCATCCCGGTGGGGCCGTTCGCACTGATCGGAGACGATTCGATCGGCCAAGGCATTGTCGAGACGCTCAAAAACTCCAATTCACCAGCGGTGCTGATGCAGAACCACGGGCCGTTCACCATCGGCAAGGACGCCCGGTCCGCGGTCAAGGCCGCTGTCATGTGCGAGGAAGTGGCCCGGACCGTACACATATCCCGACAGCTGGGAGAACCCCTTCCCATTGACCGGGCCAAGATCGAATCGCTGTACGACCGCTACCAAAACGTTTACGGCCGCTAAGCCCTCAGCAGCCAGCCCGGACAAGAACACAACCCCAGGAGCACCCCCATGGCAAAGGCCAACAACACGTCACTTGAGCAGTACGAGGTCTGGTTCCTCACCGGCAGCCAGCACCTCTACGGCGAGGACGTCCTCAAGCAGGTCGCAGCGCAGTCGCAGGAGATTGCCAACGCCCTCAACGCCAGCAACGATGTCCCGGTCAAACTCGTCTGGAAGCCGGTCCTCACCGACTCGGACGCCATCCGCCGCACCGCACTGGAAGCGAACTCCAACGATTCCGTGATCGGCGTGACCGCATGGATGCACACGTTCAGCCCCGCCAAGATGTGGATCCAGGGCCTGGACGCACTGCGCAAGCCCTTGCTGCACCTGCACACCCAGGCCAACCGGGACCTGCCGTGGGCTGACATCGACTTCGACTTCATGAACCTCAACCAGGCAGCTCACGGCGACCGCGAGTTCGGGTACATCCAGTCCCGCCTGGGCGTGCCGCGGAAGACCGTCGTCGGGCATGTCAGCAACCCCGAGGTAGCCCGCCAGGTGGGTGCCTGGCAGCGCGCCTCCGCCGGGTGGGCCGCCGTCCGCACGCTGAAGCTCACCCGCTTCGGTGACAACATGCGCAACGTCGCAGTCACCGAAGGCGATAAGACCGAGGCCGAGCTGCGCTTCGGCGTCTCGGTGAACACCTGGTCCGTGAATGAGCTCGCCGAGGCTGTCCACGGCGCCGCGGAGTCCGACGTCGACGCCCTGGTTGCGGAGTACGAGCGCCTTTACGAGGTGGTTGACGAACTCAAGGCAGGGGGCGACCGCCACGAGTCCCTGCGCTACAGCGCACGCATTGAACTGGGACTGCGCAGCTTCCTGGAAGCCAACGGCTCCGCGGCCTTCACCACGTCCTTCGAAGACCTGGGCGAACTGCGCCAGCTCCCCGGCATGGCCGTCCAGCGTCTTATGGCCGATGGCTACGGGTTCGGTGCCGAGGGTGACTGGAAGACCGCCATCCTGGTCCGCGCGGCCAAGGTCATGGGTGGGGATCTGCCCGGCGGCGCATCGCTGATGGAGGACTACACGTATCACCTGGAACCGGGCAGCGAGAAGATCCTGGGCGCTCACATGCTGGAAGTGTGCCCGTCACTAACCGCCAAAAAGCCGCGCGTGGAGATCCACCCGCTGGGGATTGGCGGCAAGGAAGATCCCGTCCGCATGGTCTTCGACACCGACGCCGGCCCGGGCATCGTCGTCGCCTTGTCTGATATGCGCGATCGCTTCCGCTTGGTGGCGAACGTGGTGGACGTCGTCGACCTCGACCAACCGCTGCCCAACCTGCCCGTGGCGCGCGCACTCTGGGAGCCCAAGCCCAACTTCGCTACCTCGGCCGCCGCGTGGCTCACCGCCGGCGCCGCGCACCACACGGTATTGTCCACGCAGGTGGGCCTGGAAGTGTTCGAGGACTTCGCCGAAATCGCCAAGACCGAACTCCTGACCATCGACCAGGACACCACCATCAAACAGTTCAAGAAGGAACTCGCCTGGAACGCCGCCTATTACAAGTTGGCCGGCGGCCTGTGAGCACTGAATTCACGCTGACCGCGGGCGGTTACACGGCTGTTGTGACCGCCCGCGCGGCTGCCCTGCGCGTCCTCCGGTTCGATGGGCGTGACCTTATTGTCCCGTTCCCGGCCGGCGGCCCCATCCCCGACTATCGTGGCATCATCGCTGCACCGTGGCCCAACCGGATCGCGGATGGCAGGTACAGCTTTGACGGCGTCACGCACCAGTTGCCGGTCAACGAACCGGAGCGCGGCACGGCTTTGCACGGCCTCGCCTTCCCGCTCGACTGGACAATGAAGGAGTCCGACGCCGGTTCGGTCACCTTGACGTGTACGGTAGGTCCGACCGCGGGTTACCCGTTCGCCCTGGAACTTTCGGCCCGGTACGTGCTGGACGATTCCGGGCTGCACGCTTCCGTAACGGCTGTGAATGCCGCGGACGTGGCAGCACCCTACGGAGTCTGCCCGCACCCATACCTTGTGGCCGGTTCGTCGCCGCTGGATGAGTGGGTCCTCGAGTTTGCCGCGGATTCCTTCCTGGAGGTCACGCCGGACAGGCTGCTACCGCTTTCATTGGCACCCGTGGCAGGTCATGAGTTCGATTTCCGCGCTCCGCGCGCCATCGGCAGCACCGAGATCGATCACGCCTTTACGGGCATAACGTTCGACGGCGGGCTGGCGCGGTTGTCCGTGCGGGACCCGGCGGGCACCGGCGTCGGGATGTCATGGGACGAAAGCTGCCCATGGCTGCAGATCCACACAGCCGACAAGCCTGCACCCATCCCCAACCGGATCGGCCTCGCAGTGGAGCCCATGACGTGCCCGCCCGACGCTTTCAACAGCGGAACGGACCTGATCCGGCTTGAGCCCGGGGCTGAACACACAGCAGCGTGGAGCATCTACGCTCTGTAGCACTCAACGGGCCGGGCATTAGCTTCCTGCGCCCGCAGTGCTTTGGCGGACCACCAGCTCGGGCGTGAACACCACGGCCCGATGCTTGGTTCCGCCGTTGTCGTGCTCCTCTGCCAGGAGTTCGATGGCCGTGCGGCCGAGCGCTTCCGTGGGCTGCCGGATCGAGGACAGCGGCACCACGGCGGAGATGGCGAAATCGATGTCGTCATAGCCGATCAAAGCAATATCCTCCGGAATCCGGACTGTCCGCAGCATGGTCAGTGACTGCATGACGCCCAGGGCCAGGAGATCGTTCGAGCAGAAGACAGCTTCCGGGCGCTTTTCCGGAGAACGTTCCACCAGGCTGTTGCCCACTTTGCGGCCTGTCAGGACGGTCTGCCCCTCGGAGTCGAGCACCTCGATGCTGGCTCCGGATACTTCGGCGACGGCGCGCTGCGCGCCCTTGAGTCGGCTGGCCACCTGGCGGATGGTCGGCGTTCCGACAAAGGCCAAACGACGGCGGCCAATGTCCAGCAGATGCTTGGCGGCCAAATATCCGCCTTCCTGGTCATCAACGGATACTGAGCTGCACCGCCCGGTGTCGGCCAGTTCATCCACCAGGACGGTAGGCACTCCGCGTTCGCGAAGCGTATCGATCCGCTGGCCCACATCGCCGACGGGCGAGATCAGCAGGCCCTGGACCCGTTGTTCCTGGAACAAGTCCATGTAGTGCGCTTCGCGGGAAGCGTCCTGGCCGCTGTCCCCCACCAGCACCACGCTTCCCAGGGCCGTAGCTGCGTCCTCAGCCGCACGGGCCACGGAGGAGAAGAAGGGGTTTCCGACATCGAGCACAATCAGGCCGATGGTCCGGCTTTGTCCTGCCCGGAGTTGGCGGGCGGCGTCGTTGCGTACGAAACCCAGCTCAGCGATGGATTTGAGGACCCGTTCCTTGGTCCGCTGGGAAACGCGGTCCGGATAATTCAGCACGTTGGAAACAGTTCCCACGGCTACCTGTGCATGGGTGGCAACGTCTTTGATGCTGGCTGTCGTGGACATGCTTTCCGATCTCCGTGGGCCGAAGTCAAAGTGCTGGAAACGCCTTGACACCCTCCCGTTTCCGAGGGTAATTTGAATCGTAACAAATGAAACGATTCAAAGACGAGTAACCCGGAGATCCCATATGAGGGTTTGTTTCCGCTCCTCCGTTCAGCCGGAGCTGATGGACGAGTACAAGGAGCGCCACGCGGCCGTCTGGCCGGAGATGCTGTCAGCGCTGAAGAGTGCGGGCTGGAACAACTACTCCCTGTTCCTCGCCCCTGATGGCCAGCTGATCGGCTACCTGGAATGCGAAGACTACCGGGCAGCGCAGGCACGCATGGCCCTGACCGACGTCAATGCCCGTTGGCAGGCCGAGATGGCGACCCTCTTCGCAGGCAGCGACCTCCCACCCGACCAGGGCTTCGAAATCATCGAGGAAGTTTTCAACCTGGACGATCAACTGGCCGCTGCGGGGATCGCCACAGACCCCACCGGCACCGCACACAAAGACATAGACCCAGCCCACGAACACCCAAAGGAACAAGCATGAACACCACAGAATCGGCCCTTGGCCGCCTCGGGGAACTGGCCATTGAAGTGCCGTCCTGGGCCTACGGCAACTCCGGCACCCGGTTCAAGGTGTTCGGCACCCCGGGTACTCCGCGCACCGTCCAGGAAAAGATCGCCGACGCCGCCAAGGTCCACGAACTCACGGGGCTGGCTCCCACCGTGGCCCTGCACATTCCGTGGGACAAAGTAGATGACTACTCCGCGCTTCGCGAGTATGCCGAAGGACTGGGCGTTGGGCTGGGCACCATCAACTCCAACACCTTTCAGGACGACGAGTACAAGTTCGGCTCCCTGACCTCGTCCAACGAATCCGTACGTCGCCGGGCCATCGATCACCACCTGGAGTGCATCGACATCATGCACGCCACCGGGTCCAAGGATTTGAAGATCTGGCTGGCTGACGGCACCAACTACCCGGGCCAGGACGATATTCGCGGCCGGCAGGACCGCCTCGCCGAATCCTTGCAAGAGATCTACGCAGGCCTCGGTGACCAGCAGCGCCTGGTCCTTGAATACAAGTTCTTCGAGCCCGCTTTCTATCACACCGATGTTCCTGACTGGGGTACCTCGTACGCGCAGACCATTGCGCTGGGCGAGAAGGCTTTCGTTTGCCTGGACACCGGCCACCACGCCCCCGGCACCAACATCGAGTTCATCGTCATGCAGCTCCTGCGCCTGGGCAAGCTGGGGTCCTTCGACTTCAACTCCCGCTTCTACGCCGACGATGATCTGATTGTTGGCGCGGCCGACCCGTTCCAGTTGTTCCGCATCATGCACGAGGTGATCCGCGGCGGTGGCTTCGGCAAGGAGTCAGGCGTTGCCCTCATGCTGGACCAGTGCCACAACCTGGAGGAGAAGATCCCGGGACAGATCCGTTCGGTGCTCAACGTTCAGGAAATGACGGCCCGCGCCCTCCTGGTGGATTCCGCTGCACTGAACGAAGCACAGCGTGCAGGCGACGTCCTGGCCGCCAACGGCATCTTCAACGATGCCTTCTACACCGATGTCCGCCCGATCCTGGCGCAGTGGCGCGAGTCCCGCGGCCTGCCCGCCGACCCGATCGCCGCCTACAAGGCCAGCGGCTACCAGAAGAAGATCAACGAGGACCGCGCAGGCGGCCAGCAAGCCGGATGGGGCGCGTAAAGGCATGAACATGCAGAACACAGACAACACCACTGTTGAAGAGCTGATCAACCGTTCCAACCGCCTGGGTGCGGACAAGCGGAACACCAACTTCGCTGGCGGCAACACGTCAGCGAAGGGCACCGAGAAGGACCCCGTCACCGGCCAGGACGTCCAGCTTCTCTGGGTCAAGGGCTCCGGCGGCGACCTCGGCACCTTGAAAGCCGAAAACCTCGCTGTACTCCGACTCGACCGGCTCCAGGCACTCAAGGATGTTTACCCCGGCGTCGAACGTGAGGACGAAATGGTGGCCGCCTTCGATTACTGCCTCCACGGCAAGGGCGGCGCGGCGCCGTCGATCGATACAGCAATGCACGGGCTGGTGGACGCTGCCCACGTTGACCACCTGCACCCCGATTCCGGCATCGCCATTGCCACGGCGGTGGATGGCGAAGCGCTGACGTCCAAGGTCTTCGGCGACAAGGTTGTTTGGGTTCCCTGGCGCCGGCCCGGGTTCCAGCTCGGCTTGGACATCGCCGCGATCAAGGAAGCCAACCCCCAGGCCATCGGCACCATCCTTGGCGGCCACGGAATCACTGCCTGGGGTGCCACATCCGAAGAGGCCGAAGCGAACTCGCTGTGGATCATTGACCAGGCCGAGAATTACATCAAAGCCAACGGCAAGTCCCAGCCTTTCGGCCCGGCACTCCCCGGCTATGCCGCACTCCCCGAGGCGGAGCGGAAAGCAAAAGCAGCAGCCCTCGCCCCGGTGATCCGCGGCTTGGCTTCCACCGACAAACCGCAGCTGGGGCACTTCAGCGATGACGCCGTCGTCCTTGAATTCCTCGCCGCCACCGAGCACCCACGCCTCGGTGCGCTGGGCACCTCCTGCCCGGACCACTTCCTGCGTACCAAGGTCAAACCGCTGGTCCTGGACCTGCCGGCCGACGCCACCATCGAGGAATCAACCAACCGCCTCAAGGAACTGCACGCCGCGTACCGCGAGGACTACCAGGCGTACTACGACCGTCATGCAGACGAAAACAGCCCGGCCCTCCGCGGCGCGGACCCGGCCATTGTGCTGGTCCCTGGCGTTGGCATGTTCTCCTTCGGCAAGGACAAGCAGACCGCTCGCGTGGCCGGCGAGTTCTATATCAACGCCATCAACGTGATGCGCGGCGCAGAGGCCATCTCCACGTACGCGCCGATCGAGGAATCCGAGAAATTCCGCATCGAATACTGGGCGCTGGAAGAAGCCAAGCTCGCCCGGATGCCCAAGCCCAAGTCCCACGCCACGCGCATTGCGCTGGTGACGGGCGCGGCGTCGGGCATCGGCAAGGCGATCGCCACGCGTTTGGCGTCCGACGGCGCGTGCGTGGTCATTGCCGACCTGAATCTTGAGAACGCCCAAAAGGTAGCCGAGGAACTGGGCGGTTCCGACGTCGCCATCGGCGTCCAGGCGGACGTGACCGACGAAGCCCAGATCGCAGCCGCGATCCAGGAG
Organism: Arthrobacter sp. fls2-241-R2A-172; assembly: GCF_030208885.1. Classification (NCBI taxonomy): domain Bacteria; kingdom Bacillati; phylum Actinomycetota; class Actinomycetes; order Micrococcales; family Micrococcaceae; genus Arthrobacter; species Arthrobacter sp. fls2-241-R2A-172. The sequence continues at coordinate 40,830 of NZ_JARVTB010000020.1, read as the reverse complement.
GCAGTGCTCGCGTTCGGCGGCCTGGACCTGGTGGTCAACAACGCCGGCCTGTCCATCTCCAAGCCGCTGCTGGAAACCACGGAGAAGGACTGGGACCTGCAGCACAACGTCATGGCCAAAGGCTCGTTCCTGGTGTCCAAGGCCGCGGCGAAGGTGATGATCGACCAGGGCCTGGGCGGAGACATCATCTACATCTCCTCCAAGAATTCCGTGTTCGCCGGCCCCAACAACATCGCCTACTCCGCCACCAAGGCAGACCAAGCGCACCAGGTCCGTCTGCTCGCCGCTGAGCTGGGCGATCACGGCATCCGCGTCAACGGCATCAACCCCGACGGCGTGGTCCGCGGCTCCGGTATCTTCGCTGGCGGCTGGGGCGCCAAGCGCGCCGCGGTCTACGGCGTGGACGAGCAGGAGCTGGGCAAGTACTACGCCCAGCGCACGCTCCTCAAGCGCGAAGTCCTCCCGGAACACGTGGCCAACGCCGCGTCCGTGCTCACCAGCAACGAGCTCTCCCACACCACCGGCCTCCACATCCCCGTGGACGCGGGCGTGGCAGCAGCGTTCCTCCGCTAGGACAGGCAGTGACCAACGGAACCACCACGGACACCGCCCCGGCCCACGCCGGGGCGGTGTCCTCTCCGCAAACAAACCAGGTTTTCGTAGCCATCGACATCGGCGCCTCGTCCGGCCGCGTCATGCTGGGCCGCGTCTCGCCGACGTCCGGCGTCGCACTGGAAACGATCCACCGCTTTCCCAACGGCGTCATAGAGCTCGACGGCGGCCTCCACTGGGATTTCGACGCCCTCTTCGCGGAGGTGCTCAAGGGACTCGCTACCGCTGCTTCCGTGGCGGCGGGCAGCGGCGAGCGCATCGCGAGCATCGGCATCGACACGTGGGCGGTTGACTACGGCTTGGTGAACGACGCCGGCGAACTGACGGCGCAGCCCTACAGCTACCGCGACGAACGCAGCCGGGCCGCTGTGGAGCGGGTACACGCAGTGATCCCGCCCGAGAAGCTCTACGCCACCACCGGCTTGCAGTACTTGCAGTTCAACACCTTGTATCAACTAGCCACGGAAAAGGACGTGGATGGACTCCAGGCCCTGCTGATTCCGGACCTCATCGCTTTCCTGCTCACCGGCGAACGGCGGACCGAGGCCACGAACGCTTCCACCACCGGGCTTTTCGACGCCCTAGCGGGCCAGTGGGCATTGGGGTTCCTTGATGCATTGGGCTTGCCTCGGGATATCTTCCCGCCGCTGATTCAGCCCGGCGAGACCATTGGTACCTTGCTGCCCGCCATTGTTGAGCGGACCGGCCTTTCAGCTGACACCAAGGTAGTGGCTGTTGGCTCCCACGACACCGCCTCCGCCGTGGCCGCCGTCCCCGCTGACAGCCAGGATTTTGCGTACATCTCCTCCGGGACGTGGTCCTTGGTGGGCGTCGAACTCCCCTCGCCCGTCCTCTCCGAGGCAAGCCGCCAGGCCAACTTCACCAACGAGCGCGGAGTGGACGGCACCATCCGGTACCTGCGCAACGTCGGCGGCCTGTGGTTGTTGAGCGAGTGCCAGCGTTCCTGGGCCGCACAAGGATTCAGCCAAACGCTCCCGGCACTGCTGGGCTCAGCTGCGGCACTCCCCGAGGGCGGGCCGCAGATCAACGCCGATGATCCCGCCTTCACCGCACCGGACAACATGCCGGACCGTATCCGCGCAGCCGTGCGGCACAACGGCGAGGTCCTTCCGGACCGTCCTGCCGCCGTCGTGCGTTGCATTATGGACAGCCTCGCGGCCGGTTACGCACGTACGCTGGCCGACGCCGAACGGCTCACCGGCCGCAACACCACAGTGGTGCACATCGTGGGCGGTGGCTCGCAAAACCGGCTCCTGTGCCAACTGACCGCGAACGCCACCGGAAAACCCGTCATTGCCGGTCCCGTAGAGGCCACTGCATTGGGCAACGTCCTGGTGCAGGCACGCGCCGGCGGCGTGGTGGAAGGCGGCCTGGCCGAACTGAGGTCGCTGGTTGCTTCCGGGGTTGCGCTGGAAAAGTACCAGCCTGCGTTGATGAGCAACCCGGTCTAAAGTCGAACCTCAGAGTGGCCCGTACGCCGCACTTCCGCCGTGCGGGTCCCTCCAAGTGGCCATGTCCGCCTCCACAGCCTGGCGGAGGGCCGGATCCACCAGCAATCTCTCCCGGAACGACTCACGCGCCCTGCCCATGACTACGGAAGGTATGAGGATAGCTACCACCAACAGGAGCACCATCATGAAGTAGACCCCCAACAGGGTGGCGAGTGATCCTCGTTCAAGTGCCGAAGGGACCGCCAAAGTGAAAGCAGCAGCCAGCAGGCCCGCCATCCCAAGGGTCGCCCACACGCCGCCCTTGGCAGATCCCGGTCCGCGATTAATGAGCAGCTTGTTGGTGTCCGGCAGTCTGCTCCGGACCTTCTTCCAGCCCCGCCAACCAAGCAAGCCCAGGGCAATTCCCGGCAGGCCCAAAGACAGTACCCACGCGGGATTACCGGTCAGCGTGGAAACAACGGTGCCGATAAGGAGCATCAAGGGGCCACCGCCGATCGCACCGCTCCAGGCCGCCGCCAAGGCACCCTGCGCATCGGCAAGTTGGCGCAGACGGGAAGGGGCTTGGGGAGGACTGACCTTGGCCAGATCGGCCGAGAGCCAATACTCCAGCGGTCTCCCCTGCGCGTAAGACTCCAGCACGCTTTGGGCCTTTCGATCGGGGTCACTTCACCGCAAAAGACGTTACCCCATGGGCGTCCTCCCCTAAGGCCCAGGAGTCTGGTACGTCACAGCGCCGGACGAGGGTGCCGCGCTAAACTGGTCGCATTATGATCCGCACAATGTTCAAGTCCAAGATTCACCGCGCAACGGTGACCCACGCCGACCTCCACTACGTCGGTTCGGTCACTGTCGACCTGGACCTCCTGGACGCCGCGGACATCCTTCCCGGCGAGCTCGTCTCCATTGTGGACATCACCAACGGTGCCCGTCTGGAGACGTACACCATCGCCGGCGAGCGCGGTTCCGGCGTGATCGGGATCAACGGTGCCGCCGCCCACCAGGTCCACGTAGGAGATCTGGTCATCCTCATCACCTACGCGCAGATGACTACCGAAGAGGCCAGGTCGTACCAGCCCAAGGTGGTCCACGTGGGAGAGGACAACCACATCCTCCAGTTGGGTAACGACCCCGCAGAGGCGCACACTCCCGGGCTCATGCGCCCTCCGCACGCGTTGAACAATGCGGCGCACCTCAGCTAAGCCTCAGCAGCGCTCGACGTCGGTACCCGTCTGGGTGCCGACGTCGAGCGCGTTATGGGCGTCCATATGACGGAACACCCGGCAGAAAACGCTTACTCGCCGGGCGGTTCTGGCTAGGCTGTAGTCCGTGACCCAAAGAGCCCCCGCCCGCACGCTGCCATGATCGGCGTCCTGTCGGGGTTTTTCGTTGTCTGGGCCATCATCCTGGTGGGCATGTTTGTTGGACGCCGCAACATTCTGGGCGAGAACGCCCGGTCCGTCCTGAGTTCGCTGACATTCTTCGTGGCGAGCCCTGCGCTGCTCTTTGAAACACTGAGCAAGGCCAAGCTGCACGACGTGTTCGCCGCACCGCTTCTAGTCACGGCCGTGGGCGCTGTGATCACCGGGCTGCTGTTCTTCCTGATCGTGAAGTTCTGGCTGAGGCGTTCGATGCCCGAAGCCCTCATGTCCTCCATGAGTGCGTCCTTGGCGAACTCCGCGAACCTGGGCATCCCCATCGCCGTTTTTGTCCTCGGCGATGCCAGCTATGTGGCTCCGCTGTTGATCTTCCAGTTGGCGTTCTTCACCCCGATGTACTTGATGGCACTGGATGCCAGCACCAGTTCGCACCGCACCACTCCCCTGCGCTTCGTGCTGATGATCGTGAAGAACCCCATGATCGTGGGCTCGGCATTGGGTCTGCTGGTGGCAGGTACCGAATTCCAGGTGCCGGCGCTCATCCTGGAACCGGTCCACCTCATTGGCGGCGCAGCGATTCCGGCCATGCTGATGGCGTTCGGCATGAGCCTCAACGGGTCCCGGCCACTGCAAAAGGACGCCGGACGGCGGCTCGATACGTTACTGGCCAGCGGGTTCAAGCTGATCGTGCATCCCCTGGTCGCGTACCTGTTTGCCCGCTTTGCCCTGGGAATGGACGGCCACGCATTGTTTGCCGTGGTGGTGACGTCCGCACTTCCCACAGCCCAGAACGTGTTCGTCGCAGCCAACCGCTACCAGGCCGGAATCACCGTGGCCAAGGACACCGTGCTCATCACCACGATCGTGGCCGTGCCCGCCATGATCGCCGTGGCGTTGCTGCTCGCCTAGCCCGTTTTACTCCACATCCGCGCTTGCCAGGTAGTGGTCCAGGAGCTGTGCGCACCGGATGAAGCCCAGGTGTGAGTACGCCTGCGGGTGGTTTCCCAGGTGTGTTTCGGTGCCGGGGTCGTACTCTTCGGGCAACAGGCCTGTGGGCCCGAACAGTGCCACCAACTGGTTGAACAGCTCCAGCGCATCATCCAGGCGCCCCACGGCCAAGTAGGCCTCGATCAGCCAGGTGGTGCAGATGTGGAAGCCGCCCTCCAAGCCCGGCAGGCCGTCGTCGTACCTGTACCGGAAGACCGTAGGTCCGACGCGCAGCTCCCGCTCCACAGCGGCGACCGTGTCCAGGAAACGCTGGTCCTGGACGTCGAGAAGGCCCGAAAGTCCCACGTGCAGGACAGCGGCATCCAGGTCAGGGCTGTCGTAGGCAACGGTGTATGACGCGGCCGAATCGTCCCAGCCCTCACGGAGGACTTCCGCACGGATGGTCCGTGCCTCAGGCGCCCAGTCAGGGTGGGGTTCGCGGCCGTGCAGCGCCGCAGTGCGGAGGGCCCGGTCCAACGTCACCCAGCACATGACCTTCGTGTATACATGGTGCCTGGGCGCGCGGCGGGCCTCCCAAATACCGTGGTCGGGCTCGTGCCAGCGGGCCAGGACGGCGTGGGCCATTTGCTCCAGAAGGAACCAATGGTCGTCCGGAAGGAAGCCCCCTCGCTCAGCGAGATCGTGGATCAACTCCGCAATCGGGCCGAACACGTCCAACTGGACCTGGTGGTCTGCCGCATTGCCGATCCGCACGGGCCGGGAACCCGCGTATCCCGGCAAGCTCTCCACGATCGCCTCCGTTGACAGTGGAGCCCCCGTCACCGAGTAGAGCGGGTGCAACCATTCCGGCCCCGGCGCGTTCTCCAGTATCCGGCCCAGCCAGCTGAGGAACCCCTCAGCCTCCGCGGTTGAACCCAGGCTGACCAAGGCGTTGACCGTCATGGAACCATCCCGGAGCCAGCAATACCGGTAGTCCCAGTTCCGGGTGCCGCCGATCCCCTCAGGCAGCGATGTTGTGGGCGCGGCGAGGACAGCACCTGTCGGCTCGTGGACCAATGACTTCAACACCAGCGCCGAGCGCCGCACCAGCGACGGCTTCATAGTGGGCAGCTGCAGCGTTTTGACCCACTCGCGCGTGACGAGCCCGACGGCGGCACGCCGGTGGGGCTCACCCACCGGGTCCGCAGGTGGCGGCTCGGTGTCACCGCACCGCATGTTCAGCACCACGGGCCCATTGTTGAGCGCCACTTCTGCTGTTGCCGTTGCGAACCTGCCGTCGCTGGCGACCTGGAAAGCAACTCCCGGGGCAGAGAGGATGATGGGGTCCGAGGTGCCGATGATGTGGACGTCATCGCCACGGATCTCCATGTCGAACGGCGCATTGGCGTAGTCGGGCCTCGGCGCGAAAACCACCCGGGCCGTGCCTGTTCCCGAAAGCACGCGAACCAGGCTGGTGATGCCTTCCGGTGCCGGTTCCAGATAGTCGGTCACTGTGACGTCGGCCCAGCGGGTTTCAACAATCATGGTGTTATCCACATAGCGTTGGGCCAGCACCTGCGAGGGCTTAACTGGCTCTACGCTGAAGTGGCCTGCAGGATCCCCGCCAAGGATGTGGGCGAACAGTGATCCCGAGTCCGGCAGGGGGTGGCTCATCCAACAGACTTTCGCGTCGGGCGTGAGCAAGGCGGTGGAGCTGCCGTTGCCAATCATCGAATGTCGTTCCAGCCCCACGGCGTCCTCACCGAAGAGCCAGGCGCGGCGCAATTCGAACAACAAGGCCAGCACCTTCGCGAAGGCTTCCGGGTCCGGGATGGTGTGTGCCGCCGTCGTATCGCCCGGACCAACATGCAAACCAAGGTCCGGGCCGCGCAGGGTCGCCAGCGCCTTTTCGTCACTCTCGGCATCCCCTGCGAAGAGTGCGGCACTGACGCCCAGCCGTGCCCGGAGCTGCTCCAGGGCCTGACCCTTGGCGGGCTCCTCGACGGTAAGGTCCAGGACGGTGCCGTCGACGATGAAGTACAAACCAAACTCAATGGCGATCTTTTGCGAGGCGAAGACCACCCGGTCCACGACTTCCGGTGTCGCGGGCCGGGTGTGCACGGCCACGCCCACGGGCTTCCGGACCACGCTGATGCCCTTTTCGAACCCGACGGCTTCGGTCAACGCCGTGGCCACCTGCTGGAGCAGTTGTTCCGTGGCGAGGGACAGGGTGTAGGCGTAACCCATGTCGAACTCCACGCCATGCGAACCCACCAAATGCACCTCCGCCGGCAGCCTTGATACTGCTGCCAGGTCCCTGAGTGAGCGGCCGGAAATGATGGCGGTGTGCGTGTTCGGCAACGCTGCGAGCGCCCGTAAAGCCACGGCGGCGCTGTCCAAAGGCAGTGTTTCCGTGGACACGCCTTCGGCCGCGCAGAGAGTCCCGCCATAGTTGCAGGCCACCAGCAGGCCCGGAACCCGGGCCAGGACCCGGAGCTCCGAGAACAGCTGCGGCGTGATGCCGTTGGGCGAGTCGGACTGAAGGGCTGTCCGGAGCAGGCCGAGCGGAAGCGACTTCATCAGCAGGGCCGAATCGGCAACCGACTGGTTCAAGGGCGTAGGCATGGGGAATCCTTCCGAAGCGGATAGATCCAGTTTCCGCCCGTACGGTTTCGCCGTCATGCTTTATTCGTTGCAAATGCGTAAAACATTTGGAACGGGCTACTCCGCGAACGTGTCCGCTACATCCAGGACCTCATCCACAATGGCCAAGCCGGCCCGGGCATCCTCGACAGTGATGTTGCACGGCGGAACCACATGGATACGGTTGAAGTTCGCGAACGGGATGAGGCCCCGCGACTTGCACGCCGCCACCAGTTGGTTCATCTCGGGGCTGGAGGAACCGTACGGCGCCAGCGGCTCCCGCGTGTCACGGTTCCTGACCAGCTCGATGGCCCAAAAAACGCCGAGACCCCGCACTTCTCCTACAGAACGGTGACGTTCGACGAATCCAGCCAGCGCCGGACCGATCACGTCGGTGCCGACGCGTTCCGCGTGCTGCACAATGCCTTCACGTTCCATGGCGTTGATGGTGGCGACTGCTGCCGCCGTGGCCAGTGGATGACCGGAGTAGGTCAATCCGCCAGGATAGGCCCTGGTACCAAAGGTGGCCGCGATCTCCGGGTTGATGGCCACGCCACCGAGCGGTACGTATCCGGAGTTCACGCCCTTCGCAAAGGTGAGCAGGTCCGGGACGACGTCAAAATGCTCGACGGCGAACCACTTCCCTGTGCGTCCAAAACCGGCCATGACCTCGTCAGCAATGAAGACGATCCCGTGCTTGGTGCACAGCTCCCGGACCCCCTGCATGTAGCCTGGCGGCGGGACGTAGATCCCTGCCGTTCCTGGGATGCTTTCCATCATGATCGCAGCGATGCTGGACGGACCTTCGAACTCGATGAGCTGTTCCAGGTGCTCCAATGCCCGCTGGGATTCCTCTGCCTCCGTGGCCGAGTGGAAGGCCGTGCGGTAGAGGTAGGGCGGGAAGAAGTGGATGGTGCCGGTGGAGGCGTGGTCGCTGGCCCACCTCCGGGGGTCGCCAGTGATGTTGACTGCCAGGTGTGTTCCGCCGTGGTACGAGCGGTAGGCGGAAAGGACCTTGTGCCGGCCCGTATGCAGCCTGGCCATCCGGACAGCATGTTCGTTGGCGTCGGCCCCACCGTTGGTGAAGAAGATCCGGTCCAGCTCTCCCGGGGTTCGCTCCGCGATCAGCCGCGCGGCCTCTGATCGGGCGTCGTTGACATAGCTGGGAGCAATCGTGCACAGCTTGGCTGCTTGCGCCGCGATCGCCGCCACAACGGCCGGGTGCTGGTGCCCGATGTTCGTATTCACCAGCTGGGAAGAGAAGTCCAGGTACTTGTTGCCCTCACCGTCCCAGACGTGCGACCCCTCCGCTGCGCTGATGACCATGGGATCCAGGGTGTCCTGCGCGGACCAGGAGTGAAAGACGTGCTTGCGGTCCAGCTCGTAGGCGCGTTGGGCTGCCCCAGGGTCCGTGAGTGATGGTTCAAGGATGGCGGTCATAGTGATTGTCCTGACGTTGGCACTGACAATTTTTTCTGGCGTTTAGGAGTTCTGCGGGAAACCGAGGTTGATCCCGCCGTGGCTGGGATCCAGCCAGCGGGTGGTAACTGCCTTGCCGCGGGTGAAGAAGCCGACGCCCTCCGAGCCGTGGGCGTGCGTGTCGCCGAACAAGGAGTTCTTCCAACCGCCGAACGAGTAGTAGGCCATGGGTACCGGGACGGGAACGTTGATGCCCACCATTCCCACCTCAACCTCGTTCTCGAAGCGGCGGGCGGCACCGCCGTCGTTGGTGAAAATCGCTGTACCGTTGCCGTACGGGTTGGCATTGATGGTGGCGAGCGCCTCGTCGTAGCTGTCCACCCGGACCACCGAGAGCACCGGCCCGAAGATCTCGTCCTGGTAGATGGACATATCGGTAGTGACGTGATCGAACAGCGTTGGGCCCACGAAGAAGCCATCGCCTTCAGCGTCGGGAACGATGCCGCGGCCGTCGACCACCAGCGTGGCGCCGGCGGCTTCACCGGCGTCGACGTAACCCGATACCTTGTCCTTGTGCTGGGAGGTGACCAAGGGGCCCATGTCGCAACCGCGCAGCCCATCGCCGGTGCGCAGGCTCCGGGCGCGGTCAGCGATCCTGTCCACCAGTGCGTCCGCGATGTCGCCTACGGCCAGGAGCGCCGAGACAGCCATGCACCGTTCGCCTGCAGAACCAAAGCCGGCGTTGATTGCGGCGTCGGCAGCGAGGTCCAGGTCGGCGTCGGGAAGGACGATCATGTGGTTCTTCGCCCCGCCCAAAGCCTGGACCCGCTTGCCGTGGGCGGTGGCGGTCTCGTAGACATACTTGGCGATCGGGGTGGAGCCCACGAAGGAAACGGCCTTAACGTCCGGATGCGTCAGCAGGGTATCAACCGCCACCTTGTCGCCATGCAGGACGTTGAATACGCCGTCGGGCAGACCGGCTTCCTTCCACAGCTCGGCGATCCAGTTGACGGCCGAGGGGTCCTTTTCGCTCGGCTTGGTGATGACCGTGTTTCCTGCGGCGATCGCGATCGGGAAAAACCACATGGGGACCATCGCAGGGAAGTTGAACGGGCTGATGATAGCCACGGGCCCCAGGGCCTGCCGAATGGAGTGGACGTCCACTTTGGTGGAGGCGTTTTCGGTGTAGCTGCCTTTGAGCAGGTGCGGGATACCGCACGCGAACTCTACGACTTCCTGTCCGCGGGTTACCTCGCCCAGAGCATCGTCCAGGACCTTTCCATGCTCGGAGGTGATGATCGCAGCAAGCTCGTCCTTGCGGGAGTTGAGGAGCTCGCGGAAAGCGAAAAGGATCTGGGTGCGGCGCGCCAGGGAGGTTTCGCGCCAAGCCGGGAAAGCGGCTTTCGCGGCAGCGACGGCGGCGTTGCCGTCCTCGACGCTGGCCAAGGCGACCTGTCCGGTCACCTTCCCGGTGGCAGGGTTGGTGACAGAAGCGGTGCGGTCGCCCGCCGGGACGTAGCTGCCGTTGATCCAGTGCTCGATGGTGTTCAAGAGTTCTCCTTGGTAGGTGGCCTGGGACAAGTCTTGCCGGGCACCCCCGCTTATATAAGGAGACGTCTGTAAGGTTATTGGACTGCACCCTTACACTGTGTAAATGCTTCCTACCGTCGGCGCCGTCCTCGAACTCCCCGTGCTGCGCGCCGCGGATCCCCTCGTGCTCGGCAGCGCAAACGGTTTGGACGCACCGGTGCGCTGGGTGCACGTCAGCGAAATACTCGACGTCGGCGGGCTGCTGTCGGGCGGGGAGCTGGTGCTCACCACCGGACTGGAGCTGGAAAAATCACCGGAAGCATCGGCGTCGTTCATTGACTCCCTGGAGGCCGCCGGAGCGGCCGGCCTCATCGTGGAACTCGTCGGCCAGCGGCAACGCAGCCGGAAAGCCCTGGAGGAAGCAGCCCGTACAGCCTCGATTCCCGTGGTCATCGTGGAACGCCGGGTGCGGTTCGTCCAGGTCACCGAGATCGTCCACAGGATGATCGTCGCGGACCAACTTGAGCGCGTCGAACGGGCCCGGGACGTCCATGAGGCATTCACTGTGCTGAGCCTGGAAAGCGCAGACACCCAACGCGTCGTGGAGCAGGCGGCCACGATGATCGGCGCCCCTGTCGTATTGGAGGACCTCTCGCACTTGGTGCTCGCCTATGCGGGCCGGCACGTCACCACCACCGACCTTCTGGACGATTGGGAGCGACGCTCCAGGACCACGCCGTTTCCGTTGCCTATCGGCCGGTCCGGGCCGGAGCTGTGGCTGCAGGCAGCGGTGGGAGTGAGGCAACAAGTATGGGGCAGGCTGGTGGTGCCAATGCCTCCGGCCGCCCTGGACGCCGATGAGGACATGGCCGTCATGGTTCTTGAGCGGGCCGCCCAGACCCTGGCGATCAACCGACTGGCGGACCGCGACCAGCGCGAGCTTAGCCATCACGCCCAGGCCGGACTCCTTAACTCACTGCGCCAACCCCGTGGGCTCAGTGAGGCGGAGGCCCTGGCACGTGCTGGTTCCTTGGGTTTGAAACGCTCCTCTTATTACGTGCCGCTCGTTTTCAGGACCGCCTTCCCAGCGTGGGGTCTCCCTGTGCTGCCCACCGACCCCTTCGCAGGGCAGCAGGACGAACGCGAACTTCTGGAGCGACTGGCGAAAGCCTTGAAGTCCACCGCCGGAACAGCCTTGGTGGCAAGTATCCAGTCCGGTTCAGTCGGAATGATCCTTGCCCTCCCGGCCCGGCAGCAGGAGGAACCGACGCTGCAGATATTGGCCGAAGCCGCCGCAGGCCCAGTGGTTGTGGCCGGCTCCGGAGTCCGCCCCACCCCCGCGGTTCCTCCGGCCTGGATCATCGGAGTGGGCCGCATGAAAGCCACGCTGCTGGAAGCCGCTGCGGGCATTGACGAAGCCGCCCATATAGCTGAAAGTGCTGCCACGCTGCGGGAAACAGGCAAGCCCTACTATCGCGCCACGGACGTGCGCCTTCGCGGGCTGCTGGCCCTGTTGCGCAAGGATCCCCGCGTCCAGCAATTCGTGGAATCGGAGTTGTCCGCAGTCCTCCGGGCTGACGCCGAGGGCAAGGGCGAATACCTGGAGCTGTTGGGGCTTTACCTCGGATCCGGCGGCAACAAAGCCGCCATGGCGCGCAGCGGCTACCTGAGCCGGCCTACCCTTTATGCCCGGCTCGCCAAGCTGGAGGAACTGTTGGCTGTAGACCTAGACGACCCCGAATCGCGCACCTCACTGCACGTAGCACTCCTGGCCTACCTGACCCGGGGACAGTAAGGGGCCGGCAGTAATGCGACCATTGACGGATGGCCAAGCCCTTCACCCTCACGCAACTGCGGTACTTCGCTGTTGTGGCCGAACTCGAGAACATGACAGCAGCGGCTCAGCGGCTGATGGTGACGCAGTCAGCACTATCCGCGGCCATGGCACAGTTGGAGACGAGCCTCGCAACACAGCTGTTCGTTCGCCACAAGTCCCGGGGTCTGCGGTTGACGCAGAGCGGCCGGCAATTCGCCAAGGATATTGCGTCATTCCTTGAGCAGGCAGATTCGCTGTACGAGTCCGCACGCGGCATGTCAGCAACGCTTGTGGGCGAGTTGAAGGTTGGCGTTTTCGCCCCCCTTGCCCCGTTCCGCCTTCCAGCGATCCTACAAACCTTCGAAACCCGGCATCCCGGCGTCGAAGTCTCCATTCTGGAAGCGGACCTGGCAACGTTGCAGGAGGCGCTCATGGATGGCCGTTGCGATGTGGCCCTCACCTACGGACTGGGCCTCGGCAAGGGATTCACGTACAAGGTGGTGGAGCGCGTCCCGCCACACGTCCTGGTCCATGAGGGACATCCCGCCGCAGCTCGCCCGGAGCGCGAAATTTCGCTGAAGGAGCTCGACGGCGAGCCTTCAGTTGTGTTGGACCTTCCCCACAGCCGGGAGTACTACGAGCAGCTGTACGCCATGGCTGGGGTGGTCCAGAACGTCAGGCATAGGTTCGCAGGCTACGAGACAGTTCGTTCCTTCGTCGCGAAGGGCCATGGTTATGCGATCCTCAACCAGCGGCTGCACAGCGACGTCACCTACTCGGGCGGCAGGGTGGTGCTGTTGGCGCTGACAAACAACTTCCCACCTATCGAAGTGATGCTGGTCCGGCCCCAGGGGGTCCAAGCCACCAGGCGGGTGTTGGCGTTCGAGGAGACGTGCTTGACGTTGTACGGAGCGCCGCGCGGCTAGATCCGACTACGAAACCATCGAAAAAAACGATTGCAGAATCAAAAACAATCAATTGGACATGTGTGACGTGGATCACCGATGGTTGAACAGGTCCGGCACCTGCAGGGTCCGAGGAGCCCCTCGAAAGCCCGCAATTGCAGGAAAGCGACCTCGGCCGGACCCCGGTTTGCCATCTTGATCAGAGGAGATTCGATGGTACAGAACAGCGTCGAAAATGTCTGGGCGGTTTCCCCGCACGGACCTACCAGCAACAGTGAAGCAATAATTGACGAAATCATTTCCCACGGCCGCAACACTGCTTCGGCTACAGGAAACATGGACAACCTAGCGTGGCAGTCATGACCCTCAACAAGATCGCCGAACAAGATCCCGCCCAGGTGCCCACGCCTTCAGCGGCCACAGCTGGAGACAAAACCACGTCCTCGAGAATGCAGCGGCGTGTTTTGGCTGGCGGCAGCGTCGGCCAGTTCATCGAGTTCTACGACTTCACCCTTTACGGCCTCACCGCCGTGGTGTTCTCCCAACTTTTCTTCCCGGGCAGCAACCCGCTGACAGCGATGCTGGCAACGTTCGCCACCTTTGGCGTGGCTTTCGTGGTCCGACCCCTCGGCGGCCTCTTCTTCGGCGCTTTGGGCGACCGGATCGGCCGGCGCCGCGTTCTCACCATCACCCTCATCGCAATCGGCGGAGCTACAGCCCTCATGGGGTTGCTCCCCACATACGCCCAAATTGGGGCCTGGGCCCCGACCCTCCTGGTTCTCTGCCGACTGATTCAAGGCTTCTCGGCGGGTGGCGAATCCGTTGGCGCCCCGTCTTTCGTGTTTGAGCACGCGCCGGTCAACAAACGGGGTTTCTGGCTCAACATCACCATCGCAGCGACAGCTCTGCCCTCGGTGGTTGCAGGGTCCATGATCCTGATCCTCAGTCAATCCATGCCCAACTCAGCCTTCATGGAATGGGGGTGGCGCCTCCCGTTCCTGCTGGCGCTCCCCTTGGCTTTGTTCGGAGTCTGGATCCGCAGCCGCACAGAAGAAAGCGAAGCCTTCAAGAAGGCACAGTCCGGCCAGACCAAGGAATTCAGCCCCATTCGTGAGGCATTCCGTGAAAACAAGCTCCGAATGTTGCAAGTCATCTTTGTCATGGGCCTGACAGCCATGGGCTTCTATTTCCTGTCCGCCTACTTCGTCTCCTACGTTCAGACGACAGGGAAACTGAGCCGCGAACAGTCACTCATGGTCAACGCTGCAGCACTGGCGCTCTATGCGATCCTCCTGCCCATCGGCGGGCGGCTCGGGGATCGATTCGGCCGCAAGCCCATGCTGATCGCCGGTTCCGCTTCCTTGGCTTTGCTGTCCATCCCGAGCTTCATGCTCGTGACCAGCGGCAGCCTGCCCCTTGCACTGCTCGGCCAGTCGATCTTCGTGGTGGCACTCTGCGTCTACGGTGGCGGCTGCTATACGTTCTTCGTCGAGATCTTCACAACCAATACCCGCTTCACCTCTGCAGCAGTCAGCTACAACGGGGCATATGCGATCTTTGGAGGCACCGCCCCGCTGATCGGCACCGCACTCGTAGGCGCGACGGGTGTGCCACACGCGCCGGGCCTGTACATGGCGGCAGCCGCCGGCGTCGTACTTCTGCTGATTCTCTTCACCAAAGTGCCGGAGACCCGCGGCCGTATGGGCTGAAACCCGCCGAGCCCGCCGCACTTCATAGCATCCTAAGGACTTCAATGACTTCCTCAACTTTTCTCCAGGACTTCCACCATGTGGCCACTATTGGCGCGACAGCCAACCACGGCGTTGATCGCCAAGCCGCGACGCCGGATGATGCCAGGACCCGTGACTGGTTCGGCCAATGGATTCACGACGCCGGATGGCAGCTTCAAGTGGACGGCATTGGCAATATGTTCGGGCTGCTTGAGTGGACACCCGGGGCCCCTTTTATCCTGATCGGTTCTCATCTGGACAGCCAGCCACTCGGTGGCCGGTTCGACGGAGCGTACGGTGTGGTTGCGGCCCTGCACGCTGCCCACGCCATCGACCTGGAAGTCACCGCCACCGGCAGTGCACCCCGGTTCAATCTGGCCGTCGTTAACTGGTTCAACGAGGAGGGGGGCCGGTTCGCGCCGTCCGTCATGGGGAGTTCCGTCTTTACAGGACTGTTTGACCTTGAACAGATGCTTTCCGTCCGGGATCTGCAGGGCGTCTCGGTCCGTGACGCCCTGCACGGCATCGGATACCTGGGCACAGATGCGGGTCCGGAGGCCGCCGGCTACGCGGAAATCCATATAGAGCAGGGACGCATCCTGGAACGTGAAGGCATCAGCATAGGTTTGGTGGACAGCAGCTGGTACACGCAGAAGCTGGATATCGAAGTGCTCGGCGAGCAGTCCCACACTGGTGCAACCGCCATGGCAGACAGGCACGACGCGCTGGTGGCGGCATCGAAAATCATCCTCATGGTCCATGAGGTCACCAAGGACTTTGAAGAGGAAGCGTTGGTCTCTTCCGTGGGGCAGCTAACCCTGGAGCCCAACTCCCCCATCGTCGTAGCACGCCGGGTGCACCTGGTCGCTGATCTGAGGTCAGGCGACCCCGAGATCGTCAATGCGGCCCGGGCCACTTTGCTGGGCGATATCGAGACGCTGGCCGCTGACCATGACATCAAAATCAACGTCAAGGACTTTGACATCCGCCCCATCAGGCGATTCCCGGAAGCCGGACTGGAACTGTCAGCCAAGATCGCCGCCAACCTTGGGCTGTCTTCCCGCCGCATCCAGACGATGGCCGGGCATGACTCCGTGGCCATGAACACCGCAGTTCCGTCTGTGATGCTGTTTGTCCCGAGTGTGGACGGCGTATCGCACTGCGAGCGCGAGTTCACCACCGATCAGGACATGGTGACGGGCGTGGAGATGCTGACGGGTGTTGCCCGTGAGCTATTGCAGGGAGCGCTGGCATGACCGGGTTGCACTACCTCGACGCCACCACTGCCTTGGGCCTGTTCCGGCGCCGTGAGCTCTCTCCGGTTGAACTGTTGGAGGCCACGATCGGACGCATCGAAGAGGTAAACGGCGGCATCAATGCGCTGACGGAGACACTCTTTGAGGAAGCCTTGCCAGCGGCGCGAAAGGCAGCCAACCAATATGCCCGCGGACGTGACATCAGTCCACTGCTCGGATTGCCAGTGGCCGCGAAGGAAAAGCATGGGATCCACGGCCGAACACTCTCCCAGGGACTGGTCGCGAGGAAGGACTCCGTCGCAGCGGCCGACCACCCCGTCATTGCCCGGATCCGCAGAGCAGGCGGCATAATTCATGCGCGAACCACTACACCAGAATTGAGCTGCGCAACGGTCACGCACAGCCCGCTATGGGGCGTCACCCGAAACCCCTGGAATCCGAAGTTCTCACCCGGTGGGTCGTCCGGGGGGTCGGGAGCGGCATTGGCTGCAGGATTCGCGCCACTGGCAACCGCGTCCGACATCGCAGGATCAACGCGGTTGCCGGCATCGTTCACAGGGACGGTGGGTTACAAAGCACCTTACGGAAGGATCCCGGGGCTGGCCCCATTGTCAGCGGACCACTACCGTGGTGACGGACCCATGGCACGTACCGTGGCAGACACGGCACTACTGGCGAACATTATGTCCGGGCGGCACCCCGGTGATCACACCACAGTGGCCGACGGGTCGTGGATTACTCCCGATCCGGGATCGGTGGCGGGTTTGCGGGTAGCACTTTGTATACGCCTGGGCAATTATCCTGTGGCTCCCGACATCGAGATCAACACCCGGCGAGTGGCAGAAGCCCTCAAAGCGGCTGGCGCGGTGGTCGAGGAGATCACCCTGCCTTGGACCGTCGAGGAGATCAGCCAAACCATGTTCACGCACTTCGGGTATCTGTTGGGCCCGGCAATGGAGGACGAAACGGCTGGCAGCGAGGCTCAGCTTGCCACGTACACAAGGCGCTTCATGGCTGACGCCCGCGCAGCAGCACGGGCTAACCGATACATCGACGGACTTCGGGCCGAGACCCTCCTGCAAGCACAGCTCGCAGAGGCCATGACCGGGTTCAGCGCCTTGCTGTGCCCGGCGTCGGCCGTCCCGGCCTTGGAGGCGGACGGCGATTACCTGGACGGAATCGACGCCCGCGGCCAACATTTCAGCCATTACTGGCAGGCGCATATGACCGCGCCGTTCAACATCGCCAACCGGTGCCCGGTCCTGGCTGTGCCCAGTGGCATGGCGGACTGCGGCATCCCCACAGGAGTGCAGATCGTGGGGCATCCCTTCGAGGATGCAACGGTGTTCAACGTCGGGGCGGCCGTGGAATCCGTGCTTCCCTGGGCTGATCGCCACCCCATGGCGCCTGAGTTGGCCGGGCTTTCAACGTAGCGGAGGGGCCAACAGCCCTGAAAGCCTAGGCGGGAATGAGCCCTGCAACCTCGGCCACCAGTTCAACCGAGCGAAGGCGTTCCTCGGTACCGATGCTCTGGTGCGCCACGATCAGTTCATCGGCATCGGCGAACGCCGCGAACTCGTCAAGGTAGTCGTGCACCACGTCAGGGGTGCCCACGGCGGAGAACTTCATCATTTGGGCAATGTGCTGCCCCTGTGGGGAGTCGAGGACCATGTCCGCTTCGTCGTCCGTGAACTCTCGGCCGCCGCCAAAGAACAGCGAAACGCGGGCACGCTTAACTGCGAGATGGATGGCCTGCGCTTCGGCGTTGCTGTCCGCAGCAGTGACGTTCACGCCGGCGATCACATGTGGCTCGGACAACTGCTCCGACGGCTTAAACTCGCGCCGGTAAATGGCTACGGCGTCCTGCAAGGCGGCAGGCGCAAAGTGCGAGGCGAACGCGTAGGGCAGGCCGAGCTGGGCCGCCAACTGGGCACCAAAAAGGGATGACCCAAGGATGTACAGGGGAACGTTGGTGCCCTTGCCCGGGGTGGCTTCCACGCCTTGGATCCGGGTGGGTCCTGTCAGGTAGCCCTGCAGTTCCAGGACGTCCTGCGGGAACCTGTCCGAGGACGTGTGATCCCGGCGGAGGGCCCGCATGGTGTTCTGGTCGCTGCCGGGGGCGCGTCCCAGACCGAGGTCGATCCGGCCCGGGTGGAGGGTCTCCAAGGTTCCAAACTGCTCGGCTATGGTCAGCGGCGAGTGGTTCGGCAGCATGACGCCGCCGGCACCGAGGCGGATGGTGTTGGTGTGCGCTGCGACGTGTGCGATCAACACGCTCGTAGCGGAGGAAGCAATGGCCGACATGTTGTGGTGCTCGGCGTACCAAACACGGCGGTAGCCGAGTTCTTCGGCTTTCTGCGCCATGGCAACACTGCCCGCGAGGCTTTCCGCCACCGTCTGGCCCTTCCCGATGGTCGCCAGGTCGAGGATGGAAAGAGGAACAGTCACAAGAAAAGCCTTTCGGTACGTTTCGCGGTGCCGGCACGGTTGATTGCCGGCACTCTAGCGACAACCACCACAATGGCCGCCTTATTTCTGTGAGTTGCGTCGCGCCCCTTTTTTCCGCCTTGCTTGGCCTGTTTTGTGACCCCGTTCGACGCCCGATTAAGCGCCATGAACGCCTGTATCCCTGCGTTTCAGAGCGCTTTGACCCGGCTCTCGCAGCTACCGGATAGTTGCAGCCAACAGCACGCATCAGACCTCCCAATGAGGGAACACGAGGAGTAACCATGGCACGTTTTGCAGTCAAGACCGGCGTCACTGCGGCGCTGGCCGCTACCGCCCTGTTAGGGCTCGCGGCCTGCTCGGACCCGGGCGCGACGGCGGCCACCAACGCAACTGCCCCGTCGTCGAACGCTTCGTCCGGCTCCACGACCAAAGAGTTCAACCTGACGCCGCAGCAGGACCGCATCAAAGTCGCCGTCGACTCGGCTGCCGCCGCCCTGGTCCCCGATGCCATCAAGGCCGATGGCAAGTTGACGGTGGTGACCACGGGAGGCACCCCGCCCCTGAGCACGTTCGCCACGGACAACAAGACGCTCATCGGCAGCGAGGTGGATATCGCATACGCCGTGGGTGAGACCCTGGGCCTTCAGGTCGAAGTCCTGCCCGTTGCGTGGGCGGACTGGCCGTTGGGCGTTGAATCCGGCAAGTATGAGGCCGTTCTCTCCAACGTCACCGTCACTGAGGCCCGCAAGGAAAAGTTCGACTTCGCCACGTACCGCAACGACCTCCTGGGCTTCTACGCCAAGAGCGACTCGGACATCGGCGAGATCAAGGAAGCCAAGGACGTTGCCGGGAAGCGCATCATCGTCGGCTCGGGCACCAACCAGGAGGCCATCCTGGTGCGTTGGGACGAGGAGAACAAGAAGAACGGCCTGCAGCCGGTCGCCTTCCAGTATTACGACGACGACTCCGCCTCCCAGCTCGCCCTTCAGTCCGGCCGCGCGGACCTGACGTTTGGCCCCAATGCTTCGGCAGCATACAAGGCAGCCAAGGACGGAAAGACCAAGCAAGTAGGCACCTTGGAAGGCGGCTGGCCGTTGAAGGCCGAGATCGCGTTCACCACCCAGAAGGGCAACGGCTTGGCGGTCGCGGCCCAGGCTGCGCTGAACACCCTCATCAAGGACGGCGATTACGGCAAGATCCTGGACCGTTGGGGGCTGTCATCCGAGGCTATCCCGGCATCCGAACTGAACCCGGCGGGTCTGCCCAAGAAGTAGGACGCCAGCTGTGGCAGGGCAGACCTGCCGACGCCGAATCCCCGCCGGACACCAACCGGCGGGGATTCTTGCGCGCTGGCCCTGGCAGGGCTGCCCTTGTCAGAAGTGCGCGGGATCAGTGTTGGCGCCGCAGAGAATGACCGCCACCGTTTCGCCGTCGTGCGGTTTATATGCTCCGGAGAGCAGCGCCGCGTAAGCCGCGGCGGCACCGTGCTCCACGACGATCCTGTGGTTCTCCCACAGGCTGCGCCGGGCCTGGATGATGTCCTCGTCACTGACAAGCACGCTGTGCACGCCGGTCCGCCGGGCAACCCCGAAGCCGATCTCCCCGATGCGCCGGGCGCCCAAGGAATCAGCGGCGATTCCGGAAACCGGCACGTCCACGGGTTGGCCTTGTGCGAGCGCTGTGTGCAGGGTGGGGACCGTCTCCGGTTCCACACCAACCACGCGTGCCCTGCCCTCGGTGGCGGCGGCGATCCCGCCTATCAACCCACCGCCGCCCACAGCGACCAGGATGGTGTCGACGTCGGGCAGTTCGTCCAGCAGCTCAAGCCCCACACCGCCGGCGCCGGCCACAATCTCGGGCTGGTCGTAGGCGTGGCAATAGACGGCGCCCTTCTCTTCCGCGAAACGAACGGCCGCCGCGTAGGCTTCCGCGTACTCCGCGCCACCCTGGACCACGGTGGCGCCGATGGCATACAGCTTGTGCACCTTGTTGGCCGGCGCGGATTCGGGGACGAACACCGTTGCTGGCACGCCCAGCTTGGCTGCGGCGTAGGCGTTGGCCAGCCCGGCGTTACCTCCTGAGGCAACCACGATCCCAACGTCCGGATCCAGTTCGCCGTTTTCCTTCGCCGTCAGCAGCCGGTTGAACGCACCGCGGGCCTTGAAGGAGCCTGTGTGTTGCATGTATTCGCATTTGAACCACAGGTGGTAAGGCTCGGCGCTCCCGCTTTCGGCCACAGGTGTGTGGCGGACCCAGCCTGACGTCCGGGAATATGCGGCTTCGACTTCTTCGCGTGTGACCATGTGGGAGGCACCTTTCGTCCGTTTCATCCTAAGGTCGCCAAGGTGACGGCGCTGCCACGGGCAGCGAGCGCATAGGCTGGTTCGCATGGCTGATTTCATTCTTCGTCCCTGCGTAGCCTCCGACGCGGCGTGGATCGCCGAGCTTCGTGCGGTGGTGATGCGCCCGGACCTGGAGCGCCTTGGAAGATTCGATCCGGTGCGGGTCCGCGAGCGTTTCCTGAAGGGATTCCAGCCGGAACATACTTCGGTGATCCATTCCGATGGGGTGGATGCCGGGGTGATCGCGGTCCGACCGGAAGCGGATGCGCTGTGGATCGAACACTTCTACGTGGCTCCGGCCCATCAGGGCAAAGGACTGGGCGGTTCCGTGCTCCGTCACGTCATGGAAGGTTCGGCGGACCACCGGCCGTTCCGGCTGGACGTCCTGCAGGGCAGCCCTGCGCGGCGACTCTATGAACGCCATGGCTTCGTGCTGGAGTCCGAGGATCCCATCGACGTTTTCATGGTCTCTACCGCAACCCCCTGACTGGAGCGCCCCCGGTGCGGTAGCCTCAGCACAAACCTACGCACCATCGATGCCGGCTTCCGGGGGGAAACAATGGGGATTATTCGAGCGCGCACTGTCAGGTTTGCATCGGCGGCGGTCTTGGGGTTGGCGGCGGGATTGTTGGGCACTGGCCTTTCCGAAGCAGCGTCCCAGCCAACACCGTCAATCGACGGCGTACCGTACGTGGGCGCCGAGATGCGCCGTCAGTACGACTACAGCTACAGCGGTTGCCGGAACCCTGACGGATCCGGCGACGGGATCACGCTTGAATGGTTGCGGGACGGTGTTCCCCTTCCCCAGGAGCGTCAGGGCGACGTCCTGAAAATCCTCCCGGAGGACAGGGACGGGCGGATATCGCTGCGGGTGCACCCGCTTACCCCAGGCCAGGCCGGTTGTCCCACAGGCACGCAATTGAGCGCGGAAACGCTGCCCGTCAAAGCCTCCAGCCGGGCGATGGGATGGACGGGGCGCGGCAATTTCGAGCCCTTGGCCCGGACCACCGACGGCAGACTCGTCCTTTACCCACGGACCTACACGTACTACAAGGGCATGTGTGAAGGCCCATGCCCTGCGTACAGGGGTTCCTGGGACGAACCCCAGCAGGTGGGGCAGGGTTGGAACGTCTTTGACATCGTGTTCTCCCCGGGCGACTTCGACGGCGACGGCTTCAACGATCTTCTGGGCCGGGACGCCGCGGGCAAGCTCTTCCTCTACCCGGGTGACGGCGAGGGCGGTTGGTTGCCCCGCCGCCAGGTGGGCCAGGGCTGGGGCGTCTTCAATACCATCGTGGGACCGGGTGACTTCAACGGCGATGGCACCAACGATGTGCTGGCACGCGATACCGGCGGCGGCCTGTTCCTTTACCCTGGCGACGGCGAAGGTGGCTGGCTTGCGCCCGAGCAGGTGGGGTGGGGTTGGCAGATCATGAACAAGATCATCACAGGCGGTGATATGAACGCCGACGGTGCGGTGGATGTTTTCGGCCTCGATCAATATGGCCAGTTGTACCAGTATCCTTCCGACGGCGAAGGCGGCTGGGAGCAGCCTTCGCAGGTCGGCGTCGGATGGGAGTCGTTCACCGTCGTGGCCGGACTGGGCAGTTCCGGCCACTCCAAATACAACGAGATCTCTGCCGTTGACGCCGACGGCAACCTTCTCGGCTACACCACAGGCGCGTCAACCGGAGCGTTGTACGGCCCGTATGGGCCCATCGGCCGAGGCTGGAACGTCTTCAAGGAGCTGCTTTAGAGCGGCTGCCCCAGCACCGTCAACTGCAGGCTGATGGTCCCACGCGAAGGGTCGACGACGGCGGCAGCCGCTTCGCCGCCGTCGGGCGCTGCGCCGTGCTGGTCCGGCGTGAAACCGAACCAGCGACGGCAAAGCTGCAGCAAGAGGCCCGTTTTCACGAGACCCGTACCGACTCTTCGGACCGCACCGGCGTCTCAAGCCCCAGGTTTTCCCGGAGTGTGGTCCCGCGGTATTCCGTCGGGTACACGCCGCGTTCCTGCAGCTCGGGCACCAGGTGGTTCACGATGTCGTCCAGGCCTGTGGGGATGAGCCACGGCGAGATGTTGAACCCGTCCACGGCACCCACCCGTGCGTACTCGGCAAGGTGGTCTGCCACTGCTGAGTACGAACCTGTGAACGTTGAGTCGATGCGCGCCGTCTTGGACGTAACGAAACCGCGGATGGACAGGCCCTTGTCCTTGGCCTCGGCCCTCCACTGATCGGCGAGTTGCCGAGCCTTGGCGCCGTGGAAACCGCTGCCGCGGGTCTCTGACGTTTCCTCGACCACGGGATCGATCTCCGGGAGGGGACCGTCAGGATCGTAGGAGGAGAGCTCGCGCCCCCAGAACTGTTCCAGGTACGCGATGGCCTGTTGCGGACCGATCTGCAGGCTGCGGACCCAGGCCTTTTTCTCCTGCGCTTCCTGATCGGTCGCGGCGAGGATGAACTCGCTGGCAGGCATGATCTGCACGGCGTTGGCACCCCGTCCGGCAGCGACGGAGCGGCTCACGATGTCGCGACGGAACTCCACGGCGTCGTCGAACTTGGGGTGTGCCGAGAAGATCACGTCGGCTTGGCGGGCGGCGAAATCGCGGCCTTCCGGGGAGTCGCCCGCTTGGAAGAGCACCGGCCGGTACTGGGCGCTGCGCGGCAAACGCGGTGTGACGTCCACGGTGTAGTGCTGGCCCTCGTGCCTGACGTGACGGGCGGGACCAGTGGCTGATTCCCACGAGTCCCAGATCCGCTTGGCCGTTTCAACAAAGGCTTCCGCGTGCTTGTAGCGGTCGGCATGGTCAAGGTACCCACCCCGGCGGAAGTTGGCCCCGGTCCAGGCGTTGTCCGTGGTCACCACGTTCCACGCGGCCCGGCCCCCGGAGATCAGGTCCAGCGACGACAAGCGGTGGGCCAGATCGGCGGGATCGTTGTACGTGGTGTTTTGGGTGGCAACGAGGCCGATGTTCCGGGTCACGGCGGCGAGCGCTGCGAGCATGGTCTGCGCATCGGGCCGGCCCACCACGTCCAGCGCATGGGGGCGCCCCAGGTGCTCGCGCAGCCGCAGTCCTTCGCCGAGGAAGAAGGCAGCAAACTTTCCGCGTTCGGCGGTCTGGACGATGTGGCGGAAAGACTCAAAGTCCGTTTGTGAGCCCGATTCTTCCGCTTTCCAGATGGTGCCAGAGTTGACGCCTTGGAAGAAGATGCCGAACTGGATCTGGCCGCTCGGCTGGAAAATGTCTCGAGTCATGGTGGTCCCTTACTTTCCGGCGGCGACGGCCGCGGCAGATGTCGAGTAGCGGTTCTGCGCGGGCCCCAGCCCCAGCACATCCCGGAACGTTCCGTCCTGGATGGGCGCCCGCAGCGAACCACGGCGCCTGAGTTCCGGAAGGACCAGACGTGCCAATTCCTCCAGGTCCACGTCCACCTCGGCGGGGTGGACGCGAACGCCGTCGGCCTCCCGCAGGAGTGAGTCCAGAAGTTCGGTCAGCCCGGCCGCGGAGCCGGCAAACCGCGCCCGTCCGCTGTCAGTGGAGGCCACCAAACGCGCGCCGGCGTCCTGCCCGCGCGAGTCCAGGACGACGTCGAGCTCCGCAACGACCGCAACAGCGGCACCAAGCCGGGCCCGCACGTCCCGGATCTCGGCAGCCAGCAGCTCCGCGGTTGGCGCTGAGACGAGCACTGCGTCGACGACATCCGCCGGCACCAGGCCCTCCCCCACCAACGACGCGGCGGCGAGCACAGGCAGCTGTCCTTGCAGCGGCCTCGGGATGATGGACGGACCCTTCACCGAATATGGTGTCCCGGCAAAGTCCGCGGGAGTTTCAAAGTCGACGTAGTGCAGCTTGTCGACGTCGATGTAGCGCCCGGTGGCGACGTCGCGGATCACGGCGTCGTCCTCCCAGGAATCCCACAAGCGGCGGCCGACCTCGATGGAGGCGGCAGCTTCCTGCGTCAGGGCTGCACCTTCAACAAAGGCGCGTCCGACGGCGGCAGCTGACTCGGGTGATTCCGCGGCGGTAGCGATCCACCCGGCACGGCCACCGGAGACGTAGTCCAGGCTCGCGAGCTGGGTGGCGATGTGGAACGGCTCCGTGTAGACGGTGTCCACTTCCGGCACGACGGCGATGGTGCGCGTGATGGGCCCGGCGAAAGCTGCGCGCTGGAGTGCGTTGACCCGGCCGGCCGCCGGTGCGTCCTTGAATGTTGCCACGTGGAACCCGGCTGATTCTGCGGCGAGCACGGCACCTGCCAGGTTTGCGTAGCCCGCCCCGTCCAGTTCAATGGCCAGGAAACCGGCTTGGTTGTTGTTGCTGCTCACTTCTGGTCCTGACGTTCGTAGGGGATCTTTTCGCCGGCTTCGATGGCCACCGGAAGCCGGTTTTCGGCCGGCGGCAGTGGGCAGGTCGCGAGGTCGGTGTAGGCGCACGGAAGGTTCACTGCGCGGTTGAAGTCCAGCTGGACGGTTCCGTCGGCTGCCGGGGTGACAGACAGCGAGCGGTTGGCGGCATACGTGGTCTTACCCGAAGTCTGATCGGTGAACAGCACGGACAGGGAGCCCGGCGCGTAGCCGTTGAACGCAGTCAGCGCCAACTCCTCGCCGGCAAGCTTGAAGCGGATCTGACCCGGCGCTTCATAGACATGCTGGATACCTTCCACCGCTGCGCCCACAGTGGTGGCGTGCGGCTGGTCAAAGGGAACAAACGTGCCCTCCACCGCGAAAGCTGCATTGGGAGTGTACGTGGGCGTGCCCTGATACTGCTGCAGAAGGGCATTTTCCGGGTTGCGCGGCCGCACAATGTACTCGCCACCACGCTTGGCTACCTCGATCACGGTATCGCCGGAGACCAGGTTGATCCCGCCGCGTTCGGCGATGGGTCCCAAGGCGATGCGGCCACTGAGCGCGACACCGTCCTGCTCCAGGCTTTCGCCCGGTTCCAGGACGACACTTACGACGTCGTCCTCCGCACTCCAGATGCCAGGCGCACCTTCCAGCCGGGTCGCCTCGCTGCTGAGCCAGTGCAGGTGGGTGACGGCAAGGAACCCGTGCGGGTGGGCGCGGTGTCGTTCGTGGGCGTCGTGCCAGTCCTGCCAGTCCTGTTCAAAGGTTTCACGGGCAGTTTCAGTGTGCGTAGACATTTGCGGTGTCGCTCCTGTTCAATGCGTGGTCGGAGGTGACTGCTGCTGCGGCATCCGGTTCGGTGGCCCCGGCGAACTCCGGGCGGCCACCAAAAGGATCCCCTGCTTCCCACAGCGTGGTGGGGGCCGCAGCCCGGACGGCCGGGACGACCTCAGAGGCAAAGCGTTCCAGGATCTCGAGCTGCTGTTCGAAAGGCAGGGTGGTTGGCAAGGAAATTGACTGGAGATCGTGGCTGTACAAGGAGTGGTAGCTGAGGACCTTGTCGATCACCTGCTCCGGGCTGCCCACCAATGCCGGGCCCTCGGCGACTGCGTGCTGGATGTCCCGGAAAGGCGAGTTGTTGCCCGGAACGTTCCGTCCGGCAGTCAGCCCCTCATAGACAGGGCCGTACTGGCGGATGGCTTCCTGGGTGGTGTCCGCGATGAACACTCCACCTGCGCCGCTGCCCGAACCAAGGTACTGGTGCCGTGGATCGTGGCCGTGGCGTTCGTACTCTTCGCGGTAGTGGTCGATCAGGACCTTGTAGTTTTCCCGCGGTTGGATGGCGTTGGCCGTGAACAACGGGTCGCCCCACTTGGCCGCGAGCGCGGCGGACGTCAGGGTTGTAGCCGAGCCGTGCCAAATCCGGGGTGATCCGGCGAAGGGGCGTGGCGTCGTCGTCGTTGGTTCGGTGAGTGCGGGCCTGAAGCGGCCGGACCAAGTGACACTTTCCTTGCGCCATAACGTGCGCAGCAGCGCATACTTTTCGGCGAGCAGGTCCCATTGGTCGTCCAGGTTTAGGCCGAATAGCGGGTACTGCAGCACCTCGTTGCCCTTGCCAATCACCAGTTCCAGGCGTCCACGGCTCAGCTGGTCGATCGTGGCGTAGTCCTCGGCCACCCGCACGGGATCCAGCACGGAGAGCACTGTGACACCGGTCTGGAGGCGGATGCGGCTGGTGACGGCGGCGATCGCGGCGAGGACCGTCGTCGGGGATGACGAGACGAACTCGCCGGCGTGGCGTTCCCCCACGGAGAAGCTGTCGAAGCCGAGCTCCTCTGCCCGGCGGGCCGTCTGCACTACCTGGTTGAGCCGATCAGCAGTGGAGACGATGTCCCCCGTCACCGGATTCTTCAGGTGCGGAATGATGTCAAGGACCTGGAACTTCATTTGCCGGTACCGAACGTCGCTTCTGTGACGGTCTTCGATTCCGTCACGGCTTCTTCGGAGAGGCCCCAGCGTTCCAGGACCTTGGCATAGGAGCCGTCCTTGATGGTGGAGTTCAATGCGTCGGTGATGGCCGGGGCCAGTCCGTTGCCCTTGAGCGTGGTGGCGGCAACCAGTGTTTCAGCGGGCCAGCCGGCGTTGACCTTCCCCACTACCTTGAGGTCGTCGCGCGTGTTTTCGCGGTACGTGACAGACGGGTACGGGGCCAGGTTCAGGTCGGTACGGCCGGAGGACAGCGCCAGGATGGTGTCGGCGTCGGAGGAGTAGTACTGCAGCGTGGCCGGCGCCTTGCCCTTCGCTTCAAGCTCCTTGTTCCACGCCAGCAGGATCTTCTCCTGGTTGGTGCCGGACCCTACGGAGACCTTCAACCCGGAAATGTCGTCCGAGCCCTTGATGTCGTAGCTGGAGCTCTTCTTCGCTTCAAACCCCATGTAGGCGGCGCGGTACGTGGAGAAGTCGAACAGCTTCACGCGGGCGGCGTTGATGCCCACGTTGGAGAACACAGCCTCGAAGTCGCCTGACTGGGTCTTCAGCGGCCAGTTCTCCCACGAGGTCACCTGGAGGTCCAGTTCCAGCCCGAGCTTGTCGGCCACGAGCTGGGCGATGTCCACCTCCACGCCGATGGGGGTCTTGTCATCCGTGGCGTGGAAGGACAGCGGGATGGAGCCCGCCGTGGTGGCCACGGTCAGCTTCCCGTCCTTGGCGATGGCGGCAGGTACCTTGGCGGCCGATGCGGCGTCCTTGTCATCGCGGACCCGGTTCTGGTCAACAGAGGTGTTGTACACAATGCCGTTCTTGGCGGCCGCCGATTCCGGCTTGGCTGCCGACGCTCCGGGATCGGAGCAACCGGCCAGCACGGGAAGCACGACGGCCGGAAGTACAGCGAGTGCCAGAAGGCTGCGTTTGGTGGGGCGCAGCTTGGTTTCATGCGCGGCGACGGCGGAGGTAGTGCGAAGCATGGAGTGTCCTAGATGTTGAAAGCTGGTTCGATGACTTTGGAGAAGAAGCTCCGGGTGCGTTCCTCGCGCGGGTTGGCGAAGATCTCCTGGGGTGAACCGGATTCGATGATCAACCCGTCGTCCATGAAGACCACGGTGTCTGCCACGTCCCGGGCAAAGCCCATCTCATGGGTCACAATGATCAGCGTGGTCCCGGACTTGGCCAGTTCCCGGATGACGTCCAGGACCTCATTGACCAGCTCAGGGTCCAGTGCGGAGGTGGGCTCGTCGAACAGCAGGATTTTGGGGTCCAAAGCCAGCGCACGGGCAATGGCGACGCGCTGCTGCTGGCCACCGGAGAGCTGCCGGGGGTAGGCGTCGGCACGGTCCTTCAAGCCCACCCGGTCCAGGAGTTCCAACCCGCGTTTCCGGGCTTCGGCCTTGGAGCGTTTCTGCGCCACGATCGGCGCCTCAACGACGTTCTCCAGGGCTGTGAGGTGCGGGAACAGGTTGAAGCTCTGGAACACCATGCCAATGTTGGTGCGCTGCTTGAGGATGTCCTTCTCGCGCAGTTCGTGGAGCTTGTTGCCGCGCACCTCGTAGCCCACCAGTTCGCCGTCGATGGTGATGTATCCGCCGTCGACTTTTTCGAGGTGGTTGATGGTCCGCAGAAGCGTGGATTTGCCGGACCCGGACGGTCCGACGATCACAGCCACGCCACCAGGCTGCACGGTGAGGGAAACTCCCTTGAGGACCTCGGTGGCGCCGAAGGACTTCCGGACGTTGGCGATGTCGACCTGGCCGCGGGTGCCGGCCTTGGCCTGGGCTGAGTCGTTGGCTGCCTGGGCTGACCCGGTAGCGCCCACGGTTTCGCGGGATTCGCCGGCAGCCTCCCCGGCTGCGGTTTCAGCGGCAGCCTGTGCCGCCGTCGTTTTCTGCTTGCGTGCGGCGATGATGCTCATCGGGCGTCCTTCGTGGGGGAAGAGGCAACGTGGGTGGCGAAAAACTTCCGGGCCTTCTGCAGCGGCGTGAGCGGCAAGGTCCGGAGGGCGCCCTTGGAGAAGTGGCGCTCAATGTAGTACTGGAAGACGCTCAGCACGGAGGTGATCACCACGTACCAGAGGGTGGCAACCAGGAGCAGCGGGAGCACCTGCTGGGTCCGGTTGTAGATGACCTGGACGGTGTAGAAGAGCTCGGAGTAGGCCAGGACGTAAACGATCGAGGTGCCCTTAACCAGGCCGATGATTTCGTTGAAGGCGTTGGGCAGGATGGCGCGCATGGCCTGCGGCAGCACGATCCGGGTGGAACGCTTCCACGCCGGGATGCCCAAAGCCGATGCTGCTTCCAACTGGCCCTGGTCCACGGAGAGAATGCCGCCGCGGATGATCTCCGCGGAGTAGGCCGCCTGGTTCAGGGTGAGGCCAAGCACAGCAGCGGCGAACTGGCTGATGAGCGTGGTGGTCTGGGCCTCGAAGAACCGGACGTCCGTGAAGGGGATGCCCAGGCTGATCTTCTCGTACAGGTAGCCCAGGTTGTACCAAAGGAGGAGTTGGACCAGCAGCGGTGTGGAGCGGAAGATCCAGGAGAACGTCCAGGACACTGAAACCAGCAACGGCGAGGCAGACAAGCGCATGAGGGCAAGGATGAACCCGAGCACAAAGCCCAGGACACCGGAGATGGCCGTGAGCTTGAGGGTCTCCACCAAACCGTTGACAACGGACTGCGCGGTGAACCATTGGGCCACCACGCCCCACTCCCAACGGGGGTTGGTCACCAGCGACCAGGCGATGGCGGCTACTCCGGCGGCAACCAGGACGGTGCCCACCCAACGCCAGGGGTGACGGGCCGGGACCAGCTTGTATTCGGAGTAGTCCGGGGTGGGCGGTGCGGTGTCCGCCGTGGCAGGCGGTGCTATTGCACTCATGCGCCACCTCATTTCAGATCGGTTGTTGTCTAGTGGATGGCTGCCAATCTATGGGCGCGCCGAAGCCGCCAGCAAGGCGGGAATTTGCACTTCTTCACTGGACTTCGCGGGGCTTCGCAAGGCTTCGCACGGCGTCACAATCACCGTCATCAAGCGCCATATGCGTCGGGATTTTGCGTGCCTTAACGCGGTGTTACGCGTGGTGAACGGCCGTTACCCGCTCCTCGACCGGCATGCTCCGAGGTCCCTAGATTGGACTGCACCAACCACTGTTTGCCAGGAGATCCCATGCCGTCACGAGTTCCCGCCCTCGCCTTCATTGGCGGCGGTCCGCGCACGGCCGGCGTCCTGGAACGGCTGGCAGCCAACCGCCCCGCGTTGTTCGACGGCCCCCTGGACATCCACGTCATCGAGCCGCATCAGCCGGGCTCGGGCAGGATCTGGCGCTACGACCAGGACCCCGGTCTCCTGCTCAACTCAACGGCAGCGGACGTCACCATGTTCACTGACGCGTCGGTGGCGTGCGATGGACCCTCCGTCGATGGGCCGGGCCTCGCAACCTGGGCCGCGGGGGTACTGGATGGCACCATCCGCGACGTTCCAGCGCTGGAGCCGCACCTGCTCGCACAGCTCCGCTCGCTGACGCCGTCGTCCTTTCCCACCAGGCAACTCCAGAGCAAGTACCTTGAATGGTTCTTCCGTCGGGCTGTCTCTTCGCTCGGCACAGAAGTGACGGTCACGGTCCATCAGGACACGGCAACCGCCGTCGAACGCGCTTCCGACGACGGTTCCCACCACGTGAAGCTGGCTTCCGGTGCCGGGGTGGCCGCCGACGTCGTGGTCTACGCGCTCGGCCACACCGATTCCTTGCTGGACCCCGAGTCCGCCCGCCTCAGCGATTTCGCTGCCACCCACGGCGGGTTCCATGCGCCGCCGTCGTACACCACTGATGTGGACTACTCCGCCGTGGAAGCAGGCCAGGACGTGATTGTCTCCGGAATGGGGCTCGCGTTCGTTGACCTGCTGGTGTTGTTGTTCGAAGGTCGCGGCGGAAGGTTCGAGGAAAGGCCCGACGGCGAACTCGACTACGTGCCATCCGGCGCCGAACCCCGGGTCTGGGCAGGGTCGCGGCGCGGGGTGCCGTATCACTCCAAGATCTCCTCGGAGCTGCGCGGCGAGCCGATTGCCCGCCCCCGGTATTTCACTGCAGAGGCTGTCCAGTCGTTGTTGGCCGAGCATCAGGAGCTCGATTTCCGCACCCAACTGTGGCCCCTGATCGCGAAGGATGCCGGCTACGCCTACTACCGGGAACTGTTCACCGGGTACCCGTCACGGGTGTTGGGAACGTGGGAGAGCTTCGAAGCGCACTTTGACGCCGTCCAGTGGTACAGCTCGGCACGGGAAGAGCTGGTGGCCGTATCCGTGCCGGATCCGGCCCTCCGGCTGGATCTGGAGAAGCTCGACCACCCGTTGAGCGGCTGCGCTTTCGCCGACCATGACGCCGTGCAGCGTTCGGTGGCCGCGTACATCCAGAACGACCTCAACCTCCGCACCAGCAGCGACCACTCCGAAACCCTCGCACTGTTCACCGCGTTGTTGTTTGTGTACATGGATCTGGGCCGGCTTGTCCCGCAGGAGCGGCTCAACGCCCGCTCGCAGCAGGCTATCCACGGCTGGTGGCACGGCTTCTTCAGCTTCGTTGACTCCGGGCCCCCTTCCCACCGCCTCCGCGAAATGCTGGCACTGCACAGGGCCGGGCTCCTGAAATTCCTGGGCCCGGGCATGTGGGTTCGCGCTGATGAATCCCTTGGCCGGTTCGTCGCGGGCTCCTTCCAGTCCCCCGTGGTGGTTGACTCGTCCGCATATATCGAGGCGCGGTTGCCCTCGGCGTCGGTGGAGCGGTCCGCCAACCCTGCCCTGCTGCACCTGCACGACGCCGGATGGGGAACCGAACAGCGGCTGCTCACCTCCGAAGGAACCCACTCAACGGGGAAACTCCTGGTTTCCGGGAATCACGAAGTATTGTCCCCTGTTGGTATTCCACAGAAGGGCTTGTTTGCGGTGGGACCATGGACCTCCGGTTGGGGCGCGGGCGCCTTTGCCCGTCCCAACACCAACGCAGCTCCGTTCCGGGAAAATGACGCCCTGGCGCGGAGGATCCTGTCCGCGGTTGCCGCCGTCCCCGCGCTCCAACCCAACTAGTTCGCAGCTGTGACCTGGTTGGTATCCGTTCACGAAAGGCATGACATGACCACTTCGCCGACCCTCTCGACGTCGGACATCACCGTCCTGAGCCTGCCAATGGACGATCCTCGCGTCCGCCCGCTCCTGGACGAGCTCGCCGTCGAATATGAGACGCGCTACGGGAATCTGTTCAGCAGTGAGGGCGCGGCCGAGGAACTCAACCGTTACCCTGCCGAAGAGTTCGCGGCTCCGCACGGTGCGCTCATCATCCTCCAGGAGAACGGCGAATCAGTGGCCGGCGGCGCCTTCCGCCGTTATGACCAGGACACCGCCGAACTCAAGAGGATTTGGACGCACTCAGCGCATCGCCGTCGCGGCCTGGCACGGCGGGTGCTCCTTGAGCTCGAAGCCGAGGCCCTGCGCCGCGGCTACTCCAAGCTCTACCTGACCACGGGTCCCCGGCAGCCGGAGGCCAAAAACCTGTACCTGGCCACAGGGTATACGGCGCTGTTCGACCTCGCCGCAGACCCCGAAGAAATCAAGCATTTGGCTTTCAGCAAGGATCTTGCCGCGCACAGCTAAGCTATGCGCATGGCCAACAAAAGCACTGCCGAAAAACTAGCCACCATCCAGCAGGGCTACACCCTGGAAGGTGCCACCATTGAGCTTGGTGCAGCGATCGTGGACGGCGAAGTCCACAAGGAGGCGCAGGTCCGCCTCCCGCTGGCCATGATGAACCGGCACGGTCTGGTGGCCGGAGCCACAGGTACCGGCAAGACAGTCACGCTGCACATGATCGCCGAACAGCTTTCGACGGCGGGTGTCCCGGTTTTCCTCGCCGACATCAAAGGCGACCTGTCCGGGCTGGCGACGCCCGCAACCGGGAGCGAGAAACTGACAGCCCGTACCTCTGCGCTGGGCCAGGACTGGTCCGCGAAGAACTTCCCCGTTGAGTTCCTGTCGCTCGGTGGCGATGGCAACGGCATCCCGGTCCGCGCCACCATTACCTCTTTCGGGCCCATCCTGCTCTCGCGCATCATGGACCTCAACGACACCCAGGAGTCCAGCCTCCAGCTGATCTTCCACTTCGCAGACCAGAAAAACCTTGAACTGATCGACCTCAAGGACCTCCGTGCCGTCATCCAGTTCCTCACCTCCGACGAGGGCAAAGCGGAGCTCGAAAACCTGGGCGGCCTCTCCAAAGCCACGGCCGGCGTGATCCTGCGCGAACTGGTGGGATTGGAAGCACAGGGCATGGAGAAATTCTTCGGCGAACCGGAGTTCGATACCGCCGAGTTGCTCCGCACAGCACCGGACGGCCGCGGAGTGGTCAGCTGCCTGGAACTCCCGACGCTGCAGACCAAGCCCCTGCTGTTTTCAACCTTCCTGATGTGGCTCCTCGCCGACCTCTTCGAAGACCTGCCCGAAGCCGGCGACCTGGACAAGCCCAAGCTGGTCTTCTTCCTGGACGAGGCCCACCTGCTCTTCAACGACGCTTCCAAGGCGTTCCTTGAAGCCATCACCACCACGGTCCGGCTCATCCGGTCCAAAGGCGTGGGCATCTTCTTCGTCACCCAAACTCCCAAGGACGTTCCCGCCGACATCCTGGGCCAGCTGGCCAACAGGGTGCAGCACGCCCTGCGGGCCTTCACCCCCGAGGACGCCAAGGCGCTCAAAGCCACGGTGTCCACGTTCCCGGTCAGCGACTACGACCTGGAGAAAACACTGACTTCCGCCGGCATCGGCGAAGCTGTCATCACCGTCATGAACGAAAAAGGAGCTCCCACGCCTGTTGCCCTGACCCGGCTCCGGGCGCCCGAGTCCGTCATGGGACCCAGCACTGACGAGCTCATCCGGAGCACGGTGGCTGCGTCCGCGCTGTTGTCGAAGTACGGTACCGCCGTGGACAACGTCTCCGCGTACGAGAAGCTGAACGGCCAGGTTGCCGCCTCCACAGGCGATCCCGCACCGGGCCTGCCGCCCGCGCCGGCTTCCTCCACGGGAACATCGCAGGCAGACATCGACGCCGAAGCCCGCCGTATCGAGGAGGAAATCCTCGGCCGTCCAAGCTCCCGGCCTTCCACCCCCGAGTCCTACCCGGCCCCGCCCATGCCGGCCCCTCCCGCGCCTGCCCCGGCACCCAACCCACAGGACGGAATGTTTGGTGACATCGCCGGCGCCTTGGGAGGTGCGTTGGGCGGTGGCCTCAAGAGCATGGTCCGGTCCATGGGCACCCAGCTTGGCCGTGACCTCATGCGGGGTGTCTTCGGCACCTCCTCGCGCCGGCGTCGCTAACCCTCTTTGCCGGGCCCGGGCGGCGGCACCATAAGCTGCCGCCCGCCGTCGTGCCTTCTCCACACGGTGGACATAAGTCGCTCCGACGCCTTCGTGCACAGTGATTTCGGCTGCGGCAGGTAACGTAAAGGGCGTGCAGTTGAGTCAAGCGATGGTCAGGACCGCAGCCGGGTGGCTGCTCGGTCTGATGCTTGCTGCCGCCGGAGCCATAGTATGCATCAACCTGGTGAGCTCCTCGGTGGCCAGTCCCCAACAGCCCGTCAAGGAATACCTCCAAGCCCTGCAAAAGGGTGACGGCGCACAAGCACTGGGGCTGCTAAGGGCCAAAGTTCCCAGCGCCAACGCCGCAATGCTCGACGGAACCGCGTTACAAACCGCCGCCTCCAAGATGTCAGACGTCAAGGTGGGGAACCCCGAATCCCGTGGCAGCAACCGGATGGCCGTGCCCGTGGAATACACCCTGGACGGCAACCGCCTCCACACCGAATTCCTGATGGAGCGCACCGGAACCCAGTGGCTGTTCTTCACCAAATGGGCCTTCGTGCCCACCACCTTGCCCACCATTGACGTCACGGTAGTCAATGCCAGCGAAGCGACGCTCAACGGTGTCCCCGTCAACATGCCCAACGGCCACAACACCTTCGCCGTCTTTTTCCCCGGCAAATACGAAGCAAGCCTGAACGGCACCTATTTCGAGGCTCCTCCTGCGTCGGCGCTCGTTTCTACGCGCGACGGCGGAACAGCCCCCCTGAACCTCTTGACGAGGTCCACGAAGGCCATGAATGACGCCGTCGCGGGCAAAGTCAAGGAGTTCCTGGACACGTGCGCGGTCCAGGCGACGGAACAGCAACGCCTCCAGCCGGACTGCCCCTTCTACCACGTCAGCAATGCCCGGGTAGTGGACGGAACCATCAAATGGGCCATCACGGAATACCCCAAGGTCACCATTGAGCCCTTTGGCGGCAAGTGGGTCGTAGCGCCCTTGAATGGCAAGGCAACGCTGACCGCCCGCGAAATCGACCTCTTCACGGGCGCAGGCAAAGACCTCAGCGTTGAGCACGACTTCAGCTTCACCACCCAGTTGGACGTCAGCGGCGACACCGTGACGGTGACGCCCATGCTGACGTTCTGAGGCCTGTCCGTGGGTTCTTAGTCCATGCCGCGGAGGTCCAGCACCAACTCGGACTCGCCATCGGCCTGCAGGACCACGGGAATGCCCCAATCCTGCTGATAGAGGTGGCATGCAGCGTGGTCCGGGATTTCGCCGTCTTCGGTCTCGGGTCCATCACACGCGGCAGCACGTGCCGTGATGTGCAGGATGCCCTCGGGAACGTCGGCCGACAGTTCAAGGGTACGGAGCAAGCCCACCGACGTCCCTCCACCTGAAACCAACAGCTCAGGGGGTGTGGAGGAGATCTTCAACTGCGTCGGGTCACCCCAGCGATCGTCAAGCTTCTGGCCTGTGGGGGCCTTGAATCGCACGGCAAGCTCAAGGTTTCCCGGCGTGACAGGGCTCTTGGGGCGATGCGTTTGCGACGCACCCTCGTCCACCTGCTGGGCTTCCTTCGGGATGGGAACCAGGACCAGCTGGTGCTTGTTCGACTCCACCACGACAAGCAACGGCTCGCTGCCTTCCACTTGAACCACGACGACGTCGCTCGGCTCGGCGAGGCCCCTCGCCAACGTGGAGACAGACTTGGCGGCGGGGTCGTACCGGCGAACGGCGCCGTTGTATGTATCGGCAATGGCCACTGAACCGTCAGGGAGGACCGTGACGCCCAAGGGGTGCTGGAGACGGGCCTCTGCGAAGTCACCGTCCCGGAACCCGAAGTCGAACAGGCCCTTGCCTACGGCGGTCTCGACGGTCACGCCGGAGTCGCTGAGAACCAGGCGGCGCAGGGAGGACGTCTCAGAATCGGCAACCCAGATGTTGTCGTCCGCGTCGATCGCAAGGCCGGACGACTGGGCGAACCAGGCTTCCTCGGCTTTGCCGTCCAACAGGCCTTCAAGCCCGGAACCGGCAAGGATCGAAACCTCGTTGGTCAGGGGGTCGAAAGCGAAAATCTGGTGGGTTCCGGCCATCGCAATGACGACCTTCTGCAGCTTCTGGCTCCAGACCACATCCCAGGGCGAGGACAGGGAAACTTCAGTGCCAAGTCCCAGTGCTCCGACGTCCACGGAGTCCGCCGCAAAGTCGGCCGGACCGTCGTCGTGGTGTTCGGACCACGTACCCGCACCCGAGTCGGTGACCCGGGCGGGACCGGCGTCCAGCAGGCGCTGCACTCCGTTGCCCGCAACGGTTTGCACATAGCCGGAACTGAGCGTCACTCCGCGCAGCCGGTGGTTGACCGTATCGGCCACCACGGCGTCGTATCCGAGCTTCCATGCGAGCTCAGACGGGAGCAAAGCTACGCCCTGCGGCTCGTTGAACTGAACGATCTCAGCTTGTCCGTCCAAGTAGCCTTTGGTCCCCGAGCCAATAACGCGCTCCACGGTCTCAAGGTCCGGGCGGAGCTCCACCAGCCGGTGGTGACCGGAGTCCACCACGAGGTAGTTGCCATTGGCCAGTTGGGTGGCCTTCCCGGGGAAGCGCAACGTGCCCGACGTCGGCTCTGGAGCCACGTACGGACCGTTGCCGCGGTGGAGGGTTCCCTTGGCTTCGTGCTCGGCTACGAGCTCCTCCAGGAGCACGGCAAGGCCGCCTGCGTGGCCCTCGCCCGACAGGTGGGCAACAATGTAGCCCTCCGGATCGACCACGACGAGCGTTGGCCACGCGCGGGCCGTGTAGGCCTTCCAGGTGGCAAGCTCAGGGTCGTCAAGGACCGGGTGGTGGATTTCGTAGCGTTCAACGGCTGATGCCAGGGCCACCGGATCGGCCTCATGTTCGAACTTGGGCGAGTGCACGCCTACCGTCACCA
Organism: Arthrobacter sp. fls2-241-R2A-172; assembly: GCF_030208885.1. NCBI lineage: Bacteria > Bacillati > Actinomycetota > Actinomycetes > Micrococcales > Micrococcaceae > Arthrobacter > Arthrobacter sp. fls2-241-R2A-172. Next base: position 3,742 of record NZ_JARVTB010000020.1, on the reverse strand, counting down.
GGACGTCCGAGTACTTTTCCTCGAGCGGGCGGAGCTCATCCAGGACGTGCAGGCAATTGATGCAGCAGAACGTCCAGAAGTCGAGCAGCACGATCTTTCCCCGCAGGGATTCGAGATCCAGTGACTTGCCGCCCGTGTTGAGCCAGCCGCGGCCCTCCAGTTCGGAGGCCCGGACCCGGAGTTGGGTGCGTACGGTTTCGCTCATCAGCGTCCTTCCAGCTTGGTTTGTGGTTCAGTCTGCCCGGCGGGGTCCGTGGTGGGGTCCGTCCGGGCAGGTTGCGTGCTCCGGCCCGCCATCTTGGCGTCACGATCAGCCAGGCGGGCAAACATATCGTTGTAAGCACTGAGATCGGCGTCGTTATTCCTGTCGGCCGCCCGGTCCACCCTGCGGGTCTCGCGCTCATCGGAACGGGACCACATGACAGCCACCCCGATCGCCACCAGCAGCGTGGGTATCTCGCCGATGCCCCAGGCCACGGCTCCACCCAGTTGTTGGTCTCCCAAGGCCGACGGGCCCCACGCACGGCCGAGGTTTCCGAAGTAGTCCGCGGCGAGCAGGCCCGTACCACCCATGATGGCCACGCCGAAGAAGGCGTGGAAGCCCATCGTGGCCAGCAGCAGAAGCAGGCGCATTGGATAAGGGGCACGGCGTGGCAGGGGATCGCTGCCGATCATGCTGAGCACAAAAATGTAGCCCGTTAGCAGGAAGTGGACATTCATCAGCTCGTGGCCAACGTGCTCGCGCATCGCCAGGCCGAAGAGATCCGAGTAATAGAACAAAACGATCGACCCTGCGAAGTTCGCTGCGGCGAACAGCGGGTGGGTAACGATCTGCGAGAACCTGGAGTGGACAAACAACAGCAACCACTCGCGCAGTCCCCGGGAGCCCTGGGCTCCTTCGCCCCTGGCCGGGAGGGCGCGCAAGGCGAGGGTTACCGGCGCCCCGAGGACCAGGAAGATCGGCGCCACCATGGTGAGGGCCATGTGGTCCACCATGTGCGCGGAGAACAGCACCCTGCCGTAGACAGCGGGCGGACCTGACGTGATGTACGTGAGTACCACCAAGCCGATCGTCCAGTTCGCAGCCCGGAACCAGGACCACTTGTCTCCACGCTTGCGGACCTTCACGACGCCCATGACGTACGTGACTGCGCCAAAGAGCGCTACACCTACCCACAGCCAGTCGAAACGCCACTCAGTGAGCCACCGCTCGGGCGTCAGTTCGGGTGGCAACTCGTAGCCGGAGAGGATGAACGACGGCGACGCGTCCGGCGCGTAGGTGGTGGGCTGCGGTGGTGCCGAGCGCCCAAGCGCAACGGCGAGGCCCGACGTCGCACCCATCACGAGCAGTTCAACCAGCACCAACTGCCACAGCACGCGGCGCGCGGACATGGAACCGCCCTTGCCGAGCTGGGGGATAACCCACTGACGGTGCATGAAACCAATGCCGCCCAAGACCAGGGTGGCCAGCGCCTTGGCGACGATCAGCTGGCCGTAAGGCGAACCGAAAAGGTCCGCCGGGTTGGTGACCCGGATGGCTGCGTTGATGACACCCGAGGCGAACACAAGAACGAACGCGAAGCCTGCCAGGGCGGAGAAGCGCCGGAGGGTTTGCTCCGTGATGTCCGGGCGCCCTTGGCTTCGTGAACCCGTGAGGAGTCCTGACAGGACGGCGAGCATGATGATGCCACCCACCCATGTTGAGACTCCCACCAGGTGAAGGCCCAGGGAGTTGATGGCACCTTCATGGTCGCTGGAGCTTGAAGAGTGCCCAATGAGGGCAGTAGGAACGAGACCAATAAGGGCCAAAAGAAGAGTGAAAGCCAGGCCCGTCAATGACCTGACGCCGAACAGTGCCGTGGTGACCACTGCGGCGATAATGGTGACCGCGAGCCACGCCTTACCGGTGTCGATGTCGGTCATGAAATACACCAACGCCCGAGTGAACTCGGCGTCACCGGAGAGTCCCTGGCCAGCGACATCCGCGTACGTCAGAACGAGAACCGCTACGGCCGACAACGTCCAGGCGGCACCGGCGGCCGCAGCAACTCCAAGGGCCCGGGTAAACGCCGGATGCTCCGGAGCGTCCAGGTCCTTCTCCCGTGATCGGGAGCCGCCGAGGTTCCTGGGCAGGATGCCGACGGCGAAGATCAGCCCACCCACGACGGTGGCCACAGAAATGTTGTGTACGGCTTTTGCAATGGGAAGACCCCATCGGACCAGAGCGCCGGGATCGGAGACCTGCCGGGCTGCGGCAGCTCCGGAGAAGATCAGTGCCCCGGCCAGAACCAGGAACAAGACCGCCAAGCCGGCCAGCTGCCATGGAATGGAAATTCCCGCGACGGAGTCACCTCCACGCGTTCCCGGCTTGGGAACGGGCGAAGGGGCAGTTGCGGAGCTTCTTGCTGACGGCACCTATCCATTGTCCGCTACCCGCTCCCGGGCTGCGAATCGTAAGGGGCGCTATGTGCATTAACTAACAGCAAAAGGGACGGCAACCATCAGGTTGCCGTCCCTTCAAGGCGTTCGCCGAAGAGTAATTACTTCTTCTTGGCGACAGCTGCCTTCAGCTTGGAGCCAGCGGTCAGCTTGACGCTGTGGCCGGCTGCGATCTGGATGGTTTCGCCGGTCTGCGGGTTGCGGCCGGTGCGAGCTGCACGGTCGGTGCGCTCAACTGCGAGCCAGCCCGGGATGGTGATCTTTTCGCCAGCGGCGACAGAAGTCTCGAAAACCTCGAACAGTGCATCGAGCACGGAGTTGACTGCTGCCTGGCTGGTGCCAGCCTTGCCTGCTACCTCTGCAACGAGTTCACTACGGTTCTTAGCCATTTACGTCCTCCTGGACTCATACGTTTTTGAGCTTTCAAGCGGAATGCGAGCAAGCCACTGTTCGAAAACTTACCAGCTTGGGCAGCCATGGCCAGCAAATTCCGCGTGTTTCCGCGCCTTTTTGACCAAAATCACCGCAATTTAGGGGTTTTTGGGACCGCTTTACGCCCTTGGCGTACCCTTCGCCGTCGGCAGGGAGCCGTCGTCCGGTCCTGTCAGAACAGGATGCGTTGGAAGAGGACGTGATCCTGCCACTTACCGGCGATCTGAAGATACTCTGGCGCCATCCCGATCCGCTCGAACCCGGAGCGCTTGAGTACCGCCTGCGAGGCCAGGTTGTGGACCAGGGTCGCGGCTTGCACGCGATGGAGTCCCAACTCATCCGCAGCCATGGTCAGGACATGACCCACGGAGGCAGATGCCAGGCCTCTGCCCGTGAACTCCTGGTCAATCCAATACCCCATGTTCGCGCTGAGAAACGGTCCGCGGACGAGGCCGGAGAGCGTGATTCGGCCGATGACCCGCTGGCCCGCGGTAATGACCCAGGGCACCTCGCTGCCGGCAGCGAACAGGTTCAGTTTGGCTTCCACGTCCCTGGCCTGACCAACTTCGCTGAAGAACTCCTCGCTCCGTTGGGGGTCCCATGGGGCCAAGTGCTCACGGTTCCGCGTGTAGGCAGCGGCCAAAGGGCCGGCATCCTGGAACTCCAACGGGCGCAAGGTCAATGGCCCGCGCCCGTCCGCGGTGTGGGCGGCGTCAAAGGGGATGTTCCGGGTGAGATTCATCCCACGACAGTACCTGAGCTGTTGGGGTGTTAAATGGGGGGAGCCCCGACCGTCGTGGTCGGGGCTCCCCCTTGTTAATGGTTGTCCGGCGGTGTCCTACTCTCCCACACCCTCCCGGGTGCAGTACCA
>NZ_JARVTB010000006.1:0-63298 GCF_030208885.1 Arthrobacter sp. fls2-241-R2A-172 | reverse complement strand
GTCCCGTCGTCCTTAACTTCCTTGACCACGGCGACATGGCCGTATTGCGGGTCCGCTCCCCCGGTGCCCGGTGAGTACCAAACCACTGCACCGACGCGGGGCGTTTTGCCGGAGGGCCAGCCCTTGGCGTCCCAGCCGACCTTCCACGTCACGGCCGAGCCGAGACCCTGACCGTCCGGGCGAAAGTTGCCGTTGAGGAACTTGAACGGTGCACTGGTCGAACCCATCTGCTGGTTGACCCGCCAGAGGGCGAAGTCCACGCATTCGCGGTAGAACATGCCCAAAGGCGAAGCCGCCGCTGATCCTGCCCCGACCCGCATCCAGGTCGGAGAGTCCTTCCACGGATAGTCATCCCCGGCCCCAGACTTACCCGGGATCCCACAGTCGCCGCCTTCGACCGAGAGCTTGCCATCCGAGAGCGCCTGGACGATCTTCACGGCCTCGGGCCAGTACTTTTGGTAGTGGTACGGGTCGGCGTTGCGTTGGACCTTGTTCCCGGCAATGGTCGGGTCCAACTGCTCCCAGCCCGGTACGGCCTGCAGCGCCTTGATGAAGTTCGTGGCACTGATGGTCGGGTCCATGCGGTCCGTGTAGGAACCCCACGCGCCGTTGTCCCGCTGCTGGAACAGACCACGGGAGTCCGGGCCGGGACCGTCGCCGTAGTCCAGCACGCGCAGACCTGACTCCCCCAGGGCCACCATGATGCTGATGGTCTGGCCCTTGACGGAGAGGTTCAGCGCTTTACCGGCCCCCATGACAGCGGCGGCGTTCTTCAGCTGCTCCGCGGAATACCCATCGACTTTCGTGTTGCCGTCAACGGCAACGGACACCGAGCCGCAGTCAGCTGCAGCAGGTTTCGCCGGAGCGAGCAGGAGGACGAATGAGAAGATCAGCCCAAAGAACAGACTGGGGATGGCAATAAGGGCCACAAGGCCCAGCGACTTCCGCTGCATCACGAGGGGCCCCGGTTACGGCCGTGGCGGCGGACCCAAGAGTCTTGAATCCACAGGGAGCCGGCGGATTCAACGGTCAGGACGATATCGGGGCGGCGAATGCGCAGCACGACCCCGGGGCGTCCATCGGGGAAAACCTCAGCCGCTCGGTGGGATGTGAGTAATCCGGCTTTTTTCAGCTCAGCCAAGACATCTTGGAGCGATTCCCCAAGACCGGTGCGTCGGGCAAGCTCTGCCTCATAGGTGACACAGGCGGCGCGGCCCTCAACGAACTCGCGCTCATCCATCAGTTCCAGAAGTTCATTCAAAACCAGCGTCTGCCGGTCGGGGACGTCAAGTCCGGCGACCCATGAACGGAATGTTCCGCGTTCCTGCAACGCTCGTTCGCGCAGCTCGCCATGCATCGGCCATTCCGTGCCGAACGGTAACAACGTACTCATACCTGTCCCTCCCCCTGGGCATCATTTCCACAAGTACCAGGTCCGGGTGACAAAAATAGAACACCTGTCTAGATAATCCAGACGTTGGACCAACACGTATTGTCCACGGAATTCCGCGAAAGTGCTTGTCACGCGACCCCCTGTGGAGTAGATCACTCCCGTTTCGGTAAGAGCGTTTGCCCTTACCTCGTCTTATCACATTATATGGCATATCATCGTGAGTGCACAGTTAGTAGAGAATAGAGAGGTGCCGAAATATGTCCCACTCGCGATTCCAGCCCTCACGGAGGAGTCCTTGAACATGCTCGGAGTCAATGCACTCCGAACATCGATCCTCAGATACCTCGCTCAACACCCCGAGGGAGCCACTTCCGGCGTGATTGGACGCGATCTCGACGTGGACTACCGCACCGTCTGGAGATATCTCAAGGAAATTGAGACACAGGGCGGCGTCACCTCGGAGCAGGCAGAAGGAAAAGGGCAATCAGACCGCTGGCGCGTCTATAAGCTCAATGTGGACGCACGAGAAGAAGCCATTCAGACGTACTTGGAGTTTCTGCGGGGGCGATAGCCTTGCCATGTCGCATTTAACGGCACAACATTGACGCCTTTGGGCGTGTCGCTACGCAAGCGAAAGACACATACATAGTTAAGTAGTTTTCATGGCAGCTCGCAGACTCCCCCGAGGCACACGGCTCAACCCTGTACGTCTTGGGTGGGCGATCGAAGAAGAGCGCAAAGAACTAATCGACAACCTGGCCGATAGGGCAGGAGTCTCCAGCGCAGTGATTCTCGAAGCGATCATTGACCACGTGCGAAAGGACATACCCGACGGAGGTCTTCCTCCTTGGATGCTAGGAAACCAAGGAGTGCTGCCTTTGGCGGAAGCGTCTTAAATTACGAAGGCCCGCACTAGGCGGGCCTTCAACAAGTATTGCGTTCAGATCTCGTTCTTGGCGGGACCCGATCTGAACTTTTCAAGCTCCCTCTACGAGGTAGCTCCCTTTTTCGTACCTTCGAGAACGAAAGGCAACTGCTGTCTATGGTACCGGAACCGGTTACCGCGTCAACGCATGTATTCGCGAGTGTCGGCGTGTCGATCGCGCCTGAGCAGGCATGGAGCCTTGCTTCCCTGATTGCGGGTGAGCCTTCATACAGGCTCGGGCGCTGGATCGGTCAGAAGTTCCAATACCCGCGTCCCATGAATACCCCCAAAATCACGCGGACGCTTCCTGGCCGCCCAGCAGCCGTAACCCTTCACGGCTCAGATGGCCGAGTAGCCACCCTCTGCCTGGACCTCGATACATCGAAGGCCCTCAAACACGTCGTAGACGCAGACGCAGCGCAGTTGGCAACGATGCTCGGGAAAACCGGCGTGGCTTTTGTCGAGGACTTCTCCCCCAGCGGCGGCCGGCACATGTACATCCCGCTGCAGGAACGCATGGAGGCGACCGAGGCCCGCGAACTTGTGGAGGCACTTTCGCTGGTGGCCACGAGCCTTGACCCAAGCCCGCACCAGAACGTCACGGACGGCTGCATCCGTGTTCCAGGATCCGCGCACAAGTCCGGTGGCCACCAAACCCTGATTACTCCCCTGCACCAGGCCTACGACGTCCTGCGCCGCAGGAACTCCCCAGGCGCCATCCATTCCCTCAAAGCCGCCCTGGCACCAGAGCTGACCCGCAATCGTGCGCGAAAAGCCCGTGAGTCCAAGATGATCACCGCTCAACGCTCTACAGCTGCATGGCCACTTCCCACAGATGCGGGTAGCGAAGCACCGCTACGCAGAGTTGCCCGGACCGGCCTCTACGACACAGCCCGCTACAAAAGTCCATCAGAAGCCCGCATGGCCATCCTGAACCACTTCGCAGCCTGCGGCTGGACCCGTGAACAGGTCCAGAACGAACTGGGCAGCCAGTTCGCCGGCCTCGCCGGCCTGTACGGCACAACCACGAAGCAGGAACGCCTGCTACCCACCGAGTGGGCAAAAGCCCAGTCTTTTACGGCCAACCGGACAGCGACTAAAGGCCCTCCCCGAAAAGCAGGGGAAAAGACTGCACTTATTAACAACACAAGCCCCACCAAAACCACAGGGGGGGCACTCAAACCCAGCTCCGCCGCAATCCACCAGCTCGTGAATGATCTGGAAAACATCGTCTACGCGATCTTGGATCATCGCCTTCAAACACGCGGCCGCGAAAGCCTCGGCCTAAGGCTCCTGATGCGCGGACTACTCGGATATATGCGGACCATGCAGACGGACATCCTGGACGTCGGTTGCCGGACCCTCGCTGTCGCCATGGGTAAACACCACGTCACCATTGCCCGGCTCCTACCGATTCTGGCCAAAGCCTCAGACGGCATCTTGGCTAAAGTCGCTGACGCACGACACAAGTCAGCGGACGTCTACGTCATTCAGCTGCCAGAGCACTATAAACAGCTTGCCCGTGACCTCACTTGGCGCAAAGGACAAGTCCACGCTGTACGCCCCGTTTTCCGGGCCCTCGGAGACGCAGCAGCACTGATCTACGAAGCAATTGAGCGTGGCCGGCACTCCCCTACCACAGCAGAAATCGTGCGGACAACCGGCATCAGCCGCAACGCGGCCACCAAAGCACTGGCAGAGATGGAAGCCCTGGCCATGATTAAACGCCACGGCCGCCATTGGAAGACCACTACTGTGAACCTGACCAACTTAGCCGCACGCCTCGGGGTGCTGGACGATTACCAGGCCCACATCAGCCGCAACCGCCACGAACGCGCCGCCTGGCACGCCTACCTCGACCGGTTCCGCGAACAGCAAATGAACGAAACGGACCTCTACGACGCCGAACGCGAAGACTACTGGCTCCCCCCGGGCGACGACACTGCACTGTGGATCGCGGCCTAAACGACCTAAGCATCTGATCCTCCTCTGAACCGGACAGGCCACAACGGGACAGGTTTCCCATGGTCCAAGACGTAGCGTTGCCGTCCCACCGTGGGGCCAGGGCCAGGGCCAGGCTGTTCAGCCTTGACGACACACACTGGCCGCGCGGGCCGGGGCATGCGAGGCACAGGAGCGGCTCTCCCTTAGCTGGGCGCTAAGGCGCTCAGGGGGCTAACACTGGGGCACGGGCGGGATCACCACAGGCGGCAACGGCGACGAGCACCATTCCCCACGTCGCAAGCGCACATATCGACACAAGTACTCCCGGCATTCCAAATTTCCTCCTAGGGCCACTTGGAAAACTTCTCCTAGAGGGGCTTAGTATGGCTACAGGTTCCCTAATGACCCGCACAGGGAAGCGTGAGAGGAAAACGTGACTATAAAGCGAGAGCTCGAAGCCGTCGCCCACAAGGAAGGCAAATGGTGGGAAATCCATATCCACGAGCTTGATCGAGTGACCCAGGCCAGCAGGACAAAGGATATCCAGGACATGGCAACCGACCTCGCAGCCATTGCACTCAACCTTGACCCCGATGAGGTCAAAGTGAACGTCACCCTACGGCCGCCCGGGGACGTCATGCACCGCTGGACACAAGCCCGGGAAGATGCTGAAAAGGCACAGGAGCTCTCCGCGAAAGCCGCGTCCGAATCGCGCTCCGTTGTCGCGGAACTCAGCCAGCAATTCACCATCACCGAAGTAGCCCGCATGCTAGGCATCTCCACCCAACGAGTCTCCCAACTCAAGGCCAAGAACTCGGGCGAGGCGCGGCCGGCACAACAGAACACGCGCTAAGTGCTCACCTAGTTTCACTTTGATACTATTTTGATGCTAGTATCAAAATAGTTCCGCAATTATACTGTTACAGTATCGTCTTGCGACTGAAACCAAATCGCCTTGATATCAAGGCATCAACACTTGATCTCTTAGAGAGGAAGACATGCCAGTAGTTCTTGTCGGCAGCCAGAAGGGCGGGCCGGGCAAAACAACGACAACAATCAATGTTGCGGCCGAACTTGCCCGCCTGGGCCATGACGTCCTGATCGTTGACTGCGATAAAAGCACCGAGTCGTCCTCGACGTGGGCGCAGGACCGCGCGGAAGACGACTCACTCCCCCGCGTCCACGCCATCCAAAAGACCGGAAATGTTCGCGAGGCCCTGAAGGACCTCGCTACCCGGTATGACTACGTGATCGTCGATGCACCGGGCCACGACAGTCAGGAAATGCGGACAGCCATGACGGTGGCGGACCTCATGATAATCCCTACTCGTCCATCCCAATTCGATCTGGACACACTTCCCGGTATGGCCGGACTGATCGAGGCCGCTCAGGACATGAATCCCAAACTCAGAGCGTTCGTCCTCCTCACACAGGTGCCCACAGACTCGAACGCCACCGAACAAGATGAAGCCAAGGACTACCTGCGGGACTACCCGCAGCTCCCCCTGATCGACGCAGCGCTGAAGATCAGGAAGGCCTACCGCGACAGCATCCCGACAGGCCGAGGCGTCATTGAGATGGCCAACGCAAAGGCGAAAGCAGAAGTACAGGTACTGGTAAAGGAGATCCAAGGATGCCTATAAAGAAGCGCGACGCACGACCCGTCTCCCCCTCGACAGGAACAACGGACGAGGACGTCATAGCAAAGAAGGCCGAAGAATTCGGCAGGGGCGGCTATGCGCCGGAAGTACAAGAAGCCCCTCTCGATCCCAATGCAGCCGTTGGTCCTCAGGGAATCCTGTTCCGGTACAACGACTACCAGAAGCAGCTGCTCAAAGAAGAAGCCGAGGCCGACAGGCGCAGCCAGCAAAAGCTCCTCGAATCCATCATTTGGCCCGAACTGGAGCGCCGACGCGCCAGCCGAAGCCAGTGACTTGCGCGGTATCACGGCAGTATCAGAATGATAGAAAACCGATACCACAGGACTGCTCTGTACGGACCAGAGCCCAAGTATCAACGCGATATCACCACGATACTTGGGTAGTTTCACTCACCTCACTGCCGATTGAGGACGTGGACTCTCTCCCGCGCGAGAACAGCCCTATTGACAGGTAACCCGGGTGAATCCCCGATAGCGTGACCTTCGAACCAGAAGAGGCACCAGGGGGAGTAGTCCATGGCGGGACGTAAGAAACAAATCGATGGCCAGCTGAGCTTTGACGCTCTGTGGGCGGCACCAGAGGAGGACCGCAATGAACAAGTACGGCAGGCAGGCTCAGGAAGCCTGGAAGACAGCCAGCCCAACCCAATACAGCCAGATTCAGAACCCGGACGAATTCTTCACGAATCTCGGGGAGCAGGCCCAGGAACAAGTGGACGAGCTGCAGATCAAGATCGCGGGCCCGGACCCGAAAGGGGAGGGGTATCTGGAGAAGGTCGGCCGGTTGAACGCAGCACGGAACCAAGCCGAGGAGATCGTCCGGTACGAACTGCTCTCGCCCCCGGAGACGGAGGAGGAGGACGAGAACGTCAACCCGGAACTACAGCGGTACCTGAACTCAATGGCGGAAGCGGAAGAGCTGCGCCAGCAACTGTAACTGGCACGCAGGACCGTTTCAGGCCCACCTCGCAGGAGGACCTGGCACCCTCAGGGGCCCGGAGCCGCATCAGGGCGAACCTTGAAGCCCTCGAGGTACTACAGACCCTGCAGACCGAAAACCGGCCCGCCACAGACGCCGAAAAGACGGCGCTGGCACGGTGGGGGAGTTGGGGAGCGCAAGGCGTCTTCCAAATCTTCGATGAAACCCGTGAGGAATATGCCGGGGACCGTGAGCACCTGCGCAGCCTCCTGAGCGAGGCACAGTACGACGCTGCCCGCCGCACCACGATCAACGCCCACTACACTGACGCCGCCTACGTGAAGGCCATGTGGTCAGCGGTGCAGGACCTTGGATTCGACGGCGGAACTGTGCTGGAACCGGGATCCGGTGTCGGAACCTTCATCGGCTTCGCCCCCGAGAACGCGGAGATGACCGGTGTCGAGCTGGACCCGACTACCGCGGCCATCTCCCAGGCCCTCTACCCCGATGCCAGCGTCCGGGCGGAGTCCTTCGCGGACACCAAGCTGCCCACCGGCCACTTCGACCTAACCATTGGCAACGTTCCCTTCGCCAACGTCAGGCTGCACGATCCCCGCCACAACGCCGGCGGCCACTCGATCCACAACCACTTCATCCTCAAGTCCCTGGAACTGACCCGCCCGGGCGGCATGGTGGCCGTGCTGACCTCAAGCTTCACCCTGGATGCCACCAACCCGGCAGCACGCAGGGAAATGAACCAGCTGGCCGACCTCGTGGGAGCTGTCCGCCTGCCCACCGGCTCCCACCGCAAAGCAGCCGGCACCGACGCCATGACCGACCTGTTGATCTTCCGCCGCAGGGAAGCCGGGAAGGAACCGGCCTCGACCCTCTGGGAGACCGTCAGCGCCCGCAGGATCGACGGGACCATCACCCGCCTGAACTCATACTTCGATGAGCACCCAGAGCGTCTGCTGGGGGAGCTGCACGTGGCCCACGGCATGTACGGGGCCGAAACCCTGCAGCTGACCACCGCTGACCTCTCCGCCGTTCCGGAACGTCTGAACTCAGCGCTGAGCGACGTCGTGGCCGAAGCCAAGGCCGCAGGACTTGTCATCACGGCTCGCACCGAAGAGCAGGAACGCCAGCGCGCCGCCTACGTCCCCGCAGCAGCCAAGGAATGGGAAGGCCACATCAGCGCCACCGACAATGGTTTTACCGTTGTCGAAAACGGCTCCCACACCGAACTCCCCGTCCCTAAAACTCAGGCCGCTGAACTACGCGCCCTGCTCGGCCTCAGGGATGCTGGCCGGAAGCTCCTCACCGCCGAAGCCGACAGCCGCGACGACACCGCCGACATCGACACTCTGCGCGATGAACTGAAAACCGCGTACAGCCAGTACGTGGACACCTATGGTCCGATCAACCGCTTCACCCTCAGGGACACCGGACGTGTGGATGAAGAGACGCAGGAGCCCATCCAGGCCCGAACCACACCCAGGGCCGTGTCCATCCTTGGTCGCGACCCGTTCGGGCCCCTGGTCAAGGCACTGGAGAACTTCGACGAAGCCACCCAGACAGCCAGCCCCGCTGCGCTGCTGTCCAGCCGACAGGTCCAACCCCGCCGTCCCGTTCTTGGTGTCGATACTGCCGAAGAAGCCCTCACGGTCACCCTCGACACGGTAGGTGAAGTTGACCTGGACTATGCCGCGTCCCTGCTGGGCATCAGCCGCGAAGAAACCCGGGCGGCCATGGGAGAGAACATCTATCAGGTGCCCGGCCCGGACGAGAGCTTCCAGACCCGGGCGGAATACCTCTCCGGGAACGTCCGCGAAAAGCTCGAAATTGCCCAAGCCGCCGCGCTCAGTGACGAACGGTTCAAAGCGAACGTTCACGCCCTTACTGAAGCCGTGCCGGAACCGCTGCGCATGGACGAAGTGGAAGCACGCCTTGGCGCTGTCTGGATAGACGCCGAAACCCATCAGGCGTTCGTCCGGGAACTCCTCAACGACCCCTACGCCACCGTCTCCAACGCGGCCGGGTCCATGTGGGACGTCAAAGCCAACCGCCACACCCTGACGGCCACGAGCAACTGGGGCACCCAACGGATGCCCGCCTCGGACATCCTCAAACAGGTCCTCGAACAACGGCCCGTGCGTGTCACCGACGAGGGCGAAGACAAGCGCAGGGTCCTGAACCCCACCGAAACCGCAGCGGCGCAGGAGAAGGCTCAGCTGCTGCAAGAGCGCTTCAGCGAATGGGTGTGGGAGGAACCAGAACGGGCCAACCGGCTCATTGGCGAGTACAACCGCCGCTTCAACTCCATCGTGCTCCGTGACTACAGCACCGAGGGGGAGCGGCTGACCCTGCCCGGCATGGCCAAGGACTTCTCCCCACGCCCGCACCAGCGCGCAGCTGTGGCGCGGATGCTCTCCGAACCAGCTGTTGGCCTGTTCCATCAGGTCGGTGCCGGAAAGACCGCAGAGATGGTCATAGGCGTGATGGAACTGCGCCGACTGGGCATGGTCAACAAGCCTGCCGTGATCGTGCCGAACCACATGCTCGAACAGTTCGCCCGGGAATGGTTACAGATTTACCCCCAGGCGCGCATCCTCGCAGCTTCATCGGCTGACCTTGCCGGGGACAAGCGCCGTCAGTTCGTGGCCCGCGCGACCGCGAACCAGTGGGACGCCGTCATCATGACCCGCACCGCGTTCCAGCGCGTGACACTCAGCCCCGAAGCCGAAGCTGCCTACAAGTCCTCCGAAATCGCCCAATTGCGGGCGGACCTTGAAGCGGCGAAGAACAACGGCCAAGAGAACGGCCGTGCCAGCTCCAGCATCGTCAAACGCCTCGAAAAGATCATTCTTTCCGAAGAGGAAGTCCTTAAAGCCAAGCTCGACAGCCCTGCCGACCCGGGGATCAGCTTCGAGGAAACCGGCATTGACTACCTCGTCGTGGACGAGCTGCACGACTACAAGAACCTCCGCACGCCGTCCAACATCCCCGGCGCCGCGATCCAAGGTTCACAGCGGGCATCCGATCTTCACATGAAGACCGAATACCTGCGCGAACGCGAAGGACGACGCGTGATAACAGGTGCCACGGCAACACCGATCGCGAATTCCGTTACGGAGATGTACGTCATGCAGCGCTACCTGCGCCCAGATCTGCTCCGGGCCACTGGGATCCAGGACTTCAACACCTGGGCCGCCACGTTCGGTCAAGTCGTCGAGGAAATGGAACTCTCCGTAGCCGGCGGTGACCGGTTCAAACTCAAGAGCCGGTTCGCGAAGTTCCAAAACGTCCCCGAGCTGCTGAAGATGTTCCACACTTTCGCCGACGTCAAAACCGCCGAAGACCTCAAACTGCCGGTCCCGACCCTGGCCGTACGGGACGGGGACGGGCTCCGGCAACCGAACATGCTGGTTGTGGACCCCAGCCCTGAACTGCGTGAGTACATTCAGGACATCGGCAACCGTGTCGATGCCATCCAGCAACGTCTTGTTGCCTCTGAGGAAGACAACATGCTCAAAGTCTCCTCGGACGGCCGTAAGGCCGCCTTGGATATGAGGCTTGTGGATCCCGCACTGTTCCAGCACGGACCCACCAAGATCAGCGCCACAGCCGACCTGCTGGCCAGCGTGTACGAGGAACACAAAGACCGCATCTACACCGACCCCTCCACCGGGGAACCGGAACCGGCCCGTGGTGCCCTGCAGCTGGTCTTCTGTGACTTTGGCACCCCCTCGGAGAAGTGGAACGTCTACGGCGAACTCAAGGACCAGCTGCGCCGTAGGGGAGTGCCCGAACACATGGTCCGGTTCATCCACGAAGCCAAAAACGACAACGAGAAAGGCCGGCTGTTCGCAGCGGCCCGGTCCGGCCAGATCGCCGTGCTGGTTGGGTCGACATCCAAAATGGGTGTCGGGACGAACATTCAAAAGCGTGCCGTGCACCTTGTAGACATGGACGCCCCATGGCGGCCGGCCGACGTCGAACAACGCCACGGCCGCATCCTGCGCCAAGGCAACCAGAACCCCGAGGTCCGCATCTCCCAAGTGGTCACCAAGGAATCCTTCGACTCCTTCATGTGGCAGGGACTGGAACGGAAGTCCCGGTTCATCAACCAGATCATGCGCGGGCGTCTGGACGTCCGGGAAATCGAAGACATCGGGGACAACACCCTGAACTTCGCCCAAGCCAAAGCCATCACCAGCGGCAACCCGCTCGTACTCGAAAAGGCCGTCGCGGATCAAGAGCTTGCCCGCCTGTCCCGCCTGGACAGGGCATACAACCGCAACCTCGTCGCGGTGAACCACAGCAAACGCGGCGAACAATCAGCAGCCGACGCAGCAGCCCAGGATCTACCGTTGATCCACTCCGCTGTGGCACGGACCGTGGACACCACCGCGGATGCCTTCAAAGCCACCATCGGCGGCCAAACCCTCGACAACAGGACTGACGCCGCCGAAGCCCTCCGGGCATGGGCGGGACGGCAAGGCCACCGGCTCATGAACCTCTACGGAAACGACGAACTAGGCACCATCGCCATCCTCGGCGGCCACGAACTCCGGGCCAAGCTCGTTCCCGGACGGGAACTGGACCACGCCACCGTAGAAGTCCGCATCGAGGGCGTACCCAGGGCCACTACCCAGATATCCCGCAAGGGCCTACTGGCAGCCGACGTGGGCACCATCAGACAACTCGAAAACAGGGTCTCCTCATTGCCACGGCTTGCCGCCGACGTCGAAGCACGACGCCAGGAAGCCCTCACCCGCGTCCAGCAAGCAGAGAAGGCACTGGCAGAACCCTTCAAGCACGCCGCCGCGCTCAAAGCCGCCCAGGCGAATTCGGTGCGCATCGACCAGCTCATGGCCGACGCCGCCAAACCAGAAGAACCATCACAACCCCAAGCCGCCCCCGAAAGCGACCCACGTTTGGAGAAGATGCAACGCCTCATGAAAGCATCCTTCCCGCAACCACCCAGCACGGTGGCCACAGCAACAGTCGCCTCAACAGCCCAGCAACGAACACCGGAACAAGGAAGGCAACAAGACGCCGATTACGGGCGCTGACCGCCACTAGAGCCGGGTCTGATGCGGTGCCGACCTGCGAGCTAGAAGCGACGAACAACCTGGACAAGCTGCAACAGCTGGACGATCAAGGGGAGGCCCAGACCCAGTGCAGACAGGGCCACGGCGGCCCACTTGCCCACTCTGTTGAGTTCCCACGAACTCGTGGCGAACCGTTCATTAACGACGTCAACAAGTGTCAGATGAACGGTGGCCGGGATGCTCTGAACGTTGCTAACGGTGGGGTCGTCCAGGAACATCGTGATGCGTACTATGCGTGGATCAGTGTCCGGAACTCCCGCCTTACTGGCGTATTTAAGGAAGCGCCGCCCCTCCGTAGCTAGGAGCTTACGATGCTGACTACTAGGTTTGGCGATCAACTTCTTAGCCGCCCTGGAGAGGTTAGTTCCGGGGTCCATGCCACGAGCGACGGACAGCCGGCCTTCGCACCAGATGTAGATCAACAGGACCAACAGTGCTGGTAGGAGCGGAAGCGACAATCCAACTGCCAGATAATTCAGCGACGCCGAGTCAGGAATCACGTCAGCTGCGTCAGCTGCAAGCTGGGTCCCGAACGAATAGACCATGCAGAAGACCGCACATCTGACCAGCCGCACCGGGAGAACGATGTAGGCGTTACTCAGGATCACTTTCTCTCTCGGATCCAACATGCCAGGAGCAGACGCCAGGAAACCGAAATCCCTAACAACCTGGCGCGGTACGAACCATCGAATCGGGGAGATTCGACGCCGTATGAGGTACCAGAGGTAGACCCCTGCCGCGACCATGCCCGCCACCGGGACCGTAAGAATGCACACGTCGGAGACGAGACCAAGGATTACAGCGACGTCAAGGTTCATAGTCGTTGCCTATCACGTAGGGCCGACAAAACCGTGGCCTAATCCCAGGCCGCGCTTATCACCAGCGCCGCGTCCGTGGCGATGTGTCGTCCGGTATGTCCGACGTCCAACATCTGCTGGATTCTTTGCCGGAACCCACTCTGACTCCGAGGATCGTCAGTACCCGTGTGAACAGCGTCCGCAACAACGGACCGGAGTTGATCAAGCCAGCCGACTGACGGAGTGGTCGGAGTCAGGATGTGCGGTCACAGCCGGGCAGACGCTCGTTTAGTTCCTTGATCTGTTCGGGTATCCCGCCTTCCGGGCGTGCCTGAGCAACAGTTCCATTCGTCGAACGTCGCTGGGATGATGGGCAAGCATTCGAACCCACAGCGTCTGTGGCTTCTTGCGCTCTGCCGCTGCTGCATGATTTCCCAGGTGCTCCAGCGCCCCCGCCAGGTTCCCTTCTAGTCGGACCGAAAACAGATCACAATCTGCCTCATGCTTGCGTAAGAGGGCGGTTACTACGGCAATGACTGGGACTGTCATGAGGACGGATCCCACTCCGATAAGGAAAATTTCTGGGCCGCCACCGCTGATGGCTGCCGCCACGCAGGCGAAGGGGATCAGCCCAAAAACCCAGAAGAGAGCCCATACAGCACGACGCAGCAGGACTGCGAAGGATCGTTTAAGGACGATATGCCCCAGCTCATGTCCCAACAAGTAGCTCAGCGCCGGCCGGGACAAGGAAAGCACGAGCGACGCCGGAATCTCGATAGTGCCGCTGCCCTGGACCCTAGACGCTCTGGCAGTGGTCATGCTTCCGCCGGGCAAACACTCGACTATATGCAAATCAGGCACACGGCAACCCCTTGCGTTGCAAAGAGACTCCAGAATCGGGAAGGCAATTTCGCGGGCCTGTCTGTCTACGGTTGCTCTGTTCATGGACCCCATCGTTCCTCAAGCCTCTGACATCTGCGGGGAGGTCCTGTGGCGGAAAGGACGGCAAAAAGGCCGAAACGAACTACATCAATGTAATTATCCGTTTCGTTATCAAAAGGCGCTGTACGGCGATTTGAGGGGCTGATAATCACCGCGCGGTACTTGCTTTACACGCCTAGCGGGTAGGCGCCACAAGGGGCCTTAGGGAGCCGCTGAGAGGGTGTCGTGTTGCGGGCCTTTAAAAGTGTGCTAAAGTTAGTTCTAAGGCCAGTTTTAGGGAACGCAGAAATGCCCCGCTGGCTTACCTCCAAAGGTGGAGGAGTCCAAGCAGGGCTCGATCAGTAATCGTTGTTCAGGCGATAGATCTAGCTTACGCGGACTCGGCCGTTGTGTCCAATCGTCATGCACATAGGCTGCCCGTTTTCCGGTACCTCCGGGGAGCGCAACAGTTCAAACCCCCGGGCCGAAAACCCGGAGTAAGTAGATCACTTTGGCCTTCCTTACAGATATTTACGCCCTTCCCGCTAGCGTGCCCTTTCTGGACGTTGACGTGGAAAATGACAACCTTTTGTTCGCAGATGGCAGTGCCATCCGCAACACCACCTGCTCCTACGGGGTGCGGGCCCATGCCCAGCTGACGAGCTTCTTCACCGGCTTGATTCAGCTCCGCCAGAGTCAGTCACTTGCAGACAGGACCCGTGGTCTTTCCATCCTTCAGCGAATGAGGGAACCCGGGGAGACCCGGCTGGGCTACTCCGCTGCGGGCACGAACGGCAAGGGGTTCGGAAATGGACTTGGCAAAGTCCTCTGGACCGCTCTGGGCGATCCGCTTTGCCAGCAACAAGCGCTGACCCGAATCGAACACCTTCCGCTGTTCCTGGATGGCGTCGACCGGGACCTTATGTCCGACATGGTTACGCGGGTGACCATGGACATCTTGGTTGACTTCACGCAGGACATGATGCGGCAATATCCCGCCCTTGCAACCACTACCACCACGCAGGACGTGATGCTGTGGGATCCTCAGAAGTTCGACTGGACCACCAGGAGCTGCCAGCTACCGTTCGTCGGCGGGAAGCAGCTGGTACTGATTCCTCGGAGCTGGGTGACATGGCAGCCGCTGATGCACCCCAACCCGTTCTACAACCGCTACACAACTCAGGCGGTTCAGGACGAGCAAACCAGCATCACCCCGGAGGGGAAACTCGATAAGCCATACAAGTGGCAGATCAAGGCCGATAACCCGAAGATCAAGCAGTTCAACGCAGAACGAACCCTGAAGGACATGTCCGTGAGCAATCACGTACAGAAATACCAGCAGGAAGTAGACCAGGCATATGTTCCGCTTGACGCAGACGAGGCCCGCAGTCGCATCTTGAGGGGTCTGCCGAAGGCCAGCTAAGGCCGGATCCTGCCGGAGGCTGGGCACGTCCACCAGAGACCTGCCCAGTCTTCCGCGCAGCCTCTAGTTATCGAGACGTGCGGATGGCGATGGATCTGGACCCTTCGGGGATACCCGCTTCGGCGGCTGCCTTGGCTTCTTCATACGTCTCACCTTCGGCATCGACGTGGCTGAGTTCGCCGTCGCCGGCCTCTACGGTCAAGATCACTTTCACCCCAATATCCTAGGCCGCCACGTCAGCTCGGACGCGGTCCAAGGCCGCGAGGAGGGGCGCCGGATCCACGCCGTCCTTCAGATCCACCGGGCGCCGGCCTTGCAGGGCGGGGGAGCGGACCATCATCCAGAGAGCGAAGTAATTGTGTGGGATCCGCAGCTGCATCGCCCTTTCGAATACCCTGACCACCACAGGGCTGAGGGACAAATCAGTGCGGAACTGGAAACCCGGGCAGTACGTCTGGTCATCGACGAACACGCGGACCAGCTGCCTCATCGATGGTTCGGGATCCTCGTGCACGGCCGCGAGGCGTTCCCGGACCTGTTCCAGAGTGGGGAGCGTGAACTCCTCGCGGATCCGGTCCCAAAGTTGCTCCGGGACGGGAGAGCGGTAAAGGTTGGCAGTCACTAGCTGATGGACTCCAAGACCCACTGCGGGGCCGCTGGATCCAGACGCAGCAGGAAAGTCCGCAATGCCGAGTTAGCCGAAAGCTTGACCTGTACCCGCCAAAATTCGATATCCACGATGTTCCCCACGCCTACCGGTGCCGTCGTCCGGCGTTACCACCAAGAGTCCCGTTCGAACCAATGCACCGGTTCCTCCGTGACCACCCAGAGCCGGCCATCATGCCTGACGGCCAGAGGCCGCCCCGTCGGATTGAACCGCACATCGACCTCAACGTTCAGGGTGATTTCATTCGCTGTTGCTGTCACGGCTTACGCGATCTCCTAGATTCCTGCTCATTGCTTCTCCACGGCGAGTAACCGCCGAGGCCCACACCCACGTCCGGTACGTCAAAGGCCCGTCCTTCCACGTCACTTCGACCGCGCGCTCGGTCCAGGCGAACACTTCACCCTCCACCAGCTCGGCGCAGTTCGGGAACCGCAGCCACGCACGTACCGGGATCCCCGGATACTCGTTGCGGGCAGGGAAATTCTTGAAGTCAAGCTCTTCCAATGTGAGCCCGAACGGCTGCGCACGCTTGGAATACCTCGCGTGCAACGCCTTGGCTTGATCGGGATTCACTACCACACCACTAGAATATATGTTCGAATCGACACGCGAAGAAAAAACGGCCGGTTGGCCGTTGATTCCATTCTGGGGGAGAGGTACGACAGGATAACCATCGCCCCCGATTGGGTGCGATTACCGTGCCGGGTAGCTTGCCCGTATTCGCGAGAGGAACAGGCCGATGAACAAGGAAGGCCCGGAGGAAATCGCTGCGAAGAAGATCGTTGAAAGAGTGCTGGGGATCCAGCTCGAACACGCGGACAAAACTGGAGGGGTCGACTATCGCTCAAAGGATCGCAAAGTCGCCCTGGAAGTCACGAGAGTCACCGACGAAGAGAAGAAGGACACCCGCCGCACCTTCGAGAAATCCGCGACGGAGGGCTCTGAAGCGAGTCTGCAGACTTGCTGGGTGGTTACCCTCTCTGAGGTCCTCAGGCCGGCAAAAAACCTTGTGCAGAGGGTTCAGCCCCTGGTCGCTGAGCTGGAGGCGGCCGGGCTGACATCCTACAACGAGCAGGACGCCTGGGATCATGTCCATGACAAAGGCGAGTTTTCGCATATCTACGGACCGCTATTGAATGCGGGCGTCGCGGAGGCACATCCCCTGGAAGAGCGTCCGGACTGCCCGGAGCATGCTCACTCCGTCCAAATTAGCCCTTGGGGTGGCGGGCCGGTGAGCGGCAGCAACAGCTCCCTCGTAGAACTCATCAACGAGCTCAATAAGCCGAACAGAGAAGACAACATAAGAAAGCTGTGCTGTTCGGGCGCCAAGGAGCGCCACTTGTTTGTGTGGTTGGACGACGACACAGATGGGAGCATTAGCCGCCCGCTCAGCCACGAGGCACCGTCCGGAGTCGATGAATCATGGGGGACCCCTACTGCCAAGCCGTCGCTGAATTCCGCTATTACCCACTTATGGGTGGTCCATGAGCGGTCCGGACTTGGCTGGCGATGGGACGGCCAAAAATGGGGGACACTTCACGAACCACAAGCCGTGGCTATGCTGAACGCGGCCTGCGATGGGACCTAATAGGTTTGCAGATATGGGGGCAGCTCGACTTCGGCGGGATCCAGCTCGGGCCTGGAACGCCTGTAAGTCAACGGATGTCGAAATGATTTACCGGACCAAGCGACGTCGGCTTCCACCTCGGCTACGAACGGTTCAACTAGCGTTAGGCGCACAGGACCTTTGTCTTTGCTGAATCTGTTCAGAGAGGTTTCGCTGATTTCTTCCGGCCACGGATGCCCGGGCTGGGACCGGCGGAGCTGGCGACCCAGTTCACGTCCTACCCGCGCCGAAAGAAGCGTCGTGCGGCCGACGATCCGCAGCGTCCCATCGACCGGCAGGCCGGCGATGATCGCCTGCGGCTGGCTCATTGACCCTATGACGGCAGCGCACACCACATCCAAAGTGTCTTTGTGCTTCAACTTGAGCCACGACCGAGACGAATCATAAATCTGTGATCCACCTTTGAAAACCAGCCCTTCCACCCCGGTGGACGGCAAATCCCGCAGCCAGGTCTTACCCAGTTCCATATCCGCAGTGGTGGGGGAAAGGTTCAGCGGAGCGGTCCATTCCCGCGCCAATTCCTCAAGCAGCTGGCGGCGTCCAGTAAACGTAACCCCTCGAACGTCCTGCCCGGCAACGGCCAGCACGTCGAACGCGGCAAACGCAGCCGGTAGCTCACGAACCCACTCCGGCAAAGCCGCCCTTGAGGCGACCATACGCCGCTGCAGCGACTCGAAGTCCAGACGATCCCCGTTCCAAATCACGGCTTCGCCGTCAAGAACCACGCCGGGCGGAACCTGCATCAGCAAAGCCTCAGCCAGATCAGGCAGCACCTTCGTCAGCTCCTTGCCTTGGCGGGAGTACAGCCTCACCTGATCAGCCTCGACAAGGGCTATAGCCCGAAAGCCATCCCATTTGGGCTCCATCCAAAGCCCGCCCGGCAACGCACGCGGACCGGGAAAGGACTTAATGAGTTTGGCCAGAGCAACACCAACCGGTGGTTGCAGAGCTGGCGGGATGGTCTCGTACACGGAATGCCCTCTACCGGCGGTCCTATTGACCGCTGTGTTGGCCCTCGCCGGCACGGAGCAACTCATTGGAAACTGCCGCGGCGTTCTTCTGGCTGCCCCAGATCCACTCGTTCGCGAACGCATACACACGAGCGTCTGTCTGTAGGCCGACCGCAACGCCAAGTGGCGGACGAGATTTGGCGATTCGAGCAACACTGGACTTACTGACGCCAGTTACTTGTGCGACTACCCGTTGGCTCATCCCCGAATCCAGCAACAGGGTGACGGCCTGCTTGATCGCGGTCTCGGCAGCCAAATTGGCTTGGTGGGCGAGAAGTCGTGCCTGGCTGATGGCAGCAGTAGCGGCCTGTTCAACGTTCATTTCAGTAGACATATTCAGACTGTACCAGAATCGCCCCCACGTTGGGGCGGTCTGTGGGCGGCCCGGTTTCCCATGGTCCAAGACCGGCGTTGCGGTCGCACCGTGGGAGCGGGGCCGGGTTCTTTTCAGCCTTGACGACACACGCTGGTCGCGCAGGGCCGGGCATGGCGGGCACAGGAACCATGAGTGCCGGAACAGTTCTAATACGGCAGGGGGATTTCCGTAGGGGTACTCCCCGCGATCACCCAAGACCTACCACCCAGCCCACACCAGAAACGACAAACAAGCATTTCCATGTGCTTGTAAACAGTAGCGATACCTTGAATGCATAGTATCATAATGATATCATTATAGTATCGCGAGGATAGAAAAGGGTGGGCTCTGCGGACACAGAACCCACCCGGCCAAGCGACCCTCATCCCTACGCAATAAGGAGATTGGACCATGGCAGCAACAGACGTGCTGACCGGCCAGCTTGACCTTCTAACCCTACTGGAACTCGAAAACAAGCCCACGGCCCCACTGCACTTCACAGTCGGGCATTATCACCCCGACGAGCTGGACGAGGCCTACGCCTACCGGGGCAAAAGCGAAGGCCTCCTCGGCGTATCCAACTGGAGTCGTCAGTGGAATGAGTGGCAGACGGGCCGGAACGTGGCACCCGGCTCCCCGCACCGCACCTTCACCTGCGGCGCCGACCTCCGATGCAACGAGCACTGGCGCAACCCCAACTGCATGTGCCTGGGAGACCTCCTGTACCGCATCTACTGCCACGACTGCGACTGGTGGAGTGGTATTCATGACAGTGAGAACAGCGCCGTGGAAGACATGCTCAACCACTGCTGGACCGGATGGCAGGAGCTGCCGCTGGTCACGGCAACCATGAAACCCGGCGGCGGATACGGGTACAAAATCCCCGAGGACTACCCCACGGACTGGCAATACCCTGGCGCGCCAGTGAGGACACTCAGGGAGCCGATGGGCAGTCGGCACGTCCCCGGACGCAGCCCATGGGGCGGCTATGACATCGGAGTCATTCACAACACCAAATAGACGCAGAGAAGGCGGGGTCGAAAGACTCCGCCTCTCCCATATCTCCCGGGAAAAACACCATAAAAACCTAGATTGCGTAGTATCATAGTGATACTATCGTAGTATCAAACCAAGCAGCCGAACGAAACCAGAACCGACGCCACGATGGAGCTGAGACAGATGACGATCACCGTTTACACCAAGCCGGGTTGCGTACAGTGCGATGCCACCGAGCGGGCCTTGGACAAGAAGGGCATCGGACACGTGACGGTTGACGTCACCAAGGATCCCGAAGCACTGGAACGCATCAAGGCACTCGGATACATGCAAGCCCCCGTTGTTGTCACCGATCACGACCACTGGTCCGGATTCCGGCCAGACAAGATCGAGGAACTGGCTCAGCTGGCCGCTTAGCCCGAACCACCAAACCTGCAAGCTGCGGACACAGCACCGGCAGGAACAACCCTTCCTACGCAAGGAGAACACCATGAAGAACAAGACCACCCTGACAGCCGGCCCCAGCGCCACCACTGCCACTGACACGCTGGACGTGACCATCACCGTCCGCGAATCCTTTGAGCTCCGAGCCAATGTCACCATCAGCCGCGACGGCTTGAAATCGTGGGTCCAGGCACACTACGACAGCCCCGAGATCACCACCGCAAGGCTGCACCAGTACATCGACGTCATGCACGGCTCGGGGATGCTCCCCTCGATCACCGCCAAGACCTACGGACGCGAGCACGAAGTGACGGACGTTGAGCCGCAGGTCTTCGACCGCCGAGCCATCGACTCGGGCATCTACGGAGACCAGCACGCAGAAACGCTGCTCAAAGCTAACCCCATCCTCGTTTGCGGCAAGCAGCTGCCGGAACTGCACGATATTGATGACCACCACATCGCAGCCGTCTACCGCGACCCCAGCAACGAAGACCTGACCACCCGGCTCATCATGGACGACAAAGGCTCCCTGAGCGGACTGGAAATCTGGGAAAACCGCCAACGGACACCGGAAGTGCACGCAGCTTTCCACTCCGGTTCGGACTGGACCGACGTCGAAGGTTCAGGCATCTGGGAAGACCTCCTCGCCGCAGGAATCCCCACCGCAGACTAACGAGCCTCCGGTACCCGGACGGCACAAGCCCCTGGTACCGGGCCACCAATTTGGAGGACATCATGACTATCTGGTTCGCCGTCTACGACTCCCACCAGGGCAAGACCAAGGTCAAAGCAGCCACCACAGAGGACGAGCTGCACACTTGGCTCGAAAGCCACACGCACTCGTTCAGCGAAGTACGCCAAATCGGCACCATCGAAGTCTAGGAACCATGGCACGCAACAGCAGCTTTCCGTCCAAGATCACCGGATACCTCGAACCACCACAAGGGAGACCGGACCCCGAGGAACCACTCCGGTGCAACTTTCCGGATGGTCAGCTCACGGGAACTCCACCGTTTTTGAGATGCGCGAGTTCTACTCCCAGCCCGAATACGCTGAGGAAGGCAAGCCCATCAGCGGAGACCAGACACAGCGCTTCCTCGCCGTGGAACAAGGGGGCGGGTGGCCAACGTACGGCGATATTCCCGACATCAAACCGCGAAACGCACTGTTCTAAACCGAGAGAAAGGCACCAACATGTCCGGCGAAACAACCATTACCGTCATAGGAAACTTAACTTCGGATCCCGAGCTGAGATTCACGCCCAGCGGATCCGCGGTGGCCAACTTCACCATCGCCTCCACCCCCCGGACCTTTGACCGTCAGAGCAACGAATGGAAAGACGGTGAGACGCTGTTCCTCCGGGCCAGCGTCTGGCGGGAAGCTGCTGAGAACGTCGCTGAATCCCTGACAAAAGGTACCCGCGTCATCGTCAGCGGGCGGCTGAAATCCCGCTCCTACGAGACCAAAGAAGGCGAAAAGCGCACCGTCATAGAACTCGAAGTAGACGAGATCGGCCCCAGCCTCCGCTACGCCAACGCCAAGGTCAACCGAACCCAACGCTCCAACGGAAACGGCCAAACAGGTAGCGGCTTCGGCAACAGTAACACCGCCGCTGCATCTCCACAGGATGACCCATGGGCTACCCCGCAAACCACAAGCGGAGGCAGCTGGGGCAACGGCCCGGACTCCGAGCCCCCGTTCTAAGCGTCATGGCGAATCCGGGCCGCTCGATAGGCTGGCCCCGACGCCAAGCAAAGTGAGTAGAGGATTGTGAGTACATGGCCGTAGAGAGCCGCTTGATGTGGGACAGCCTGGTGGCCGAGACCCAGTTCGCTACTGAACTGATAATTACCGGTCTTCGGCGGCTGTGCTCTGTACCTACGGAGCCGGGTTTAGGGGGAGAGCGGCGTTCAAACGATCGGAATTATTCCCTCCACGTCGGCATGTACTCCTACTCGTCTGGGCTTGAGCGCCTTTGCAAGCTGGCTATCGCGTGCAACGGCTACGCTGCCAAAGGAGAGTTCCCAAAACTCAAGAAATACAATCACAGGATCGGCGGGTTGCTCGATGCTGTTGAGGAGCTAGTCCCTTCCGGACCCGGTATGTCTATGGGGAGAGCGAAGTACCTCACCAGACCGGAGGATGACCTTGATCCCGAACTCACAAACATGGTTGAGCGGTTCGCTAACGGTGACGGACGATATGAGTACTTGGACTCTCTTTGGAAGGACAACCCAGAGGTCAGTACCTTCAATGAATGGTCCGCGCTGGCTGCCAAGGTTTCCGTTCCAGAGGAAGTACGCGACCTAATTGCCCTCAAGGATGCGATGGTTTACGCCATCGAAGCGGAGCTGGCCGATGCTGGGTTGGAATCGTCCTCCCAAAGAGTCCGGGAGGACCTGGCACTTCCAACATACGTGCCATCTGTTGGCGTGACCTTGAAGCTGTACCGCAAGGTTCGATGGGTGGCGGAAATTCTTGATGTCGCCACCTATTACACAAGTCAAGGGATCCCAATACTGGGCGAGGTTGTCTCACCGACCCTGACTCAAACCACCGCAAATTTCTTCAGGTACGACATCGCCCGAATATCGGACGAGGAACCTGTAACAGAGGAGTTGGAGGCCGTGTACAAGCGGATAGTGAAACGGGAGGCCGAGGACGATGAGGAGGAAAAGTGGTTTCCATAGGACCTCCCGGACCTGGCGCACGGAATCTTTGTTGCAAGCCGAGAGCAAGGCACCAGCATGAACCCTCAGCGTCCGGAAATCTGAGTCTGTGGTGTACCCAGCAGAACACGTCAGGAAGGTGAGGGTAGGCCAGTTCGCTGGCCCACCCTCGGGTTTCTTACCCCCAACCCAATAAGTGGCGGAGGATGAAGAACCCAGTTGCGAGAGCTCCCGACCATGCGAGCCGGATGGCGAGCCACCAACGGTTCCGACACGGGCAGTTGCACTCCCATTTCCCCGACGACTTCTCAGCCATGTCGGACCACCTTCCGACCCCGGAACGTAACGGCACCTCTACTCGACGAGAAAAGGGCCTATCCGCTGCGCGCCGACATCGGGGGCTGAGGTGATATTAGCGTGCTGGCAGTTTCCTCGGGAAGAGGAACGTGCTGATGTGAGGTGTTGCGGCCAGGCCCTACGTGTACCTCTGGTTAGAAACTTCTCGCCAAAGCACTACTGCGGCCAGGACATTGAGGCACGCAACGAACAGGTCGCCTGCCGGCGGGCGGCCGATCAACAGATCGGTAGCGACCAGCAGGAGTGACCCAGCTGCGGCGATGGTGAACACGACAGCCAGCGACAGCAGCCACCTGTGCCCGTGATAGCCGCGCTTTCCGTGTCCAAGCGGTGCCGGCGGGGTCATGTCCTCACCTTACTCAGGAGGACGTGCACGGAATCGTTCGTTTTCGTGCACTTGCGGCAGGTTGCGTGGGCGGCAACCGGTTCTAACGTTGGACCCGGGGTAGCGACCACCGACCCGTTCCCGCACCTCGCAAAGGGCGCATTAACGGGCGGTAGCGCCGCTGAGTTTGAATCACGGCGGCAGGCTGACGGCGAGCCGGTGCCATTCGTCGACACCCGGTTCGTCGTCGCCTCTCGATGCCGTGCCGATCAGGATGCACCAGGGCGCCGCTTGACTTTCATATCTATATAGTTAGATTAGTGCCATGGAGAACTTGGGGCGGGTCACGCCGGCGACTGCACTGGTCCTTGATGCTTTGTTGTCAGCGGAGAGTGTGTGGGGGCTCCAGATCGTCAAAGATACCGGCAAAAAGCCCGGGACGGTGTATCCCATATTGGAACGCCTGGAAGCGGCTGGCTGGGTTCAGGGGGAATGGGAGACAACGGAAGAGCGCAAGGGACCTCGTCGGCGATACTACCGCCTCCTTGCTGATGCCCGTCCACTGGCGCAGAGCTTTGTAAGGACGCAAAAATCAAAAACTTCAGCTGCTACCCACCCGTCACCGGCATTCAATAAGGGTGCATGGAGTCCAGCATGAGGCAAAGAGAGGCAATCCTTGCTGCCTGCCTCGCACTGACCCCTGCACGACTCCGGCCCGTCCGTGAAGAGCAGTGGAGGGCCGATCTCCTTGACGGCCCAAGGATGGGGATATCCACTTCCGATCTGCTGGTGGCGGCTGCATGCTCGTCAGTCGCGTCCAGGATTTACGACTTGAAACATCGTGGCGGCATCATCCTGTCACGTATTACTAAGGGGGAAAATATGAAACCGGTACTAGGTGCACTGGGCGCAGCCGCAGTGTTGGCTGCTGTCGTTGCAGGCGGAATCCAGGCGAATGCCACAACCGGGCAAGAGGCCGACTCGGCGTTCAAGGGGCCCGTGGCGGATCGACCCATCGCCGGCTATGAGGGGTGGTGGAACTCAGCGACCTTGAACGGCACTCCCACCGGCCCAGAGGAGACCGTGGCATTCAACACCAACACTGGAAAGATCGTCGACTATTCGAACTGGCGGAAGGCTGCGGCGGGTCAGCAGCTGTCAGTCGCTGATGCCCACTACACCGTGGTCCCAGACCCGGCCTGGCCCGCTAGCTCGATTGTCATCATTGACATGGCCACAGGGAGAGCCATTGAGGATTTCCCAGTGGACGAGAAGGGTCGGGTCATTCGTACACGCGAAGACGGCTCGAAAACCGTCGGATGACTTTGCCCACAAGACGAGTTTGCGCCGTGAAGAGGCATCTCGACTGTTTTACATATGGCTTAGGCTACCGCCCATCATCGCTCTAACATTCCGACAATGAAACGCAGGACCTTGACCTAATGTCAAGGTCCTGCGTTGTCAATATTTAAGCGAGGGGATCTGATTAGTTGATGCGTACGCCTGTCACGGTGACATTCATGCCGAAGCCGTAGCAGTGTGTCCTCGGCACAACCGGACCACGGGGAATGCTTTGGAAGTATCCGCCGCTTGCCGGGGTGTAGTAGACATATCCGTTATTATTCCCCGGGCATACCTTGAAGATGTTGGGCATGTAGAAGTCCATGTATCCCGCGTTTGCGAAGCAATATTCCTTGTAGTCGAAATCCCTGACGATGCTGTAGAAATCCACGTTGTTGCAGATTGGGTTGGTGATGCGGAGCTGCGGGGTCGAAGCAATGTCCTGTTTAATCGCTTTGACCTCTGACGCGGTGGTTGCGGGATAGTATTTCTTGATTTCCCCCAAGGTCTTTCCCTGCCGGACCATGTCATCCGTGCCGTACAGGCTCCGGACCTCGTCATCACTGAGCTTGCGACTGTTTTCGAGGGTGATGACCTCATCAGGAGCAGTTGCGTTGCCTCTAGTTTCCCCGACGTATGCGATGCCGTCAGATGACGACGGTGTGCCGTCTGCAGCGTTTGCAGCACCGGTCCCCATGCCCATGATGGCTGTCAGAAAGACGGCCGATACGAGTACTGATTTGCGAATAAATCGCATATTGTCCCCCAATGAGATATTGATTCTGAATTTGCGCGCGGTGTTGCCTTGTTAATCAAGGTTCCGCGTTGTGGTTGGGTGCGGTCTTGGTACGGGTCACGAAAAATGAACTTCCCTTCGGGGGTTCGCGCTTCGCGGCGCGTCCGAAGTTGCCGCTGGGGCGGTCAACTGGTTCTGCTTCAAATTACTCACCGTTGTGGCAAGAGAGATGCAGAAGCGATGACCTGGATAGGGATACGGTCGCTTAGACGAACCGGATCATCCCTTACCTCAAGACATGGAAACTAGTTCGGAGGATTACGGAGTGAAGTGTGAGGGTGCGGGCCTGAACGGCGACGACACAACAATGTCACATGGCTTACTCATTTAAATCCCCCAAATCAGGCCTTGTGTAGGCAGTATGAAGAAAATAGCATAACTGGAGGGGGGAATGAAATTTCTTATCGGCCGCCTCTGCCCGCTGCTCTATGACTGGCCAGATTTGAGGGAGCAGCCCACCTTCTCGCCGGGGATGATCCATAAGTAGGCTCGGGGATTCCACCGAATGCTACCCAGTCCTTCAAACTAACAGCGCTGCCGTCCTTGTCGCTCCCAAGGCTTCGTTACTCCAGTGTGAGTCGCCCACTGAATTTCCAAATAGGATCGTATTGGTGCGCTTGCCGAACCTTTAGTGTCGGGATCTCCGGTCGGATTTTTTGCGGCGCTTTTGTCACCTGGGTGGCGGTGGTGTTGCTCGTCGGATGGCGCGGTAGACCGTAGAGCGGGCGACGCCAAACAGTTCAGCTATCTCGGTGGTGGTGTGCACTCCTCCTTGGTGGAGGCTTACGAGATGCGCCTCCTGCGCTTTAGAGAGCTTTGGTTGTTTCCCTCGTAGCCGGCCTTTGGACTTGGCGACTGCCATTCCTTCGCGGGTTCTGGCCCGGATTAGGTCGGCTTCGAATTCTGCCACCATGCCCAGGACATTGAAGAGCAGCTTCCCCACCGGATCGTGCGGGTCGTAGACGCTGCCACCGAGGTTGAGAGCCACCCCCTTGTGGGTGAGCTCATCGGCGATGTCCCTAGCGTCAGGCAATGACCGCGCGAGGCGATCGAGTTTTGTCACTACGAGGGTGTCGCCGTTGCGACAGGCAGCCAAGGCTTTGCCAAGGCCAGGTCGTTCGCGCTGGGTTCCGGTGAATCCGTGATCGACGTAGATCGCGTCAGCGTCCACGCCGGCCGACGCGAGAGCATCCCGCTGGGCGGTCAGATCCTGGGTGTTGGTGGAGACGCGGGCGTAGCCGATAAGCATGATGTTGAGTGTAGCGTTTGGGGTACCTTCACCGGGCAGTTTTGCGGGCGGGTCTTACGGGAATTCTAATTCCGCGGAATGACGCGCATTTTGATGAGCGCCGTTCGGGATCGCATGGCGGCCGGTGGAGGACCGGGTTACGGGCATGGTCCCCGGCGTAATTGACGGAGGCTGAACCATGTCAATGGATGCTTGGGACACGAAATCGAAATTGACGGTCAGCTTTTCGGGCCAACAGTGACGTGTTGGTCCGGATGACTGGTGAGTTTCTGTCGCGGCCTCCTGCCGGCTTGACGACAGACCCGTCGAAACAAACCACCGTCACGATGTCTGTGAACTACTTTTAGTTCAGTATCCGTAAGGGTGCGCGAAAGGGGTATGACGTGGAGTTAGATAGGCGGAACGCTGAGGGTTTGTCGGTTCCTTACGAGGAGCCGGACGATCTTTCGGGCATTGTCACCAACCTGGCTAGGGTCACAACTAGGGGCCGACAGAAATTGGCCAACGATCCGTTAACGAAGGCTTTTCTGGTCTCTGCGTTAAAACTCACGGAGGAACTCTTTCTGGGATCCCTCGGCACTGCTGATGACGTCCGCCCGACAATGTCGTATCTATCGCGGCCCAAGGTTCTGGCCCAGACCATCGCAGATTCCCCTGATCTGGATCCGACCCCTGGAAAATTCCGTGACCGCTGGTCAGCGCACCAGCATTTTCTCGCAGACTTTATCTCCTACGCACTGACTGCCCGCCACTGGAGCCTACACATAGCCCTTTCTAAAAGCGTCGAGGAGATGCTGAGCTCGGCTGAAGCATTCCCCGATGCCGTGCACCGGGTAGCTTACGAAGACTTGAAACTTGTGCTTGAGCTCCCCGCCTACAGATTCCAGCTTCTGGCCGTGGCCTCCGCAGGGGCGGACTCTGTTGCATCCGATGCATTGTCAAAGATGTATGCCACGCTGTCGGAGTCGTGGACAGCTCTATACGCTCAGGTCTTTCGGGCTCACAACGTCCGGTTCCGCCCCGGCATCTCTCTTGAGACTTTTAACATCATCCTCCAGTCGACTGCCGAAGGCCTGGGCATGCGTCTGCTCGCAGGCACCGATGAACCTATCCTCGATCACGAAACAAAATCCTCAATCCTCGGGACAGCCGCCATGGGCCTATATCTCGGCTTTGTCGACCCTGGTGACGGTCTCTCCGTGGAGGAAGCAGCACAGAAACGAATCCTCGAATAGGACCACAAAACACCTCCCAAACAGGAGGACCGGACCGGGTGCTCCCGCCTAAGTGCACGCGATCAGCAACTAGAGGGAGAGAGACGCTTTCTGATCAAATGGCTGTTACTCGCATCGACTCAGTCAGAAGGAGCAGGCCATGAAACACAAATTAGCGTCTACGGCAGCGGCAATCGCAACCGCGACAGCCCTAACATTCGCCGGGGTTGCATCCGCAGCGGCCGCGCCCACCGGGTGCTCGACAGGGGGTGGAGGTACCTACAGTACTGCCAAGTGCACTGGCGGTACGGGCTATTACCAGGCATATGCCGTCTGCAAGCAGACGTATTGGCCCTTCTACTCGTCCTTCGTCCAGAGTGACTGGAAGAAGGCAGGAAGCGGCCAAGAAGCCTGGGTTTGGTGCACCTTTGGATACAACGTTTCCTCCCGAGGAGTCGGCCTCCGTAACTGAACCTCAGTTCGAAGTTGCCGGGCGTGCACTGCTCTTTGGGCGGTTGGCAGGGTTGTGCTCGGCGCTGGCTCCTAACTCGGCGGTGTCACTTCCGAGCAGGCGCCCCGAAGACTTACCCTGCCATTCAAGGAAGCTATGTGCGGCTGCGTCGGTCGATGTATTCGACCATCATCTCTTTAAGGGATGTGTAGTTGTCACCGATGTAGCCATAGAAGTCGGAAGAGACCTCGCACATCTCCCAGCCTTCCTCTCCGATGCTGTACGGCTTGCCGAAGAGCCGACGGCGGGTCTCGGAGCGGGCGTAGGTGCGGACAGCGCGATGACCATCCGTGGTCATCAGGTAGCCATGAATGTCCCAGCACTCGGCAACCTTGACTCGTGAGATATCCTTACCGCGCGTCCGATCCGGGTACCGGCTGCTGGTGTTGGGATGCTCGTGGTACTCGAATGTCACGTGTTCAAGAACTTGGTCCGGCTCTATTCCTAAGCGCGCCGCTGCCTGGATAAACTCCTTTGCCAGCTCGGCTCCCTGCTTTTTGGCTTCCCGCTCTCGCGCATCCTGCTGAAGCATCCGCGCGGCCTCTTCAGCCCTTTTATCCGCCAGCGCATCTTCAAGCTCACTCATGAGCCTAGGGTAGCCGTTCCACATTGGCCTCGGTCCACAAATGCAGCAAAGCTGGACGCGTGAGTCGGTAGGCTCGCGGTCCCAGCCTGCGTGACGTCAAATGTCGATGTTCGAAGCTGTTCGGAAGCACGCTCAGGGATCACTAGCGGGGCTCAAGTTGGCCGTCAACGCACTCAGCCCAGACAGATGCGTGGTGTCGAAGCCCCGGCTGACCTTGTGAGCTACTTGAGACCAAAGGCCAATGCCGAATCGACGTCTGATTAAGGCGTACGCGACCTACCCGGTACTACCACTCGGCGCGCCCCACCGGCTAAGCCAGAATCGCACCATCACATCAAAGAGTCGGGATCAGGGCATCCGTATAGTCATCTTCTGCGGGCAGAGGGTGTCTGCGTTTCTTCTCGAGTATGGTCGCCACGATTGAGGCTTTCCACACAATCCCGATATCGGAAACCTTGTTTACCCGTCCTGAGTAGACGCCTAGTAGATACGAGTGCTCCACAATATGACTCCTCATACTGTTGTCCGTGAACATCATCGGCGGAGTATTCGCTGAAAAGTGAACGATCACGGGAGAACCAGACTGTCCCTCGCGGGTTCGTGCATCGACCAGGAAGCGAGGGGCATCCCCGTAACTCAACTCTGGTTCGGATGCCATTGATCCCTTAGTCCAGATTGCGAAAGACCCATGCGACGCGAGGCCAAAAGGGAATCCAACGATGTGCACCGTATCCGATGGACGAAGGTAGGGCCTGGCCGCAGTGGGATCAGGCAGTTCATATCGATGCCGGACTATCTGATTTTTGAAGTCCTCGCCGTCCTGAGTCAGAGGCAGCGCCACAACATCCACTTTAAAACCGCGGGGATGTTCGAGCCAACGGGGTCGAAGCTGATCGACGTCGTCATCGTCAAATAAGGGTTCTTCCAGCTCAGTATATTCGCCCAGTTTCCAGTTGGAATTGTGCATGATTCGGACGTGCGTCGGGGCGACGCCGTGCGACGACAAGTATTTTCCCGACGTGTCCCTCCCTGAAAGAACGTGCCGGTTAGTAATTAGGTAGTCCTGGAATTCGTGGTGGACGAGGAATCCGGTGCCCGTCGAAAGCTCCTTGTATTCGTTGTCGGGATTCAGCCAGTAGAGCTTCAACAACAGGGACCTGTATGTGGGTGCGGATACCGCTTTTTCAACCATTCACCAATTCAACATCCTTGAGGGCGGAGCTCTACTCTGCGACTCACTTCGTCGGGTTACGAGACCAGATGCTTGGCCAGGTGTGGCGATGCGACGTTTACTTGCTCGCTGATTCCGCGACGAACTATCTAAACAATCTCTGTCCCGGTGATGGATCGGCGGATTCAAGTAGTCATTGCAACAGGAGGTTTTCGATCAGTTCGATCGGCAGTTGGTGCGCATGGCGTCAGGTGGGTGAAAGGGGCTTCGAGCTGCGTGCCTGAGGTTCTGGGGAAGAGCCTGAGTCGGAGAAGCTCTGGGTCTTCTGTGCTCTGCCGATCACATCAGGGCGTTGGAGGCTCCGTATCGTTCGTATTCGTGCACCCGCAGAACCCCCGGCGCCGGGATCCCCGGCCCCGCGTCATCTAGGCGAAGCCAACCCCCAGCTTTTGCACGAAACACTGCACGAAACCAGAAAATGAACAACGACGTTCTGTATTGAGTTTCGTGCACTCTTGCTAACCTAAGCGCAGCGGCAACATCCGCCGCCCCAACAGGAGAGACCAATGCCTACCCTCAAGCCCAGGCACGCGGGCGACCACTCCAATGAGCCACGCGTCCTAATACAGGACGTGATCCCATACGAGGTGGCCGCAAGCCTTGATGCTCTGCAGGGGCCGGGGGAGGGCGTCCTGACGCTGCCGCATCACATCTATTGGGGTCCACAGGCGGACTGCGATCTGGGGCAGCTTGAAGGTGTGTTCAAGGCCTATCAGGCGATCCTGCGTGAGGGTACGCGGGCGGACCAGGAGCAGCTGCTCAACGCCGGCCTTTTGGGGAAGGTCTGGGACGAGCTGATGCTTCCCATTCGCGTCCGTGATTTGTGGGAGAACAAGTTCCCGCAGCTGGCGCAGCGCTCCTAATGTGGGACGTCGAATACCAGCGTGATGTCACGCGCCTGGCGCTTGATGCCTTGGCCAGCGGAGGTTTCGCTTTGGCAGGCTCCGGAGCAATCCGTGAACATGGAATCATCGACCGCCCCACACAGGACATCGACCTGTTCACCTCCGTCACCAGCACCGAGGCTTTCGCCCTTTCAACACAACGCCTCGCGGCCGCGATGCGGGAACGCGGCCTCGAAGTCGTGGAAGTGCGCAACGCACCACAGTTCGCGAACTTCTCTGCCACATCCCCGACAGGCCAAACCGTCGAAGTGGACCTGGGCGTCGACTGGCGCGCGGCTGAACCTGTAACCCTTTCCATCGGCCCGGTCCTGAGCCTCGAGGACGCTGTGGGAAGCAAAGTTGTTGCTGTCTACAGCCGTGGTGAAGTTCGCGACTACCTTGACCTTGATGCCATCAGGGAATCCAAGCGGTTCACTGACGGGCAGCTGCTCGACCTCGCAGCTGACCGCGACCCCGGTTTCGACGTCGGAATGTTTGCCCGACAGCTCGACCAAGTAAACCGCATTTCAAGCACTCTTCGAGTGCAGGAGTACGGCGTCGGAGAACACGAACTGGCACAGCTGAAATCCCGGCTCAGCGGATGGGCCGAGCAGCTGCACACGAACCCACCGACACTTGGCCGGCACCCGGCCCAGAAGAACCAGGAACAATCGGCAGCCGTGGATCCCCGCATGGAAAAAGTCATGAAGCTGGTACATGCCTCCTACCCAGGCTCGCCACGTGACGCGCTGCGGCCACCGGCCCAGGCACCTACAGCCGAAGCAACAAAGCAGACCAAGGGTCGAGGCACCGAACAGGACAAATCTCGGTGACGGCGAACCTCATAGGGTACGCCCGCGTAAGCACCGCCGAGCAAAACCCCCAACTGCAGCAGGACGCACTGGACCGTGCCGGAGTCATCCGCACTTTCACCGACTACGCATCCGGGTCCACCCAGGACCGTCCCGAATGGCAGCGATGCCTGGACTTCCTCCAACCCGGCAACGTCCTAGTGGTGTGGAAGCTAGATCGCGTGGGGCGATCCACAGCGGACCTCGCCCGCATCGTGACAGAACTGGACCAACGCGGCATCCAGTTCAAGTCCCTCACAGAGAGCTTCCTCGACACCACCACCGCAGACGGCCGACTGATCTTCCACATCTTCTCCGCACTGGCAGAACACGAACGCAGCAGGATGCTTGAACGCACCCGGGCCGGCCTTGAAGCCGCCCGTGCTCGCGGCCGCGTCGGTGGCCGGCCTTCCACCATGACCGCAGCTCAGGTGAACGCGGCCCGCACCATGCACGCGAAGAAAACACCCATCACCGAAATCGCCCAGGTACTCGGTGTCGGTCGGATGAGCGTAAGCCGCGCCCTGCGGAAACAGCAGGCCGAACAATCCGCTTGAATGGCTTCTCTCCAAGAAGCGGCAAGAATTAACCAGACATCGCTCAAAGGGGACTCGCACAATGGACGCACTTGCAACGGGGATTGCCATCCTCGGCGGCCTAACAGGACTGTCCGGCTTCATCATCTCCGTCCGTGCGGACCGTCGCGCAACGCGGGCAGACAAGCGCGCGGCAGCAGCCGACCTGCGGGCGATCCGAGCTGAGGAAGAAGGCTCCCGAGCAAGGCAACGCGAACTGTGGAGCGAAGTCATTAGTGCCATGCAGGATGTTGTGGGAGCCAATGTCCTTGCACAGGACCTCAGGCCGGTCCTCGTGCGCGTTCGTTCATCCATGATGGAGTTGGTCGATGGGGTAACCAGCGAGCACTACAAGCGACTCGACCGATGGATGAGCGTCGAGCACAAAGTGATCAACGGACTGCTCGAACAAACGACGGTTCAGCTGAACGGCAGCGGCCACACCATGAAGCAGATAGAAGACGCCCACCATGCGCCGAATGAATGGGCTGCAGCGTTCATCAACAATCTCCGCGTGGCACGAAAGCTAGACCCAAGTCCCGACGTCGAGGCCAGCATCGAGGAAATGATTGCCGCCGGCGAAAAGGCCCTAAGCCGACTACCAGAGCGGAAGCCACCACTACCAAACCACGGCATATCTGCAGAGAGAATCGTCTAAAGCCCCTCGCCCACATGGGCACGGCAAAAGCTCAATCCTTCGGGCTTTTCCCGCACACATGTGGACGACGGGACCCAACTGACCGTCTGCACACAACCACCACGTCATCACCGGGACAAGCCTCACCAAAGTGAGCAGTGGCCGTGCACAGCCTGCTTTCGCTGAGGTGCTAATTGACTATCTGGGTTCTGTCGTTTCTGGTGTGGGCTGGGTGGTGGGTCTTGGGTGATCGCTGGGAGTACCCCTACGCAAATCCCCCTGCCGCTTGAGAACACTTCCCACGCCCGTGGTTCCTGTGCCTGCAATGCCCCGGCCCGGTGCGGCCAGTGTGTGTCGCCAAGGCTGAAAAGAACCCGGCCCCGCCCCCCATGGCGCGACGGCAACGCCAGTCTTGGACCATGGGAAACTCATATGTTTGTGCCGTGCATGGGCTCAGCTTCCGGGAGGTCCTGGATTTTATCGGTGCGTCAGTGGGTCTGTGATGCTCCCAGGAGTATCCGATCCAGTGTCTCGGGTGTTGGCAAGTCTTTTTCGGAGTCGATTATGGCCACAAGAACGTTACGGAGAAGGACCCACGATTGCTCGGCTGTCTGGACGAGATCGGTTTCTTTGATTTCAGATCCATGCACTGCCTTGGATCGCAGTCCATAGAGTTTCTTAACGTGCTTTCTGGTTTCCAGTCTTGTCTCGGGGTCGTCGGACAGGATGACTGCCAGGTACATGGCGATCCTATAGTTCAGTTCGTGGTCGATGCCGAGTAGTGACTCGAGCCCGGCCCATGACGTGGCGATGGACATTCGTTCGCTGGACTGAAAAGGTGCTTCGCTGAGGGAATCGAACGCGAGACGGAAGGCTGGTATTTCGTAAAGTTCGATCGTGCGCCAAACGCGCTGAACCACCCAGCTGAAGTCGCCACGGGAGATGAATCCGCTGGCGAGTAGCGGTGTCTTGTTCTCTTCCAAGGCGATGGGGTTGATGAACACTCGCTTTTGTTTTCCTGCGATTTGATTCCAGGAGGAGTCACTCCAAAAGGGAACCTTGAAGAAGCAACCGCCCGTGGCTCTGAGTAGGCAGAGAGCCCGGTGGGCGAGGACCAGTGCTTGGTCGGAGTCGGCTGCAATGTCATTGCTGATGTAGAGCTCGTAGAGGTTTGTGCGGCGTTCACCTAGGACCTGATATACGTAGTGAGCACATTCGTCCTTGAGCGCCTGGTGTAGATGGATTTGCCCGGGGAAGTTATCCACGGAATGAAGGCTGATGAGTCCTTCATCGATCAGGAGTTGTCCATCTTTGTGGCGGGACGTCGTGACGTGGGCTCCTTCGATCGGAAGCGTTTCATCAGTCTCGTCTGGGAGTTCTCTCAAGCCTTGAATAAGGACGAAGTAGCCTTCACGTTCATCATTCTGAGCGTGCATTTGCGAACGGTCCTCTGCGGCCTTCATGATCTTCTCAAGCCTGGCATGCCTCGCCTTGATTTCCTCAAATGCTGACAAGGGATCGTCGGTCTGCTGCTGTGTCTCATCCATCAGAGGTTCGTTTCTCTTCCTACGGGCATTCACTTGGAGGCTGTGCACGGCCACTGCTCACTTTGGTGAGGCTTGTCCCGGTGGTGACGTGGTGGTTGTGTGCAGGCGGTCAGTTGGGTCCCGTCGTCCACATGTGTGCGGGAAAAGCCCGAAGGATTGAGCTTTTGCCGTGCCCATGTGGGCGAGGGGTTACTGTTCGGATGATCCCGTGTTCGGTGCTGTTTCGCGTGCGGTCTTCCTGCCGCGCGGGCGTCCGCCGGCTTTCCTGCCCGGGGCGTCCAGGCCGAAGCTGCGTAGGTCGGATTCTGTCCAGTCTGCACGTAGGGCGGTTTGGTAGTCCTTGGCGTACTTCTGTTCGGCGGCTATCAGTAATTGGACTGCCTCTTGGAGTTCGACGCTGCTGGCCGCTGCGTTCTTCACGGCGTTGACCTTTGCGTCCCTGGCAGCGTCAATTTTCGCGGCCGCTTTAGCGGCAATGTCGTTGATGTCCATGCGGCCAGTCTAGCCCGTGGCACTGAAATAGGGACGAATGTTTGCGGGCAAAGCACAGAAGGTGTGAGAAACCCGCAAACATTTCCCAGCGGAGCAAGCTATACATTTACACGGGTGTAAGTGGCTTGTCGTCCTCGACAGTGGCGGTCGAGTACGGCACACTTGTCAGTGTGGTCCCCGTTTCGGGGTCGCTGCGCTGGGCCTTTGAAAGGAATGATTGGGTTGTCGGAAGAGGAAAGCACTCACCGCCCCAATCTGTCTCGCCGTCGTCGTGCCAACACTCCGGCGGGGACGAAGAAGCGCCGTGACGTGTGGGTCACGGTGGAAGAGGAAGCGGCTCTCGTTGCGAGGGCCGAGCGGGAGAAAGTGACCGTTCCGAACCTGCTGGTTTCATCGGCCCTGGCCGAACGTACCGATTCACCGACCGAGCGCCGTGCCATCGGTGCCGAGCTGATGCAGCTGCACAACCTGTTGGCACGTTCTTCGAACAACATCAACCAGCTTGCACGGCAGGCCAACGCGACGGGTGAGTTCCCGGTTGAGGCGCGCGAAGCGTTGAAGCATCTGCGTTCTGTGGCTATGCGTATTGACCGTGCCATTGAGGGGTTGATGTAGGGATGATTCCGAACATCACTCGTGGTTCGCGGATGGGTGGTCTGATGGTTTATCTGGCGTCGACCGACTCTGACAAGACCAAGAATGCGCACAGTGACCCGCATTTAGTGGCAGGTGACGCGGCCATCATGAGTTGGTATGACGACGGGGTACTGGACAGGGATGATGCTCTGGCTATCGCCAAGCACCTTGACCAACCACGCAAGCTGTTCGGCGTTTCCGTTCAGGTCAAGGACTTCGAGTGGGACGCTTCCAAGAAGGAGCGCGTCCACGTTGGTTACAAGGACGCCAGTGTCTGGCATTGCTCGCTGAGTCTGCGCGCCGAAGAGGGCGCACTGACGGACCAGCAATGGGGTGACATTGCGAATGACTTTGTGGATTCCATGGGCTTCACCGAGGCAAGCGGAAAGACCCGGTGCCGATGGGCTGCGGTCAACCACGGAACGAGCGAAAACGGCAATCACCACATCCACATTGCGGTCTCACTTGTTCGTGAAGATGGCACGAAGGCATCCACCCACGGGGACTACAAGAGGGCACAACAGACCTGCCGGGAACTGGAAGTTAAGTACGGTCTGGAGCAACTCTCCACCGTGTACGCCACCCGTGGTTACGATCGTGCCGAGAAGGCCACTGCCGTGCGGGACGAACGGGAAATGCACCGTATGTCCCTGGCGCGGAAGGTGCGTGCCAGTGCCAGTTCCTCAGCTACCGAAGGTGAGTTCGTCCGCCGTGCCCGCGAGACCGGCATGCTGCTTCGCCCGCGTTACGCCAAGAACACCACCGACGTCATTGTTGGGTACTCCGTGGCCGAACGGCCCAAGGCCGGGGAGCGCCCCATCTGGTTCGGCGGAGGAACGCTCGCATCGGACTTGAAGCTGGGTGCACTGCGTGAAGAGTGGATGGACTCGCCGCACCTTGCCACCGAAGCTGCAGCCGAATGGAATGCCGCTGCACGCAACAAGCGCACCGTCTCCAGGACCGGACCCGAGAAGGCAACACCACCGGCCCAGGTGTGGGTGGAGTACACCCGCAACGCGACAGCCCTTGCTGAGCAGCTGCGTTCCATTCCCCGCGACGATCACGCGACCTGGGCGAAGGCAGCACGGGAGGTTTCCGGAGCTTTTGCCGCATGGTCACACCGTCTCGAACCCACACCCGGGCCACTGGCAGCTACGGCCGCTGAACTGTCCCGAACAGCCCAGCTCCGCGCACCCAGGACGCACAGCAAACCTATTGCGCTGCCATCCATTGCTGGGACGGCCATGTTGTTCATGGCGGCGTGGAGTAAGAACAAAACTGCTGCGCAAACAGCTCTGATGGTGCAGCTGATCAACACCGCCTTCGCCGTGTACGAAATGCATCAGCAGTCCGGCCGGACACGGGAAGCCCAGCGCATCCGTTCAGTGGTGGAGAACCAGCTCGCACCGTTCACAGGGACCATGCCCAAGGCGGCACCCGTGGAGGCCGGTCAACAGCAAACAGCTGAGGCAACGGTGCCTCCACGTGCAATTGATATCGCACGTCGAGGCCTGGTTCCCATCCGTTCTGGATCCGCGCTGCCCACCACACCAACCGCTACACCGGCAAAGACCTATCAACCCAGCCGAAGCGACACCGGCACGGGACTCGACCGATAAGAATCACACCACTAGTGCAAGGGGAACACCATGAGTGAATCAGACGGAATGGATGACTTGCTGGACGGCGGACTGCGTCAGTCCCTGATGATAGCCTCCCGCATAGCCGAGACCCTCGCCCGTCGACGGCAGGAAGAGCAGCGGCAACAGGAACACCGTGACGCGCAGGCCGCGCACGAAGCCGCCGCACGGTTTGCAGCCGAACGCAGCACCGCCCATGCGGTCCTCGCACACGTAGACAAGGACCAGTGGTGGGACAACGCCCAACCCTCCGACATTGCTACTGCACATGCCGTCGCTGAGGGATGGAAAGACTACGATCCCACTGCCCTGGCCGCGTCGGAGAAGATCCGTCATGAAGTGCTGTCCAGGTATGCCATCGACACCCGCGATGTGGTCGGTGCAGAGCTCGAAGCCGGCATCCAAACGGCGACGACTGAGAAGGCCAAAGACGAGCAGGCGCGTGGTCAGGAAGAGGAGCACAAATCTGATGCTGAGCACCAGAAAGCGACGCAACTCATCGCGGCCGCCCGCGCCGAAGAACTCCGTGCCCAAGCAGCGAAACTCGCCCCCGAAATGGAACGTCACCAGGTGCCGGCGGAGTACCTGGCCAACCCCGAACTGACCAAAGCACTCCAGCAGGCACATAACGCAAGGACACCCAAGGCCTTGGAGGTAGCGGATGCCGTTGTGAAGGAACGCATGTTCCTGATCGGCAAGGACGGCATCAACGGGCCGGATGTCGACCAGCTCCGTAAGGAGACCACGGCCAACGTGAACGGTGCCGGCGAAGAACACTTCAAAGACCCTGCCTTCGTGGACGCAGCCAAGAACCTCCACGAAGCCAAACTGCTGGCAGAGGGCGGATTCAAGGGCGACAAATGGTCGACGCAGGAACAGAGGTACGAGCGGGCCGAGAAGGAACTTTTTGCCCGCATGGAGGACATCGGCCGGGAGATCGAGAACCGCGTTACCGGAAATGACAGTAGTCGGCTAAAAGACCAGGGCCTGAAAACCGAAACCGCTGCACAGTCTGGCTACGGTTCCGCCGAACACCACCAGAAATTCGCGGATTCCCTAGCCGATACCGGTGCCAACGAAAGGCAGATCCGCGGCCGTCTCGCAGCCGCCCGCAGCGAAGGCACACACCCCAGCGCGGCCGTAACAACCGGGAAAGCCACCAAAGCCCGGAAATCCCGTACAGGATCAACCATGGGCGTTGAGCGCGGCAAAAGCGGGTTGTCGCGTTGATTTCCAGCAGCACCAGTAATTCGCGCGTAAAGGTTGAGCTCAGCGGCACCCCGGCATCTTCCTTGGACGCTGGGGACAAACCGAACACATTTGCACCAACGGCTGCTGCAAATGGTTGTGAAGATCGTCATCCATCAAAGGCTCCACGTAGCGGTAGTTAGCGCCGGTCCAAGGTTCCGAGCGACTAAACCAGTTACGTCCGCTTCAGATGCATGACCAGCCCGGGAACGACGCCCACCGAAGAAGAGGCGCACGGTCTACACCGTCCGCCTCTTCCATTCTCGGTACTGTAGAGCGCCCATTATCAGACTAGGGTGCCGTCACGGCCCCGAGTTGTCTCTAGATAACTTAGAACATCCAGGGGACTTCTGTGTGGCCGAAGTCGTTGAACGAGCCGAAGCGGCCGGCCTTGAAGGCGAGGACGTCGCCGTCCCGGTCCCGGCACGTGGTGACCTGGCCGAAGAAGACCTGGTGATCGCCGACGTCGTACTGCTGTACAACGGTGCAGTCCGCTTGGGCGAGGGCGCCCTTGATCACAGGAAGGCCGTTGTCGGTGATGTCGAAGTCGCCGTCGCCGAACCGGTCGCCGCCGCGGACAGCGAACCGCCGGGCCACTGATTCCTGCTTCGCGCCGAGGATGGACACCGCAAACTTGCCGCTTTCCATTAAGGCCTCGCCGGTCCGGGTACCGAAGTTCAGCGAGATCATCAGGATGGGTGGTTCCAGGCTGATGGAGGTCAGCGAGCTGATGGTCATCCCGTACTGTTCGTCCTCGTGCTGGGTGGTGACCACGGCGACACCGGTGAGGAAGCGGCCCATGGCGCGGCGCATGCCCATGGCATCGGGGATGGTGAAGGCTGGTGCCAGGCTCATGTCAATTGCTCCGCTCCGCTGGGACCCGGTCCGTGTAGTACCGGACTTCGAACATTTTGGCGCCGTTTTCCGAGACCCACGGTCCGTGTTCCATGCCCGGCGGGCGGGTGGCCCAGTCTCCGGCTTTGAAGGTTTTGCCGAGGCGCTGGTCCACGAACGAGCCCTCGAAGATGAAGACCTCTTCCCAGAAGTCATGGGTGAGGACGCCGTTGGGGGAGGTGTCCGTGCCGGGCTCGAACTTCAGGATGCGCGTGACACTGTCGTTGTCCGAATCCCGCGCCAGGATGGCCTCGGACAGGCCCTCGATGTGCGGGTGGCAGGGTGCGAAGTCCACCGATGAGACGGGGGTGAACTCGAATTCGGGCTTTGCCATGGTTACTCTCCGTCCGTGCCGTTGACAGTGCTGTCGATGCTGTAGGAACCCAGGAACGTGTCCAGCTCAGCGACCAGTGCGTCGTAGCCGTAGTTCCTGTAGGTGTAGGCGCCGCGGACCACGAACGGAGCACCGGCGTAGAACATCTCGTACTGTTGGTGGCGGCCGGCGAACTCGGATCCAATGATGTCCCAGGCAAGCTTGAACAGCTTGACCCGTTCCTCGCTGGCAACTCCGGGGGACTGCACGTAGCGTTCCATGTCCGGGCGGGTGACGCTGCTGGTCATGTCCGCGATGCTGGAAGGCAACTGCAGCACGCCGCCGCCCACCAGGTCGCGCAGGATCGAGATGACCCGCGGGTACGTTTCGGACTGCAGGCCCATGGCCCCGTAAAGTGCAGCCTTCCCGGGCACCCGCATGCCGGCGTCGTCCGTTGTTGCGGTGTATTCGGCAGCGAGGACGGCCGACTCAACCGACTGCACAATGGCCGCGAGTTCGCCGAGCTTCTCCTGGACACCGGGGATCTTGTCCGTACCGTTCACCTGGGTGACCTTGCGGGCCACGGAGGCAATGAACTTGAGCTTGGTGGAGAAACGGATCTGCGCTTGCCAGTTGCCCAGGGCGTGCGCGCCGGTCTCGAAGAACTGGCGGCGGAGGGTGTCGATGTTCCGGTTAATGAAGACGCGGTCCCACGGGATGAGGACGTCGTCGAACACCACCAAGGCATCCGGCTCGTCGTAGTGGCTGGTCAGCGGGTAGTCGAAGTCGCTGGTGGCGGCCGGCGCGAACGGGCGGCGGCAGTAAAGTTTCAGGCCGTCGGTGGCAACCGGGATGGCAAAGCTGACGGCGAA
The DNA here is from genome assembly GCF_030208885.1 of Arthrobacter sp. fls2-241-R2A-172. NCBI lineage: Bacteria > Bacillati > Actinomycetota > Actinomycetes > Micrococcales > Micrococcaceae > Arthrobacter > Arthrobacter sp. fls2-241-R2A-172. The sequence continues at coordinate 22,235 of NZ_JARVTB010000006.1, read as the reverse complement.
GTCCACGTCGTCCGGCCCCAGCGGCTTGATGCAGGTGACAAATACTTCGTCGGCGATCGCGGCACCGGTGGCCAGCATCTGCGAGCCGCGGACAACTATGCCTTCCTCGGTTTCACGCACGACGCCGACCTGCAGGTATTCGCCTTCCCACCCTGACGCTGTGGTTGCGCGGGAGACCTGCGGGGGAATGATGGCGTAAGAAAGGTACAGGTTCTCGGCCAGGACCTTCTTGTAGTACCGCTCCACGTTGCCGGCGAAGTCGCGTTCCTCGTTGTTGAAGACGTCCGCGTGCGATCCGAATGCTGCGAAGAAGGTGCCGACGTGGTCAGGGCTGCGGCCAACCCAGCCGTGCGTGTGCTTGGCCCAGGTTTCGATGGCCTGCCGGCGCAGGACCAGTTCCTCCTGTGTGCGGGGTGCTGCGAAGGTCCGGTTGGCCGGTCCGTCGATCTCCTCGGAGTGGAACTGCATGCCGTTCGCGGGATCCGCGGCGATATCGAACAACTCGGACATGGTCTGGGCAACCTTCGCGAAGGCCGGGTGTTCCAGCACGTTGCCGACCACCTCGCCGTCGAGGATCACCGTCCGGCCGTCATTCAGGGACTTCAGGTACTCTTTTCCGGTCCTCATCAGAGTGAGCCTTTCTTGATTTTGTAGTTATGTTCAATGGTGATCCCATTCGGGAACGAGAGCTCCAACTTCCAGGAAGTTCCATCAACGAACTTCCCGTCCAGCAGGGGCAGAGTTCCGCCAAGGCACATGAAGTCGGCGTCACCGATGTCCGTGCGGGCCAAAAGGCGTTCGACGACGTCGGCCGGCTTGCGCAGGCCGCTCAACGGGCCTTCCTGGTACAACTCGCCATCCACCCAGGAGCGTGCAGTGCACTGGTCGAGGTCGAGGTCCGCCAGGGATTCGACGGCGATGACCTCGCCCGCGACCGGCTTGGGGCATGCCCGCTTGGAATCGCCGATGTCCGTGGCTTCGATGTCACGGTCAGTGTGGTCGGATCCGATGCCCAGGTAGAACTTCCCCTCGTGGCGGATATAGAGGGGTTCGATCTCGCCGGACGTCAGGTTCTCCGATGCGTCGTGCTCGCCCGAGGTCTCGAACAGGTCAGAGTCCATGCGGTAGAACATGGGTACCTCCGGCGGCGGCGCTACTCCAATGGCCGCCAGCTCATCGATGTGGTGCTGGACTGCTTCAGGATCCCGTCCCGTGTAGCCGGCCACCACTGCGTGGAAGTCCATGAGCGTGATTGTTGTGTCCGTGTCCACCACCCTGAGGGTGAGCGGGACTTGCCGTGTTGTTTCCATGGTTCTCCTAAACGGTCAAAGTTTGGTAGCTGGCGAGGCGGTCGTTAATGACCGGGAATTCGTTGCGCACTGTGCTGACCTGGTCAGGGTCGATGTCCACCAGAAGCACGGATTCGCCGGAGTCAGCCTCCGCGAGCACGTTCCCGGCCGGGTCGACGACGCGGCTGTGGCCTCCCAGTTCCACTCCTTCCTGGGTGCCTGCCGCGTTGCAGGCCACCACGAAGATCTGGTGCTCCAGGGCCCGCGCTGTGGTGAGGAGCCGCCAATGTTCGCGCCGGGCCGCGGGCCAGGCTGCCGGAACAATGACGATTTCCGCGCCGCGGTTGCTGAGCTCCATCCACAGTCCCGGGAAGCGGAGGTCATAGCAGGTGATTCCGGCCGTGGCTCCGAAGGGGAGTTCCACTACCGGCAGCGAGGTTCCTGCGGTGAGCAGATCGGATTCCTTGGACTTGTAGCCAAAGACGTGGATCTTCCGATAGGTGTGGACCACGCTGCCGTCCGGTCCCAGCAGAATGGACGTGTTGCTGAGTCGGCCGTTTTCCCCGGCCTCGATGATGCTGCCCAGGTGAAGATGGACGCCTTGTTCCGCTGCTATCCGTGCGCACATGGACACCGTGGGCCCGGTCAGCGTTTCCGCCAGGGCCTGGTATTCATCGAAATGGAAATAGCCGGCGCTCCACAGTTCCGGGAGGACGATCAGTTCAGCGCCCTTGATGCCCCGCAGTATCGCCTCTACACGGTGAATCCGTTCCTCACGGGTTTCGGAGTCCGGGCTGGCCACCTGGACGAGTGCAATTTTCATGGAAGTTCCTAACTGACGGCCGCCTAGCGGCCGTCAAGTGAGCGCGTGGGAACGATGCCCTGCGGAGCCACCTATCGGGCTTCAATGGGCCTCGGATTGCCCGTAACGCCGACTACCGCAGAGCTAAGGCGGTGAGGGACATCACGTTGGGCAACACTGTAGACTACTTGTATACAGCTAGTCTATTTCAATTTCCCTCGGACCGTAGTTCAGTGAATGCAGCTCGTATACTGAACATTGCAGAAAGGCTTTCGATGATGCAGATGACTCCCGCAGTTCAGTCCCAACCCGAAGTTGCTTACCAATGGATGAAGAGCTACATCGCGGCCTTGCCGCGGGAGGAAGAGACCTTTCTCAACGAAGCGGTCCTCGCCAAGTCCACGGGAACTTCACGCACGCCCGTCAGGGAAGCACTCCTGCGACTGGAAGCGGAAGGATTCGTCAAGCGAATCCCCCACAAAGGCGCGTACGTTCCCCCCATTTCCGATCCCGACGTCCGGGCGCTCCTCCAGGCTCGCGCTGTCGTTGAGAAGTGGGCGGTTATGGCCGTTGAGGCCATTCCGGACGGTCAGCTTGACGCGCTCCAGCGAATCATCGACCTGCAGGCGGAAGCCTTAGATGACCCCGCGCGGTTTATTGAACTGGACACCGAATTCCACACCCTGATGGTACGCGCGGGGGGCAACCCCATCCTTGCGGACTTCTACGCCTCCCTTCGGCAGCGGCAGCTACGGATTGGAGTCCGGGCGGTGAGCCAAGGAACAGAGCGGGCCCGGGACGTTCTGCGGGAGCACCTATCGATTGTCGATGCACTACGGGCCCGCAGTATCCAAGCCGCTCACGGGGCCATTGACGCACACCTGGACTCGACCCGCCAAGCGGTCATCGGCTACTAAACAACTCCAAAAGCCTCCGCTCAAACTGCCGCATGAGCGCTTAGCGCGCAGCCTCGGCTCAAACCCTGCGTACACGTCAAAGTGAGGAACGAGCCCTCAAATCGCTCGCCCGACGTTGGGGCCCATCGGACTGCCAATAGCCCACCCATTTCCACCATGGAGCGACCCCACCTCCGCTCGCGTAAAGCGACTGCATCGCACGTGCTCTAAGCCCACGCCTCGCATCTGGCCACAATCCGGCCGCAGAGCGCACCCTGCAAGGCGCTTCCTGCCCTAAAAACAACTTGATCCGCTGGTGACAAGGCTCACATGTCGGTATATAGTCTGTATACAACTCGTGGACTGAAGGTTCATTAGCCACTCGAGTGCCCGACTCTCTGATTGCATACACGCCCAGATCGCACTTCCTTAGAGGTGCTCGGCGGGAATTGGAACAACTATGAAAACTCCAACATGGAGCACCCCCAAACGCTGGAGGCAAAACCTGGTCGCCGGATGCGCCATCGCACTGATGGTTACCGTGTCCGCATGCAGCGGCACAACCGGGCAGCCGGCAGTGGACAAGACTCTCACCGTTGTAAGCGCCGCTGACGCCGCACCCAACCAGGTCTTCGGACAAAGCCAGTGGTTTGTGCCGGTTCTAGAACCCCTGGTTCGCGCAGCAACAAATTCGAGAGACCCGCAGGCGGTGCTTGCGGATACATGGCAGGTCAGCGAAGATCTGACCAAGGTTGAGTTCAAGCTCAAACAGAATGTGAAATTTCACGACGGTCGACCACTCACCGCAGAGGACGTCGTTTTTTCTCTCAAGCAGGCTGCCTTGCCTCAGAACAATTCCAAGGCATTCGCTGTCGCCGCAAAGGTCACCGACGTGGCGGCAACCGATGCTTCCACGGTTTCCGTAACTTTCGCCAGCCCTACGGCCAACATGTGGGATCTCTTCTTCCAAACCTTCATCTTCGACAAGAACACGTACAGCGGAATCGCCGACGGTTCGGTCGTAAACGGCACAGGTCCGTACAAATGGGAGTCTTGGAAGCCTGGCAACGAACTTAAACTTAAGAAGAACAGCGACTACCGGGACGCAGCCAGCGTCTCGTACGAAGACATCGACGTCGTCGTGGTCTCCGATGCCACTGCTCAGCAGTCTGCGCTTCGTAGTGGACGGGCGGATATGGCCTTTGGCATGGCAACCCAGGATGCCACCCTGCTCGGTAAGGATCCCAAGTTCGACACCGTCGAGGTCGCTTCCATGAGCGTCGGCATGGGAATGAACGTCACGGCTTACCCGTTCGATAACAAGCTCGCGCGGCAAGCAGTGGGCTATGCCATCGACCGTAAGCGGCTGATCGAGCAGGCCGGATCCGGATTAGGGGAAGCGGCGGCCACATGGTGGGACAAGGACGAGCCAGGCTGGGATGAAACCCTCAACAGCCAATACAGTTACGACCCGGAGAAAGCCAAAAAGCTCGTCCAGGAAGCCGGCGTCGCGGGGGCAGAAGTACCATTGATCTTCCCCACCAGCGCCCTCTACATGAGCTTCTACGAGATCATTGCCAGCGGCCTGGAACAAGCCGGCTTCAAACCGAAGGCCGTGCAGATTGAAGGAAATGACGCAGTCTCCCGACTGCTTCGCGGCGATCTTGGTCCCTCGTACCTTTTTTACGATGCGACCGATGTCTCAACACCTGCCACTTTGATGGCTTCCACTCCTGTTTTCAGCTCAACGCCCACTTCGCCTCAGCACTTCAGCGATCCCAAGTATGACGAGCTCCGCCTTGCGGTGGAGCAGGCATCACCGGAAGCGGCTCCGAAAGCACTCCAGGAGATCACCAAGTACCTGCTGGACGTCTCGTTCAACCACTCCCTGGTCAAGGTGCCGGTACTGGTCGTCAAAGACTCGAAAATCGATACCAGCGGCACTGGAGACAACCAGGTATTCACGAACTCCGGCTCGTTGACTGGTCTCGGATTGAAACCGGGTAAGTAGACTCATGCGCTACTTCTTTTCACATCGATTGCCACTTGCACTGTTGGTCATCTTTGTTGGCTCGATCCTCGCCTTTCTCGTTCCCCGGCTCGCCCCAGGGGATCCGGCCGCGGCCATGGTCGGTCAGAACGCTCCCCCGGATGTTTATGAGGCGGTTCGTACACAAATGGGCCTTGACCTGCCCGTCTGGGAACAGTACGTGGCATGGATGGGAAACTTGGCCCAAGGCGATCTTGGCGTTTCCTACTTCTCCAAGCAGGACGTTTCCGCCCTACTGATTGAACGACTCCCGTCCACAGTAGAACTGGCAGTTGCCGGTCTGGTTATAACCCTGCTGGTAGGTTTCGCTACCGCATCCCTTGGAGCTACGACGACTAAACCGTGGGTGCGGAACGCGATCGATGGCATCTCCAGTACCTTGCTCGCCGTCCCTGCCTTCCTCATAGGTTTGGCGCTGATCATTGTTTTCGGCATCGTTCTACCTGTCCTGCCGGTGAGCGGATCGGTGGCGGTCATCGAAGACCCCGTCAGGGGTTTTCAGTACCTGATCCTCCCCGCCCTCACCGTAGCCATAGTTCCCACAGTTGTTTTCGTTCGCCTGGTGCAACGCCAAATGCTCGATGTGAAACGTGAAGAATTCGTTGAGACGGCGATCGCCAAAGGTATTTCGGCGAGGCAGGTCAACGCGCGCCATATCCGCCGGAACTCACTCGGCCCGGCAATTGTCGTCGCAGGCGTAATCTTCGGCGAACTGCTGGGCGGAGCAGTCATCGTTGAAAACATCTTCAGCAGGCAGGGCTTGGGTTCCCTGGCCGTCACCAGCGTCGCCAACAGGGACTACATGGTGACGCAGGTCCTCATTCTTGGAGCCGTCGTCGTAGCAGTAACCATCCAGCTCATCTCAGAACTTCTGCAGACAGCCGTGGACCCCCGGGTCCGGCTAGAAAGCCCGGCCTAGCATGAAAGCAACAATCGAGAAGCAGCTCGCATCTCCTACCGAACCTGGACCCCGGGCCAGGCGCAGGGCTCCTTTGGGCCGGCGCGGTCTGACAGGACTTGTCCTCCTACTTCTGATGTTCATAGCGGCGTTCACTGTTCCGCTCATAACCGGTGCCGGAGTGAACGACCAAGCTCACGAAGCTTTGCTCTCCCCTTCGCTCCAGCATCCGTTCGGAACTGACGAAGTGGGCCGGGACATCTTCACCCGCACCTTTTACGGGCTTCAGTTGGACTTCGCACTGATCTTCCTGGCCGTGCCGCTGAGCCTTATTATCGGATGCACGCTTGGCATGCTCAGGGTCCTAAACCGCGGGCTCGGGGAACTCGGGCAACGAATCATCGACATCATCCTCGGGTTTCCCTCCATCATTCTGGGCCTAAGTGTCGTCGCGATAACCGGCCCGGGCTTCACTGCGCTGTTTATAGCGATAGTTATCGCCGGCGTTCCTGCTTTTGGCCGACTAACACGCAGCTCCCTCCTTACTCTGGAACACCGCGACTACATTCAGGCAGCAAAGGGGTTCGGCGTATCTCGTCTGCGCCTGATCACCAGGCACTACCTGCCAAACTCGTCAGGTCCTTTGCTCGCGCAGCTGACAATCTCCCTGATTAGTGCGGTCATCCTTGAGGCCAGCCTCAGCGTTGTGGGTCTGGGCATCCAGCCGCCAACGCCGAGCCTGGGAGGGCTCATCAGCACCGGGTTGAGGTACGTATACGCCCAGCTTGGGTACGTCATCGGACCGGCCCTCGTCTTCGTTGTTCTCGCCGCTGCTTTGAACCTGATCGCCGACGGCCTGAGCGAAAGGAATAGCCGATGAACCTTTCATCGAAAACCATTGAAAGTCACGTCTCAACGCCCTCGGCGGAGGCAGTCCTTACTGTCCAAAGCCTCAACGTAGTTCTCGAAAAAGCAGATCAGACCGCGCACGTACTGAAGGACGTCTCCTTTTCCGTTGGGCGCGGAAGGATAGTTGGGCTGATCGGTGAGTCCGGTTCCGGAAAATCCATGACAGCAAAGTCGGTGCTTCGGATGCTTCCCGAGGCGGCCAGAATTTCTTCGGGATCCATCAGTCTCAACGGTCAGGATCTTTTGGCTATGCCGGCATCGGCCATGAGGAACGTCCGCGGGGCACAGATGGGCGCCGTTTTCCAAGACCCGCTTTCCTCCCTGAACCCGGTCCTACGAATTGGCGAACAGGTCATCGAAGCCATCCGGGCGCATGGTGCGCCAGCAGCATCGGCGAGGGACAGGGCAGTCGCTCTTCTCCAGAGCGTAGGGATACCCAACCCTCAACTGCGGATGACGCAGTACCCTCATGAGTTCTCCGGCGGAATGCGGCAACGGGTCTGCATAGCGATGGCGATTGCCAACAACCCGTCTCTGCTGATCGCCGATGAGCCCACGACCGCAGTAGACGTAACGGTTCAAGCTCAGATCTTGCAGACACTCAACGACCTTCGCGACACCCTGGGACTCGCGGTGCTCCTCATCACCCACGACATGGGTGTTGTCTCCCAAACCTGTGACGACGTCATCGTCATGTACCAAGGCGAGGTAGTCGAGCAGGGCCCCGCACAGACGGTGCTTAGAGCGCCTCAGCACCCCTACACAAAAGCCCTTCTTGCCGCCGCACCCTCCATCGATGACCCCATCCTTACAAGGGAATCAGTCACCGGGGAGTCGCCGATCCTCGAACTGGACTGCATCTCGACAACTGTAGGACCCACTGGCGGCTGGCTTCGAAAAGACCGCTCAGTTAAGGCTGTCGATGCGGTGACCTTGCGCATACATCCAGGGGAAACCGTAGGTCTGGTCGGTGAGTCCGGTTCCGGCAAGACCACCCTGGCCCGCACGGCCGTAGGATTCATCAGTCCCTCCGCCGGAAGCGTCACTGTGGCAGGAAAAACCACGGCAGGATCCTCACGGCAGGAACGAGAGGATCAGCGCCGCATCGTTCAGTATGTTTTCCAAGATCCTTTCGCGTCTCTGGACCCGAAGATGACAATCCGACAGAGCCTGGACGAAGCTCTTGCGTTCGCCGGAGTACCTGCACCCGAGCGGAAACAACGCGCGAGCGACCTGCTGAACCTAGTACAGCTCGACCACACCTTCCTTGATCGGCTACCGAAAGAGTTCTCCGGGGGCCAACGTCAACGCGTGGTCATCGCACGAGCGCTGGCGGTGAACCCCCGCTTGGTCGTGGCTGACGAAGCCGTCTCGGCGTTGGATGTCTCGGTCCAAGCTCAAGTCCTCTCGGTCTTACGAACCTTGCAGGAGGAAACGGGGATCGGGATGCTCTTCATCTCGCATGACCTTGCTGTCGTGCGGTCAATTAGCGACAGAGTCGCCGTGATGTATCTGGGAAGAATCGTCGAAGTCGGTCCCGTGGCCGACATCTACCACTCGCCTCAGCACCCCTACACCACAGTCCTGCTGGCCAGCTCACCGTCGCTAAAGAACAATGGCCGCTCACAGCCGAAACTCCTCGGCGAAACTCCCAGCCCGAATCTCGCTCCCTCGGGTTGCCGCTTCCGGAACAGGTGCCCGATCGGGCCTCTGGTGAATACCGATCGAAAGATCTGCATGGACCAGGATCCACAGCTGGCCGGGGATGAAGCCGGCCACATGGCCGCCTGCCACTTCCCAGGCGAGCTGCGGACGGCATACCGGCAACCGACACCTGCCTGAGCGTTTAGTTCCCTATGACACCCAGCACCACCATCAACAGAAAGTCATATGCATGCAAACCATATCCGTGCCCACACCCCAGCTAGTGAAGTTCACCACAGCTGACGAAACCGACCTTGCACTGGACGTCTACTTCCCGGATGAAACTGACCGCACTCCCCGCCCGGTAGTTCTTCTCATGACTCCGTATCAGAAGCCGAACCTGATGCCAACAGAACTCCCTATTGCCGACCTGACCGCGAACGGTTACCTGTGCGTTGTCGCCGACATCCGCGGCACCGGGGAATCCTCAGGCATTTTCGAGGGCCCACTGAGCCCTCGCGAAATCCAGGACGGAGCTGAGCTCATCGAATGGCTCGCCGATCAGGACTTCAGCGACGGTCAGGTCGCTTTGGCTGGGGGCTCTTACTGCGGCGCAATCCAGATGCTCGTGGCAGCAAAACGGCCACGCGGGCTCGTCTGTATTGCACCATCTGTGGGCCCCATCGACTTTTACCGCGACTGGACACACCGCGGAGGAATCCCCTCGCACACCAACTGGGCCGCCGGCACGTTCCTTCAAGCCAACCAGCCCAACTGCTCCATCGCACCGGCCTTGGATTTCTACTACAACGTTGCCCAATCCACGCCCCTCGATGGTGAAGTCTTCTGGGAGCGATCCGCATACCGGGTCCTGTCCTCAATAGAGGTTCCGGCCCTGTTCATGGGCGGGCTCTTTGACTACTTCGGACGGGGCACCCTCCGCGCTTTCGATAACTTGAAAGCGCCCAAGCGTCTCGTTTTCGGACCATGGGGTCATCAGTATCCCGAGGACTCCTCCGAACTGCTGAACTGGCTCGCCTACTGGCTCAAGGGCGAAGGCGAGAATCCAACCGAACGTGACAACGTCAAATTCTGGATGATCGGCGCCGACGACTGGCGTTCCTCCAAAGGACGCCGCCTACCCGGCTCCCACCTTGCCGTTCCCCTGGGAGCCGAGATTCCCACTATTCCCGTCACTGAGACCTTCCGGGGATGGCCGATGAGTGCTCCGCCTTCACCGGTGCCCGTCTTCATGGACACAGGCACAAACTCGGGCATGCACCTATGGGGCGAAACGGTGACCCGTGACTTGGACATCCCGGAGGGTACGGAAATCCAGGGCGCGCCGATCTTGAAGTTGGACGTGGCATCGCCGGAATGCCGTGACATTGACCTCCACGCCAGGCTTAGCCTTGTCCACCCCAACGGGGACGTCACGCAGCTCACCGAAGCCCGTCTCCGCCTGTCACACAGAACGATCGACGAGCACGCATCCCGGTATCTTGCCAACGGCGAGATCGAGTACGTCCACCACAAACACACACAAGAGCAGCCGCTGAGTCTGGAGAGCACCAACGAAGTGTTGTTGCAATTCCAGCCCACGGGTGTGGCCCTACAGAAGGGATTCCGTCTGCGCTTAGGCTTCTCGGCCTGCAGGGCCGATGGCATCCTCCGCCCCAGCGAGATATACCTGGCAGGCCAAAGCGCCCTCCTTCTGCCCACCCTGAATCTCTAGCCGCTCCGAACGCCGAGGGCCGGTTAAGAATCCAACCGAGACCGCCCCTCGGCGTTCGGACTTCCGCCCTCTCCTTTCGGGGGCTTAGCTCATCAGGGCATCACCTATTGTTCGCGCCCCAGATAACGGCTACACCCCTCGGGCCGTAGCTGCGGGTTGCCCTACGCCGTGATCATTCTTCAAACCTCAGAAAGGCTGGCAACTCTCTTGGGGCAGGGATCTATCTGGCCTCAAAGCACAACCTCGCCCATCGGCAGCTGCGTCTGCTGATGGCGACTCAAAAGAAGGACCAAGCATGGCACGACGTGCTAAAGCCCGCCCTACGGAAGACTCTCCAGCCTGGAACCAACTAAATGAAGGAGACCACGTGTCTCTTCATACCCGGGACGGATCAACAGTCAGCGGCACTGTCGACACGTACAGCAGGGACGGTTCCCTCCTTTGGCTGCAGCTAGCTGGCGGAAAAGGCAGGAAGCTGTTCGAACGAACAGAGATCAAGCAATCCAAGCGTTTGAAGGCCATGAACAACAAGACGCGAAGAGCCTGAACTGCAAGCCAACACCCCGACAAATCTACGAAGCAGGAACTTGAATGAGGCACGAAATGTCCACCACTTCCGCGGCCGACGATGCTCACTCGACAACCGTTACGGTATCCAGATTCCACCCCTCAACACCCGGGGTCGTCGAGATCAACGTCGAAAGCGCAGATCAGTTGGACCAAGAATTAGACAAGGCGATCAACGATGTCAGTGTCGCGGCCACTAGCTACCGCATCGGCATCATGGTCACGCGCCTTTCCGCCGGCCGCTACATTGTCCGGGCGCACCCCGAGGTTCCATTCGGTCTGATTCGCCAACGCCATAAGTAACCACTGGGCTGAGCGTCCGTCAACGTTGAGACGTAGGTGGGGGCAGCCATTCGTACAGTAACTCTTCGGCCGAGCCGTACACCAGCTCCGGGCCTCTACGTGCAGTCGGTGTCACACCACACCCCTCCGTGCCTTCCACGAGAAGGGAATCCGGGCGCTTAGGAGAGGACGACCCGACGCGCCAAGGCGAGGAAAGCTGCCCCCTCCCCGGAGCTGAGGTTGCCCAGCATTCTAGACTCCACCCGTGTCACCAAGGGCGCCATGTCCGCCACCACTGCTCGGCCCCGGTCGGTCACGCATAAAACCTTGCGTCGCTTGTCTGCGCTGTCGCGCTCAATGGCGACTAGCTCCCGGTCCCGCAAGCGGGCCAACAATGGAGCCGCCGTGGACTTGTCCAGGCTGGCAAGACCGCCCAGCGTTCCTTGGTCGATCGGGCCATGCAGGACCAGAAGGACCAGGGCCGTGTACTGCGGCCCCGTCACATCAAAGTCCGACATCACCTCGTGCCAGAAGCGTGTATAGAGCTGATTCAGTTGGCGGCTAAGGGGACCGGCGCCGGCAATCGTCTCGGCAATGTCAACAGTCAAGGACTCCTCCAAACATATTAGGACGTGTACGTAGTATATGGTTAAGTAAATAGGACGTACACGTCCTATAGATGGAGGTTGATGGTGCGACTAGTCGTAGGCATAACGGGAGCTACAGGAGCCCCGATAGCCGTTCGAATGCTTGAAGCACTGCGGGAGCTTGGCGTGGAAACTCACCTGGTGGTGAGCAGATGGGCCCGAGCGACCCTCGCTCAAGAGGCCGGCATCTCGGTCAAGGCCCTGCAGTCACTGGCATCGTTTGTCTACAGTCCGGAGGACCAGGCTGCCCCGATTTCGAGCGGGTCGTTCCGCGTCGACGGCATGGTCATCGTTCCGTGCAGCATGAAAACCCTGGCCGCCGTTCGGGTCGGTTACGGCGAGGGGCTGATTGCCCGGGCAGCGGACGTGGTGCTGAAGGAACAACGGAAACTCGTTCTGGTCACGAGGGAGACACCGCTTTCGGTAATCCACCTGGAGAACATGCTGGGGCTCGCCCGCATGGGTGCGGTCGTCATGCCACCGGTTCCGGCCTTCTATAACACCCCCAAGACGATTGCGGACATGACCGAGCATCTCGTTGTGAGGGTTCTGGACCAATTCCAACTGGACATGCCGACCGCCCGCCGCTGGAACGGCCCTGAGCCAGTGCGCCGACAACATCACAGCGCAACCGCTGCAAAACCACGCGATTAGGAAGAATGCAATGACAAATTCCCAAAGTTTTCGCGACTTTGTGCAAGATCTCCTGACGGTGGAAGACGCCGTTGAAATCACCACCCCGGTCAGTCCGCACCTGGAGGCAGCGGCCATTACCCGTCGCGTCTATGAGACCCGCGGACCGGCACCGCTATTCTGCTCACTGACCGAGGGAGAAACCGGATTCCGTATCCTTGGAGCCCCCGCCGGGATGTCTCCGAAAGCCAAAGGGGAGCACGGGCGACTGGCTGCGCATCTTGGACTCGACCGCACAGCCGGTCCCCGCCAAATCGTGGAGCATCTGATCCGGGCGATGCACGCTGACCCGGTTCCACCCCGAATTGTTGAGTCCGGCCCGTGCAAGGAAAACATCTGGCGCGGGGACGAAGTGGATCTTCGAAAACTCCCTGTTCCTCTGCTGCATGCCGAGGACGGCGGCCGCTACCTTGGCACCTACGGTTTCCACGTCGTGAAGACGCCCGACGCCAGCTGGACAAGCTGGTCAGTCGGGCGGACGATGCTTCACGGGCCAACTACCCTCGTTGGACCAGCCATGCCGGAACAACACATCGGCATCATTCACAGCATGTGGCGTGACTTGGGCGAACGCACGCCGTGGGCCATGGTGCTCGGCGCGCCCCCAGCAGCCTTGGCCGCCGCCGGCATGCCCTTGCCTGCGCACGTCAGCGAAGACGGCTACGTTGGGGCCCTCACCGGGCTTCCCGTCGACGTCGTCGAAACAGAGCAAGGCGGCCTGCAGGTGCCGGCTACCTCCGAGATTGTCCTTGAGGGATGGATTTCGGCTGAGGAAATCGGCCCGGAGGGACCAATGGGCGAGTATCACGGATACTCCTTCCCCGAAGGCAAGCTGCAGCCGGTCTTTCATGTCGAGACCATCACGTTCCGTGACGAGGCCATTCTCCCGATCTGCGTGGCAGGACTACCTCCCGAAGAGAATCACACGATCTGGGGGACCATGATCTCCGCAGTGGCGCTTGATGTCCTGCGCCGGGCCGGCTTGCCGATCTCGATGGCCTGGTGCTCCTACGAGGCCGCCACGTGCTGGATTGCGCTGGCCGTGGACACCAAAAAGCTCTCGCACCGGATAATCACGGAAAAGGAGTTCGTCGATTCCGTCGCGAAGGTCTTGTTCGATTCGCACGCGGGTTGGCTTGTCCCCAAGGTCATCCTCATCGGCGATGACGTGGACATCACTGACATCAACCAGGTTGTGTGGGCGATGGCGACACGCCATCACCCCAGCACAGGAACATATCTCTACCCTGAATCCCCCGGAATCCCCATGGCGCCCTACCTGACTGCCATAGACCATGCGGCCGGCTCCGGAGGAAAGGCAATCACGAGCTGCCTTTTTCCCGGGGAATTCACCGGGACATCCTTGGCTCGGGCGGCCTCTTTCGGCACATCCTTTCCGCAAGAGCTTCAGGAGGACGTACTGAGCAAATGGACGGCCTACGGCTTCGCAGCTGACTGATAGCTGCATAAAAGCCAAAATCCCGATATGCCGCCAACAGCTTGATTGGGCAAGCCCGCTGGATGAAGTCTCGAACGAGGCTTAGCCTTTTGTAATCCAATATTGTGTTGGGGGGACAGGACCTGTGTCTGGCTTCATGGCTGGATGCTCCGGACATCGGGGAACCAGCCGGCGGGAGCTTTCTTAGGCTCGAGGTGTTCGGGATCCCGGTGTGTTTTCATGTCGCATTTGTGGAAGGGGCCGCGCGGGTCCAGCAGGATGCTCATGTGGTGGTCTGCGTGGTCTTTCCACCAGACGCTCATGCCGGTAGCGCCGTCGAGTCTGAGGTGTTCCCATGCCCTCCACAGTGCCTCTATGCGGGAGAGGGCTTCGGGGTGGAAGTACCATTCGATGCACCACTGAGCTGAGCGGCCATCAACGTTGCGCACGTAGGTCGGGAGCAGCTGCTCATGCAGGAACTCCTCGGCCGACCCGTACACCAGCTCCGGTGCTTTAGGTTCCACGGCGGACTGCTCCGCAGAAACTCCCGCGTCTCCACTGCCGGGAACTGGGGCGAACAGCCCAATGTCGTTTGTCATCGGGAAGCTCCTACTTTGTAACCCAAGGGTTGGTTGTCGATGCAGCCGGCACAGCCTCATCGGGTTCTTCGGGGCGTGGGCTGTACTTCTTGATGGATGCCTCCACGGCTTCCTTGTGGGGTCCGGTGTACCAGGGCATGGTGCGGACGAGCGTGGCGGGTGCGCCGGAGGCGAGGACGACGGCGCGGCCACGGTCCAGTTCGGCCAGGTTGGAAACGTCGAAGATGCGTTCCTTGCCTTCTTGGCGTGAGCGGCTGGAGCCGGACTTACCGGAGGAGGTGGAGACGTTGATGTAGCTGTAGTCTCCGATCAGGTCCGAAAGTGCACGGAGGAAGCCTTCTTCTGCCACGCCGCCGCCGTAGACCTTGACGTTCGCCGCTGACCAGATTTTCCGCATGTTCGCTTCGCCCCATAGCTCGACCCCTTGGGACCAGGACTGCAGGATCCCCATGACGATCAGGCCTTTGGAGCCGTAGTGGCTGAACTGGTCCGGGAGTCCTGCCCAGCGGACGACGTTGGCCAGCTCATCGAGGGCGAACAGTGCAGGTTTGGGGAGGCGGCCGCCGTTGCGTTCGGCGCGTTCTTCCATGGCCTCAGCGATGGCTACCGTCAGGGCGGTGGTGAGGGGTGCGGCGGAGCCTGCACCTTCTTTGGAGAGGATGTAAATCGTTTCCTGGGACGTGGCGAAAGCATGCGGGTTGAACTGCCGGCGGCTCTCGGTGGCCACCGTTGCCCCACCTGTTGGGGCGACCCAGCGCAGCGTGTTCCGGCTCTTGAGGCATTGGATCATCTTTTCGGCCGTGCCGAAGATACCGTCGCGCTGCTTATCGGCCAGCTTCAGCGTGGATTCAAGGCCCTTGTACTGCAGCTCGTAGTCATGCTCCCGGAGGATCTCAATAGGCTCTTGGCTGACCTGTTCGGTGACCCAGATGTAGACCTGTGTGATGGGCAGGTCCCCGAGCGCGGCCGCGAGGAAGTACGAGGACAGAATGTCCTCTGCCTTGGGATCGAAGTAGGCGTCCGGCTTGGACCCGGGCACGCGGGAACCGACGGAGAAGTGCTGGGTGAGTTTGTAGGCCTTCTCTTCGTCAGTGACGTAGGAGAGCGGGTTCCACCACCAATCCGGTTCTTCCTGGGCGATCTTCTGCGGATCGAACACCCACACCGGAGCCGTGGCCTCGCGGACGCCACGGGTGCCATCCACGACGTCACGCTTGTTCGACGTCGAAACCACGGCGCCGGGTGCGTCCAGAATGGCGGGCATGACCCGTGAGGTCGATTTACCGGTACGGGGACCCCAGATATCGAGGGACAGGTCTTCCCAGGACTGGATGAACTTCTGGCCCGTGGAGACGACCTTGCCCACCACGATGCCGGGAGTGTCAGTGACGCCCAGACGCTCGGCGGTCGCCTTCGCCCCTTTTTCCGAGAAGGCGGCCAACGACTTACCGCGACCGAGGTACCGGGCAGCCTTATCGACGCGGGCACGCTTGGACGCACCCTTCCGCCAGGCCACCAGCACAACGATGGTCAGGGCCACGACCACGGCGGCCATGAGGCAGGCGACAACCGTGGCTTCGGTCGGCCACGGCACCCGGCCCTTGATTAGGCCGGCGATCAGATCGATGGGGTGGGCTGGTGGTGCGGCGATGCCCGCCATCCAGGATCCTAGGTGCAGGGCACCATAGGTTCCGCCGCCGAAGACGACGATGAAGCCGATGGCCAGCCAGACCAGCAGAGCATCGCCCATGCCCATTCCTTTACGGTTTGGTGCGCTCATTGGGTGCCTCCTTCAATCGGCAGAGCCGGGGCTGCGGATTCGAGCAGGGTTTCCGATGCTGCATGCCATTTGCCGTCGGTGTCGTTGACGCCTTCCGGGCCCTTCTCCAAGGAGGTGAGCCCGACCTGGACGGGGATCCCGGGACGTCCACCGACCTTGATGAGGAACTTTCCCCGGCCCGGAGGTTCGACGTCGACGCCGCGTGAGTCCCACGCGGGCGGGTCCTGCCAGCCAATGAGTTTCTGCTGCTCCTGCCGGGACAACGGAATAGCGGACGTCAGCAGAGGCATCTCCGAGGCCGGAAGACCGCCGCAGATGACCATTCCGGAGCGTTCGACGAATCCGCGGGCTTTCATCCGGTCCTCTTCTGCCGGCAGGGCCAGCAAGTCGGACATCGTGTGGGAGATCATGATCTGCCCGACACCCACGGAACGGTTCAACCGGGTCAGCGCGTCCACACGGTCCACCATGCCCTTACCGGCCCGCAGCGCCCGCCACAGCTCGTCCAGGACGACGAAGTAGTTCCTACGCGGTTCCAAACCTGCATCGGCGAGGGCGTTGGCGACGTTGACCGTGCCGAAGCCGTAGGACCAGCATGCGAGCAAGATGGCGGCCTGCAGGTCCGTCTCGGTCTCGTCAATGCTGGACACGTCAAAGACCACGGCCCGGTCACGGACCATGGGCTGGCTGGTCTGGCGGGAGAAGATTTCCCCCAGCTTCCCGCCACCGGTCAAACCGAGCAGGGTTGCCTCCAGCGCCCGGGTTTCCTGCAGGTAGATGTTCATGTCGCCACGGTCCAGGGCGACCTGCCGCAGCTCGTCAGGTGCGGAGACGATGACGTCCAACAGGTCCTTCAACACCGGCACACCGTCGAAACGGTCATCGAGGACCCGCAAGGCACGGTCCAGGATCGTTTGTTCCTGGTCGGTGGGCGGGTTGTTCCGGCTGATCGTGATCAGCGAGACCACCATGGTCAGGCGGCGGCCGTGCGCGTCGGCACGAACGCGCGCTGCGTCTTCGTGGTGGCCGTTGTCTTCAAGGAGCTGGGCGGCTTCAACAGCCTGACCCGGGTCAAGGATGTTCAAGTACCCGACACCGCGACCAAGACGGATAACCTGCCCGCCGAGTGCCCTAACGGCTTTGACGTGCTCGCCCTTGAGGTCACCAAGGATCAAGGGATGAACACCTTGCGCGGAGAGTCCGATGAACATCCGCCGCACGACCGTGGACTTTCCCAGCCCGGGCTTTCCCAGGATGAACGCCGAGGGGTTCGAAATCAGGCGCGCGCGCTGGAACCAGCTGATCGGGTCACAGCAGACCGTGGCCTGGGTTTCCTCGTGGCGTCCCAGCGGGACGCCGATCATGGGCGAGGACGCACCGGAGGAAAACGGCCACAGGCCGCACACCTGAACCGTCGTTCCCCGGTACTCCTTCACGGACGGGACGAGCTGGGCCATGCCCCCGCCACGACCGGGCCAGCCACGGGCACCAGGCCCGGCCTCACGCGGCTGCTTCTCAGCCTTCTTCGGCGCAGCCTTCGCAAAGGAAGTGCTGTGCTTCGAGGAACGGGCGAAGAGTTTCGGGAAGGCCATTACAGAGCATCCTTAATCTCGGACGGGACCATGCTGTGCTTGGGCAGCACCAGACCCAAGGGCAGGGACGCGGCGAACGCGGTGTCCTGCGAACCGTAAGCCCGGCGCAGCAATACCCGGGCGGTGCCGGAGGTCTGCTCCACGGCCGCTACAGCGTCCGCGAGTCGTTCCCGGTCGGTCACGGTGGCGGTGACGACCATGCCGAAGTTCACCAGCCCGGCACCCTGTGCTTCTTCCTGCGCGGTCTGTTGCGCTGAACGGGCATCAACCAAGGCACGTGCGGACGGACGGGTGCCGGAGGTGATTCGGACGTTGGCGTTGTTCTGGTCCCGCTCCACCACCGCAGCGGCCCGGGCCGAGTCCATTGGACGGTACAGCAGCGAGACGCGCTTGCGGTCAATGTCCCCATGCGGGGCCAGCAACCGGGACAGGACCGAGGAGTTCACAGATCCACGCGGGGCACCGGTCATGGTCCAGGACGCGGAGAACGCGGAATCGTGCCGGTAGTCATCCCAGCTTGCCTGCGTTGCTGTGGGGCCAACCTCGCCCCAGCTCAACGACACCGGAGACCCAGCCGCGTGGGCTTCATCAATGATCAGCGCTGCCGGAGGATCGTAGGCGATCCTCACAACCTCGCACAGCTCCTGCGCGGACATGGGCCGGGCGATCCCGGCACCGGTGGACTGCAACCGTGCCGACAGGCCGGGGATCCGGGATGCCAGGTCGCGGGCAACATCTTCCGGTGTCCGCTTCTTGGCACCGGCACGGATTGCGGAGTTGAACGTCAACGACACCCAAGCGCGGACCGTGGCCGAACCTTCCGGGTAAGTGTCCACGACCTCGTTGAGCATTTCCCGGGCGAACTCGGGTGCGTCCGGGTCGATGTTCATCAACACTTCGTTCCTCAGCCGGTACCCCGAATCCGGCGCGGTCTCCACCGTCACCGCTGCGGCGTCCAGCCCGGCCTCATCGGCCAGCCCGGCGAGCCAGCCGCCCCAGTTAGCGACCCACGCATCGACCTGCTCCGGATCCACCAGAGATGCCCCGTCGGGTTCGGTCGAGAAGATCACCGTGAAGTGGCTTGTGGTGGGCACGTGCAGCAGGGCGAAGGGGCGCTTGTAGGAGTCGGTGAATTCGTACAGGGTCGACTTCGCGGCCAGGCCGGGGAGCTGGTACATGCCCCATTCGGTCACTCCGAGCGGTCCGGAGCGGTAGAGGTTCGTCCCGGACGATTTGGAGACCTTGAAGGCCATGCGGGTTCCGGCGCGGTCAACGACGGACTGGCCATGCTTGTCCTTGACTGTCAGCAGCAAGGCGCTGACACCGGCAAAGGCAAGAACGCCCAGGCCGGCGAACAGGCCCCAAATAGCGAAGCTCACAATGCCCAGCAGCAGCCCGGCAAAGACGATGGCGGTGCCGATCGCGCCGAGGTTGGCCAGTCCTGCTGAGCGCGGTACACGCCAGTTGCCGTAGGACGGTTCTTTGTATTCGGTGCTAATTGCTGCCACTGGGGCCCTCCCCGGTTGAATCCTGCGCGGTCTTTTCGATTGCCTGCGACGTCTTGGACGCCACCTTTGCTCCTGTTGCTACAGCCACGCCCACGGGACCAGCTGCGGCTGCTCCCCCGCTGGCTGCGGCCGTTCCTGCACCGGCACCAGCTGCCGACCCTGCGGTTCCGGCGCCGGCCGTACCTGCCTTGGCTGCTGCAGCCGTCCCCGCAGCCCCACCCGGACCCGTAGCACCCGGGATAGGCTGGCCCCCGCCGCCGCGCGGGCCTGACGTTCCATCGCTGCCCTTTGGCGAGCTGCCGGTTTGCGTGCTTTGGGTGTTCGACGTGCTCGTTGACGATGATGGGGTTGGTGAGGCGTTGCCTCTGCCGCTCCCGCCACGGCCCAGTGAAACAGCGCCGGTGGCAATGGCCCCGACAGCTGCACCTGCCCCGGCACCTCCACCGGAGGCAACCGCACCGACCATTGGCGTTACAAAACGCATCAGGGCGGGCAGGGCGAACAGCGCTACGACCATCAACGTGAAACCGGTGATCGAACCGATCAAGGCGTCTTTCCCCTCGCTCTTCCCCATGAGGAGGAACGCCACCGAGTAGACGATGGCTGCGGCGGGTTTGTAGGCGATGAAGGCGATGGTCCAGCCCACTGCTTTTTGGAACCACTGCCGTCCCATTTCGGTGTTCGTGAACGCGGCTGTTGTGGGCAAGATGCCCGCCAGAATTACCAACATGCCGCTGCGCACGACCATGAGCACGATCTGCACGAGGGACGCGAGCAGGCCAATAAGACCCAGAACGATAAGGATGAAAACCCCGACATCTGTCTGACTTGTGGAGATCAACTGCTGCAACGACTCGGCAAAGCCCTTGCCGTCCGTGGAGCGGTCGATGATCGCGGCAGAGAAGGCGTCTGTGGCGATCACCAGGATCGAAATCACTCCAAGGCCCAGGCCGGAAACCAAGGTGAGCGTGACGAGGGAACGGAGCAGGTCCTTCAGGGGCGCTCCGCGCTGCTCCCAAATCAGCCTGATGCCGCCGAGGATGACGGCCAGGACTGCCAGAGCCAAGGTCCACGGCATCAACTCGCTGTTGACTATGGAAACAACAGGGCTTGCCGTCGAACCGTCTTGGCTAGTTAGGTTCACCGTCGGAGTTGAGACCCAGAAAGTAGACAGTGTCGTAACCATCTGACTCATGCCCTCGAGAATGGCTTTGGCCATGTTGCCCATGGCGTCATCAGTGAGGCCGGAGATCCAATCTCCAACCGGGTTCCATACCGGCCTCATGCGCCGCTCCAAGGGATAAATCCTGAAAGATCGCGGATCTGGCGCGGTTCTTCTAAGGGGGCACCGCTGTCAGCGACGACGCCCTTCCAGTCCCCGTCCTGCCAGAGAAGGGTTGTGCGGACGGACGCAAGAGCGCCGGTGTCAGCTTTGAATGCCAGCTCTACCACCGCTTGGTTCGCTGTGTATGAAACGTTGAAGCCCGCGATCTGAACCTTTACGTTTGTCGGCGGCGCAGCCGTTTGGGAAGCCTTCATGCCTGCGTCTCGGCCAGGGCCTTTAGCTGCAAGCTGGTCAGCAATGGCACGTTCTTTTGAAGGATCGCTGCCAAGGGCCCAGAGGTTCACTGCGGCGTATAGCGCCCCTCGCGGAGAGTGGGCGAAGCAAGACCTTATGCCTTGGTCATCGGTCTTGCCCGGGCCGACTTTGGGGTCTGTCGGGGCCGCCATGGTTCCAACGAGTTCCCACTTACTTGCCGGAGCCTTCCCCAATGCCGTTTCGTTGGAAGCCGGCAGTCCGCAGACGCTCTTGCCGGACGCGGCGGATGCGCTGGGATCAGCTGTGGCGGAGTTGCTGGATTCTGCCGGTGCTGGTTGGGCGTTTCCTTGTCCTTTGGGGATCAGGAAGATAACGACTGCTGCTGCGATCAGCGCGACCACCAGCGCGGCAGCAATGATGAAACCGGGTTTGGTGAACGGATTGCTTTCGGTGGTGCTCTCTGTTGACTGGCTCAAGGGTGAACCTCCCGTTGTTGGTGCTGGCTTAGACGAAGGCGCGGACGATGCCTGCGGCACCGGTGATGATGATGCAGCCGAGCAGGACCCAGCCGAGCTTGGCCAGGGACTGGCCGCCTTCGCCGCGCTGGAGCTGGATGACCATGGTGATGCCGACGATGATGACGCCGAGAACGCCCAGGACGAGGCCGATACCGGAGGCCCAGTTCAGGACGGTGAGCAGGCCGCCGGCTTCTGCGGGGACGACCGGCGTGGGGTTGGGGATGGTGCTGGTGGTGATGGCGGTGATCGAGTTCATGATGTGACCCTTCAGTGGTTGGTGCTTGGGCTGGTTTCGGTAACCAGGGCGGTTACGTCGGTGATGAAGCGTTGGTATTCGCGGCCTGTTGGTGTGGTGGTGGTGTCTCCGTGCCGCCATGCTTCGACCCAGGGAAGGGTCCAGAGGCGGGGCGCTCCCCCGCCGACGATGGCTGTGAAGTCGCGGAGTGCTTTGGGTGTTTTTCCTGGTGCGTCCGCGAGGACGGCTAGGCCGAGCAGCTCCACAGCGGGTGCGGCTCCTGATACCCATTGGGTCAGGGCGCATTGAGCTGTGGTGAGGCCGTGCATGTCGGCGCGGCAGACCAGCAACACGCGGGGCTTGCTGCGGTCCTGCAGGATGGGCCAGCAGTGCCCGGTGGGGCGTGCCCCGTCGAGCAGGTCAGCGGTGCGGCTTTCACCGGCTCCGCCGTGGCTGCCGACAATCCACAGTGCTGCGGTCCCGGTCATGGTGCGGCTTGCCAGACGATCTGCGGTGTCGGGTTCGACCATGCCCTTCAGAGGTGCGCTGATCACGGCGGCCGGCGGGACGTGCACGTTAGGTGTTTCTTCGATGCCCTCGTCCGGGCTGGTGA